>CAZAXL010000019.1:0-2314 GCA_964489145.1 uncultured Gammaproteobacteria bacterium | reverse complement strand
ACCAAAGTTCCCGAACCCGTGGCTGCCCTAAATGTTAAAGTTGCAGTAAACTCAACGGGTTCTCCTGATTGCCAACTTCCGGGAAGCACCTCTTTTGCCCCCACCTGGGCAAGTACATTTTTGTCTGAATCAAGTACTCTTATCGGGAAGGTTCCTTCAAACATCCACCCGGCAGGAACATTTCCGGTAACTTTTAGAGGACTTTTTACTTTTGATCCTGCAGAAGGCGATGAAACAGTCGGAACACCCAGGGACGGCTCTGCCGAAGGTGTTGATACCGGGGTGGAAGTTGGGGTATCCCGGTAAACTGCCAACCTTTCCTTTAGTGTTTGATTTTGGTTGTAGAGGAAAATAATTACACCCAGTGCCGAAATTATAAAGAGAGCAACACTCAAAACAGTTACCCAATGATTAGCATGGTTTTTGGGCGAGTTTAAAGCTTCGGGATTCCCGGCAATAGGGTTAATAGGATCCATATTTAAGAATTTTAGCATAATCCGCTTTACTCAAGAAGAGATTGGTTTTAAACTGATTGATATAACATTTGTTATGAGAGAAACTGTCCAAAAACTACTAGCCGAAGGGCATGGGATTCTAGCAGCTGACGAGAGTTCTAAAACCATTGATAAAAGGTTTGCCTCACTAGGCATCGAATCCACCCCCGAAACACATAAGAAGTACAGGGAAATGCTTTTAACTACCCCGGGAATTGAGAATTATCTTGGTGGTGTAATATTTTTTGATGAAACAGTCAGACAAAAAGTTGGAGAGAAAACTTTTCCGGAATATTTGACGGAGCGGGGAATCGTTCCCGGAATTAAAGTTGATGAGGGTTTAGAACCTTTTAACGGCAGCGAAGAAAAAATCAGCAAAGGACTTGAGGGTTTGGACGAAAGACTAAAGGGGTATAGGGAGATGGGCTTAAAATTTACAAAATGGAGAGCCGCGATCCAAATCTCCGACATTTATCCAAGTGAACCATTTTTAGGGGAGACTGTTGAACGTTTGGCAACTTTTGCTGAAATTTCCATAAAAAATGACTTTGTTCCGATTGTTGAACCGGAGATACTTCTTGATGGAACTCACACAACAACGCGCTGTGACGAAATTGAGACCAAAGTTCTACAGGTTCTTTTTGGCAGACTTAAATCAAAAAATATTGATTTGGCAAATGTTCTTCTTAAAACCAGCATGGTTCTTCCGGGGAGAGACAGCGGAGTAAAAGCGCTTCCACTGGAAGTTGCCAATGCAACACTTAGGGCACTTGGAAAATCAGTTCCTCAGGAATTGCCCGGAATAGTTTTTCTTTCCGGTGGACAAACACCTGAAGAAGCAACAAATAATTTAAATGAGATAGTGAAGCTTAAAGGTAGTGCTCCATGGGTGTTGTCGTTTTCTTTTGCACGGGCACTCCAAGAAGAAGCAATGCAGGAGTGGGGAGGTAAAGATGAAAACGTAGCCGTTGCTCAGGAAAAATTTATTAAACGATTGGAAAAAGTTTCTAATGCCCGAAATGGAAAACTCTAGCCTAATTTCAGGAAATTTTGATCTGCTTTCTGTCGGAGACGCCTCAATAGATGTCTTTATGACGCCAACAGAAAGTGAGACTATTTGCCAAATAGACACAAAGGAGTGTCTAATTGCTTTTTCCTATGGTGAAAAAATCCCTGTTAAAAACTTGGAATTTTCTACGGGAGGAAATGCGGCAAATAACGCCATTGGGACAAGAAGGCTCGGAATTTCAACAGGGATTGTTTTGACTTTGGGTGAGGACAATATCGGCGAGATGATAGTTAAAAGACTTAAAGATGAGGCTGTTGATGTAACTTATGTAATTCAGCAGCCGTCAACCGCTTCAAATTATTCAACAATAATAAACTATCAGGGAGAACGAACTATTTTTGTTTATCATGCTCCCAGAAGTTACGAGTTTCCGGTAAAGCTTCCGGTTACACCCTGGGTATACCTTACCAGCATGGGGGAAAGTTTCAGACCGTTTTATAACCATTTAGTTGATTGGTTAAAAGCTAACCCGCAAATAAAACTCGCGTTTAATCCCGGAAGTTGGCAAATGCGGGCTGACTTTAATGACATCAAAGATGTTGTGGCACTTACTCATATAATTTTTGTTAATAGGGAAGAGGCGGAAAAGCTCACCAATTTCGGAGAATCAGCCGATAAAGACAGGGAACTACTCATCGCGCTTTCCAAACTCGGCCCAAAAATTTGTGTGATTACGGATGGCTCGAAAGGCTCATTTGCCTATGACAGCACAACCGGAAAGTTTTTTAAAGCCGGAGTATTTCCGGTAGAT
>CAZAXL010000018.1:0-2777 GCA_964489145.1 uncultured Gammaproteobacteria bacterium | reverse complement strand
GTAGGACTGCAGATTCTGGATCTGCGTATCGGGGTTCGAATCCCTGTCCCGCAGCAAAATAGCTTCAGAAATTGTAGTTCATTCTTATATTTGTTAAAGTGAAACGTATGGAAAAAACCTCCCCGCTAGTGTTATGAAATTTAAAATTTCGCTCAGTCCACTTAAGAAAGTTCTTCCTTACTTAGGTATTATTCTTTTCCTGATTGTGGTTATTTATACAAGTTACCTTTATTATCAAAACTCGAAGCTTGTTGGAGAAAGGGATCAAAGTATTGCAACTATTCAGAAAATTTCATCAGAACTTAATACCCTTAAAACTCAAGATCCATATAAAACTAACTCTGAATTAAAAAAGGAAATTGAGGATATCCAAAAAACTTTTTCTCTAGCAGTTTCAACTTATGAAAGTTTACTCGATTTAGAAACCCCTCCGAAAAACATAAAGGGTCTTGATGAACTTTTTGCAAATATTCTGGTACTTTTAGGGAAAAGAGACTACACAGAGGCAGGGAAAAAACTAAGTGAGCTTTCAATAAAAATCAGGGAGGAACAAACAAAAATCGCGACAGCAGTCATAATTCCTCAAAATATTCCTATAAGTAACACCACCCCCGAATCAGGGTACTCAAGACAAAAAGTAACAACCGAAGCGGGAGATTTCCAAGTTGATATTATTGCTGCTGACCTGTCATCAACCCGAGTAATTGTCGACACTGCATCGGATTCAACATGCGTAAACGATTGCCCTGTTTTACCACTTGCGACATACGTTTCAAGAAGTGGAGCTTATGCTGGAGTTAATGGTTCTTACTTTTGTCCAGCAACTTATCCAACCTGTTCTGGTAAAACCAATTCCTTTGATACACTCTTAATGAATAAAAATAAAACATGGTTTAACTCGGATAATAATGTTTACAGCACCAATCCCGGTGTAGTTTTTGAAGGTTCAAGGGTAAACTTTGTTTCCGCGGTTTCACAGGTAGGAAGAGATACTGGAATTGACGGAATGATATCAAATTATCCCCTTTTAGTATCGGGGTCAAATGTTTCTTTCGGAGGAGATGATGATCCCAAAAAGGGAAGCAAGGGTGCACGAAGTTTTGTTGCCAATAAAGGTTCAATTGTTTATATCGGTGTTGTCCACAATGCTACAGTTGCTGAATCAGCTAGAGTAATGAAGGCGTTGGGGATGGAAAATGCATTAAACCTTGATAATGGCGGCTCTACAGCACTATGGTCGGGGGGTTATAAGGTTGGACCGGGGCGCAATATTCCCAATGTCATTCTTTTTGTTAAGAAGTAGAGCTATTTACAATAAAAATTGTCAAGTATCCCGAGCGGGATTGAGGGAAATCCCTGTTCCGTAGCAAAAAATTCGAAGATGCCGTCTTAATATACAAAAATATTTTTGCTTTGAAAAACCCAGCCTAAAGCGAGCCTACATCCTATAGCTTGACTTCCCTATTAATTCATGATAAAGTTATCTCTTGGTTGCAGATTTGAGGAATCAGATCTGCTTAAATGTTAGTTAAATTTAGTTTTAGTTAAATAGATAAATCTCGCAGTTTCAACTGTTCGTTTTGTCTTTCAGAAAGATAAAGGTACCCCAAATTTAGTTTTTATTTGTATCTTTTTCTTCACTAGTCATTAAACATACTTTTTCTTTAAGCAGTTCTGTTCCCTTAAAATGTATAGACAATATTACAATCGGCGTGGCGGCAGGCCTCAGACTCGTGGATCGTACGGCTCAGGCAGATCTTTTGGTGGTGGAAGAAGAATCAAAACCTTTGATCCAAGCCAAATAGTTAATCTTCCCCCACGTATTGACGACACTAAAGAATATGTTGTAACTCATCAATTTTCCGATTTTGAAATTTCCGATGCAATAAAACGGAATGTTACAGGAAAAGGTTATATCACACCCACCCCAATTCAGGACCAAGCAATTCCGTGGGTACTTGAGGGCCGGGACCTGATCGGTATGGCAAATACCGGAACGGGAAAAACCGCTGCTTTTCTAATTCCTCTTATTGAAAAGGTTTTAAAAGACAGAAACCAAAAAGTTTTAATTATAAGCCCTACCCGTGAACTGGCTGCACAAACCAAGGACGAATTATATTCTTTCACAAACGGTCTTCAAATTTACTCAACCCTCTGTATTGGAGGCGCCAATATGTGGAGACAGAAAGAAGACTTGAGAAGGAGTCCCAATTTTGTGATAGGAACTCCTGGAAGACTTACTGATCATATTAGAAGTCACAGTCTAAACTTAAATTATTTCGAGTCGGTAGTCTTGGATGAAGCCGATCGTATGGTTGATGATGGTTTTTTACCTCAAATCAAGCAAATAATTTCTCTTCTTCCAAAGAACCGACAATCACTTTTCTTTTCAGCAACTGTTAACGAAAAGGTCAAATGGATTTTACAAAGTTTTGTTGTTAACCCTGTTATGGTTTCTGTTAAAAGCGGAGACATTACGGCCAATATTAAACAGGAAATCGTCAGAGTTTCCGGTATGGGTTCAAAAACAGATGAACTTGTAAAACTCCTCCACAAAAACGAGTTTGAAAAAGTATTAATTTTTGGTAGAACCAAACATGGGGTCCAAAAACTTTCTGACAACCTCGTAGAGCGTGGTTTTAAAGTAGATTCAATTCATGGTAATAAAAATCAAAGTCAAAGAGTGAGAACCCTGGATAAGTTTAAAAAAGATTATATTCAGATTTTGATAGCAACCGATGTTGCCTCACGTGGACTTGATATTCCAAATGTAAGTC
>CAZAXL010000017.1:0-3538 GCA_964489145.1 uncultured Gammaproteobacteria bacterium | reverse complement strand
GGAAGTGGTACACTGTAAAAATAGAAAGGAGGAACAAATGAAAGGAACAATCAAAACAAAAACAGACAGAGGATTTGGATTCATCTCTCGTGACGGAGAAGTAAAAGATCTTTTTTTTCACTCTAAAGATTTAATTGGTGTTGAATTTGACGCGCTTCAAGTTGGAGCAACCGTTACATTCGATGTCGTAGATGGTGAAAAAGGCCCAAGTGCAAAAAATGTAAAACTTGCTGAGTAACATCTGCAAATAACTTACATTCACGCTCCCCGACTGCAATTACCAGGCTTTTATTGTTGTGGAAAAATATTCTTTATTGGGAAAAAATCTGGGTTATGGTGGTAAAATTTTACTGTGTTATCCATATTTATTTAAGAAAGGGGGTGAAAATAATGAAAGGATTTATTGAATTTATTCGTGAACAAGGGGTTGTGGGACTGGCTGTCGGATTTATACTCGGAGGTGCTATATCAAAAGTTGTATCCTCGTTGGTATCGGATATCATTAACCCGGTTCTAGGAATGATCTTGGGTGCTGCGGGTAACTTGGACGAGTCGTATTTACCAATCGGGAACGCTAAACTGATGTGGGGTAGTTTTGTAAATACAACCATAGATTTTCTGGTTATAGCTTTAGTAGTATATTTCGGAGTAAAGATTCTAAAACTGGATCGACTTGATAAAAAGAAGTAATAGACGGTGCGGGTTGCGGATTTATTGGGAAGCAAATGGAACTGGCAAATCAATCTCAAAGCGAGCCTGCATCCTATAGCTTGACATCCCTAATAATTTATGATATAGTTACTTCTTGAGTTGCAGATTTGAGGAATCAGATCTGCTTAAAAGTTAGTTAAATTTAGTTTTAGTTAAATAGATAAAGGTACCCCAAATTTAGTTTTTATTTGTATCTTTTTCTTCACTAGGCGAGCAATTTTCTTTTTTCTTTAAGCAGTTCTGTTTTCTTAAAATGTATCGACAACATTACAATCGGCGTAGTGGTAAACCTCAGGCCCGTGGATCATACGGCGGAGGCAGGTCTTTTGCTGGCGGAAGGAGAATTAAAACTTTTGATCCGAGCCAGGTAGTCAATCTTCCCCCGCGTGTTGATGACACTAAAGAATATGTTGTAACTCATCAATTTTCCGATTTTGAAATTTCCGATGCAATAAAACAAAACGTTACGGGAAAAGGTTATGTCACACCCACCCCAATTCAGGACCAAGCAATTCCGTGGGTACTCGAGGGCCGGGACCTGATCGGTATGGCAAATACAGGGACAGGAAAAACCGCTGCATTCTTAATCCCTCTAATTGAAAAGGTTTTAAAAAACAGAAATCAAAGAGTTTTGATTATAAGCCCTACCCGTGAACTGGCTGCACAAACTAAAGACGAATTATATTCGTTCACAAACGGTCTTCAAATTTATTCAGCCCTTTGTATAGGAGGCGCCAATATGTGGAGACAGAAAGAAGACTTGAGAAGGAGCCCTAATTTTGTAATAGGAACTCCGGGAAGACTTACGGATCATATTAGAAGTCACAGTCTCAACTTGAATTATTTCGAGTCGGTGGTCTTGGATGAGGCTGATCGTATGGTTGATGATGGTTTTCTACCTCAAATCAAACAAATAATTTCCCTTCTTCCAAAGAACCGACAATCACTTTTCTTTTCAGCCACAGTTAACGAAAAGGTCAGATGGATTTTACAAAGTTTTGTTGTAAACCCTGTTACGGTTTCTGTTAAAGGTGGGGACATCACGGCTAATATTAAACAGGAAATTGTCAGAGTTTCCGGTTTGGGTTCAAAAACAGATGAACTTATAAAACTTCTCCACAAAAACGAGTTTGAAAAAGTATTAATTTTTGGCAGAACCAAACATGGCGTCCAAAAGCTTTCTGACAATCTCGTAGAGCGGGGTTTTAAAGCAGATTCAATTCATGGTAATAAAAATCAAAGTCAAAGAGTGAGAACTCTGGATAAGTTTAAAAAGGATTTTATTCAAATTTTGATAGCAACCGATGTTGCCTCACGTGGACTTGATATTCCAAATGTAAGTCATGTAATTAATTTTGATTTACCTGAATCTTACGAAAATTATATCCACAGAATCGGCCGCACTGGACGCGCCGACAAAAAAGGTGTTGCGCTGACATTTGTCGGCTAAATAAACCGAAGAAAAAATCTAGAAAAGTCCTTCTTTTAATTCTTTTAGCGAGAATTCTACTTCAAAAGTTGTTCTGTCACCTACATTTACATATAAATACAAGGCATCTTGTTTGTTCCTTTTAATAATTCCACCACACGAATACACAACCCGTCTCAGCTTTGGATGAAGTTCGGCAACCATTGGTGTTCCGTCATTATTAATAAAATTATCCGAAGTAAGAATGGGTTCCGGCGCAACAACTACACTGAATTTGTTATTTTTACGTGTAAGTTTTGCGCGTCCGATGCTATATACATATGTGGCCTTCCCTTTAACTTTGACTATGGATATTCCGTGGATAATAAAAAGCGCCTCCTCCTGATTTAGCCAGATTGGCGGCATTGTGGTCCCTATTCTCCATTTTGCCCAACTTAAGTTTGTCGGAAAATCTATATCATCCAATTTGTCGGGCACTTGTCGGTGAAGTGAAAATACAAGAATTTTGTGATTGTAATCTGAAGAGTCGGGACGGAATAAATAAGTTGAATTATCAATTGGGGTTAAATTTTTACCGGGACCGAAAGAGCTGATAATAAGAAAGGGTGGCAATTCATCATTCCAGGAACTATGTGAATCAATTTTTATAATTACGGGGAATGGTATGGGTCTTCCCCTCTTATCTCTTAAGACAGCTGTGAGCCCGATCAGTAAGTTTTCATTGGGAAGCTCGAGAGCACGGGGGTCTTCAAGATTTATACCGTTATACATCGGTTTCCAGATAAGACGTTCCTGGACAATTGTTCCGTCTTTCGTAATTTCAAAAAGTTTTAAGATTCCTGTGTCGGGTTCGCCGGGTCTTGCTGCTTTTGCAACCTCGCGGCCAATAAAATAAATGGAATCACTGCCGATTTTTTGCCAAGCTGCAAGATTAAAACGTGCTACACGGACATCAGGAAATATATTTTTTATTTGATGAATCTTCATTTGAATACAATTTTGAAACAGAAAGTCGTGACAAAAGATATGAAACCTGAGACTCAGCTCCTTGGTTTAAGTTTACCCGATCGGGATGGAGTCCGTCATAACAACCGCCGTTTTCGGGGTTATAAAGCGGCAACTGTAAACTGTTGTTACCCAAAAACCAACTGAAGCAGATATCTATTAATATTTTATATTTTTTATTACCCGTAATTTCATATGCGGTTACCAAAGCTAAAATCATTGAAGCGGGGTCTTCGGGTTGTTGGTCAAAATAACTTCTTTCGCCACCTACTTTATACCACTCGGAGTGACCAATTGGCATATATCTATTTGAGGAGAAAGTTTTTTCTATAAGAAATGTTAGGGCTTCTGATCCCTTATTTAAATAATGCTTATTGCCTACCGCTTGCCCGG
>CAZAXL010000016.1:0-3551 GCA_964489145.1 uncultured Gammaproteobacteria bacterium | reverse complement strand
GTTAGGGCTTCTGATCCCTTATTTAAATAATGCTTATTGCCTACCGCTTGCCCGGCTATAAATAGTGCCTCAGGCACTATGGCATTATTGTACCCGAGGTAGTTATCAAACCAATGCCATGATTTATCTGAATTATTATCAAATTCAGTTACAAGAAAATTAGCATTCTTTTGAATGGAATCCGTTAATTCTTTTGAGTATTCCGGACATGCGCTAATCGCGTTCACAAATGATTTAATAATTAAGGCAGAGGAACGGATATGGAGAAGCCGCTTGGCATATGGTAGAGCTTTAATAAATATACTTTTTGCCGTTTTTTTCAAATTCGCCGGCATATTTTTATTATTCAATACCTCACTGAGTGCCCACATAGCACGTGCGGTTGCATCTTCCAGATCCTCATTGAGATTTTGTATTGCTGCCATTTTATTATGATGATCGACATAGTTAATAAATGTTCCGTCCGCCTGTTGGCACTTTTTAATAAAACGTAAATAAATGGAAGCTAATTTGTTATTGTAGGGAGAAGCGGTAAGGCGGCTACATATAACAAGAGCTCTGGCATTATCATCCAAAGTATAGCCAAACTTTTTATCGGGTAATCCCAGTTTTGCAAATTGGAAAAGTCCGTATTTGTCGGTCATCTTTGCCAGGTGGCTAAGGTTTACCGGCGGTAAAACGTATTGTTTGAGAAGTTTTGAATATTTTAGCGCAACATTGCTCCAGAGCATCGGACGGGTCTTTTTAAATGCAGTTTTATGCATTTTCATTAGATCCTCTTTACTGTCGAGTAACTCTATAAGTGCTTTACTGAAAGCTTTTGGTTTCATAATGGGTACCAAACGCCCAGTTTCCTTGGTAATTATCTCTTTTGATTGTGCAAACTCTGTGCTTATTACTGCGCGCCCTGAACCCAGAGCGTACGAAAGTGTTCCGCTTACCGCCTGGTTAGGATTAATCGATGTTGAAATGTAAATATCCGTGGCTTTAAGAAACTCCATCAGTTCGGGTAGAGATAAATATTGGTCATAAAACTTTACAAAATCATCTAATTTCAATTTTGTTACAAGTTTGGAAAGTTCATTCCTATAACTTTCGCCCTCGCTTCTTCGTACAACAGGATGTGTTTCGCCCAGAATCAGATAAAGTAATGAGGGATGACGCTCAATTATTTCCGGAAGTGCCCTTAATACATATTCTATTCCTTTACCACGGCTTAAAAGCCCGAAGGTTGTCAGAATTGTCGCTTTTTGCAATTTCAGTTTACGTTTTGCGGTAGTGGTGCCTGTAAATATCGTTTGGTGTATACCATGAGGAATCACATGCACTTTATTAATTGATTGAGGATAAACCTTTTCCAGAATGTGTTTTGAACTTTCTGTCAAAACAACAATAATATTTGCGCGTTCAATAATTCTTGCCGTTACAGCTTTCATGTTTGGGGAGGGTTTTGGAAGTACTGTGTGGAGAGTCACCACGATAGGCTTCCTACAGGTCTCCATAAATAAAAGTATGTTTTCTCCATCAAGTCCTCCATAAATCCCGTACTCGTGCTGAATGATTACTCCTGTGATAAGAGGATTGTTGTTGTATTCCGTAGCAAGATCTATATATGCCTCTTTGTTACTTTGGTCAATTTTCCATGCAACTTCAGGAGGATAAACATACGTATCCAAAGAAGTGAAGTTCATGGCTGCAACTTTGCACGAAACAGCCTCCCCTAAGTACTTCTGACTTGAGGTTAGTAGGTCTTGATTGAACGTAGCTATACCGCACTCACGGGGTGGATATGTTCCCATGAATACAATAGTGGGTTTTTTATTGATTATTAGTCATTATACTCCCAAAGCCGGAATTAACCTAAATTATAGGACAATGTGGTACATCTTAAAGTCTCAGAAAATTCAATTACGGGTTCAGAGGATTTTATAACAAATATTTCTCCTGCAGGCAGACCTGTGGGTCTGACTTTCGACAACTTGGGAAACTTGTTTCTGTCTGATGATAAAGGCGGGAAAATATTTTTGATTCAGGCCAAAAAGAAGTAATGGGGGGGTACTTTATGCACCTTTGGCGGATGCCTTAGGTGCTGACCTATGGGCGGGCCACGAGTTGTTTTCATAACTATTTGGTCGCGGTTTACTTCCCTACCGCATCGGGCGACGAAACAAGAAAAACTACAAAGCTCCAAATCCCCGACCGCTTTATGCTATTTACTATGTAATTAGATATTGTCATATTTGTTTCACGAGCTAAGCTTTACAAAGAGTTTGATTTTTTAACCAACTGAGGTAAGACTAGCATTACAGTCGCAATGTTTCTGTAATGTAAATTACAAAAACTTATGGACAAGGAAATAGGCGGAAAACTTGATCAATTTTTTGCCAAATACAAATTAGTTTCATTCAAAAAAAAATCTACGATAATCTTCTTGGCCGACGAACCGGACGGGGTCTATTACCTAAAGGAGGGCTTTGTAAAAATGAATACGATTTTGGCAAACGGAAATGAGCTTATATTGAATATTTATAAACCCGGATCCTATTTTCCGATGTTTTGGGCACTGGGAGAAGTGCCCAATAATTATGGATTTGAGACAATTACAAACGTAAAGCTCTACAAGGCTCCCCGGAAAGACATTATTGAATTCCTTAAAGCAAATCAGGAAGTAAGTTTCAATCTTATAAAACGAATTCTTTCGGGAGTTGACGGACTTTTGACAAACTACAATCATCTTTTGGTGGGAAATTCAAATTCAAGAGTAGCCTCAGCACTATTAATAGCTTCAAAAAGATTTGGTGTGCCAACTAATGACGCTAAATTACTGATCAACATAAAGTTAACGCACCAGGATATTGCAAACCTTGCAGGCATCTCAAGAGAAACGGCTAGTATTGCAATCGAACGATTGCTGAAAAGAAAAATTATTGAACAAAGAAAAAGGAGTTTTGTTATTTTAGATACAGAACTACTCACCAATGAAACCGCAATGGATGGTGAAGATATCAGTAGCCCCACAATTTTGTAAACTATTCCAGAGTCTAATAAAGAAGTTTTTTAATGGCAGGAATAACGTCTCTTGCGGCACGTTCACCGTCTTCGATTGTAGTTTCCTGATTATTTATTAAGTTTTTGAATATATTAAATTCGCCTTCCCAAATTTTGGGATTTATTACAATATCCGCCTCTTTAGTATTTTCACTGGCAAGGCTCTCAATTAACATTTGATAAGTTATTCTTGTCACCGAAATAAGGCTTAGCTCCTGTTTTTTAAGATATTCCCTTTTATATGGGAACATCTTTCCGTATAGATTCACCGCGACAACAATATCTGCTCCCATTTCTTTTACCATCTTAACCGGTACCGGCATTGTATTACCTCCATCTACAAGAAGTCGTCCATTAATCATCATAGGTTTGAAAACCGTCGGCATAGAAGAACTTGCACGTATGGCGGAGCTTAATTTACCTTCGGTTAATCCTACAGGATCTCCTTTTATCAAGTCCGAACAAACTGCCGTAAATTTTATTTTCAGGTCTTCAATTCTTAC
>CAZAXL010000015.1:0-6311 GCA_964489145.1 uncultured Gammaproteobacteria bacterium | reverse complement strand
ACATCCCCGATGTACAAACTACGGAAGAAACTCCCGAAGAATAATTTAAAACCTCTTTGCAAACTCTCTCCCCACTCTAATATCCAGATCAAAGGAAGTTTTTGTGTTACTGACTTTACAGGAAAACAAATTTGAAATTTTTTTAACTGCTTCGCGGGAGAGCCCCGTAACTGTGCAGTCGCTGTCCTCGCTAACCGATTTTTTATCAATCGAAACAACTTTTCCGCCGATTACCTGTAAAATTTCCCCCAGTTTTTCGGAAATCCCGCTGGTTCCGGTCGCGTCGGTAATATTCACTCTTATGTTTTGGTCCCCTATTTCATTATCGGAAAAATAAACCGTCAACCGCTGGGAGACGGGTCCGGAAATAACATACCCGGGTTCGCCATCGTTCAATTTTTTCTTATCTAAAAACTGACTTTTACCAAGATCGATCTCCGATCTGCCCAAGTCCTGTACTCCCATTGCAAAAAGGCCCATTCTTAGCCTGTCACCAAAAGAAATGTTTGTTTGCCCCGGCAAAAAAATAAAATTCAGTATACGTCCCGCTTCACCCTCATTGAGACCCTGTGGTTTACTATTCCAAAGAAAAACCGGGAAAAGAAAGTTTTGAGTTACCGTCTCTGCCAAAAGGCTTCCTCCGATTTTCTCGTTTATCCCAAGCTGCCAGACGTTTTTAATTCGAAATGTACCGTAATTTCGGGCAATATCAACTTGAGTATCACCCGGGATAATCAAAGTAGTAACCTCGGACAAAACCGGATCAAGAACCGTTACACCAATGTTGCCCCCATCCTCCCTGTAAACTAGAGAAACTTTATCTTTTCCATTCCAAACATGAGTATTTACTCTAAGAAAAAGATAAAGCACTGCGACTAGGACAATGGGAATTAAAAATTTAAAAAGCGGAAAGGAAGGCCTTTCCTTCTTTTTTTTTCGGTCGGCAATAGCCTGTCTTCGGGCAGATTTCATATTGTATTTAGCTCATCTACTTCGCGATAATCTCAAACTTTTTGTTACGGCTGAAATTTCTTCTTTGGTTTTACCCATTGAGCTAAAGACACTTCTGACAATAGCCAAGGCCGCTTCAAACTCAGGCTGAACCACCTTGTCGACCTGTAAATCCTTCAACTTCTCCCAATCGGCCTCCTGATGCGCCCTGGAGATAATTTTAGTGCCGGGTGAAACGGTTTGAACATAAGCAATTAAGGTTTCCTGCGCAACCCTGTCGGGGATGGCTAGGATTACAGCTTTTGAATTCCTGACACCAACCGCCTCCAAGACCTCAGGCTCTGTCGGATCCCCGTAAAGGGAAGGGATTCCACTGTCTTTCAGCTCCGAAATAATACTTTGGTTGTATTCAACAACAACAAACGGTATACCAAAACCCTGAAAGGCTTTGCCTATCCACTTTCCCACTCTGCCATAGCCGCAAATTATAATGTGATCGCGCAAATCCTCACTTTCCTCAGCGTGCCTTTCTCCGGCGGAAAATAATTTAGAAAGGCCTGGGGATTTAGCGGTGAGAGCTTTCATTTTTCTCCAGAATGGCAGTACAAGATTGTAAAGAATCGGCGAAACAACAAGTGTTAAAAGTGCAACCGAAATTCCGATTGAGGTTTCCTGCGGCGTTAAAAGTTTAAGGAGAAGTGCTTCCGAAAAAATGACAAAGGCAAACTCTCCGACTTGGGCAAGCGCAAAGCTATTGGCAACAGCAGTTTTTCCACGATATCCGAAGAGAAAACTGATTCCAAAAACAACAACAATTTTAAGAAGAAGGATGATGGCGGTAAGAGTCAAAATAAGACCCAGATTGGAAATTACCACGGAAGGTGTAATCAAAAAACCCATCGTCACAAAGAAAAGCGCCACAAAAAGGTCTCTTAAGGGACGTGTTTCGGCAAATATTGCATGATTTTCCTGACTCTCGGAAATAACGACTCCGGCTAAAAATGCCCCCAGAGCCGGAGATATTCCAAAAAACGAGGTAATTGCCGCAGTTCCCAAGGCCAGTGCAATTGACGCCAGAAGTAAAATTTCCCGCGAGTTTATTCCTGCCAGTTTGTGGATTATATAAGGCACCAGTTTTTTGCCCAAAAGAATCACCCCCAGAATTACCAAAGCTCCTTTTCCTAAAGAAAGCAAAATTCCTGAAGTCGCGTTTCCCCCTTCTCCCGCTAAAAAGGGCAAGATTACCATCATGGGGATTACCGCCAGATCCTGTACCAAAAGCCAGCCGAAGATTATACCTCCGTGGATTGTGTCCAGCTCTCCCTTATCCACTAAGATTTTTACAACAACCGCGGTTGAAGAAACCGAAAAACCGAGTGATAGAACAAAAGCTGCCACATGGGATAAATTGAAAAATCCAAGAATAAGATAGGAAAAAAGCGCAGTTAGAACAATTTGGATAAGAGACCCGAAAACTGCAATCTTGAGATATTTTGAAAGGCGATCAAAGGAAAGCTCAATTCCGATTGAAAAAAGAAGAAGAATTATTCCCACCTGCGCCAAAGAGGAAACGCTTTTAAGGCTTGGTGGAAGGATTGCCCCTACAAGAATTCCGGCAAGAATAAATCCTACAAGACTCGGAAGCTTTAGAAGTTTGGCAAAAAACCCTCCAAGTGAGGCTGCTACCATGACCCCAAAAAGTCCTAAAATGAGTTCCATAGAATTAGTTTAGAGTTTAACGAATGTTGTGTAAAGTGTCTGTGAAACTATATACTAAATTAGTAGATGCAATATCAATTTCTAACTTTTTCATTTTCGCTAATTTTCTTGATTGTTTCAGCTAATCTTCTTTTGAAATTTATTGAAAAATTTGCCGGGAGAATAAAAATTTCCCCCCTAGTTATTGGAGCAACTATTATTGCCATTGGAACCTCTCTCCCCGAAACGTTTGTAGCTTTTTCATCCCTCGCACAAAATGCGGCTGACATATCCCTGGGAGACATTATTGGATCAAATATTGCCAACATCAGTCTTGTTTTGGGTCTGGGAATTCTTCTTTTTCCCGTAAGGATAGGTACCGAGAAAACACAAAGAAATAACTTGGTCATGTTACTCTCCACAGCAGCTTTTGTCGGGTTATTTCTTATACCACCGGAATATAGAAGAATGTTGGGGGTTCTACTTATTATATTTTATGCCACGTTTTTAATTATGGAAACGGTTTGGGGAGAAACCGGAAGACAAAAAGAAGATAAAAAAGCATTATCTAAACTTTCTACGAGGAAAGGGAATGCTCTGGCGTATTTTTTGGGAATCTTAGCTTCTATTGCAGGACTTATTATTTCCAGCCGTTATCTTGTTGCCTCGGTTATATACTTTTCCAAATTATTTAATATAAGCGGGGAGATTATTGGTTTATCAGTTGTGGCACTTGGCACCTCCCTTCCCGAACTTGCGACTACTATTGCCTCGGGAATTAACAAAGACTGGAAACTTTTATACGGAGACGTACAGGGAGGAAATATTTATAACCTTTCGATAATTGGAGCCATATTATTTTTATCAGGCAAAATGAATTATAATCCACCGATCTATCCCTTAGTTATACTTTGTCTTGCCACCTTGACAATAATCTATTTAAGTAAAAAGTATGAAGGCACAAATATCCCCCGAGTATACGGGCTTTTATATCTTGGCCTTTATGCATTTTATATTGCAAAAATCTACACTTCCTAACATTTTTTATTTTGTTATCTTTTTTAAAACTCCCGATAGGTCTTCGGGAAGTTCCGAGGAAAATTCAACAGGATGCCCGCTAACAGGATGAAGAAACTTAATCGTTTTTGCATGCAGGAAAAGCCTTGGACACCAAACTCTATCGTTTCTGGCTGTTTTTCTACCGGCATAGAATTCATCGGCAACAATCGCATGCCCGATATATTTACAGTGGATCCTGATCTGATGAGTCCTCCCTGTTTTCGGATGAAATTCAACTAATGTGTGCCCAGCATTGTTTCCCGGGAAAAACTGCAAAACTTTATAGAAAGTCTGGGATGCCCTGCCCCCCGCAACAACTCCAAACCGATCTTTTCTCCAAGGAAGGCGCCCGACAGGCACACTAATCTCTCCCTCTTCTGGTGTTAACTTTCCATGAACCAATGCAACGTAGGTTTTTTGCACTTCTCTGTTTTTGAATTCGGCCTGGAGTTTATCAAAAGCCTCCTTTTCTTTGGCCACGATCATTACACCGCTTGTTTCTTTATCAAGCCGGTGAACTATGCCATGACGGCAGTCCGTATCATTGACCAAAGGGTAATCAAACTGCCTAAGCCAGGTTTGGAGCACCGGCTGGTTTTTGGTGGTAGCGGCCTCGTTCACAATCCAACCGGCAGGTTTATCAATAACAAAAAGCGAATCGTCCTCAAAAATAATTTTTGGATCCATATCGCAGTAAAATTGCAGAGTTACATCTTATTCTTCTCTTTTTGCCGCATCTTTTGCACAAAGAGTGGCTTCCGGAAAAGCTATCAGGCGTTCGGTATCTATCATCTGTCCGCATTCCTCACAAATTCCATATTTTCCTAGTTTAATTCTGGTCAAAACTTTTCTGACATTGATAATATTTTTTGTAAGCTCTTTACTGATAGCCGATGTTCTTGCGTGTCCAAACTGCTCATCCGCCTCAGCGTCGGGAGAAGCATTATCGTCCAGTCTGCTGCTATTCGCAAAGGGATCCTCTTTTGAAATTTCCTTTTTTCTTTTTTCCAATGTGTGAAGTTTGGCTGTTAAAAAATTGGAAACCGGTGTCAACACACTAGCCGGAAAAACCGGAACGCTACTTTTATTTTTCTCTATCTTTTTTGTCTTGTCTGTCATTCTTTTTCCTTTCCTAAATTAATCAAAAGACCTATACAAACTAATACTACTGCTCCCGAGATTATTGCCTCAATTTTACCTACAAAGGATATCATGGTGAGTCCATTAATAGCAATGACTGTCCTTGCCAAAAAAAACAAAGCGGCGGTAGTTAGACCCGCAAACCCAATTTTGCCGGATTTATACCAAACGAAATTCCTGTAGTTAACATCAAACCAGTACGAAAGAAAAATTAATATCAAGCTTCCCACAAAAGCAAGAAACGAATTTAATGAAGAACCGTTCATTGAGTCTTTAAAAAACATTAAGGAAATTAAAGGCATTCCGGATAAAATTAAGGCTTCAAACGTTTCATAAAACCTGAGTTTAAACTTAAATATCATCATGAGCATTGCCGCCAGGGCTCCCAAAATGGATATCCAAAAAAACCACACAGGCAAAAAGAGTGATGAAACACTGTACCCCAGTCCGAGTCCGATCAAAATTGCAGTCGCAACCTGAAAGATGATCTCGGATGAATAATCTTCATTCAGCCTTTTCCAAAAGATAAAAAGGAAGATAATAATTCCGACGGTCCCGGTCAAAAAGTTGACTAACATTGCACAATTATAATAACATTGTCTTCACAATGCTAGAAACCCCTCATGTATTTATCGGTGCAGCCATAGCCACCAAAATTCCCGACCCTTTAATCGCCATACCGCTTGCTTTTGCAAGCCATTTTATTTTAGAAACAATTCCGCATTGGAATCCGCACTTGAATAGCGAAACAAAAAAATATGGCTACCCAACTAAAAAAAGCACCACCATCACAATAATCGACTCTTCTATAGCACTGATTAGCGGCTCTTTTATTGCCTATCAGGCACTCCCGAATACGGGGCACGCGATAACAATTTTAGCCGCATGTTTCGCTTCAGTCCTCCCCGACTTGATTGAAGCCCCATATTTTTTCCTGAAGATCAAAAATAATGTAATTAAAAAATGGATTGATATCCAAAAATCTATTCAAAACGATGTCAGTCTCGTTCCCGGTCTTATCACGCAGTATATAACCATATTTGCGGCAATCTTCTGGATAAAGAACTGAAGTACGAATAAAACAAGTGCCGAGGGAGGGAGTCGAACCCTCACGAGGTTTAAGGCCCCATAGGTTTTTGAGACCTACGCGTCTGCCATTCCGCCACCTCGGCTTGTGGTTATTTTAACACAAATGAGGCTAAGAATTCAGAGGAAACCTTATTATGATTTATGTTTTGTATCACGGCTGTAGAATTTAATTCTATCTCCTTTGAAGCGAAGGGGAACACTTCTTAACGGTCCGTTTCTATGTTTTGAAATATCAAGCATAATATTTTCAGGGTTTTCGTCATCCTCCCGCCAAAGGAACATGACTACGTCGGCATCCTGCTCGATGCTCCCCGATTCCCTAAGGTCGGCAAGCTGGGGTTTTTTACCACCTCTTGTTTCAACCGCACGGGATA
>CAZAXL010000014.1:0-7294 GCA_964489145.1 uncultured Gammaproteobacteria bacterium | reverse complement strand
TAGAGCGTCCCCCTGTGGAGGGGAAGGTCGGGAGTTCAAGTCTCCTCAACCACCCCAAGAAGATTTATGGTGATGGTTGATCTGACCAGCCTTCTTCTCCCTGAGTAAATTCCCGTCCGTCCGGGGAAACACATCTTCTTATTCCTGTTCTTTCATAGTATTGTTCCGACGACAATTGGCCTCCATCATGTCCGATTGCCTTGGTGCAATCTTCATAAGTTGCCACCCATTCGTATTTCTGTTTAATAGTGGGTGCCAGGTCTCCGCCGGGAAGAAGTTCCGGATCAAAATTACTTTCGGGGCATCCACGGCTACAGTCTATGGAAGTTCCCTTATTAAGAAGAATGTCAGCAATTTGCCAGGTATTCATCGATTGTGAGATCTCATAAATTGAACTCCTTTGGACATCTTTTCCTTTAATCCCTTCCTTGATAAAAAGCGCAAAATTAAGAGCCGGTTCGTATTTAATAAAGCCGTAATACTTAAGGTTTCCTATAATTGCCATAGAAGTTGCTGTTTGAGAAACTCTATATTTAATTGCGGGTGAAGACTTTTTAGGCGCTGCAAATGCATTCTGGATTACAGAAAACAATCCGACAATCAAAGCCAACACTACAACTGCAAAGCGGGTGGGGCCGGATATCCTTGGTTTTGTCAAGATAATTTAATTATACAGTTTTATTTAAGGACATTTTGTTATAATAACTAAGGATGGGGGGTGAATTATCATTAAAAAACTATTAATTGCTTTAATCTCTATAGCTTTCCTTACGGTTTCCGCAATCGCGGTTTCGGCTAAAAACGCCAACGCTAATAACAATAACGGCAAGGGTAGGGTTATTTCCGATACAGTACAGACAATGACTCAGTTTGAGAGCAAAGTCAGAAACCCTAGAGCCAAAGAAGCGCTTCAAATTGCAGCACAAACGACAGAACAAGTCGAAGCAACTGCTGAAAGTGCCCTTAATGAAATGTCCGGAAGACCTGGATTTTTGAAATTTATAATCGGACCCGATTACAAAAATGCAGGAGAAGTTAGAAGCGAAATTGTAAAGCTGCGCAACGAAATTCGACAATTGACCAGAGTAGGTGAAGGCTTAACTGGATCTGACAAGACTGCCATAGATCAGTCAATTACTGCTTTACAACAAGACCTAACAGCTATTGAGACCAAGCTTAGTGATGCTTTGAAAGGAATAAGTTTATTTGGATGGTTGAGTAAACTCTTGAGTGGATTTACCGCTCCGGAGGTAAGCCTGACACCAACAGTTTCACCATCAGCGTCACCATCAGCCTCGCCAACCGCTGTTCCTAGTGCAAGCCCAAGTGCTTCACCTACAGCTACGGCCTCGCCGGCTGTCTAAGCTTATTAGCAATAAACTTTGGTTTTGAAGTGTACGCCAGTGAGCGAGGTTTGTTGTGGTTAAAAAATTCTTAATATTTGTTATTGATATTTAATCAGCAATATCTATATACTTAGTAATCGTATGCCAAACAAAGAAGATTCTGCCACAAGACATAGGATGGTAGTTGAGGAGATTGAAATACCGGAGAAGTCTACGGAATCTCAGCCAGTGGAACCCCAAGAAGCCGCGCCCGTAGAGCAGCCAAAACCCGACATTCTGGATGAAGGAGTGAAAACGTCTTCCAAGGAACTTATAGAAAACAATAATGATGCTCAAGCACACCCGGCCGATGAGAATCCCAGAAAGCATGAAAAACAGTCGTCTCCCGTGTTTTGGATTTTAATTCCTGGAATTTTTATTCTGGGGGGAATTTTAGGCGGGGTAGTCTTTTATCAAAAGGGTGTGGGCTCTTTGGATGTAGTGGAGTCTCCGACACCTATAGCCTCGACTGCTCCTGTAATTTTACCCACCGCCAGCCCTTCAGCTAATATTGATATATCAAAATTCGATCTTGCTGTTTTAAACGGTTCAGGAATTGCAGGTGAGGCCGGTAAAGTCAAAGATTTACTCACCAAAGCGGGTTTTAATGTGACCTCAACCGCAAACGCAGCTACATATGATTACACTGAAACCATAATCAAAGCGAAGTCGACAGTTGGTGCCTCTGTGATTCAAAAAATTAAAGATGCTCTCTCGAAAAATTATCTGATAGGGGACGATCAAACCCTAAGTTCTTCAGCAACAACCGACATACAAATAATTGTCGGGTCTTCAAAAGCGGAGTAAAACTTCAGAGCTCGTATTCGAAAAGAATTGGAATTAATATTTAATCCTCAAATCATGAAAGAATAACTTCTCGTTGTAAGTTGTTCAACGTCTCTTCCTCTGGTCTGGGTTTTTTTTCTTTGATGGCTTTCAGAATTTCAATGACTTCAAGGTCTGATAGTGGAATAATGAGTTCGTTCTTTTGTTTCCACAAATCGATACAGCGAGCAATTAATAACTTTCTGTTTTCAATCTTCCTGCACATTAATATTCCAAATTTACCGGTATTTACAGAAAATCTACCAGATAGTTGATCAACCTCAGGGTTTTCTGTGTCAGAAGTGTAATTCTTACATTCTACAAATATATATCTTGAAGGTATTTGGTGTACCGAAGATAATCGTAGGAAGTACCCGTCAGACGCTGAGTTGTCAAAGGTAATGTCAATTCTCTTTCTGCCTTCGTTAATTTCCCTTTCTTTAATTGGATTATTTAGACCTGGATAAAAAATTAGCTCTAAAATGCCAATTGCTAGTTTGTGATATGTTGAGGCGTTTGTAGGACCTGGGGATATTTCATTAAGATTTTTGATTAAATAATCAATTAAATTTCCAAGATTGATTTCTTCAAGTGCATTATTGGTTACGGGAGCTACAGTTTTACTCGATTTTTCCTTAAAATTTTCGAAAATGTCCGGGTGTTTCAATGTAAACTCACGGAGAAATTGTTTTGAATAAGGAGCGTCTCTTTCGGCAATATCATTCTTGGTAACATAGTAATGCTTGGTACCATCTTTTAGAGTTCTTTCTCTAACCAAACCCGAACGATTTTTCAGATGTTCGCCTTTTAAAAAGTTTAATATGTCATGCTGGTAATATTTCTGGTTTGTATATTCTTTCCAATAGGAAACAGCAATTTTAGGAACAAGAAGCAATGGCCTGTCCTCGATTACAAGTCGATCCGCATATTCGTTATCCCATATAGCTTTAGCACTATTCCAGAAAAAACCTGTTGGCACATTTGGGGTTAAAGGTATGTTCCAGAGATTGCATTGAGATGTCGTATAGTCAATTAAATGCTTTCTTATTATGTTGGTAGTCATGTCTGAAACTTTGTCGCGATCTATGCCTTCAATAAAAATGGCAGTATCTTCAAGGTCATCAACCAACCCTGATTGAACGGCTTTGCTTTGAAGTATGCTATCGAATATTCGTTTTGAATCATCATCTCCAACACCTCTTCCTTTAGGTGTACCAACTGATAATCCCAAACATGTTTCGTTAGGCTCGTGAAGATGTGAAAAAAGGCTTCTAGCTTCTTCAGTTTTACTATTCTTAATAAGATCAATGGCGATTTGAAAAAAGCTCTTGACTGTTCTACTTGCATCCAGACACCAAGGTTGGTTTCTGGTAGAAAGGAAAAATGGATCAATAAAGACCGATTTATCCTTCTCTATATCTACATCTACAAAATCCAATTCGTGTTGGGTTTTATTCAGCGTAAATATCTCACCGATTTTCATATAATTGAACCATACCGGGTTATCTTCGGTTTGTCAAATACGTTAGTTTTGTACAAGGGTAAAGTGGCAAAAAAGTTAGTAGCTCGATAATTTACTAGTATTAAATAGACGTTATCTAATGTTGCTAGTTGACAACATATCGCACTGGTGGTATTAATATAACTATTCCTATGTCAGAGACACGAAAAGAAAAATTTAAACGGCTAGCGACATATCGTACTAATGCGGTTCTCGAAAAACTCCGCCTTCTTGGTAATCTCTCCAACAAATCTAACTATGACTATTCAGATGAAGAAATAAATAAAATATTTTATGCGATAGATTCGCAGTTAAAATCTGTTAAATCACACTTTTTAGGAAGACGAAAAAATAAATTTACTCTTTAGAGAATGAATACTTTTAGACAATTAAGAAACGACCTTAGAGATATTGAAGCAATTGCCGACGGATATAAAACTAAAATTGGGCACGATCTGTGGCTCTCAGATGGGTTGCAGAAAGACGCAGTTCAAAATAGCTGGGATGCGAGAATAGACAAAAAACACGGAACAGATTGGGAATGCGGCTTTTCCATTATACCTTTTGCAGGAAACGATGCTCTTTGTATTTCTGATTCTGGCACAACAGGGTTGAATGGAACAAAGTTTATAACAGAAGAAGAATTAGCCTCAATTCTAATCAGGAATGAAAAAGGAGAAGATCTTGCCTATTTTTTGAATTCGAATTGGAGCGCCAAATCTGCAGAAGAGGGCGGACGAAGAGGTCGTGGTAAAACACTATTTTTGGCAGCATCAAAAGATAAAAGAATTTTTTTCGAATCGCTTCGAAACAAAGATAACTCATATGTTTTTGGTGAACTTTATATTGATACGGATAAGCAGGTAAAATTTAAACCTTTTTACGATCAAGAAGCGAAAGATAAGTTTTTTGAAAATTCAGCTAATAAATTTAAACCCCTAGCTAAGTATGGTACAAGAATTTTTATAATTAACCCGGAAAATTCGGTAAAAAACACCGTCCTTAGCGGAAATATTATTAAATTTATCAGTGAAAGCAGGTGGGAGACTATTAAAAAATATCAGGCAAAAATCTTTGTTGACACCGAAGAAGGCAGGAAATTTGCTACGTTGCCATATTGGTATGAAAATTCCCCGAAGGATATACAAGGTCGTACCTATCCATTAGAAATTATTAAAGAAAATACACACTATCGAGTTAAACAATTGGTACTTCGATATACACAAAATTTAGATATCCCAGAGGCTATTAAAGGTATTGCAATACAGAGAAATGGAATGACAATACAGCGTATCCAATCTAGCGAGCTTGTTCATGATGAAGGAATTGATGATATTTATGGATGGGTGGAAATGGAAACAGAGCCTCTAGGTCAAGAAATGGGTAGTATTTGTGAAGGGCCGGAACATTTTGATTTTAGTTGGACCGTAAAACCAGCTAAATATTTAAGGGATTATATTCGTTTAAGAATAAGAGACTTTGCAAAGGAGTTTAAAATCACCGGAGAACAAATAAAAAAGAATAAAGCCCAAAGACTGGCAGAGGAAGAAGCGATTAAATCTCTTATTCCTTTGTTTAAAAAATTAGGTCTTACCGGAAAAAATATTGGTAAAAAGTTACGGAAAAAGACGAAACGAAAAGCTGACGAGCTTTTGAGGCTTTCTGCTCAGGAAATCGAATTTCCACGAGATAATCGCCGTGTTAATTACGGGGAAAAAATAAAAGGAACTTTTGTAATACCAATTAATGAATTTCATAAGGATTTTAGGGTACTAATTAAAGTATTTGTAGTGTCTGACAGTGGTGAAACAAAAGTTGTTGAAGAGAAAGAACTGAATTTAAAAAACGGTAGGGGTTCAAGAGTAGGACAGGACGACATTTCAGTAACTGAAAATGAATTTAAGAAGGGCGGATATACATTCCGTGCAAAAATGGTCTCTCTAGAAGATACGAATGACAATCTACCAGATGGAACGAGGATAGAGAAAGGGACAATATTGTATGACAGAATTAATATTAAGTTTTTCGTCGAAAGTGAACCAACAGAATCGGGTAAATCTCCAATTAGGTTTGAGTCTCGGCCAAGAAGTGATAAATCATTTTTGTTCGAGTGGGAGTCAGATGGTGATAACGGATACGTCATATATTACAATGAAATTCATCCGAGAATAAAACCTTTAATTGGATTAAGTGAAGACGGGTCGGACAAGCTAACAGAGTATCTAATGGAGCAAGCCGCTATAATTGCTTTTCAAATAAAACTTGAAGAGGATTTGGGTAATAATGCGAGCGACGACCCCGATTTTAATCGTATAATCAAATCGAAGAATATTGATGCTGTATGGCATATTTTTCTAAAAAAATTTAGTGAATTTATCTGGGACGCAAACTCTTAAATGACAATCAAAGTAAAGAAAAATGTTAATGGTAAACAGAAGGTTGTATATAAAACCAATAAATTTGTTCTTACCTCCCGTGATATCAAAGAAGCAGATAAGTTTGATACAGAATTGGATTTAACTATCAATAAAATCGAAAAGGTTCTTATTGAGCTCAACGCGCTAACTAAAGGAGGAGAAAAAAAAGATCCGGAGCTTGTTTGGTACACGGTTGGTTCATATATAAACGAATTTCTGAGAGAAAATATTGTTTCAAAAGAAGATGAACAATTGTTTTGGGAGTCGCTTTATGGCCGATCCAAGCTGTTACAGAAAGATAAGCCAAGAGGTAAGGTCGGAATGACCAGAAACGACTTTTTGTCAGCTTCATTAATGGCAAAATTCCCATACAACTTAGTTCAGAAAGTTGGACCTTGGGCTATGTGGAGAGAAATTCTATCATATAAGGCATTAACTAAAGATCCTAGGTTATTAGATTGGTTGATCGAAAAATTAATTAAGTTAAATTTAACCAGAGACGCTGCAAGGCCTCTTTTGATGCAATTGGCAACGAGATTTAAAAGATTAGATACAAGTGTATTGAGTAACTGGGAGTTAATTCAAAAACTTAAAGATACCGACTTGAAAAATACTAAGGATTGACTCAAAAAAATTTTGCGTTTTCGTGTTTGTTCTTTTTAATTCGGCATCTGACGGCTGTATATAAAAAGGGCTTTGATACGGCGTTTTCCGAACTTACCCGAATCCCAGTTTCCGAGCGCGAACGCGCGGATTCTCTTTGGGAGCGGGTAGGGGTGTCCTACACTAAAGTTTCGGAACACTTATTTCCTACTACTAACATCTCTCGCCAAAGCTACATTCACCAATCTTTTATATACAAATGCTTTGCCAGAACCTGATTTTAAATATAGTTCAAAATCTTTAGCTCTTTGTTTATCAATAAATGCTGAATAATAAACTAGTTTCCATGGTCTATGACCTTTGGTAAATTTACCATCCCCATTATTGTGTTCAATTAATCTTTTCTTTAAATCAGAAGTATATCCATAATATAGGATTTTAGATTTTGAACTTAGTAGAATATACGTGTAGTACATTTACGAGCCATCTGTAGCCTTGGCGAAAGACGGGAGCGGGTAGGGGGAATCGAACCCCCGTCAAAAGCTTGGAAAGCTCCTATTCTA
>CAZAXL010000013.1:0-8924 GCA_964489145.1 uncultured Gammaproteobacteria bacterium | reverse complement strand
TACCATTGAACCATACCCGCGAGGACATCGATATTATATCAAATTTTTAATTTTATGTCGGAGTGCCCGGACTCGAACCGGGGACCTCCACGTCCCAAACGTGGCGCTCTACCATCTGAGCCACACTCCGATTGTGCCGAGGGCGGGACTCGGACCCGCATGAGTTATGCACTCGAGGGCTCTTAAGGCCCTTGCGTATACCATTTCGCCACCTCGGCTCGTGCATATTTTACCATGGGGAAAGTTATTTCGCAGCTGCGGCTTCTAAAAATTTTACGAAGAGTGGATGGGGAAAAAGCGCTTTGCTTATGTATTCCGGGTGGTACTGTGTTCCCACAAAAAATTTGTGACCTTTCAGTTCAATTGCTTCAACCAAATTTCCGTCGGGAGATGTGCCTGAAATTACGAAGCCGGCTTTTTCAAACTGCTCACGGTATTTATTATTAAACTCATATCTGTGCCTGTGCCTTTCGTTCAATACGAGATTTTTACGGTAAATTTTCTCCAGTAAGGTGCCTTTCTTAATTTTTAAAGGCCACGCCCCAAGCCGGATGGTTCCACCGAATCTTTTGCTTTTTATGAGTTCCTTTTGATAATCCATTACGTGAATTACCGGGTGCTTTGTGCCATCTCCGGCTTCTTCTGTGTTGGCGTCTTTCATTCCGAGTACGTCTCTGGCAAATTCAATAGTTGCCATTTGCATCCCGAAACAAAGACCCAAATAAGGGATTCCCTTTTCTCTGGCATATTTGATAGCCTTGACCTTTCCTTCAATCCCGCGTCTTCCCCAACCCTGAGGAACTAAGACTGCGTCCATCCCATCAAGGTTCATGTTAACGTCTTCCGAATCAATCCAATTTAATTTAATACCGATTCCGCTTTTAGCAGAGGCATGTTTTAATGCCTCAACAACACTTACGTAGCTGTCCTGAAGAATATAATCGCCGCTTCTTTGATATTTGCCCACAATTCCTATTTGAACGGTTTTCTCCTTCTTTTTATCTACATTCTGAACCATCTCCGTCCACTTTTGTAAATCAGACTTGCCGATCTTTAGGCTCAACTTTTTCAAAATTTTCAAATCCAGTTTTTCTTTTTTGAGAAACAGCGGAACTTTATAAACAGAATCCAAATCGGGGTTACTGATAATATTTTCAACCGGAAGTCCCGACGCGAGAGCAATTTTTTCCTTTCTTTTATCATCAACCGGCTTTTCGGCTCTGCCAACTACAAAGTCGGGCATTATGCCCAATGAATTTAATGTGGAAATTGACTGTTGAAGAGGTTTACTTTTCAACTCTCCAATATTTCCCGGTGCGGGAAGGTAGCCTACATGTACAAGAACAACATCTTTCGGCGCCTGAAGTTTTAATCTGCGGTAAGCTTCAAAAAAAAGAAGCCCTTCATATTCACCAACTGTACCTCCAAGTTCAACTATAACAATCTCGGCCTTACCTGCCTCACCCGCTTTATACCATCTGTTTACGATCTCAGGCGGAATATGATGGTATGGCTCAACACATTTTCCTTCGTATTCTAATGCCCTCTCTTTATCTAAAACCCACTTGTAAACCTGGCCATTGGTCATGTAATTGGCTTTTGAAAGGCTAACACCCAGAAATCTTTCATAATGTCCGAGATCCTGGTCGGTTTCCAATCCATCTTGAGTCACAAAGACTTCACCATGTTCCAGAGGGTTCATAGTTCCTGCATCGATATTTAGATACATATCGCACTTCATTATGGTAACCTTGTAGCCTCTTGATTGGAGAAGAAGACCGAGAGAGGCGGCGGTAATGCCTTTGCCAAGGCCTGAAAGGACTCCGCCGGAAACGAGAATATACTTCACCTTGGAACTACTTATACATAAAATGAGGAGGGAGTGTCAAGAACAAAAATGGTGCGCCTGAGAGAAATCGTCCTACTGATTTTAGCATTCGCCTTTAGGTATTATTCATACACGGCTCATGCTGCAATTTATGCAGGATCAGCCTTTGGCTGAAACCTCTATTTGTGCGTCCAGCAAGAATCGAACTTGCAACCTTCCGTTCCGAAGACGGACGCTCTATCCAATTGAGCTATGGACGCATGGTTCTGGTACAATTATACCTGAAATGTTAACCATAGACGAACAAATTAAGGAAATACAGGAAGTTTTAAGAAAAACTCCACATCACAAGGCAACAAACGGGTTTATTGGTGCAATGAGAGCCAAAATTGCAAGACTCAAGGATAGGGAAATTGAACAGTCGGGGAAACGCGGTGGAGGCGGCGGAGGATACCAGGTTAAAAAACAAGGTGATGCCACGGTTGTTATTGTTGGACCCCCTTCTGCAGGTAAATCAACCCTTATTAATCAGATGACCAATGCCGAAAGCAAGGTTGCGCCGTATGCTTTCACTACCGTTACCGTAATCCCGGGCATGCTCAAATACAACGAAGCCTATATCCAAATACTTGATATTCCCGGGCTTATTGAGGGAGCAAAAGAAGGCAAAGGAAGAGGACGTGAGGTTTTATCAGTTGCAAGAGGAGCAGACCTTCTTTTAATAATGACCGATGTCAAAAGGGTTGATGCTTTTTCCGGAATGATGGATGAGCTCTTGGGTGCCGGAATTAGAATCAATGAAAATCCTCCGAAGGTTCTGATTGATAAAAAAACCAGTGGGGGGTTGGATATATTTTCCAATATTAAGCAGAATATAGATAAAGAAACTATAAAAGAAATTGCCCGTGAATACGGTATAAAAAATGGAACAATCACTCTTCAGGAGAAAGTAACTCTTGAACGTCTTTTTGATGCCTTTTCGGAAAATAGAGTTTATGTTCCTGCAATTTTTGTAATTAATAAAGTTGATGAAAAACCTGATTACAGGGAAGTAATAGACGGCGAATATGTGGCAATAAGCGCCGACAGGGGTGAAGGAGTGTCAGAGCTGATACAGGAGATATGGAAAGCGCTCAAGTTTATTACCGTTTACCTGGTAAAGCTTGAGGAGGAGTTAGGTACGGGAAGTCCGATTGTTATGAAAGAGGGGGAAACCTTGAAAGATGTTGCTCTAAAAATTGGCCCCGATTTTACCGAAAGTAAAAAGCTTGTTAAAATTTGGGGAGGCGGAGCAAAATTTGCCGGACAGGAAGTTTCCTTTGATACAGAAGTAAAAGAAGGGATGCAGGTTAGATTTATATAATATGGAATTTTTCGAATTAATTGATAGCGGTGATGGTAGGCGCCTTGAGCGTTATGGAGAATATTTGCTCGACAGACCCGACCCCCAAATTATTTGGAAAAAATCACTCACGCTTCCTGAATGGGATAAGTGTGATGCCTATTTTAAGAGGATTACTGAGGATAAAGGCGAGTGGGTTACCAAAACCAAAATTCCCAAAAGTTGGGAGCTTGAATACAATGGGGTTAAGTTTTTGGCAAAGCTTTCTCCTTTTAAGCACACCGGAGTTTTTCCTGAACAAGCTCCTCAGTGGGACTGCGTCCATAAAAAAATAAAGGATGAGAATAGAGACGTAAACGTGTTGAATCTATTTGCGTACACTGGAATTGCTTCACTTTTTGCTGCCAAGGCCGGAGCTAAAGTAACTCATGTTGACTCCAGTAAGCCCGCAATAACCTGGGCCAACGAAAATAGAGCCTTGAATGGGATGAGTGATTCACCTATCAGGTGGATTATCGATGACGCCATCAAATTTACAAGTCGGGAAATCAAAAGGGGAGTTAAATATGATGCTATTATTATGGATCCGCCGGCTTATGGACACGGGCCCACCGGTGAGGTTTGGGATTTTAATAAAGATTTTCCAACACTCCTGTCAAACTGCAAACAAATTTTATCAGACAGTCCGCTTTTTGTTCTGGCAAACGCCTACGCTATTTCGTCCTCGTCAATTACCTTGGCTAATACTCTAAATGATTATTTCGGAAAACTTGGAGGGCAAATTGAAAATGGTGAGCTAACTTTAAAAGAAAAATCCGCGGGCAGACTTCTTTCCACCGGAATCTGGGCAAGGTGGAGTAAATAGTTGTGAGTGAGCCCAGATGGATTCGAACCATCGACCTTTTCCTTAAGAGGGAATTGCTCTACCGCTGAGCTATGGGCCCTTAATAACACTTCGGAGATATCCGCCTATTCTAGCAAAAAATGATTGTATTTGCATTTTATCGGCTTTAACAATCAAACCCTCTATGGAAAAGCTGTTAGTAATCCTTTTACCGTCCTGATTCGCGAGGTAAACCGACTTAATCAAAATCCCTCTATTTTGTTCTGTAGAAGCCCTAAAAATTATCAAACCGGTTCTTGTTGGCTCGATATCAAAAAGCAAATTGTTTTTGAAAGTTAAACTGCCGTCATCGCTCACCACTTTTGTGTTATTTGCACTCCAAATAGATTGTCCTGTGTTTTTGGCCAGCACCATCCCCACAAAATCGGATTCTTTAAGAAGTATTGGCTGAGCCAATGCACCAATAATTTGTCCGCTTTCAATTTGGATAGGGGTGCCTTTAATTTTTGATATTTTTTTATATTCTTCATAATAAGGATAAAATGATCCATCGCTTTTTTTCCACGAGAACTCTGAAAATGGGGGGTTGGGATAATTTAATATAAAGGGGGTCACCGCAACAACACGCTTATCGTTCCAGATATTTTTAAAAGCGTAATCATACATTCCGCTAATTTTCTCAGAATCAACTTTTTCATTTGACCATCCAGTTTCGGTAATAAAAATCGGTAAATCTTTATAAATTCCAAGCGATCTTAGATAGTTTAACTCCCAATTGAAGGTGTTTACGCTTCCCCGTCCCGTATCGGTGACCTCTCCGGAAAAATCCGGGTTGGGGTATGAGTGAGACGTCCAGCCATCAAGATGGTCAAAAAGCTTCGATTCGGTATTCATCATTCTGTCAATGAATACAGCTTCATCCATAGTATCTTTTGTGTTTTTAGCTGAAGCATCAAGCCCCGCCGGCAATACAAAAAAGTCTCCTGAAGCCTGATGTAGTTTTTCGGCAAACTCCGATAAATAAGTTGCGTAAGAAGCAGGGTCAATTTTTCCACCCCATTCTTTGGAATGGTTTGGTTCATTACCGATAATTACGTATCTGTTTTGGATAACCCAATTAAGTGAATTTAAAAAGGCGATCCAGTTGTTTATTTCTGCATTATTTGGAATTTGCCAGTTGTCACCATCTACTTTTGTTGCAATTCTAACAATGGGAATTAAATGAAGCCTTCTCATCTGGTCGAATGTCTGTTGCCATCGATCATGATTACGCTCAGCCTCGGTTATAACAAAAGTTACATAACCCCAGTCTCCTTCGGTAGAATTAACTAACAAAGATGCATCTTTAAGTTCGTTTTCATTATTAATATGAATGCCAAATTTATTGTTGGGAACAGCCGTAGGGTTTTTTTCAGCTAAAACACAGGAATGTGTGCTAAAAAATATAATAGAGGATAAAATAATTGCAAAAAACTTTTTCATAGATTACATTGTAGCAATTATTTGACAAACTCTGAAACTATAATAGAATAGAGTCCCATGGTAAAAGAAGCAACTAAGTCCACCCACAAAAAAGAATTTTACATAAAGTGTGCCGAGCTTTTTAAGATCATGTCGAATCCCAAAAGACTCGAAATTCTAAATATAATCAAAGATCGGGAAGTAACAGTAAATGAAATTTCAAAAATTCTGGGAACCAGAAAATCGAACACTTCTCAGCACCTCGCGTATTTGAGATATACAGGAATCGTGACTGCTAAAAGAAATGGCAAAAATATTTTTTACAAATTAGTAGATCCAAAAATTATTGATTCGTGTAAGATTCTCAGTGAAATCAAAATCAACAAATACCTCTAAAACTCCAAAGTGCCCTCAGAAAGAATCGAACTTTCATTTCACCCTTAGAAGGGGCGCGCTCTATCCGTTGAGCTATAAGGGCTTGGAGCGGCGGAAGGGATTTGAACCCTCGACCTCTTCCTTGGCAAGGAAGCATTCTACCACTGAACTACCGCCGCGAGCATTTATGCGAGCTAGGTCTTTCAGTGGCAAGCTCCGCTTACCACTGAACTACCGCCGCAAATTTCTTCCACAGGCTTAATTCTACAACAAACGGGCTTAAAACTCTAGAATGACACAGTGTTAATGGAAATTATTTTTTAAAGAAGAGCTTTTAGAAGTGCCTCACGAATATTTTTGCCGGCAAACCAGCTTTTAAGGAAAACTATCGCGTGTTTATTTTTGTTCAACTCCTGAAGATAATACTTGTCTACATGTCCGCCTTTTTTAGATAAGATGCTCGCAAGTTTTTTTATTGAAAATTTGGTATAGATAATTGATTATACCATCTTCGTAGAACTATATGTGCCGAGAGTAGGAGTTGAACCTACATATGACGCTCTTCAGGCGCCCGCCTTGACCACCTTGGCTATCTCGGCATGTAAAAAGTGAATGTGGTCGCTGAGGGATTCGAACCCCCGACCTTCTCGATGTAAACGAGACGCTCTAACCAACTGAGCCAAGCGACCTTGTGTGCACTCGGAGAGACTCGAACTCTCACGCCTTTCGGCATAGCTCCTTAGGCTACCGCGTATACCAATTCCGCCACGAGTGCTTGCCAACTCCCGAGTGCCAAGGGCGGGACTTGAACCCGCACGCTCTTTCGAGCACACGCTCCTGAAGCGTGCCTGTCTACCAATTTCAGCACCTCGGCAAACTTAGCTCGCCAATTATATCAGGATTCAAGATCGCTTAGCAATTCATTGTGTGCGTGAATTGAACACTGGTATATCGTTTTTCCTGAGACGTTGTATAAAGATCTCCCCAAACTTGACAGATTGTCTATACTTGTGGCATCCTGATTTGATGGAAAGGTCTATATCAAATGGGGAAGAGAGCTTCGGATTTTGGAAAAATATCATTTTTATAACCGTATTTTTCGTGATCACCCCCGTCACGATCGGAGTCAGCCTCTTTTCGCTTTTTTCGTTAAAGAAAAATGAGGTTGTTGAGAAAAAATTTAACACTACAAACTTAATCGTTTCACCCAAATCCGGAGTTAGCGTCTACGCGTCGCTTCCTGGAAACGTTCCTACTGTTTCGTCATCAATTGAATATACTGACGCCAGACCCCAAATTATCAAAAACTATCTTGAGTCATACAATTCTCCACTTACCTCCTACGCAAGCCTGATTGTACAAACAGCCGACAAATACTCCATAGATTTCCGTTTAATAACAGCCATATCCCAACAAGAAAGCAATCTCTGTAAAATCATTCCGCCCGGGTCTTACAACTGTTGGGGTTGGGGAATAACCAGTGTGGGTTCCTTGGGTTTTGACTCGTTTGCCGACGGAATAGAAACTGTTTCAAAAGGTCTCCGCCAAAACTATTTGAACAAAGGTTATTCTACAGTTGACGAAATTATGTCCAAATATACACCCCAAAGTAACGGCTCCTGGGCGTATGGCGTAAATTCTTTCATGGACCAAATGGAGTAACTTCACAATCCTACATTCGCAGAATGAGGATTAACTATATTCATATATACCCCCAAACTTGACAATCCTATAATCTCATGCTATAGTATTCCTACATTCCGAGGCTTAGGCATGGAAACATGACTTCGGCGTTGGGATTATATTTGGGGGGTACCGTAAGGTATCCCCCTTCTTTTTTACTATGCCATTAATTATGAGAAAAATAACTACAATCTTAGTAGCCTTAATCGTGCTGACCTTTTCAAGCGCGAGGGGAGCCTATGCCCAAACCGTTTCAGTTCAATCCGCAGTACTCAATAGCGGAACCGACGATGCCGATTTTGACTATCGTGTAGAAAACTTAAGAAAATTTTTGATAAAGTACAACTCTCCTTTGGTTGACTATGCCGATGAATTTGTGGCCTATGCCGATAAAAATGATATCGATTACAGGCTCGTTCCTGCAATTACCGGTGTTGAATCAACATTTGGAAAACGTATCCCGATAGGCTCCTATAACGCCTATGGTTGGGCCAATGGAAATTATAAATTTAGCTCATGGGAGGACTCTATTGAGCATGTTTCCGAAACATTAAAAAGAGCCTATATTGACCGTGGCGTTGTCTCAATTTACCAAATCGCAAAAGTTTATGCGCCCCCTTCAAACACATGGGGTAGAAATGTTACGTTCTTCGTGTCAAAAATAGACACACTACCTCTCGATTTTGATATAATCTAACCGATGAGCCGGGGTGGTGAAACGGTATACACGCTAGGTTTAGGACCTAGTGCCCCTTAAAGGCGTGCAGGTTCAATTCCTGTCCCCGGCACAAATGATCTTTATCCCTAAATCAGGTGCTGTCTGACATTTTATCGTGCAAACGTTTGATATTATCAATTACTTTCAGACTTATTTCTTTTGAGAGGTGTAAGGGTCTAACAGAGTTAATGGTGGTTCCATCAACCTCTTGTAATACTACATCTCCAACCTTAAAACCATTTTGTGCTTCTTTAAATCTTTCAGCTCCTCTTTCATAAACAAATCCAAAGAGTCCCCACTTATTAATTAATCCTACCTTAACTTGCCCATAGGTATTATCTATTCTATGTACTATTCCTAGAGATGTGTATTTACCCTTGAGGCCTTGCTTAAGAAAGTCCTGGGTGTGTTTTGTTGCTAACCAGTTCTGAACCAAAATTTGTTCATCTGGGTTACTGACGTAAACGCCAACTTTGGGGTTTTGCTTTTCTACAATACTTTTTACAAGTTCATTAAATAAATCTGCTACTGAAGAACTACCTTCTTCAATTTCTTCAGAATCTGTTTTTTCAGACATACGTTTAGGTTTATTAAAGACGACTTATTATACCATATACCATTTACTTTTAATATCCTTTTACGTAATTAAACTGTGTTTCGTAATTCGGATAGG
>CAZAXL010000012.1:0-10908 GCA_964489145.1 uncultured Gammaproteobacteria bacterium | reverse complement strand
GTGCTGGCAACCGGTATGGTAACAAAAATGTTGCCCCCGACAGGAATTGTATTAACCAAAGTGAAAGTCATTGTCAGGCTTCCCGATTGTGTAGCCGTAACATAGCCGCTTGTATCAACATTGGCAGTGAGTGGGGAGGAAAGGCTGAAAGTTGTGGCACTGGATACGTTTGCAACCGTGTAATTAACACTGCCGATGCACCCGGTTATGCCTTCATTTAAGAAACAAACGTTGTCGCTTGGAAAGAGATGATTGGTATTAAGATCCGGATAACTTCCGGCGCCGTTGATTGTGACCGTTGATGTTCCTGACGTGCCGGCAGTTGTTTGTGCCCTATAGGAAAGTCGGGGATTACTTAAAGTTGCCGATGAATTTGTAAGAGTGGACGCCTTAACTTTTGTCGGGTTAAAAGACTTGATGGTAAAAAAAGAAAGTGCTAAGGAGAACGATAATGAGAGGAGAAACACTGAAAAAGTAGCTAAATATTTTTTTGTGTTTACGCTTTGCATATAAAATAACGTATCTTAATCAGGATATGTGCTAAGGACCATTATCAAACTCAGGAAAAACGTTGTCAAGAGGATTCTTTGCCAACCTTTTGGGATTTTTTAATAATTCTGTAGGTGATGAAGATTAAAAGAAGCCCAAATATTATCGAAAAAGGAAAGGCAACGGTGGTAACAGTTTTACTTTGAGTTTCACTGCTTCCGTTGGGGGTTATCTCCAAGGTTGATTTGTAAACTCCGACCAAGACCTTGCGATTTGATTGGCAAACGATAATTTCTTCACCTTTCAGGCAGGGAATATTCCTTACCGAGTCGGAAATTATATTAAGAGGAGCAAGATTTAGGGTTTCCACACTGCCGAATATGGGCTTAATTGTTATTTCACCATCGGGTTTGAAAACATGTGAGCCAAAATTGCCGATTCTTATATCAAAGGTAAGCTTTTCAAGCGAATCGATGATTTTCGGAGCCTTGAATCCGACAATTTCAGCAGTTTTTGGCGGATTGCCGTCGCGGGAGAGGGAGAGAATAAGGTTGGCACCAATCCTGGCTTGGTTGGTTGGACCCATGGGGAGGGTGCCTCCGGGGATGTTGTTATCCAGTTCGTATAATAGTGTAAAGTAGTAATCTTTCTCGGTGGCGGATTCCGGAGGGGTGATTTTAACGGTTATTTCCTGGCGTTGCCCGCCAGCCATGTAAAACTTTTCTCCGAAAGTACTTACAGGGGAGATTATACTAAACCATGAAGCATAGGGAGATGTTGCAGTGACAGCATTTTTTTCGTCAAGCGCGACGTTTCCCGACTCACCCTGCGCCTTAAAAGGTATGAGATAGATGCTCGCCATGCCGTCGTTTCCGTCATTTGTAATAGTGAACGTTTGAGTAACAATTTTGCCCGGAATAATCATTACCTCAGCAATCGGGGGGGTGATGGAAAGACCTAGAGTTTGGGCCTCAGCAACAGAATTATGAATAATGAATAATGAAGCAAGAATAAGCAAAAAGGCAATAACTTTTGTATTTTGTTCTTTGTGATTTGGTTTATTGTTTATCATTTAGCTATGCTTCTAATTACTAATTCTAAATTCATAATTTGTTTTAAAAACTTGGTATCGCTGTAAATAAAATCCTATTTTGATAACTTCCTGCCGCCTGGACCGCCGAAACATTTACTTTATATGTAATTGTGGCAGTTCTATCTCTTCCGACATTTACACTTGACATGACCGACTGATCTCCTTCGCTAAGCGCCGCATTAGCAAACTGGCGGAAATAAGTTCCGTCTATGAAATCCGAAGGGACATCGTTGCCTGACATGTTGTAGCCAAATCCGTAAGTAGTCGCGAGCGACCAAACCGCTGCTGCCGTTTCTGAACAAGTTCCGGCATCGCAGGTTGAATCAGGAATAGTTTTGCCGGTTGATGTCTGAAGATAGCCCGCCTCTCTGGCCGTAACCCTGTAACCACCAGCCCCTCCCGCGGAAACCATAAGAGTACTTGTGCGGGTTACCGGTGTACCCGGCATGAGGGTGCCAAAATTAATTAAAAAATTACTCATGGAAAAAGAAAAGGGAATTATGGAGTGGATATATTGGAAACCGGACCGGACCAGATAACCTGTAGATGAGTAAAGCCCGGGTGCGGTTTGACCAATGGTTGTATCGAGTTTATAACCTGCCGAGGAGGGGATTCCGGCACCTGAGTTAAAATTAGGCATCTGAATTATGTAGTTGGGGGACGTGATTTTTGCCTGGGCATGGATGCCGGGCGGTGAAAGGTAAAAACTAAAAGACAAAAGGAGGATAATTAATTTTAAATTAAAAATTTTAAATAAAATCCCAATTTTGAAATTCATTCGTAATTTTAAATTCATCATTCATAATTTGCTTCCGGGATCATTTTCCAACTTCTTTTTTCATTTCCATACCGCTTAAAAAGAGCTCATAAATCTGCTGATAAAGATCTTTGATTCTACCTTTCCTATCGTTATCTAGGTTTGGGTCTTTCAAAAGCTCGTCGAGATATTTTTGGACGTTAACTAGTTTTAGTCTAAAATCTCCCTCTGCCCAGTTTTTTACCTCTTCTTCCTGTGATTTAATTTCCTCCATAAAATCCTGGCTGACATTTTTCAAAACCTGAATTTTTTGACCGTCTTTTAAAATCTGAATGTACTGTTTGCCAAACATTGTTGAAATCGGCGCGATTGCTATAAGGGAAACTATTTGCAGGATTTCTGTCCAAAAGTCACTTCTGGGTGTAAGAACAAATAAAATCGCAAAGACCAGGGCAGCAACAACTGATGTTACAGGTGCCGAAAGAAGCGCCATTCCGAAAAGAAGAAAGTAAGTCAGAAAAAATATGGGTGAGGTGAACCCGCCTGTTGTAAAAAGAAGAAACGAAACCGCAAAAGAAAAAATAAAAATATCAAAAACCACTCTGGAACCGGCTGTTAGGAACTTTTTTCTGATCAGAAATGAGATTAACATATAGAGTGCGACAAGAAGACCCGAGATTTGAAGGCTATATTCCGCAAGGGGAGTTTTTGCAATAAAATAAGAAAGTCCCAGGGCGAGAGCAACCAGTATACTATGGACAAATACCTTTTTAGATACAGATAGCATAAAATTGAACAGTATGTCTTAAAAAAAGTGTACGCTAAAGTGATAAAATTGAATAGATTCAATTTGCTACAGTTTTAGGTAAGTGTAGTAAAATTGACAAATATGAACGGCATCAAATACGACCACGCTAAAATTGAAAAGAAGTGGCAGGATAAATGGGAAAAGGAAAAAATATATTTTCCGGATCTTTCAAAAGCGGCCAATGAAGCTCCCCACGACCTTACGGTCGGGGTATCTTCTCCCAGCGCTTCGTCGGGAGCGGAATCCCTCCAAAGCGAAACCACTTCGCTTACCCGCGGGCTTACGCCTGGGGTATTCGCGAAGGGGGATAAATACTACAACCTGTGGATGTTTCCCTATCCTTCGGCTGAGGGGCTTCATGCAGGACACGCCTTTGCCTCGACGGGGAGCGATGTCTTTGGGCGTTTTATGAGAATGCAGGGTAAAGATGTTTTCCAGCCGATCGGATATGATTCTTTTGGAATTCACTCGGAGAACTACGCAATTAAAATCGGGGAAGACCCCCACAAAGTGGTCAGAAGAACAACCAAGCATTATGAAGAACAGATGAGGTCTTTGGGGCATGGATATGATTGGATGCACACAGTGACCACTTCTGATCCTGATTATTATAGATGGACACAGTGGTTGTTTCTAAAGATGTGGGAAGCCGGCTTGGCTTATAAGAAGAAAGCTACCGTCAATTTTTGCCCTTCCTGCAAAACCGTACTTGCCGACGAACAGGTTGTAACACCTGCAGCTGCCGGAAAGGAGCCCAAAGATGCGGCCGGAAAATCAATAACCAATAGTGAAGAACTTAAAGTTTGTGAAAGATGTGGAACGGTTGTCGAAAAAAAGGACCTTGACCAGTGGTTTTTTAAGATTACTAAGTATGCTGACAGACTTCTAGAAGGTTTAGAGAAAATTGACTGGAGTACTCGAGTGAAGCTTGCCCAGAAAAACTGGATCGGTAAAAGCCAGGGAATGCTCATCAAGTTTGAGATGGAGAATGAAGACGGAGAGATTGAGGTTTTTACTACAAGGCCGGACACGCTAAATGCGGCTACTTTTATAGCTATAGCCGATGAAGGTTTGTATAACCAAGAAAGCTCTGAAAAAGTAGGGGAGTTTACCGGGAAATACGCACTGGAACCTTTCAGTAAAAGGCGTCTTCCCGTTTGGAAGACAAATTATGTGGCACCCGGATATGGGACAGGAGCTATTATGGGCGTGCCTGCACACGACGAGCGTGATATGGAGTTTGCTGAAAAATATCATTTGGATATAGTTAAAAAAGATCCGGATGAAAACCTTTGGCAAGAGATTTCCGAAAAAGGTTTTGGTAAAAAACATACCAATTATCATTTAAGGGATTGGTTGGTAAGCCGTCAGCGCTATTGGGGTGCACCAATTCCAATGGTTGATTGTCCGGAATGCGGTTGGGTCCCTGTTTCTGAAAAAGATCTTCCGGTAATACTACCGAATATATCAGACTATAAACCTGAAGGTACAGGAAAAGGACCTCTTGCCAATCATAAGGAGTTTTATCAGGTTAAGTGTCCGAAATGCGGTGGAGATGCTACCCGTGAGACTGACGTCATGGATACCTTTGTGGATTCAAGCTGGTATTTTTTGAGATACCCATCATCGAAAGTAAAAACAATGCCTTTTGATGGGGATGTAACCAGGAATTGGCTTCCGGTTGATCTTTATTTCGGTGGTGCAGAGCATTCGGTACTCCACCTGATGTATGCCAGATTTGTGACAAAAGTACTTTTCGATTTAAAGCTTTTAAGCTTTGATGAACCTTTCCCTAAGTTTTTTGCGCATGGGTTGATGATTAAGGACGGGGCCAAGATGAGCAAAAGTAGGGGAAACGTGGTCAATCCAGATCAATATGTATCCAAGTTTGGTGCTGATACCCTCAGGCTTTATGTAATGTTTTTAGGTCCAATGGATGCCTCTCCCGACTTTAGAGATTCAGGGATTGAGGGAATGCACAGGTTTGTAGGAAAACTTTGGCGATTATTTTCCGATTTCTCCTCGCGCGGCAACTCCACTGCGGCGGGTCCCGGCTTCGCGCCCGTCGGGAGTGCTTCTGCCGACGCAAGTCGAAATCTTGTCTTTTCCAAGCTCAATCAAGTAATAAAGAAAGTGACGGAGGATATGTATAATTTCAAATATAATACAGCTATAGCATCGATTATGGAGCTTGTTAACACCATCTCTGACAAAGGCAGTAATGAAGGAGTTTTAAAAAGTCTTTGTCTTTTGGTTGCTCCTTTTGCACCTCATCTTGCCGAAGAAGTCTGGGTGGAAGTACTGGGTCAACCCTTTAGTATTCACAAGGCTAGTTGGCCAAAATACGATGATAGTAAGATCGCGAGTGATACAGTAACGATTGTTATTCAGATCAATGGAAAAGTAAGATCTCAGTTGGTAGTTGGTAATAAACAATCAACTATTCAGGGAGATATTGAGACGTTGTCAAGGAAAGACGAAAATGCTGCAAAGTGGTTGAAAGGCCATGACATTAAAAAAGTAATTTTTGTTCCGGGAAAACTTGTTAACTTTGTTATTTAATAACTACTCTATAAAAAATGGAGAACTTGCCCCAAAAGTTTTATTTTGACGGTTTTCTTCTGAAGTATCGCTACCATCTGTTAATTGCTCTGATAGGAATTATTTTAATTAGTGCCGGCTTTTTATTTTTTAAAAAATCATTGAATTTTTCATCAACAAAAGTAGAAATTTTACAGACTTCTTCGGAGGGGGGAGCAACATCTGAAATTACCGCGGAAATTTCAGGGGAGGTGATAATTCCCGGAGTTTATAAACTTTCTCCTGGAAGTCGGATAGACGATTTATTAATTGTCTCCGGTGGTTTTTCCGTTGATGCCGATAGGGTTTGGGCAGACAAATATCTAAACAGGGCAGCAAAACTCACCGATGGACAAAAGATTTATATACCTTCGGTTAGTGAGCACTCGAGTGCTGTAAGTGCTAAAAATAGTGGAGGATATCAAACCACATCATCCGACTTTTCATCCGATAGTAACTCACTAATAAACATTAACACAGCAAGTGTTTCAGAGCTGGATTCCTTGCCCGGAATTGGTCCTGTTTACGCCCAAAAGATTACTGAACACCGTCCGTACTCAAAACCGGAAGATCTGGTAACGAGTGGGGCAATCACCCAAACATTATACGAAAAGATTAAAAACAACATAACAATATACTAATGACTAATTATTAATTAAAAATTACTAATCAATTTCTAATTTTTAAATTTTTAATTTTGAAATTGGTATTTTATTTATAATTTAAAATTTGTAATTAGTTATTGATGAAGTACTTTGTTTGGCTTTTATTGATTTTACTAATAATTTTCCGTTACTTTACGACCCGTCCGGCTTATAAAAATGGTGATACCATTCGGATAACAGCAACAGTTTTTTCGGATCCCTTGGTTTACGGCAATTATCAAACTTTTACCGTTGCGGGATTAAAAGTTTCCTTACCAAATTTCCCTGAGGTGTATTACGGAAGTATAGTTGTGGTTGAAGGAACAGTTGATGGCAGAAAATTAAAAAATGCAAAATTGGTTTCGATTAATTCTTTTGCGGGATTTGGGTCTCGGGTAAGAGCTAAGATTATCGATTTTTACCAAAAAGTTTTACCCCAACCAATGTCGGGGCTTGTTGCCGGCATAACCTTGGGAAGTAAAGGAACTTTAACCGGCGATTTTTGGAATAAGGTAAAAAGTACGGGGGTTGCCCATGTAATTGTTGCATCAGGAACCAATGTAACTTTTGTTATTTCGTTTATTTTCGGAGTAATAAATATTTTCCTGTCCAGAAAAAAGGCGATACCTATTGTTATATTAAGTATTGTTTTATATCTGTTTATTTCAGGCTTTGAAGCACCTTTAATAAGGGCAGCAATCATGGCGTTCTTGGCCTTTTGGGCGGAAAGCTCCGGCAGACTTCTTAGTGCTTGGAGAAACCTGTTTTTTGCCGCAGGTATTATGCTTGCAGTGGAACCTTCCTGGATAGGGGACATCGGCTTCATTTTATCTTTTGTTTCCACCGCTTCAATCATGGTTTTTGAAAAAAGGATTGCCAAATGGCTAAAATTTATGCCTAAAGTATTGAAGGAAGGCTTTTCAACCTCATTTGCGGCTCAAATCGGGGTTGCGCCGATACTTTTTGTTACTTTTGGACAATTTAATATACTTTCACCAATAATTAATGCGCTTGTTCTTTGGACAGTGCCATATATCATGATTTTTGGTGTTTTAGGGGGAATATTGGGACTCATCTTTCCAATCCTCGGCAAACTAATACTATATATATGCTATCCTCTGACTTGGTGGTTTGCCAAAATAGTTGAGATTTTCTGATATGAAGCTTTGGAAGTACACATTTACCATTCTGCTCTTGATTTTAACGGGCATTGTTCTTGCTATAATTCAAAGTCCGGATAAAAACTTGCATATAATCGCCTGCAATGTGGGACAAGGGGATGCAATTTTAATTACTTATGGCGGAACGCAGATATTGAATGATGGCGGACCCGATAAAAGTGTCACGACTTGCCTTGGGCGGTATATGCCGTTTTGGGATAGGGAAATTGAATTGGTTATTTCGAGTCATCCCGACTCTGATCACTCAACCGGACTTGTCGATGTACTTCAAAACTATGATGTAGATGAAATACTCATAAATCCAATTGATCCTGGCACTCAAGTATACAAAGCGCTAAAAAAAGAGGTGGGGGGTAGGGGTATATCTATCGTGAATCCAGTTGCAGGCATGGAACTAGGTATTGGTTTGATACATTTGGATATCTTTAACCCGACAGAGATATTATTGAATCGGCTGACTGTTGAGAATGACGATGATAAGCTTGCCAAATACAGCATTGTAAAGGAAACGAATTTATACTCGGTTGTTTATAAACTTAGCTTCAAAAATTTTACCGGGCTATTCTCGGGGGATATGCCTCCTGAAGTTTCCGACAGGTTGGCAGGAGATCCAGGTATAGGAACCGTTAACTACATCAAAATACCTCATCATGGTAGCGTCAATGGGCTTACGGAGAATCTCCTCAAGGTGGTTATGCCTAAAGTTGCGGTAATCTCGCTGGGCAAAAATCCATGGGGATTTCCCAGACCCGAGATTTTAGAGATGTTGGCTAAATATAATGTTAAAATTTTAAGGACTGACCAAGTGGGGGATATTGAAATAGTAACAGACGGAGAAAAGTATTGGGTAAAGTAACAAAATACTGTTAAAATAAAACATGACTGAGATAAGAGACCAAATAATCAAAGCAGTCTCAAAAGCTGCTACGGATGTTGTTTATACAGATAAGAACGTTATCAATAAAGCTAGGAGCTTGGGTGTTAATGTGGTTTTGACTATTTTCGAATCAGAAGTATCATTAGAGTTTCCAGAAAATTGTGAATTTGGCGATTTTTCCACAAACATAGCAATGTCTCAGTACAGGAAGATGGCAGAGGCTACAAAATCCCATGTACCAGGTGGTAAAAAGAAAGGAATTAACTGGGCAAATTTACCACTTTTATTTCACAATCCAAGGGAGTTGGCGGAGTCAATAGCAGAGAAGCTCCGAAAAGATGGTGAACTTTTGAAAGTAATAGAAAAAATTGAAATAGCCGGTCCTGGATTTATAAACTTTTGGCTTAAAAAAGATATATTAATTGATAATTTGATACAGATTGATAGTACAAAAGAGAAGTATGGAACTTCGGATATTGGTAAAGGAAAAACTGTAATAATTGATTATTCATCCCCGAATATTGCCAAGCCATTCGGTATCGGACACCTTCGTTCGACCATAATTGGACAAGCGCTTTACAATCTTTATAAAGCTTTGGGTTATGAAGTCGTGGGGGATAACCACTTGGGTGATTGGGGAACGCAGTTTGGGAAACTCATCTACATGATTGAAACCGACAAACCGGCCGACTTGTCCATTGAAACTTTGGAAAAACTCTATGTTGAATTCCACAAACTGACGGAGACGGATTCGAGTCTGGAAGAAAAAGCCAGAGATTGCTTTAAAAGGCTTGAACAAGGGGATTCCGAGGCAAAAAAGATTTGGCAAAAATGTATAGATGTTTCCATAGCTGAATTTGACAAGATTTATGAAACGCTTGGAATAAAAACGGATTTTGCTTTCGGTGAATCTTATTATGAAAGTGAAATGAAACAAATGTTAGATAATTCCGATATAAAAAAGTATGTTACCAAGGGAGAGGCGGGGGCATTGGTAATAGATTTGTCAAAAGAAGGTATAAAAACACCTTTAATGTTTCTGAAAAGCGATGGGGCAACAACTTACGCTACTCGTGATTTGGCAACTATAAAATTCAGGGTGAGAAAATGGGATCCGTCGGTTATGGTGTATGAAGTTGGTGCCGAGCAAAGCCTGTATTTCCAACAAATTTTTGCCGCAGCCAAGCTTTTGGGACTAGTTAAAGATTCCGTAAAATTAGTACACACCGCCCACGGGCTTTATTTGGCGCCCGATGGTAAGAAGTTTTCTACAAGAAAGGGAAAAACCATCAAATTGGAAGAGGTTCTTAATGAAGCTATCGAAAGAGCCGAAAAACTTGGAAACAATAAAGATACGGCAAAAGATGTTGGGATTGGTGCAATTAAGTATTTTGATTTAATGCATTCTGTTACGAGCAATGTTGTATTTGACTGGGAAAAGATGATGAATCTGGAGGGTAACAGTGGGCCCTATCTCCAGTATACAGTAGCTCGTTGCAACAGCGTTCTTGCGAAGGCCGACTTCAAAGGACTGTCCCTGGAAGCTGATTATAGTAATTTAAACAACGAGGAGACTTCAATTTTGAGAACTCTGGTTAAGTTTCCGGAAACTGTTGAAAAGGCTGCAGAGTCTTTTGCGCCGAACCTTCTTTGTAATTATATTTATGAATTAGCCTCGAAATTTAACGGCTTTTACGCTCGACATCGAATTTTAGATACAAATAGCGAGCGAACGGAAATCGGTGGGGAAAATGAAGATTTTAGACTTGCATTAACTTTTGGGGTGGGGCAAGTTCTGAAGAACGGACTGAAGCTTCTTGGAATTACATCTCCGGAGAGAATGTAGACTTATTTGACTATTCTTTCTTTGATTTTCTCTTTTAATTCTACAATTGGTTGTCCTTCTGAGTTTTCCAGCTGTTCGATGAGTTTTCTTTCAATATATCCTGCATCTAACTCTTCGGTCATTTCTTCCAATTCCGGATCATGCTTGTGATTCTTTTGATTTTCAAGGATTTCTCTGAGAAGATCCAGTATCTTGGTAATTTCTTTCTCGGATATAAGCTCAACTTGAAGCCCCAGCTCGCTCCTTAAAGTATCTCTTTGATTCTCCCTGTTTTGACTCATAAGTACTATTATCGAGAGGAAAATGGCTTCAATTGAGACAAATGAATTCATAAAAGAGTAGGGATAAGGATCGATTATCGGAATTCCGGGAATCCGCCCTGTATTAGCCAAAATCCAAAACCCGTAGATAATGATGTTGCCCAGGAGAAAAGCAATCGTACCGAAACTCGTTGTAAGTGCATCCACAACCTTTATAATCAGCGGCCTCTTTTTGAGTTCTTGGGCCTCGAAACTTCTTATTATATGGCGGGATCTTTTTATGTGATTTAACGGCATTAATTTATTCTATAATAAATCCAAGAAAACCGCGAGTCGGGTATTGAAGATTATTTAAAACTGAATTACAATCTTT
>CAZAXL010000011.1:0-11539 GCA_964489145.1 uncultured Gammaproteobacteria bacterium | reverse complement strand
ATTTTGATTCGGATCAGGTTGATTTTGATTGGGCACGATATTAATTATCTTTGGATGTTTTCCAAATATAGAAACTAAACGTCAGAACTCCTAATCCCATCATAAACAGCAAAATCGTTGGAGTCAAGCTTCCAGACTGTGGCAAGGCAGCCGGTGTTGTAGTGGGGGTGCGGGTAGGTATGGCTGTGGGTGTTGTTGATGGACCGGGAGATTTGACGGGTGCAGGAGTTGGCGATTTGGTTGGGGTTGGTGTGGCGGATGAAGACGCAACAAAAGCAGGAAGTTCTCCTGCCTGAACCACAAAGTTCCGTGTTAGGGTTCTTGTTATGCCGGAAGTATCAATCCAGGAAATTTTAACTATGTGTGGCCCTTCCGAAAGGTTGGTGGGCGGGGACCAGTTCCATGATCCATTTGATGAAACCGTGGTTGTACCAGCAATCTCGGTTTCGGAATGAACAGTAATGGTTATTTTTTCTCCGATTGGTCCATCGCCAAAAAATTGAGGTTTGTCGCTTGTGACGGTTTCTCCTTCATTTATACTGTCCAAGGTTACAGTTTTCTGGGAGTCAATTTTGAGTTTGGAGACATCAAACTTAGACTCTGCTGTAGCTGCCTCAGGGAGATTTAAATCTGCATTCGGATTTTGGCCGGCTCCAGTGGGCTGTAAACTTCTAAAATCCTGGTCTTGTCCGACTATCAAAGTTGGAATCGGGTTGGCCGATTGGGGAAATATCTTTGCAGTTGCCGTCTCTCCTTTTTCGGTTGTCACCGAAATTTCCAGAAGTGTTTTGGCGGGATCTGTTTGAGCATAAGTAGAAAGATCGGTAGTGCGTACTGATCCAAGTTGTAAAACAAAAGTACCATTATTTGAAGTGAGTGTGGAGATGACATAACCACCAACAGTGACATAAAGAATTGCCCTTTTCTCCGGTTGTCCGGAAGCCGTGATTACTGACCCCGAAATTGGAATTGATACTTGGCTGATGGATAGAGCCTTACCTGTTGAAAATTGCCAGGGAATGCCGTTATTGTCGTGAGTCGTACCGTTTGAGTTTATCTTAAAATAATAATTTGTTTCAGGGTTAAGTCCGGTGATTGTAATACTGTGTGTAAAAAATTTCTGATCTCCTTCGCTTTCATTGACAATAGTGCCTACATTTGGGCTCGTGCCGTAGGAAATAAAATCTGTTGTTTGGTCTTCTGTGATCCATGAAACTGTGGCCGAAGAATCGGAGAGGTTGCTTACCCTGACGTCTTTAGGGATTGCGGTGGGGTTGGCCCCAATTTTAAATATTTGGGTATTTTTTAAAAGAATTACTCCTGCAAAGACACCCCCGAGAAGTATTAGTATTCCTAAAATTGTGGGGATCTTGCTTTTTTTGATCATATCTAAGGTTGCGGTGAGGCACTGGGTGACGCTTCATTTATGGTGGTAGGTGTTGCTATTGGTGTTGAAGTCGGAGCGGCTGTTTGGGTTCCACTCACTGAAATTTGAGGAATTTCTGAATCGGGGAGAAAAATAGCAGACTCAATTTTTTGTATGACTTGAGTGTTAAGAACAGGATTTAAAGACTGAGAAACATTTTCCGGAACAGTAGTGTTTGGTTTAACTGTAACTGCGCGGTAAATATTTAAACTTACCCAAACAATAGCTGTGAGAAGAGTTAAAACTAAAATTGTTATTGGTTTTGGAAGAGAGTTTTTCTTCATGGTCATTTATTACTGCCCAAATACGGAACCCTGCCCGAAATTACAGCAACTATAACCCTTCCCGCATCCGTTACGGAAGAGTTAATTGTCACACTGTCGATTACTGATATCACCCTCAGATTTTCAAAGTCTTTCAAAAAACTATCTATATTCACATAGTTGCCTCTTATGCTGACGGAAAATCCCATTTCGTTCGCATTTTCCGGTAGTGGTTTGAATTCACCGGATACTCTGATAGTTTTATTTTTACCAATTAAAATAACATCGTTAATGGCAAGTCCCATTAAATCTATACCGTTTTTTGCAGCCAAACCCTGGATTTGTTTAGCAAAGATATCCGGAATCGGTGTGGAAGAAACCGCAAGATTAATATGATCTTCATATATGCTGTTTTGTGCCAGGAGTGTGCTGGCCTTTTGTAGATCGCTAACCTTTTTCGTGAGAACCGACAGTGTTTGTTTTTCCTCTTTAATTTGTTGGGTCAGACTAATAATGGTTAGAGCAGTCGGTTTTAAGGCAAAAAGTAGAAAAACAATTACTGCTACGATTGACAAAACTATCTCCAAAAATGCCCGAAGATCTGCCCTTTTATTATAAAGTGCAGAAACGTTTAAGAATAATTCTTTATATCGGTAATAAGATGATCTCCAACCCGTTGCCATAATTTTAGTATGTAATATTAATTATAAAAACAGTTTCCCCTGAGTTGATTTCCGATGAACTCACCTGCCCCAGCTCAACCTTTTTGAATGGATCGCTTTGTAAATTGTTGATGAACTGAACAATGCTGAAATCAGAAAATGATGATCCGCGAATTTCAATGGATCCTTTTGTAAGAGATATTCTTGATAAAATGATATTCTCCGGAACACTATTTGCGATTTTCTCGATAATCTTTGAAGTATCTTGGGTTTGACTAATCTTGTCAAAAATGTTCAATTTTACTTGAACTTCCCTAAATTTTTTTTCAAAATCAGCCTGTGAAGAAATTTGTGCGCTTTTTACCTTAATGGAATTATTTAAATCCGAATTTTGAGCATCCAGCCAAAACCGTGATAAGAATGCTCCCATGACTACCATTTCGGTAACAATTACGATTATACGGAAAGTACTTGTAGCCCACCTTAAAACCCGTCCTGCAGTTGAGACATTAAACTCTTCTTGGGGAAGTAGATTTATAGCTTTGTTTTTGGGCATGATTTAAATACGGCCAAAGGCTCCAAATCAATATAGCACATGTAAAAGCGTGAAAGAAGTTCTTTTTGAAAAAGCTTATTTTTTCTTTGCGGGGGCTTTCTTTGAGGGGCCTTTTGCCGATTTCGGAGCAGCCTTTACAGAAACCAATCTGGAAAGCTGAGACTTGATTCTAGCGGCCTTATTTCTGTGAATTATTCTTTTTTTTGCGGCACGATCGGCCAAGGAAACCGCAGTCAACACTTTTTCGCTATTTTTTGATTTTTTGGCTACACGGATAGCAATCTCAAGCTTTTTAACCAAAATCTTATTAACTTGGGTTTTATTTTTTGAACCCCTAAGGGCTCTTTTGGCTGTTTTTGTTACTGGCATATTTGTTTTACAAATGTAAAATTTGAAATCATTTTACGGTTGTTAGTATATGACAAAGAAGCTAGAATATCAATGACAGCATTCAAGATCGAATCTTGCATCGGTAAGCGAGTGAATTGAACGCTGACACATAATTTTATTAGAACATGGAAAACCTGATTGCTAAAGGTAAAAAGATTATAAATTCTCAACAAAACTCCGTTTTGTCTGCAGCCACTCTCATTATGATTATGATCGCCTTTTCCATGATCCTGGGGCTTGTAAGACAAAGGGTTTTGGCAAGTTATTTTACTCCGGATTCGCTTTCTCTATTCTTTGCCGCCTTCAGACTCCCTGACGCAATTTTCCAAATCCTGGTTTTCGGAACTTTTTCTTCGGCTTTTATCCCCGTTTTTACAAAAACACTAAAAGAAGGGGACTCAAAAGCATGGCTTTTAGCCGGAAAAGTTGTTTCGATAGGGCTTGCCATTTTCCTTTTTGCAGTTGCAGTGGTCGGAATTTTTGCGACAAAGATTTATTCAGTTATAGCTCCGGGTTATGGACCGGTGGGGGCTGCCGAAATAGCGTTTCTGGCCAGAATCCTTTTTGCGGCCCAGGGATTCTTTGTAGTTAGCTACGTTTTGACAGGTGTTTTGGAATCTTCAAGACGCTTTTTGGTGCCTGCCTTGGCACCCATCTTTTACAATCTTGGGATAATTTTAGGTACGGTTATTTTAACACCGCGCCTTGGATTAACCGCCCCGGCAGTCGGTGTCGTAATAGGAGCTTTTGCCCATTTTATTATTCAGTATCCGCTTTCCCGAAAACTTGGTTTTAGATTTACCTGGGATTTTAAACCGGATGACGGGGTTAAAAAGATCGGACAGCTGGCACTTCCTAGGGTTATCGATCTGGCATTTGATCAGATAGGAAAAAGTACCGAACTTTTTCTGTCATCTATTATTTCTCAGGCTTCTTACACCTACTACACTTTTGCAAACTCGTTGCAACTTCTTCCGGTAACGCTTTTTGGTACGTCGCTTGCCAAAGCTGTTCTTCCCATGCTTTCGAATGTAGACGACAACAAAAAGGAATTCAGAAAAATTCTTCTGATTGCAATCTATCAGGCAATGTTTTTTACGCTGCCCTTTGCTGCCGCATTAATTGCACTAAGGGTTCCTGTTGTTAGGCTTATTTACGGGACAAAAATTTTCGATTGGAATTCAACAGTGCAGACCGGAACAGTTCTTTCTGTCTTTGCAGTTTCGGTGGTTTTCCAAACTTTAATGTCGATTCTTGCCCGTTCATTTTTTGCACTGCATGACACAAAAACTCCGGTCAAGGTTTCTTTTATAGGACTTGTGATTTTGGTTATAGGGGACTTTGTCTTGGTTAAGGGCTTTCATTTGGATGTTTGGGCACTGGCCGCGTCTTTTGCGTTAAGTGTATTAGTGGAGTCGGTAATACTAATAATGTTAATTGATAAAAGAATCGGGGAAATTGTCAATTTGAAGTTTATAATTCACACCCTAAAGATTTTTGTGGCGACAATCATTTCCGGAAGTGCAATGTACTTCATGCTTAAAATCTTTGACAAATCTGTTTGGGTTAAAAGACTTTCTTTTTTGGGGGGAATTGATGCCACAAGAACTTTCCCGTTCGAAAAATTTGTTCTCGATACGCGTTATACCGGAAATGTGATAATTTTGACCGGAGTTACATTTTTGGTCGGCCTTGTAATCTATATTTTCCTGACACTTATCTTCAAAGTAGATGAAGCCAGGTATTTCCTAAATCTTGTTAATAAAATTATCGTTAAAAGGGTGCTGCCCACTCTACCCCCGAAGGAACAGGAACCTATTTCACCTACAACTGAAACTCCAAGCGGGACTTGACAATCTTTAGCACTCGGTCTATCATACTGCTAAGTGTAAAGCACTGTTACTTATATGGTTGACGGACTTACATCAAGACAAACACAGATTCTAAAGACGATAGTTGATGAATATATTACGACGGCTGAGCCTGTCGGTTCAGAGGCACTAGATAAAAAATATAATCTTGGCGTCTCCCCGGCGACTATCAGAAATGAGATGGCGTCTTTGACCAAACTAAACTTTCTTAAACAACCCCATGCTTCCGCCGGAAGGATTCCCACTCCAGTTGCGATGAGGTTCTATATAAATCAACTTATGGAAGAAAAACAAATGAGTGTTGTTGACGAGGTTAAGGCAAAAGAAGAGGTTTGGGATGCACGTGATGATGTGGATGAATTGATGGACGAGGCAACCCATGCGCTGGCTTCAAGAACCAGGTCTTTGGCTGTGGCAGCCATTAAAGAAAATACTGCTCAAGGCGGAAAAAAAGACAGGTTTTGGTATGCAGGTCACTCCTATGTTTTCCAAAACCCTGAATTTTCGAGCGTAGTAAGTTGCCAGAACCTGTTTTCCATATTTGAGGAATTTGATAAATTAGACAGGTTATTTTTTGGATTTGAGTCAACTTCCCCTCTCGAAGTTCTTTTTGGGGAAGAGCTGGGAATTCCGGAACTGTCTTTAACAGGAATTGTTTCAACACACTTTGATGTTAGAGGCAAGAAAGGTGCATTGGGGGTAATCGGACCAGCCAGAGCAAATTATGGAACAGTGATTCCAATTTTGAGATATTTCGGGAATTTAATTGAAGAAGTTGCAAATCGGTAAAAATGACAAAAAGTAAAAAAACAACGGATAAAATACACAAAGAACTGGAGAGCGTTAAGACAATGCTTGCAAGAGCACTGGCTGATTATGATAATTTGAATAAAAGGGTTGACAGAGAGAGACAGGATTTGATTAAAATAGCATCGGTTGGGGTAATAATTAAACTTTTACCGGTCATTGATAATCTGGAAAGTGCACAAGTGCACCTTAAAGATCAGGGACTTGCAATATCAATATTGGAATTTAAGAAAGTTTTAAGTGAAGAGGGTCTGGTTGAAATAAAACCAAAAATAGGTGAATCATTTGACGAAAATACAATGGAGGCTATTGAAGTTGTACCTGGCACGAGCGATAATACAATAGCAGAAACAATTTTGATTGGTTGGAAGTTTGAAGACGGAACAGTGGTACGACACGCCAAAGTAAAGGTGTCAAAGAAATAATTAAACATATGGGAAAAATCATAAGCAAAGCTTGTGTTTTTAAATTTATAATATAAATATATGGGAAAAATCATTGGAATTGATTTAGGAACAACAAATTCTTGCGTTGCAGTGATGGAGGGCGGACGCCCCAAAGTTATAGCAGCGGGAGATACCGGCAGGAACACCACACCTTCGGTTGTGGAACCTGTTAAGAATCTTGTGGGGGATGTTGGAAAGCGCCAAATGATTCTTAATGGAAAAAATACCATTTATTCGGTTAAACGTTTAATGGGAAGAAGGTTTGAGGACAAAGAGGTTAAAAGGACAATCGAAATGGTTCCTTATAAAGTTGTTAACGGTAAAAGCGGAATGGCTGATGTTGAAGTTGAAGGTAAGAACTATACTCCTCAAGAAATTTCAGCAAGAATTCTGATGAAGCTTAAAAAAGACGCAGAAGCCTATCTTGGTGAGAAAATTGATCAGGCAGTCATTACGGTTCCTGCTTACTTCGATGATGCTCAGCGTCAGGCAACAAAACAGGCAGGAGAGATTGCAGGGCTCAAAGTCGAGAGGATTATTAATGAGCCAACCGCTGCAGCTTTGGCTTACGGAATGGACAAAAAGAATGCTCATAAAATTGCGGTATACGACCTTGGAGGTGGAACTTTTGATATCTCAATACTTGAGCTTGGAGACGGAGTGTTTGAGGTTAAAGCCACAAATGGCGACACCCATCTTGGAGGAGACGATTTTGATGCAGTCATTGTTGACTATATAGTTTCCGAATTCAAAAAAGAAAATTCAGTGGACCTGAAGGCCGACTCACAAGCCCTTCAAAGAGTGAGGGATGCCGCAGAGAAAGCAAAAATAGAACTTTCCGCTGCTAATGAAGTTGAAATTAATCAACCATATATCACTCAGCGTGACAGCTCCCCCCTTCACCTGACAATGAAGCTGACCCGCGCAAAACTTGAAAGCTTGGTTGATGAGCTTATCCAAAAAACAATTAAACCAGTTGAGGCTTGTCTTAAAGATGCGAAGCTCGACGCTCACGACATTGATGAGGTAATAATGGTTGGAGGTATGACCAGGATGCCTAAAGTTGTAGAAACCGTTAAAAACTTCTTTGGCAAAGATGCCAACCAATCTGTCAATCCCGATGAAGTTGTCGCCATCGGAGCTGCTATTCAGGGTGGAGTACTTGGCGGAGAAGTAAAAGACATTCTTTTGCTTGATGTCACCCCATTAACCCTTGCAATTGAAACATTGGGAGGAGTGGCTACACCAATGATTCCAAGAAATACCACAGTTCCTACAAGTAAGACCGAAGTGTTCTCGACGGCTGCCGATAACCAAACTCAGGTTCAGATTGTGGTGACCCAGGGAGAGAGGCCAATGAGCTCTGACAACAAGACTCTTGGAACATTTATTTTGGACGGAATTCCTCCGGCTCCCCGTGGGGTGCCTCAGGTTGAAGTTACTTTTGATATGGATGCCTCCGGGATTTTAACGGTTACTGCTAAAGATAAAGCGACGGGAAAGACCCAAAACATTAAAATTACAGGAGCAGTTGGACTTTCTGAAGATGAAATTAAAAGGATGCAGGAGGAGGCTGAAAAGCACAAGGAAGAGGATGAAAAGAAAGCAGATATAATTAAGGCTAAAAATAGCGCTGATGCAATGGTAGCAACAGCCGAAAAATCTCTGAAAGATGCGGGAGATAAAGTTGACGCAAAAGTGAAAGAGCAGGTTGAGGAAAAAGTTAAAAAAGTTAAAGAAGTTTCGGAAAAAGAAGGTTCCAACAAGGAAGAGATTGAAGCTGCAACGAAAGACTTGAGTGATACACTTTCCCAAATTGGACAAGCTATGTATCAGAAAACTGAAGAACCAAAAGAAGGAGATAAATCTGACAAAAAAGACGAGAAAGCCGGAGGCGCTGACCAAAATGGAAGCACCAAAGGTCCTGAGCCTGCTGAAGGGGTTGAAGAGGGAGAGGTTGTAGAGTAACTTCATTTTAATGGCCACAAAAACTGATTATTACGATATCCTCGGGATATCAAAAAGTGCATCCGCTGATGAAATAAAAAAGGCTTACAGAAAGCAGGCTTTGGAATGGCATCCTGACCGTCATAAAGATGATAAAGAAGCAGCAGAGAAAAGGTTCAAAGAGATAAACGAAGCCTATCAAGTTCTTTCTGATCCTCAAAAAAGAGCTGCTTTTGATCAATACGGTTCTGCCGCCTTTGCTCCTGGCGGGGCTCCTGGTGGAAATCCTTTTACAGGTTTTGGCGGACAGGGAGGGCCGTTTACTTACACTTATACGAGTGGTGGCGGAAATCCTTTCGGGAATATGGATTTTGGCGATCCATTTGATATTTTTGAATCATTTTTTGGCGGTGGTTCTCCTTTTGGTCGAAGCAAAGCTCAACAAATTCCCCGATACTCAATGACCATAAATTTTATGGAGGCTATTAAAGGTATTTCCAAAGAAGTTTCAATTGGTGGCAAGAAAAGAAAAATCAAGATTCCGGCGGGGATTTATGAAGGGGCAAGAATTAGTTTTGGCGATTTTACTCTGTCTATCAATATCAAGCCGGATAAACTTTTTGAGAGGCAAGATGATGACATCTATGTTTCAATGGGCATCCCCTTTTCCTTGGCAGCGCTTGGTGGCGAGATTAAAGTTCCGACAATTGAGGGAGACATTAAGTTAAGAATTAGACCAGGAACCCAGAGTGGAACAATGATGCGTTTAAGAGAACGTGGGGTTGCCCACCTTCACGGAAGAGGACGCGGGGATGAATATGTAAGACTCAATGTTTTGGTTCCTGAAAAATTAAACAAGGAACAAAAAAATTTGGTTGAAGAAATGAAAGAGAACGAATTATAAAGGTTTGACTTCAGAGCTTCCTTAAGCTAAACTTGCACTTGGAAATTGGTCGTTTGACGAGGTGGGAAGAGAAGCCCGCCTTTTTTTATAATAAAACATATGCCAACAGCAAGAACAGAATTTTCACAAGCACTTAAAGCTATAGCCGCCGAAAGGGGACTTAATCCTGACGTGATTTTAGAAACCATAAAACAGGCGATTATTGCGGCTTACAAAAGAGATGCTAAAGAAGAAGGAATCGAGGTCGAATCTTTTGATTATAATGCGATAATCGATTCCGTAAATGGCGAAACCAGAGTTTTTGCTTGGCCTCTTCCTGCGGAAGACGCAACAGAAACCGAAATTAAAAAAGCAAAAGAGGAAAAGAAAGATGTAACTCCACCCGGTTTTGGAAGAATTGCGGCTCAGACTGCCAAACAGGTAATTCATCAAAAAATTCGTGAAGCGGAAAAAGGAGTCATTATGGAAGAATTCCAGGAGAGAGTTGGATCGCTAGTTTCAGGACTTGTTTTGAGATTTGATGGTCCAAATGTCAGGGTAGACCTGGGTAGGACCGAAGCAATACTTCTGGCTGAGGATAGAATTCCAAATGAAAGATTAAGCTTAAATCAGAGATTAACCTTTCTCATTAAAGCCATTAATGAAACGCCCCGTGGAAAAGAGATTTTCCTGTCGCGCGCGGCTCCTGAATTTGTAGCCAAACTTTTCGCGAGGGAGGTACCCGAAATCGGGTCGGGTTCTGTTGAGATTAAAGCGATTGCTAGAGAAGCTGGCGTTAGAACAAAAGCAGCTGTATTTTCAAGTCAAACCGGAGTGGACCCTGTTGGGAGCTGCGTTGGGCAAAAAGGAGTCAGAGTACAAGCGGTTACTAACGAAATTGGGGGAGAAAGAGTTGATGTAATTCCTTGGAGCGATGATCTCTCAGAGCTTATCAAAGCCTCTCTTTCGCCTGCAGAAAACCTGTCGGTTGAAATTGATAATGAAACAAAAATTGCCAAAGTTTTTGCTCCCGAGGATATGCTTTCGGTGGCAATCGGTAAAGATGGCCAAAATGTTCGTCTTACGGCAAAACTAACAGGTTTCAGAATTGAGGTTGAAGGAAACGGTACGCTTTCTGTTCCTGAAGAGAAAGTGGAAGAGCCCTCCCCTGCACCTGTTGTTAAAACAATTACTAAGACCAAAGCCAGAAAAATTGCCAAGAAGGCGAAGGAAGCAAAAACAGAATCCTCATCCGCTGAAGTTTTGGAAGGGCAGGGAGAAATAGAGGAAGAAGTGAATCCTGAAGAAAAAATCAAAGTGCCGGAAATGAAAGCAGTTGTTGAAGAAACCGAAAATGGAAGCGAAGATAAGAAGTCTTAAGTAAAATGAAAACTAATAGTGTAATTTTCAATTTTAGATCTTCTTAAGTCAGATTTCAGCTTCCAGATTCTTAATTTTTGGTTCTAAGCCAATGTAAATTTATGGAAAAAAATAAAAAACAGTTAAATAGCCGACCACCTATTGTGGTGGTGTTGGGGCATGTCGATCATGGAAAAACTACACTACTGGATGCAATTCGAAAAACCAATGTTACGGCACGGGAGGCCGGAGGAATTACACAAAGCATTGGTGCCTCAAAGATTACCTTTACCAGTGCATCTGGCGAAGACAAATCCCTTGTCTTCATAGACACTCCGGGCCATGCCGCTTTTGGAAAAATGAGGAGTCGTGGAGCGAAAGTTGCCGATTTTGCGGTTTTGGTGGTTGCCCAAGATGACGGGGTACAGCCGCAAACGAAAGAAGCACTTCAAATTATCAAAGATTCAAATTTACAGTTTGTTGTTGCCGGAACAAAGGCTGATGTTGCCGGAGTGAATGCGGAGGTTCTTAAAGGCCAGCTTGAAAAAGAGGGTGTATTTTTTGAGGGACGTGGAGGAGACACTCCATTCGTTTCAGTTTCGGCTAAAACAAATATTGGTCTTTCTGAGCTTCTGGAAATGCTAACGCTTATGGCTGATGTGGCTGAACTTAAGGGGGATCTTAATGCACCGCTTGAAGCCGTAGTTATTGAATCCGGAAGAGATAAGATGGGTTCTGTTGCCACAGTTGTTCTGCGAAATGGAAGTCTTAAACTCGGTGAAACAATCTTTGCTGAAGAAAATGAGTGCAAAGTCAAAGCCATTTTTGATGATAAAGGAAAAGTGGTTAAGGAAGTTTTTCCGGGAAATGCCGCTAAGGTTTTCGGATTTACAGTGGTCCCTCCGGTTGGAGCCTCGGTTACCAGAGAG
>CAZAXL010000010.1:0-19968 GCA_964489145.1 uncultured Gammaproteobacteria bacterium | reverse complement strand
ACGTTCTTCGTGTCAAAAATAGACACACTACCTCTCGATTTTGATATAATCTAACACAAGCCCTCGTGGCGGAATTGGCATACGCGTACGCTTTAGGAGCGTATTCCTCACGGATTAGAGGTTCAAATCCTCTCGAGGGCACTACAAATCCTATCCAGAGTACACTCTTCGTAAGTTATAATATGAGTATATGTTAATAGATCACGCAGAGATTACGATCAGGGGCGGTCACGGCGGGGCGGGAATGCCTAAGAAACTTAAGGGTCCTGATGGAGGAAATGGTGGCCGTGGAGGTGATGTTTATGTGAAGACTTCATCTAATATAAATCTTCTTAACCAATTTAGCGAGAAAGATATTTTTATTGCCGGGAGTGGGGCAATGGGGGCTCGTGGCAATAAAACAGGCAAGGGTGGGGCTGATATTGAGATACTTCTCCCTATCGGAACTTCAATTTATGACAAAAATACTCGCGAACTTATCTACGAGAACAATAAAATCGGTGAAAGATTTATGATTTGCAAAGGTGGTAAGGGGGGCTTCGGAGGTAAAATTGCGGAGCAAGGAGACCGCGGCGAAGAAAAGAAAGTGGTTCTGTCACTACGTTTAATCGCCGATTTCGGCTTGATTGGACTTCCAAACGCCGGTAAAAGTAGTCTTTTAAATGAATTGACGAATGCTGAAGCCAAAACTGCCGATTATTCTTTTACTACCCTTGAACCAAATCTCGGAGTTATTGATGGCAAATGTATTGCTGATATTCCGGGTCTTATTGAAGGAGCTTCCGCCGGACGCGGCTTAGGGGTGGCTTTTCTTAAACATATTGAGAAAGTCGACGTACTCCTGCACTGCATATCATGCGAAACGGAGGATCCTATCAAAGATTACCAAACTATCAGAAAAGAACTTTTAAATTTTAAAAAAGAGCTTATGGACAAACCCGAAATAATTATTTTGACCAAGACAGATCTTGTCAATCCAAATCATTTGAAATTATTGTTAAAGGAATTAAACAAAAAGAATGAAGCTCCCCAACCTTACGATCGGGGTATCTTCTCCCCAGCTTCGTCTGGAGTGGAATCCCTCCGAAGCGAAAACACTTCGCTTACCCACGAGCTAACGCCCGGGGTATTCGCGAAGGGGGATAAAAAAGTTTTTGCTGTTTCAATCTATGATTTTCAAAGTCTGGAAGATCTCAAAAAAGTAATTGGAATGAGAAGAGTATTGGTTCAAACGTAGTAAACTCGAGGGCACAATTGTGCTAATATAAGCTATGGAGATTGATAGGCTTCATATTCAAAAAAACCGTAGGTCCTCCGCAAAAAACATATTCTTTATGATAATTCCAATCATGGTCTTTTTAGCCACTTTTGCCATACTTATCAAAATTTTAAAACAATGAAAAAGCTTTTTATTCCTTTTATAGCCGTGGCCGTTTTTATTGTAGCTGTCGGAATTCTGCTGCAAAAAACCTTTATTTTGAACCCGACTCAGCCGAAGGAGTCTCCTCAGGCGGTGCCCACCGTCACTATTAACGGAAATTCTATTCCGGTTGAGATCGCCAAAAACCCCCAGGAAAGAGCAAAAGGTCTTTCGGGCAGGGATTCGCTTGATGCCGGTTCAGGTATGCTTTTTATTTTTGAGGAAAAGAGTGAAACCACAACTTTTTGGATGAAAGGAATGTCTATTCCCTTAGATATAATCTGGATTCAAGACGCCAAAATTATAAGAATTGATAAAAATATTCCGGCTCCGGCTCCCGAAACACCCGACAACAAGCTTAAAACTTACTCTGCCGGTCGGTCTGTTGATTATGTTTTGGAGGTAAATGCCGGTTTTTCCGACTCCAATTCAATCAAAATAGGGGATAGCGTCAGTATTTCGGGAATCTAAAGCCGACCTATATATTATGAGAAAAACAGGCCTTTATGTTTTGATTTCGGTTGTTTTTATTTTAATTGGCTGGTTTGCAAACACGGCCTACCATCTTCCTAAAAATTCAAATCCGATCGCTCAAATTAAACCCACTCCTCTTTTGAAATACACAATTGAAAATCTATCAACCACGAATTTTGAAACGTCAAAAATTGAGATAGGGGAGGTGCTTTTGGAATCTCCAAAGTACATCTCATATAAATACACCATGAAGTTTAGTCCAGATTTTTCAGCAAATATCAAAACCATTTCCGGAATGATAAATATTCCCAAAGGTAACGGGTCTTTCCCTGTAATCGTAATGTTCCGGGGATTTGTTGATCAAAAAATATACACAACAGGTATCGGAACTAAGCCTTCGGCGAAAGTTTTTGCAGAAAACGGTTTTATAACCGTAGCGCCCGATTTTTTGGGTTACGCGGATAGCGATATTGAGGCAACTGATATTTTTGAATCGCGCTTTCAAACATATGTTACAGCGGCGGTTACATTAAAATCCATATCGAATCCGGCGTTCACCCAAACTACGGCAGGTAAGTGGGATGAAAAAAATATTTTTATTTGGGGACACAGTAATGGCGGCCAAATTGCACTAACCACACTTGAAATCATGGGGGTCAATTATCCTACAGTTCTTTGGGCTCCTGTAGGAAGACCTTTTCCGGCGTCAATTCTTTATTATATAGACGAGGCAGATGACGGAGGAAAGCTTATTATCGGAAAACTTTCCGAATTTAACGAAACCTATGATACCGGAAAATACTCCCTAATAAATTACTTGGACAAAATTAAGGCCCCAATTCAAATAAACCAGGGAACGGGAGATATGGCTGTGCCATATTGGTGGAGCGATCAACTTGTAACAAAGCTTAAAAAAGATGCCATTGATATAACTTATAAAAAATATCCGGGGGCAGATCATAATTTAGTACCATCCTGGAATACTGCGATAGAAAATTCATTACTTTTTTTTAATTCACACAAAGAGTAAAATCCGAACATAATGGTTCCCGAAAGGGGTGGCTTCTATACTAAAAACGACCGTTACGGGGATGCTAGGCTTAATGCCATGCTTGACGCGTATTCGGCCGGCAAAACAAGCACTCAGGAGCTGGAAAACGCGGCCGGAATAGCCATGCGCAAAATCGCTGCTAAAATTGGATTCGATTCGGAAAAAAGATTTACAAAATTCGCTCTACACTCGAAACAAATCAAATCCGTAATGAAATCATCCATAAACGATGATGCTTACAAAGGTATCGACAACTGGATTTCCTTTAACGAAAAATCGAATCTGCCAACATTACCGGTACAAATAAAAAGCTCTGATAGTGGGGTTGAAAAATTCAGAAAAACAAAAAAGTACAAAGACCTGAATGAGATAGTGATCGTAGTCAACTGCGGACCGAGAGTCACCAAAAAGAAATTTTATAAACAACTTAACTCGGAAACAGAAAGAATTCAAAAAATACTCAATAAATAAAGATAGTCGACTCTTTCAAAATCCGCTAATAAAAGCTTTTTTATGGTCAGATTCAGGTGGAAGTGAACATGAGTTCACGAACACCCTGAACCTGGACATATGAAATTACTAAATAATTTCATATGATATCTATCTTTGAAACTTTAGGCTCAATTTACTGCCTTGGTTCCATTGGGCGAGCGATATTGACATTAAGCTTACGGCCATTAAGGTCGTACTGATTAAATTTCTCAACAGCTGTTTGTGCTTCTGCATCACTTCCCATGGTTACGAATCCGAAACCACGGCTTCTGCCAGTCATTCTGTCTGTTATAACAGCAGCATCGACGACTGAACCTGCACCTGCAAAAAGAGCTTTAAGATCCTCAACTGTCACTTCCCACGCTAAATTACCAACAAATAATTTGGATTGCATTAATTTTAAATTTTCACCTCCCTTTAAAGAAGTCTGAACAAAGGCGGAGCTTGATACTATCGAAGCCTCACTATCCCTTGAAAACTCTGTGTATAGTATATAATAATTGTTACAATATGGCAAATAATGACACAAAAAAACAAGACCTGCCTGCCGGTAGGGATGTCCCAAAAATCCCCACTCTAAATTTCGGCTATAAAAAGCCGTCAATGTTTTCGGGAAACAAAGGTTTTATCCCTAAAGGAAATCCTAATGTAAAATTTAATCAGGCCACCTTTCACACCCAGCATAAAGGTGGTCCTAGCGGCGGCAAGTAAAATTTAATTCAGAATTTGCTTCTTGGTTCCAAATGTTTTTGAAGTTATAATACTTTCTATGTCAGACCAAAGATCCCCTTCAGGGGACAAAATTTCATCCGTTGTCGCCAGAGAAAGCAATGGAAATATCCAAATTACTTTTACTATCCCTTACTCGGAAATTAAGGCCACAAAAGAGGAGGTAATTAAAGAGTTTGCAAAAGATACCGAAATTCCCGGATTCAGAAAAGGTATGGCGCCTCTCCCTAAAGTTGCCGCCAAAATTCCGGAAAGCACCCTCATTGAACATTCTTTAAGCCATATTTTGCCTAAAGCACTTGCCGATGCTGTTACCGACAACAAACTCCAAATTGCAATTTATCCCAAGTTTGAACTCATAAGTGCCAAGGAAGATGAACCTTGGCAAATCAGAGGAACCACTTGTGAACTCCCTCAAATCGAACTTGGAGATTACAAAAAAGCTGTCACAGGGGCATCACGCGCGTCAAGTCTTTGGACTCCCGATAAAGGAAAGCCTGAAGAGAAAAAGGAGCCTTCTCACGAACAAAAAGAACAGATCGTTATCAAAGCCCTGCTTGATAGCGTTAAAGTAGATGTTCCTCAAATTTTGATTGAAGAGGAAGCGGATAGCCGCTTGTCCAACCTTTTATCCCGTCTCGAAAAACTTGGTCTGGCTCTTGAAAACTACCTTTCATCAATAGGTAAAAAGGCGGAGGATCTGAGGGCAGACTATGCCAAACAGGCAAAAGAGGCTATTGCCCTTGACCTGACTTTAACTAAAATTTCCGAGGCGGAAAATCTTAAAATCGATCAAAAAGAAGTTGATGCGGCTTTTAATATGTCTCAAATCGACAAGAAAAAAGGGGATAGTGATCCTGGGGAAATCGAAAACAGAAAAAGACTTTTGGAATCAATTTTGAGGCGTCGTGCTGCACTGGATTTATTGATTAACCTGAGTTAAAATCGGGTCTAATGGCAGATACCAAAAAGAGGAACCAAAACATAGTAACTCGCCAAAATGTTCTTGAGTCCTTAAAGGACCTGGGTAGCGGTACTTCAGTCCAAACAAAAGATTTCCTGAAAAATACTTCTGAAGATTTTTTTCGTGAAATTCTGGGTTTATCAAGACAGGGTGTCAAAAAATCCGGTGAACTTTCTATAGGCGAAACTCTTCGGGTTAGCGATGTCATAAGCGGCAAGGAAGAAGAGAATAAAAAAATCAGATCTCAAATCAGCCACGAAAGACAGCTTTCCGGCGAAGAAAAAAGAATCTCTCAAGAAAAAACATCTGAACTTAAAATTGAACTCCAGGCCATTATGCAGGAAATTCAAAAAGTAGCGGAAAGTACAGAAAACCTGGCTGAGGCAACGGAGGTCAGCATGATTTCCGCACCCGTCGAACCCGGAATTTATCATGTTCACTTTTTTGAAAACATATTGGAGTTTTTACAATCGTTTAGAAAAAGAATTGATTTAGCGGCTACCTGGCTCCATAGTTCCAATAAACGCGCGGAAAAGAAAAATTATTGGTCGATGTACAAAAAGAAGGGGAGTAGTTTCCTTCTGTCTCCGGATCACTATCTTTCAAGATCGGCAGGATAATTTTATAGCTTGGTTTCCAATTTAGGCTTGTTTGAGTTATAATTTGTGTTATTCAACAAGGACTCGTAGCTCAGTTGGTTAGAGCGTTTCATTGACATTGAAAAGGTCCCCCGTTCGAGCCGGGGCGAGTCCACAAAATAGAAAAATCTTGACTTTTGTATTAAAAAAACTAATACTTAAACTGTGAGATTAATAATCAGACTTGCTATTAACGTCGCTGCACTTTTTATTGTTGAGTATTTAGTTCCCGGATTTCGTCTGGCAAACCTCACTACAGCCATCGTGGCTGCGATTGTCATTGGTATTGTAAATACTCTGATCCGCCCGATTTTGCAACTAATTGCTCTTCCTATTTCAATATTAACTTTCGGAATAGCGGCATTTCTTATTAATGTTTTTCTGCTTTGGTTAAGTTCAATGTTGGTTCCCGGTTTCGAGATTGCCAACTTCTGGACAGCAATAGTTGCCTCGGTTGTTCTTTCACTGGTCTCCTGGTTCCTGAACAGGCTTGCTGCAGACTGAGGATATTTTAATTTAAATTGTCTTTCCCCGTTTGAATCTTGCCGTCCGTCATTGCCAAAAGCTTGCCCAACTCATTTACTAGTTTTTTGGCGTGTTCCCTGCTCATCCCAACTCTACTTACAATCCTGACCTGGTTGGTAGACCCGACTCTTTGTGCTATATCCAAAACTACACCGTCAGAGTTTGTTGTCATCAAAACATTATCCGTATAAAGAATCGGTGTTGAATCCAAATTAAGGTTAACTTGCTGAGCATTTTTTTGATTTTTTCCTTTTTGGTCATCCATCAATATTCACCCTCTTTCCATTTGTTATACCTTGAAAATTAAATCTTGACCATGGGCTATTAAGTTTGTCCAACTATCCTTTAAGCGTTTTTTAAGTTTAATGCTTTATAGTGGTTATTAGTTAGAAAGGAGGGCACATCAAAAAATGTGGCACACTTTAAAAGAAAGTGTAAGCCAACGAAACTTATGAAATAATATCTTTTTTGACTATTTGCTAGCTCAAATTCGATCTCAATTAATTTATATCGATTGAAATTTTGGCAAGCATAAATAAGTGCAAACAGGAATTATTCAAGTTTCAAAGTTGGGGCAACTCCCGCAGTCTTGCGGGGGTTGCTTTTTAACTACTTCACAAAAATCCAGAAAAGGATCGCGAGGATAATCCTGTAAATTCCAAAGCCAATAAAATCGTGCTTTTTGACAAAATTAATGAGGAACTTAACCGCCAACATTGCAAAAATAAAGGAAAGTAAAGAGCCCGCAAAGAGAGTCAAAAATCCTGTTTGGGAAATAAATTCTCTGGATTTATAAACATCAAGTGCCGTCGCCGCGATCATTGTGGGAACCGCCAAAAGAAAAGAAAACTCGGTTGCCATCGGTCTGTTAAGTCCTGTTGCAAGCCCGCCAACAATGGTTGCCGCAGCGCGGGAAACTCCGGGAATAACGGAAAGACACTGAAAAACACCAATAAGAAAAGCTTTTTTATATGTAATCCTTTCGTAATCAATCTCGTTGCTTCTTACGCTTTTGTTCCTCTTTTTCAAAAACAACTCAATTCCAATAAGGGCAACGCCTCCCCAAAAAAGTGCATTCAAAGTCACTGTTGAGCTGCCCAAAAGAACATCTTTAATCAAAGGGTAGAGAGTAAAGCCCACTATGGCTGTAGGAATAAAAGCAACAATCAGCTTTTTGAGCAGGCTTAGGCTATTTAAAAATTTCTTCATATAAAGAACAACAACAGCCAGAATGGCTCCAAGTTGAATCACAATTTCAAATGTTTTGACAAAATTAGTCTCAGAAATTCCCAACAACTTTGAAGCAAGGATCAAATGTCCGGTTGAAGAAATTGGTAAAAATTCAGTTAAACCTTCGATTAAAGAAAGGATAAAAACATGCAAAACACTCATATACCAAGTATACATAATTAAATTTAGCCATTAAAGATGATATAATTGGCTCTCGACAAGGGCTCGTGGTATACCGGTAACACGCTTCCATGGCATGGAAGAGTAGCGGGTCCAATTCCCGCCGAGTCCACTCTCGCATTAGTTGAATTTTGGGAGTATAATAATGCTATAGGTTTAATCCCGTAAAGCTTCAGCGAAGTGGGATTTTATTGTATGAATAAGATAAGAAATGTTGCTATTATTGCTCACGTCGATCACGGTAAAACCACCCTGGTCGATGCACTTTTGCGTCAATCTCATACCGAGATGAAAAAAGAAATTGCCGAACAAGGCACAATTCTTGATTCAAACGAACTTGAAAGAGAGCGTGGAATCACAATATTTAGTAAAAATGCTTCAGTCGAATACAAAGGCGTAAAAATTAATATAATTGACACTCCCGGCCATGCCGACTTCGGTGGGGAAGTCGAACGTGTTCTTTCTATGGCTGACGGCGCGCTTCTTTTGGTTGACGCCAAAGAGGGTCCCATGCCTCAAACCAGATTCGTTCTTAGAGAAGCACTTAAAATCGGTTTAAAGATTATTGTTGTCGTCAATAAAATCGACAAAAAGGGAGCCCGTCCCGAATATGTTCAAGGCAAAACGTTCGATCTTTTTGTGGAGCTTGGCGCCAATGAAGAAACGGCACTTTTCCCGACAGTTTATGCCTCAGGACGTGATGGTGTTGCAGGCCTTGAGCCCGATCTATCAAAAATGACCGGCATTGAGCCTATTTTTGATGCAATTTTAGAATATATTCCCGAACCCAATGCTCACCCCGGAGAACCTCTTCAAATGCTTGTCAGCAATATCGGTTACGATAATTACAAAGGGCGCATCGCCATCGGAAAAATCCATTCAGGAAGCATTAAAAACGGACAAGATATTGCTCATATAGATAGGGACGGAGTAATCGCTAAATTTAAAATTACCTCTCTTTCCACATTTAAAGGCTTAGGAAAAGTTGAGGAAGCGGAAGCTTTGGCGGGAGACCTTGTGGCCGTTACAGGAATATCTGATATCAATATCGGAGAAACCATTGCGGATCCCATAACTCCAGTTGCTTTACCGCTCCTTGATATTGAACAACCGACGGTAAAAATGATTTTTATGGTCAACAATTCTCCCTTTGGGGGCAAAGAAGGAGAATTTAAAACTTCAAGCCAAATTAGAGCCAGACTCTATAAAGAACTTGAAACCGATGTGGCACTCAAGGTTGAGGATAACAATGACGGAACCTGGACCGTATCCGGCCGCGGTGAGCTTCATCTGGCAATTTTGATTGAACGCATCAGGCGCGAGGGTTATGAATTCCAGGTCAGCAGACCCCACGTTATTAATCACACGGAAAACGGTAAAACCCTAACTCCTTATGAGAAAGTCTATATTGAAGTTCCTGAGGAATATTCGGGAATAGTTATCCAAAAAATGGGCCAAAGACACGCCAAAATGGATAATATGGAAGCAACCGAGGGTATTACCTATCTTGAATTTACGGTCGCTACAAAGGAATTGATCGGATTCAGAAGTGAATTTATCACCGACACCAAAGGCCTTGGAATCATTAATGCTGCTTTTTACGAATTTTTACCGGATGACGGATTTTCCAGAGAGCGCGAGCGCGGAAGTTTAGTTGCTTACGAATCAGGAGAAACAAGGCTTTACGGAATGACTCAAGTTCAAGACCAGGGAGAATTTTTTGTTGGTCCGGCTGAAAAAATTTATAAAGGCCAGGTTATCGGCCAGTGCAGCAGATCCGGGGACCTTAGGGTTAACGCCTGCAAGGAAAAGAAACTCAGTAATATGAGGAGTAAAGGTGACGGCTCGATGGAACACTTTAATGTACCGCATAGAATGGGTCTTGAAGAAGCGCTTGAGTATATTGACGATACCGAGCTCGTCGAGATCACTCCCAAGTCGGTTAGAATCAGAAAAGTAATCTTAGATGAAGTTGAAGCACGTAAGCAAGCAAAACTCCTTAGACATTAATCCACTTCAATGATATATATCATGATAGTGTGTTTGACTTCAGTTCCAAAACAAGTTAAATTACTATCAGGAAACTAATTTTCCACGCTATTAATCGAACTAACCAATCGACAAGTGGAACGCGATACTAGCGAAACGGTAAAAATTAAGTCACTTAAGTAGTTTGGATGGAACCTTCCGGAAACAACGGAATCCAAATGAAGCAGGTGGCTTTTTTGTTTTTATAAGTTTAATATTTATATATTGGGATTTGATTAGAAATTAGTAATTAGAAATTAAAAATTTATGGAAAACTCAAAAAATTTGGAATATTTAAGGCATTCCTGTTCACATCTAATGGCAGCAGCCATCGGACAATTGTGGCCCAAGGCAAAACCTACTTTAGGCCCGGCAATTGAAAATGGTTTTTATTACGATTTTGACTTCGGAGAAGCCAAAATCGCAGAATCTGACTTTCCCAAAATCGAGGAAAAAATGCATGAGATTGTTAAGGGCTGGAGGAAATTTGAAAAGATTGAAGTAACCAAAGAACAGGCTTTAAAAGATTTTAAGGGTAATGAATATAAAGAAGAATTAATTAACGATCTTGCTGACGGGCAAATTACACACTACCAATCGGGGAGTTTTTCCGACCTTTGCAAAGGTGGACATGTCGAAAACCCTTCTGAAGATTTAAAATTTTTCAAACTTCTTTCCGTGGCCGGTGCCTACTGGAGAGGGAACGAGAAAAATAAAATGTTAACCCGTATTTACGGTACTATTTTCCCTACGCAAAAAGAGTTGGATGATTTTATTGCAATGAAAGAAGAGGCTAAAAAAAGAGATCACAGAAAACTTGGGAAGGAAATGGATCTATTTACTTTTTCCGAATTGGTCGGATCCGGTCTTCCCCTTTATACACCGAAGGGGGCTCTTATGAGACGCCTTGTTAATGAGTATGTTGAGTCTGTACAATCATTACAAGGATACTCACAAGTTTGGACTCCTCAAATTGCAAAGGCTGATCTTTTTAAAACTTCGGGGCACTATGACAAATATAAGGATTCTATGTTTAGAGTCTTTTCAAATTATTCGGATGAAGAGTTTTATCTTAAGCCTATGAACTGTCCTCAGCACACACAAATCTATGCTTCAAAACCAAGAAGCTACAAGGATTTGCCAATAAGACTAACCGACTTTGCCATGTTATATCGAGACGAAAAACCCGGGGAGCTTTCGGGTCTTGCAAGAGTAAGGGCATTTTCTCAGGACGACTGCCATATTTTCTGCAGGGAAGACCAGGTTGATGAAGAAGTTGACAGAGCACTTGCAATGACTAAGGAGATTATGAAAACTTTTGGTCTTTCTTATAAATACAGGCTTTCAACCAGGGACCAAGAACACCCCGAAAAGTATATAGGAAATCCCAAAATTTGGGATAAAACTGAAAAGTGGGCAGAGAAAATTATGAAACGCAATAATATTGAATATTTTGACGGCCCAGGAGAAGCGGCTTTTTATGCTCCAAAGATGGATTTGATTGCTAAGGATTCACTGGGACGGGAATGGCAACTTTCAACGGTTCAAATTGATTACTTCTTGCCAGAGAGATTTAATTTAACTTACATTGATTCTGACGGAAAAGAAAAACGACCAGTTATGATTCATAGAGCGATAGTTGGTTCTCCTGAAAGGTTTTTAATGGTTCTTATTGAACACTTTGGAGGAAATTTCCCAACTTGGTTGACACCTGTTCAAGTCAAAGTTTTGCCAATTACCGAAAATCATTTGGAATACGCAAATAAAGTCGCTGAAGATCTGAAAAAGGCCGGAATTAGGGCGGAAATTGATGATAGAAATGAAAGACTCCAGGCGAAGATCCGCGATGCTCAGTTATCAAAAGTTTCCTATATGTTCATTGTTGGCGACCGTGAAGCTGAGGCTGGTAAGGTTGCCGTAAGGAAAAGAAACGGGGAAGATTTAGGGTCAAAGGATTTGGAAGAATTTATTAAAGCCTTGAGAAAAGAAATCGACGAAAAGATTACTAATTAACTCACTCGCATTCACTATTGAAAAAAACTCATTTTTTAGCTACAATTCACATATAATCAAGAAGTTGGGAAAACAGAACCTTTTTTGGCGAACAGATTATCAGATTAGAGCTCCCTCTCTCAGGGTTATTGATTCCGAAGGAAAGCTAATTGGAGTTTTGACAAAGGACGAGGCCGTTAAGAAAGCCAAAGAGGCTAACCTGACACTTGTCGAGATAGCGCCAAATGCTACGCCGCCTGTAGGCAAGATAGTAGACTTTGGAAAGTTCAAATACGCGGAAGAGAAAAAGGCAAGAGCTCAAGCTAAAAAGGTTAAGGGTGGGGAAGTTAAAGAAATACGTTTCAGTCCGTTTATAGCCGAAAATGACTTTAACGTAAGAATCGGAAGGATAAAAGAATTTTTTGCGGATAAAAATAAAGTCAGGGTAGTAGTTGTTTTCAAAGGACCGCAAATGAGGGTCAAACATACAGGTTATGACCTTATAGGAAAGATTAAAGGTGTATTTGGTGATACAATTATCACCGACATGGAACCAAAGTTCCTGGGGAAATATTTAGTAACAGTAATTTCTCCGGTAACAAATAAAGGCGTAACCGCCAAAAACAATGCCAAAAAGGAAAGTTCGAAAATCGATAACAAATAGATTTAAGGTTACTAAGACCGGAAAAGTAATGCGTCGTCAGGGTTTTAGACGACACCTTAAAAGCAGCAAGAGCAGTAAGCAACTCAGAAATCTTAAAAGAGTTGTTGAGCTTAAAGGTTATTATGCTAAGAAAATTTTGAAAGCGGTTGGAAAGAAAGTCAGAGGAAAATCAAAAAAGACAACTAAATAAGCCAAGCTTGTTATCAAGTAAAGTAAATAAAATATTATGAGAGTTAAATCAGTTTCCGCTATAAGACACAGAAAAATGTTAGCCCGGGCAAAGGGCTATAAGCAGGCAAGAGGCAGCAGAATTCAAACCGCCAAAGAGGCCTTGGTTCATGCCGGGTCTTACGCCTATCATGGAAGAAAACTTAGGAAAAGAAACCTTAGAACGCTCTGGATCACCAGAGTAAGCGCTGCAGTAAAAGCACAGGGAATTTCTTACAGTAGGTTTATTGCAGGTCTCAAAAAAGAAAAGATTGAAATTGACAGAAAAATTTTAAGCGATATTGCTTCAAAAGATGCAGAAACATTCAAAAAGATAGTCAAAGAAGCTGGCTTTACCTCTAAGTAATCTTAGGAGGTTGTTGCCATTTGTTTAGGCCTCCTAAAAAGGGAGGCTTTTTTAGTGTAAAATCAAATATATGCAGGAAGAATTAATCAATTTAAGAAACGAGGCAATTGCACAAATTTCCTCTGTCGAAAATACCGCCGATCTCGAGGAAATAAGAGTGGCCTATTTGGGACGGAGTGGAAAGTTCACGCTTCTTGTTAAAAAAATTACAGATACCCCTTCCGAAAAAAGAAAAGAGTTTGGTATTACTCTTAATGAAAGTAAAAACACACTGGAAAGGCTCATATCTGATAAAAAACAGGAGATGATCAAAAGCATTTCGGAAAAGCGTGATTGGTTTGATTTAACCATGCCGGGTTCAAAACTCGATCTCGGACATCTTCATCCTTTGACTAAAGTACTCAAAGAAGTAAAGCAAATATTCAACTTCCTGGGTTATCAGGTTGCAGACGGGCCGGAAATTGAATCGGATTATTTCAACTTTGAAGCTTTAAATATCCCCAAGGATCATCCCTCCCGCGATACCCAGATGACTTTTTATGTAGACACCAAGGGAACCGATCTCAAACCTTCAGAGACAATTTTAAGGACTCAAACGTCGGCAATGCAGGGCAGGGTAATGGAGAAAATGAAGCCTCCGTTTAGAGTTTTGGCCCCCGGGAGAAATTTCAGATATGAACAGGTCGATGCTTCTCATGGATTTGAGTTTTGGCAGGTTGAGGGATTTGTTGTCGATAAAAATATTCATCTGACGGATCTTTTCGGAACTATCAACTATGTTTTAAAAGAACTTTTTGGAAAAGAAATAAAAACCCGTTTTGCCACAACCAATTTTCCCTTTGTTGAGCCTGGAGTTGACACCTATATGCAGTGCACTATTTGCAAAGGAAAGGGCTGTTCTTTTTGCAAAAACACCGGTTGGAGTGAAATAATGCCAGCCGGAATGATTCACCCAAATGTTCTTAAAAATGCCGGTATTGATGCCGCAAAATGGAATGGGTTTGCTTTCGCGATAGGACTTTCCAGAATTGTAAACCTGCGCTATCAAATAAAAGATCTAAGGACTTTGACAACTCCGGATATGCGAATCCTGAGTCAATTCTAAATTTAAAATATGTTAATTCCACTTTCCTGGCTTAAAGAATATGTAGAAATAAAACTACCTTTGAAGGATCTTATGTGGAAAATGACCGAAGCGGGTCTGACCTGCGAAGCAACCAAAAAAGTTGGCGATGAGGTAATACTGGACGTTGAAGTCACTGCCAATAGGCCCGACTGGATGAGTATACTCGGGGTCGCCAGGGAAGTAGCTGCTATACAGGGAATTAAAATTAAAGAACTTAAAATTAAAGAGATTCCAGCAGCAACAGCTAACTTCCCGATTGATTTGATTCCTAATTTTGATTTATTTGAACGCTGGAGTGCTGTTGTAATAAAGGATGTAACAATCAAGCCTTCACCAAAATGGCTCCAGGAAAGAATTACTTCAATGGGTCATTCGCCTATCAATAACATCATTGATATCACCAACTACGTTATGTACGAGCTGGGTATTCCGATGCACGCTTTCGATTACGATGAAATAAGCGGACAAATAATGACACTCGAAAAGGCTGGTGGGGGAGAGAGTTTCACTTCTGTTGACGGAGAGAGCTACAAACTCCCGGAGGGGGCGATGATAATTAAAGATGCCGAAAGGATAATCGATTTAGCCGGAATCAAAGGCGGACAAAATTCGGGAATTAAAAATTCAACTAAAAACGTTCTTCTGCATGTAACTATCGATAACCCTGTTCTTGTCAGAAGAGCTTCTATTGCAATGGGTCTTAGGAGCGATGCTTCCGCAATTTATGAAAGGGGTCCGGACAAAGGTGGTACTGTTAACAGTTTAAAAAGAGCTGTAGGTCTGATTCTTGAACTTGCCGGCGGAGAGATTGCTTCAAAGGTTATTGATTTCAAAAAAGAAAAGTTTGAACCAAAAAATATTAATTTAACATTCGATAAACTTAAAAGAATACTGGGAATTGAAATTCCGGAGAGTGAAATTCTCAAAATTCTATCATCCCTTAATCTATACCCTAAAAAAATTAAAGACGGGGTTGTCTGCACTGTTCCAACTTACCGGGGAGATATAAAAATTGAGGAAGATCTGGCGGAAGAGGTTGCCAGACTTTACGGATACAATAAGTTCCCAACAACTCTTCCTGTTGGTCAGGTTACGGAAGAAAAAATTCCTTACTTTTTTGATGACAGCCTGATTCTTAAAATTAAAGACCTTCTGGTTTCTTGCGGCTACTCGGAAGCAAAAAATTTATCACTCGTTTCAAAAGCTTTGGTTGATAAGTTTGAGACCGATCCCAAGGATTATTTCAAACTCATCAATCCCGTAAGTTTGGAGTATGAGTATTTGAGAGTCTCGCTTATTCCCAGCTTGGTCACCAATATTAAGTTAAACCCCCTAGACGTTTTAAAGCTTTTTGAGATAGACAAAGTTTATTTAAAGACATCAAGGGGGGCAAACGAAAAATACAGAGTCGCAGGTATTTCTACCGGGAAAAATTTCCGGGATTTTAAAACTGCCATAGACATAATTCTTTCGAAATTGAACATTGAGAATTATTCTATTGAATTTGAAGTTAATAAAAAGTACTTACATCAATCCGTTGCGGGAGTAATTAAAAGCAGTTCTCATATCATCGGTGAATTTGGAGAAATAAGTCCCATAGTTCTATCTGCAATGGAAATTTCCGGAAAAGTTTATTGCTTTGAAATGGATATGGAAACTCTGGAAAAGCTTTCCTATACAAAACTGTTTTCATCGATTCCGCTGAATCCTCCACAAATAGAGGATATTACGCTGGTTCTTCCTCCAAAAACGAGAGTTGGGGAAGTAATGAAAGCGATTAAAAATTCAGAATCAAAGATTAAAAATCTAGAACTGAAAGATATTTATAAAGATTCCTATACTTTTAGAGTTTGGTATCAGGACAGCAGTAAGAATTTAACTGACGCCGATGTCAAAAGTATAAGAGACAGGATTCTCACTTTATTAAAATCCAAGTTTGGAACCAGTCTTAAGGACTAGGCGAAGGTGTCGGGCTGGCTTCCCACGATTGTCCAACTCCAACTGTTATGGTTCTATTCGATTGGTGATTGGCAGCATCCATTGCAACAGCTTCAATCGTATAAATCCCGTTAGAAGGAAAGTTCACTTTACAAGAATAGTTGTTTGCTCCGTTGTTAAAGGTGCAAATTTTATTGCCGTTTAATTTCAAATCAACTTGAGTTATGGCCGAATTAGAGTTGGCGGTAAAAGTGACATTCATCTCCCCCGTAGAAAGATTAGAATCATGATCGTGGGGATTAGTATACTCAACACTAAGAGGATTACCTGTTTCACAATAATCAGTCGGGGGGTGATATTTCGGATCGCTCTGGGTATTTAACCAATTAAGGATTCCTTCCTGCCATCGATTTGTTCCACCTGTTCCGGCTGTAGGATCTTCCTCTTTAAATTGATAATATTCCTTGGAATCAAAATTCCCGCCGGCTATATCGCTTGGCGTTGCCAGTTTTCCATCGCTTTTACAAACTTTCAAAAATACGTGAATCGGATCCGCCACGGTTGGTTCAGTTCCTTTTATAAAATATTCCGAGCGAGCCGGAAAATTATCGTGTGCACCATAACCGGATACTCTATCGACAGAAACCTGAGATACATCAGAAGGAGGTTGGAAACTAACAGTTGATTTTCCCTTTAAGGCCTGAACAGTAATGTTGTGCCAAATTGGGGATGCACCGGAAACTCCCGAGGCAACATTCAACATCGAAGTGTTGTCATTATTTCCAACCCAAACTCCAACCATGGCGTTTTCGTTTCCACCTATTGTCCAGTTGTCCTTTTTGTCATTTGTGGTTCCGGTCTTAGCCATCACGTTGGCAATATTTAAATAAGAGTTGACGCCAAAAGTGTCTTTTCTAGCATCATTGTCGGAAAGTATGTTATTAATTAAAAAGGCCTGTCCCTCTGTCAAAACCTGTTTACCTTTTTGAGGGGTGTTATTTTCTAAAACTTTTCCTTTTACATCGGTAACTTTAAGAATTGCTACCGGCTCTACTCTGTAGCCTTTATTTACAAATGCAGAGTAAGCAGATGTCATGTCAATAAGTCTCACCTCGCCTCCACCCAAAGTTAATGAAAGACCTACTCTTTTTAGAGTATCTGCCGTCGGAGGAAGAGTTGTAAGTCCCAAATCCGTTGCAGTTTGTAGAACATTTTTAATCCCAACCATGGCAAGCATTTTAACGGCAGGGACGTTTCTGGAGTTCGCCAGAGCATAGCGAACCTGAATTGGCCCAATATATTTGCCGTCATAATTTACAGGTTTATAATCCGGCTGTCCTACTCCACCCGGAAAAGTTGTAGGAACATCCATCAAAAGAGTGGCGGGGCCATAACCCTGCTTAAACGCGGTAACATAGGTAAAAGGCTTGAATGAACTTCCGGGCTGACGAAGAGATGTGGTAACGTTTACCTGTCCGTCATAGTCGTCTGCAAAGAAATTCTTTGATCCAACCATGCTCAAAATTTCTCCCGTATTGGGGTTAAGAACCACTGCCGCACCGTTTGTAATGTGCTGTTTTTCTACTTTTGCAATCTCATCTGTAACAATTTGCTGGGCTTTATCTTGAAGTTCAAGATCCAATGTCGTCGTCACCGTTAAACCTCCTTGTTCAACAGCCGCCTGGCCATAGGTATCCTCCAAAATCTTTTGAACATATTGAACAAAATGCGGTGCGTTAAGGCTTGTTCCTTTGGATTGGAACTGAAAACCAGAGAGCTCTGCACCGGCAGCCACTTCCTGGTCTTTGGTTATATAACCATCTTCCTTCATCCTTCTTAAAACATCTTTTGTACGCTGAATGTAAGCTGTTGGAGTCGAAGAGTAGGGTGAATAAGCCGATGGTGCTTGCGGCATTCCGGCAAGGATTGCACTTTCGATAAGGTTCAGGTCTACAACATCTTTCCCGAAATAAGTCTGGGCAGCAGCACCAACTCCCCAGGAAGTTCCTCCATAGGGAGCCTCATTTAAATACATTTGAAGTATCTGATCTTTTGAGTATTTTTTCTCAATCTGAATTGCCAAAACAAACTCTTTAATTTTCCTGACAACGGTTCTATCGTTTGTCAGAAGCACATTTTTAACAAGCTGTTGGGTTAGAGTAGAACCTCCCGCCGCTCTGCCTTTTGTGAAAATACGCAAGAAACCCCGTAAAATTCCGATCGAGTCAAAACCCTGGTGTTTATAAAAATTTTTATCCTCAATCGAAATAGTTGCCTGTCTCAAATATAAAGGGATATCTGGAAGCTCTACGGGGGTTCTATTTTGATTAGCATAAACATCATAAAGGAGACTGCCGTTCCGGTCCAAAATCTTGGTAGAAAAGCCCTGTGTTCTCACAATTTTGTCTGGAGAGGGGAGATTAAAGGCCAGAACAGGAAGGATAAATAAAAGAAAAATGAAAAAGCCGATAGCCCCAAAGAAAGCTATTTTTGCCCATTTAACCAACTGTCTGCTTCTGCTTAGTGACTGGCCATATTTTCTCCTATCTCTCCAGGTTGCATGTCTAGCCCTATCCCTCCACATAGTACCTATTCTAGCAACTTGTGAAAGAACAAACAAATTTGACATTCAATTAATTTGATCTACAATACTTCATATGGATATTAGTTCTTATTGGCACTATTTTGACCTCCTTTCAAGCGGAGCGACTATTTAGTGGCTTAACAGAAACTAAACAGCAACAACCTCCGTAAGGAGGTTTTTTTATGAACAAACAAACTTTTATAGATCAGCTTAATAAATTAGTAGCTTTTGAAACTGTAACCGGAAATGTTGAAGAAAATTCCAGGGCTTTGGATTATGTTGAAAGCATTTTGCCTAAAAAAGCATTTATAAAGAGGGTTGTAAATAAAGATGCTGAAATTTTAATTGCCGGTAGTTCTAAAGGCCTTTCTCCTGATATCGGATATCTGGTCCACATGGATGTGGTTTCGGGAAGGCCCGACCAATTTAAATCAAATGTTTTGGGAGATAAAATCTACGGCCGCGGAACCAGTGACATGAAATTTTCAATACCACTTGGGATAGAACTATTAAAAGAATCTCTCAAATCCGAAATTCAATTTTCTCTTGCCATAACAACTGATGAAGAAACTGGCGGTTATGAGGGCGGGGCTTATTTGGCAAATAGTTTGAAGTTTAGACCAAAATGTCTAATCGTCCCCGATGGAGGAAGTGAATTAAACTTCGTTAATAAAAGTAAGGGTGTCTGCCAAGTTGTCATTGAGTCCAAGGGTAAAACCGCTCACGCTAGCCGTCCATGGGCAGGATTTAATGCCATCGCGCCATTGGTCAACATATCTAATGAATTATTAAAGAGATATGGAAAGAATAATTTAACACCCAATTGGAATACGACAATGAATATGGGTTCCATTCAAGGCGGAACTTCAATTAATCAAGTTTGTAATATGGCTGTACTTAAACTGGATTTCAGATATCCTGAAACAGATTCCCCGGACAGAATAGTTGAGGAAGTCAAGTCCCTAACTAAAGGTGTGGGTGGTGATATGACTATTTCAACAGCATCTGTCGGTATGCCAACATTCACAAATGAGAACTTGCCAATTGTTAAGAAATTTATATCCGCTATGGAAAGTGCCTACAAAAGAAAAATATTAATAAAAGAGACATATGGGGCTTCGGATTCCAGACATTTTTCAGAATATAACATTCCGATTCTCATGATGAAGCCAATTGCAGGCGAAATGCATTCCGAAAACGAATGGGTGAGTATTATTTCCTGTATTAAATTTTATAAAGGGATTAGGATGTTTATTGATAAGGTCGGCGCAAAGATTTAGAATCAATATATGGACAAAATTGAAGAAGTGTTAAGCAGGGGAGTGACTAATATTATTCCGGGGAAAGCTGAGCTGGAAA
>CAZAXL010000009.1:0-20742 GCA_964489145.1 uncultured Gammaproteobacteria bacterium | reverse complement strand
CGTGTTTAGCACCTTTATTGATAAATTTGAGTTTTAGATCGGGAAACATTTTATGGAGAACATCAAAATTTTTGATTCGGTCGACTTTTCTGTCTTTTTCTTTGCCCACACCTAAAATATTCGGTCTAATATTTTTATAAATATATGGGTCATATAAACCTTTGTTTGTAAGAAACACAAAATCAACACATTTAAAGCCCACAAGCATTTCTGCTCTTTGGCGGTCATTAATAATAGGTTTTCCAACCTTTTTGTAACTTTTGATATGTTTGTCGCTATTAAGAGCGATTACCAAGATACCTCCCATTTTTTTAGCATTTTGTAAAAATCGAAGATGTCCAATGTGAAGAATGTCAAAACTACCACCTACCAACACAACCGTTTTGGTGCCCCTCTTTTTTAGGCTATTTTTAACAAAATATATACTGAAATTGTTATGCATACTTAGATTCAAACGAATATTACTACCAGATCAAATAAAGTCAAATTTCCGCCTTGTTTGACTCTTAATATATAATAAGCGCAATGTCAGCAATTGATTTTGAGCAATTTCAGGAAAAATACGGTAAAGACAAGCTTCTCCACCCAGAAAATTCAAATAGACTGATTGAATGGATGAATGGTAATAATGTACCGCCGATTACTGTGATGATATGCCCTACAGATAGGTGTCAACATATGTGCCCAAGGTGTGTGGGAGGTCGTATTGGTGTTGAAAATTTACAAAATATGCAAGGTATAGTGGAACAACTTGCAAATTATAGCACCAAATCCTTGGTTGTTAGTGGTGGAGGTGAGCCCTTATTAAATAGACAAACTCCTGAAATGATTGAATTTGCACGAAAAATGGGTCTCGATGTGGGACTAATTACCAACGGAGGAGTCCGATTATCTGATGACAAAATGATTAAAGTTGTGAAAAATACTAATTGGATTCGTATAAGTATGGATGCATCAACTCCAGAAGAGTATACACACTCCCACGGAATGGATGAAATAAACTTTTCGAGAATGATCGACAATGTCAGAAATATGGCTACTTTACGTGACAAGTGTGGCTTAACAAGTTGCGACATTGGTGCTGGGTATTTGACTGACAGTGTTACCAAGAATGGTATGGTTCGTGCCACTGCTATGTGTAAAGAAAATGGTCTTAGCTACATTCAATTTCGACCATTTTTTTATGATGATACAGAAACTGATACAGAATTTGCCGATTGCTTAAAATATGCGGACGATAGCTTTAGAGTTTTAAGAAGTGAATATAGATACAATAAAAATACTTTAAGCTCAGGAGATAGAGGCTACAAAAAATGTTTAAGTCCTAATTTTGAAACTACTATATCTGCAACCGGAAATGTGTATATTTGTTGTCATACAATAGGTCTAGAGAATTACAATATTGGGAATATTAACAAAACACCATTCAAGGATATCTGGGAGAATGAAAAGAGAAAAGAGGTGACAAACTCAGTTACATTTGAGAACTGTCCTCCTATATGTAAGTGGCATGTCACAAATAATGTTTTATATAGTATTAAAGATTTAAATATTGGGCCTGATCAAGTCCAGACAATTTCTAACTCACGCCATGGGGAGATTTATTCAACCGTAAAAATTTTATAGTTGAGGTTTTAAATTATTCTTCGGGAGTTTCTTCCGTAGTTTGTACATCGGGGATGTCGCTGTGGACCAGTTCCGGCGGGGTGAAGGAAACATATTCGATTTTTTCCGGGGAGAAAGACGGGCTATCGGTAACTTTCGCGCCGCGTTCGAGTTCTCTTACAAAAATAGTTATTTCCTTCAAATTGACCGATTTTATTAAAGCCTGATATTTATTTCCTTTTTTGATCAAGCTCCGAAGTCTTGCCGCGATATCGTCGGGAAGTCTGCCGATGTATACGCCTCCAAGTGTGGTTATGGAGACCCTGTGGGAATAGCAGGTTAATTTTACTTCCTCACCCGGATCTAAATTTATGAAATTTACCGGTTCCCCCAGATTTAAAAGTTGAATTAGTTTTGTTTTTCCGGGTTCTTCCAGAAACGACTCATTGCGGGTGGGGGAAAAAGATTGGTTGTCGGATTTTTTGACAAGTTTTAATTTTTCAAGAAATTTGGTTGCTATTTGATTTGTGGGGTCTATCCCCAAAACTTTGTTTGCGGTGTCACGCGCCTCATGGATTTTGCCAATTTCGGAGTAAGCGCGGGCGAGTCTACACAAAGCTTCAGTGTCGTCGGGGTCTGATCTGATTATCTCGAGATTGGCGTCAATTGCCTCACTCCATTTTCCTGAAAGTGCTGAGGCAACGGCAATGTTCGCGGCAGAAATATCCATTTATTTAACTGTAATTGAGTATAGGGAGGTGGGTGCGAAAGTCAAGTGGTTTTGATTTCGTTTTGATACGTTGACAGAAAATTGTTCACGATGTTAAATGAAAACATGATCGATAAAGATGATAAGACTGTCAATAAAAAAATGCTTGATGAAGCTGTTCAAACCATTTTAACTGGAATGAACGATCTTTATTCGAGATTTGACGGCGTTGATAAAAGATTTGATGGTGTTGACAAAAGATTTGATGGTGTTGACAAGAGACTTGATAAAATTGAATCAGACATCTACTTTGTAAAGCAGGACGTAAGAGATATTAAAGCCAATCTTTCCGACACCCCCACTAGAGAAGAGTTCGACAAGTTAAAAGTAAAAGTTAATGCAATAGCTTCCTGATCTACCTTTAAAGGGTGACCCCTGCAAGGTCAATAGCTTGCAGGTTCTCTTCTTACAAGCAGGTTGCGGGGTGATCTTTAATCTATATTTTAAACTCCATAAGTAGTATACTGAGCCGAGTTAATCGGTGTGGCGAGTTACCTGTAGTTTCTATATAATGGGTACAGAAAGACCTAATTATATGCCCAACGAAAAAGCTTTTGAGCCGGTGGAGATTCGTTCTTCAATAGACGCGGATTTTGATCCAGAAAAAATTATTCTACAAGTCGGAAGAAGATTCTGTGAGCCCTCTGAGAAACTTTATAGAAATGCCTCTAATTTGAAGGACGATCCCTTAAAAGCAATTGAATCAGTTGACTGGACTGGATCTCCGCTTACGGAAATCAAGGATCCCATTGACGGTTTAGTTGTTGCAGCCGCCAAACTACATACAGCTCAAAACGAACTCCCTCTTAACCCCAAACAAAAAGAACATTTTGAAGGATTTAGGCAAAATATAGAAGGAGCTGTGGGGTTCCTTGGTGCACTGGAATCTACCATTAAAAGCAAGGTTATAAGAACCGTTGCCTCAGGAGCCACTGTTGTTACCATGGCCTTGAGTGCTGCAGGTTGTGGAAATGTTGTAGGTAGCTACGTTGAAATCACACCAAACACATCTCCTCCGGTTGAAGTAACAGACATTCCCATAGAAACACCAACTTCTTTTTCAACTCCGGAAACTTTCTCTACGGAAACAGAAACCCCTCTCGGAATCGAAGTTGCGCCTTACCCCACTTCTGCCGAAAACTTTGTAAAGATGCCAAGCATTAGCGGGGCAGAAGCGGAAAAAAGAATTGTTGAGCTTGGGGCAGGGGAGGATCTCTTTGCATTGAAAGATTGGTATAAAGCCAATGGAATTGCCAGCAGTAATATGTTGCCTGTTGTTTATGAGGAGGGTGGAGAAGTCCATTGGGATTTGGCAGCAAAAGGAACCAACGGCAATTTTCTTAAGTTCACAATTACAAGCGGAAAAGAAACCAACCAGCTGGTCCGTGCCATGGGGATGGTTGCATATCTCTATAACAGGCCAGAGTTCAAAGTCTCAGAACTGATAAAACCTGCAGAACTTAATGGAACAGCCCAGCAAATGATTTGGGATAAAAGCGGATGGAGTGTAATTGGAGCTTTCAAAGGAGAGTCTCTAGTCGGTTGGTTTAATGCAGATAAAAATATGTGGATAATGGAACAAACCCAAGAGGTAGAAATTACTCCTACACCGGAATATGAAACAATTCACAGCTCTCTTGAGATAGAGGGTAGTGTCGAGGGATTGCCGGTTAAAATCAATTTTTCCATTGCTCAGGATACCTACGATAGAGAAGTAAAACCTTTAGATAGATGGGAATACAACTCCGTGTTTGTGGAAAAATATGGAGAAGATGAAGCCAAAAATTTGATGGCAGAAATAATTATGAAAGCTCACCTTTTCGCTTGGCAAGAAGACGATTGGGAAAATAGGAAATCGGTTACATTGAGTGATTATATTCAGAGAATAAAAGACGGTGAGAATATGAGCTATGAGATATATGCCACTAATCGTGGATCAATTATAGAGGGGGAAAAAAGAATGGTTGACCCGACAAAGCCAGTAGATATATTACTGAGCCAAAAAATAGGAGGAGACCTTTGGGGTGGTCAAATAGATGCGTTATCCATGTTTCTTTACGTAGATAACGGTTCGTTAACTATGGAATTGTTCGCAAACCCTGAGTATTGGGGTTTTGGGGATATTCCGAAAGATAGTTTTTTCATCACTCTCAAGATGTGGGAATTGATAGCGCAGGGTCCAATGTTAGCACTCTCTCATGATATCAAATATCAAATGTCTGGTAACGTGAGCGACGAGGAGATAGCAAATTACCAAGAGTTGAAATCCAAAGAAAGGCCGGAACTAGATCAACTAAATTTTGATTTTTATAGGTATGATGATTATTATAGCAATAATCCAACCATGGTTCCGTTAAGGGTTCGTGAGAGATAGCACAAATATATTGCCGATTGGGTTGGTTTCGTGTACGATTAAATCTGCAACCTGTCTATGGAGAGTGAACTTTCATCAACAACCGCAAAAATACGAATCCCTTGGTATTTACTGCTGGTTTTCTTTCTACTTATAGTTATTTTATTAGTTGAGGGATTTCTTTTTTTTAAATATAGCAACAACGGTCCAACTTTTACGTTAGGGCAGAATAAGTATGAGTTAAAACTTGATCAAAAAGTGGCCAGAGATGTTTCGGATAAGCTTACTTTTAGTCAAACAGGTAGAAACGAATTCTTTGTCTGGGACAATCTTACCTGGCACAAGGATATCAAAAAAGTAGAGATTGAATTTGTAGATGCTCCACAGCCGTATGGAGTTGTTGTGGATGGGGCTGACACAAACAGGGTGTTAAGCTCCTTTAATGATAAATATGTAAATGGAACAATTTTGATAAAAGTTCAATTGGCTGATTTTATTATAAGCCAAGAACTTTCAGATCCGATTAGCGTCTATACAGATGCAATTATGAGAGCACTTTTTTTTGTAAAAAACCCTGATTTTGTTACGGATAAAAAATATCAAGATAACCTAAACACAATAATAAGTAATCAAGTCAAATCTGATCAACCACTGCTATCGTATTTTAAAAAGACCTCTTTCAATGTAGTAGACAAGCTGCAAAACCTTGCACGTTTTTTGAAGATTGGTGGATTTTCTGTAGGTGCAGCCGGGTGCAGTGGAGACTATGAATGTGGAACAACAAAGTCCACCACAGTAAAAGGATGTTACGATGGAGATGGAGTGCTCATTGGATCGTGTACGGTATGTAACACATCATGTAGAACCGCTGGGGGTACCGGTACCTGTGTGTGTACTACAAACACATGGTGTGATGGCACCGGCAGTGCTCCTCAACCTTGTGGTGGAGACGTATCTTCGTGTACGGGAAGCAGGTGTGGAACGTCCGGTTCTTGTACATATTCAAACTCGTGTAGTTGGGATTCATCAACTTCACCTCCGGTCTCAACGCCAACACCAACACCAACACCAACAGCGCCCCCTCCAACTGCACCCCCGTCATACACCTGTACAGTTCAGGGTTATAAGGTTGTAATGCCGGGCAATCAAGCAATTGCACCAGCAAGTAGCCAAACAGTTACTTTAAATGACCCTGTAACTTCCACATCCACTCAGCCCTATTTTTTAACTTATCAAAGTGCGAGTAAAACAAGAACAGTGTCTGTATCCGTTCCTGCAAATTACACCGTAGGCTATACACTTTGCTATAACAGCACAACTTGTCACACTACCACTCCGGTTATGTCAAGCTCGGTAAGCCTGCCTGATAGTTCTTTTTGCGGAACTGGTAACGGCTACGCCGATCTTTGGTGGCATTATTATCCGCCCCCCCTACCCAATTGTAAAAACCTGACAGGTCCGGCAAGTCTTTATGTGGGGGATACGGGCACTTTCACTGCGACATATGAGGATGGTGCGGGGACAATAGACCAGAGAGGGTTGGGAATTTATAGAGAGGGACAGTGCGAGCCGGATACAGCTGCGTATTGGAACAGGGTTAATGGTGGACCGGGGGATCAATCATTTAACTGGGTGCCATCATCCGCCGGTATATATGATGTGGACTGTAGGGCGTGGGATGTAGGAGTATCTGAATGTAGGGGTAGGTGTTACGGGATAACTCCTTACTATGCATACCAATGTGCCGGCCCTACTGCTGCGAGAAAAGTAACTGTTCTTACCCCCGTCATCGCCTGGTGGCAGGTAAAAGATAGCGATGTGGCTACAAATCTGGACCTGAGAAGCACTGTTCCTGCGGGTCTGATGTTTGGTAAAAACGGGGACGGGGGATACCCCGGTGTTGCCGTTTACGGTACATCAACAAACCTGACAAAAACAAATGTTTCGGCAACCGGTTGGCTTGTAAACACGACATACTCTACAAGTAAAATTTATGACTCGAACTATTTTGTAAATTCAATTCCGGGAGATGCCGTTATAAACCCGGTTTCATCAAGTTCTGTTGCCGGCAGCTTCTTTGCAAGCGGCGGAACTGCCTACAATGGGTACTATTGGTATGTATATGACGGTTCGGCTATGGGAGGTATCCCGCTTACCATTACTAATGCTGCCAATCTTGGGGCCAGAAAAATTATCTTGATTGTTAAAGGGGCAAACTTAAGTATTAAAGGAAATATCAAGCTTACCAAAGGGAGCGGATTTTTCTTAGCAGTTGCTGGTGAAAATGCGGCCGGAAGCTATGGAAATATTATTGTTGATCCGGGTGTTGGTGGGGGAGCTTCTGCCAACCTTGAAGGAATTTATGTTGCCGATGGAACTTTCAGCTCCGGAACCGGCGGAGCCAAGTCCGACTCTCAACTTTGGGTGAGGGGAACTGTGGCGGGTTACGGGGGAATAAGCCTGCAGAGAGATTTGGGTTCTACCACAAACTCAACCACACCGGCAGAATATTTTGAATATGCCCCTGACCAGGAACTTCTCTTCCCGATAGACCTGGCCTACAGCCTAACCACCTGGAGAGAAGTGGCTCCATAAAGTTGTGTTATACTAAAACCGTATGACTAAAGATTTAACTCCGGTTTATAAAAAATATAAAGGAAAATGGGTAGCGATGGACGATCGTTTTGTCAAAGTGGTGGTATCCGGTAAAACCTCCTCGTTTGTTTACCAAAAAGCTAAAAAAATGGGGTATAAAATTCCCAATATTTTTCATGTCCCCTCAAATTTAACAGCTTTCATTGGATGAAGAAAATGAAGTTTGATTATATTAAAATTGGCCCACATAAAAGACCAATTATTCCTGTCAGACTTTCCTACAAGAATTCAGCTGTAAATGTTCCAGCTCTTATAGACTCTGGTGCTGATTTTAATGTTTTTCACCTGTCCATAGCCAAAGATCTTGGATTAAGTCTAAACATGGACAAGCCAATAATATTTGGCGGAGTTGGTGAAAAGAGTCAAAAATTAACCGGATACATGGCTGTTTTGGATTTAATAATTTTTAACAAAGGTGAAAGTGTTAATTTTTCAACCCCGGTTGTGTTCACTAATGACATTCCATCAAACGGCTTCTCTCTTTTGGGTGAGATCGGATTTTTTGACCACTTGGGCCAAATATCGTTTTTTTACAAAAGAGGAAAGATTACTTTAGAGGTTTGATTGTTGGAGAGAAGTGGCTCCATAAGGTATAATACACTCTTAGTATGAGTGGACATTCTCATTTTGCAACCATCAAGCGCCAGAAGGCGGTAAATGATGCAGCCAAAGGAAACCTTTTTAGTAAGATGGCCCGCGCCATTATGATTGCCGCCAAAAGCGGTGGGGATCCGGACATGAACTTCAAACTCCGGTTTGAAATCGATAAAGCAAGAGCCGTTAGCATGCCCAAGGAAAATATTGAAAGGGCAATTGCCAAAGCAACAACCGAGGCTGCCAACATTGAGGAGATTACCTATGAGGGTTTTGGCCCCGGTGGAATTGGAGTTATGATTGAGGTTGCCTCAGACAATAAAAACAGAACCGCCCAGGAAATTAAAAATCTTTTTGATAGGGCAGGGGGGAGTATGGGTGGCCCAAACTCCGTTGCCTTTAATTTTGAAAGCAAAGGATTTATGGTTATCAAGAAAAAAGAAGATCCTGATGCACAAATGCTTCAGCTTATCGATGCCGGGGCAGAGGATATGGAAGACATAGGAAGTGGTTTTGAGATTTATGTTGCTCCCGACAAGTTGGGACAAATCCACAAAGCACTGGTTGCAGCAGGCTTTGAGGTAACCGAGACGGAACTTCAGATGAAGCCTAAAAATTTTGTAGCTATTACTGACCCCTCTACTGCTGAAAAGATAATGAAATTTATTGATGAAGTTGAAAGCCAAGACGACGTTCAGAATGTGTTCATCAACGCGGATATTCCCGACGATGTGATGTCTAAGATTTAAGAAATATACAATGTCTAAACGCACCCGCTTTGTTATTACCTCACTCATTCTTTCTTTTGGTTTTATCGGGGTACAGTTTTTAAATGATCAAAACAGATTTTGGGCGATAGGGATTTTAGGACTTTTGACTTTTACACTTTTTCTCTGGTCTCTCTTTGAAAGTTTGGGTAGAAACATGACCCTGCTTACTTTGGTGCTACCGGTGATGTATACACTTGGCGTCGGGTTTTTCTGGTTTTTGCTCCCCGCTAATATTTTTGCGAGAATTCCAATTGTTCTTTTTTACGGTATTGGAATTTACATTTTGTGTTTAACCGCGAATATTTACTCGGTTGCGTCTGTCAGAACCATAGCTCTTCTTAGGGCGGCGAGGGGAGTAGGTTTTGTGCTCACTCTTATTGTTTCTTTCCTTGTTTTTGACGCAATCCTCTCTATTAGAACAGAAATATATTATTTAGTTCCTGCGGTTTTTGTCTTGTCATTCCCTTTATACCTTCAGGGTTTTTGGTCGATGGTTTTAGACAAGGAATATTCGGGGGAACTTATGAAACTCTCCCTTATCTCATCGCTTATTACGGCGGAACTATCCGCGGCACTCTATTTTTGGCCTACAACAATAGTAGTAGGATCTCTTTTTTTGACAGCCTCTTTTTACATGCTTCTGGGATTGGGACAGGCAAAGCTTGAGGAAAGACTTTTTAAATCTACCATTAGGGAACACCTCCTGGTCGGAGCTTTAATCTTCGCCGCAATGTTTATTGCAACTCACTGGGGCGCGTAGCGCTTCGCTTCAATTAAAAATTTAAAATTTAAAATTTAAAATTGCTGACACAGTTCGGCAGGGGAGGAGGGTAGTAGACACCCTATAATTATAGGATATATATTCGTGAAACCGAATATGTTTTCACGAAAATTATAGGTTGTTTTCACGAAATGCGACGTAGACACCTTGTCGAAGAAAAGCCGAAGCCCATTCTTGGAGGATTTGTATAGTTTGATATAGTTATTAGCCTCAAAGTACACCTTTGCTCTTAAGTACGCCTCCTTGTGGATAACTAATATATATAAGGAGACACAAATATACACGACTACCCAAAGAGAAGTGGTGCCATTGGGTCAGCCGGAACCAATAAGGAACTTCTATAGCCCCCTTAGAGGGGCTTATTGATAAATTGCGGGACATACCTGCTTAGGGAAGCTGAATGTATATAGTCGCACAATGTAACTTTTGCGACGTATTCTAAAGTAGCCGAGGGTAGAGCGTATTTTTATGTTCTTCTTTGTGTTTCATTTATAGTTAATAAAAAATTATTAATTATTTTTATTTAATTACTCTCTTTTTATTTTTGTCTTTAATATTGTCCTCCTAATAATTACCGAAACATATTTTAAGCATTTTTTACCCCTCCCCTGTTTTTTACCGTCAGGGTTTTAAAAACATTAATTTTGGTTAATTTTATTAATATATCCGTAAATACGGGATAAACGGACGGTCAGTTAATCATCTTTTTGTCTGGACATGCCTTAAAATCGATTTGGTGAGGTTTTAGCTTCAGGCTAGGCGTGGATTTTATCTAAAAAGTATGCTAAAAAGACTAATCCATGGAACGCCAGCCTTACAGGTTTTCTGAACTTTTTACCGGTGATTGGAAACTTTTCGAAAAAGTTATTAAAAATCCAGAAACGGTTTTTGTCTATGATAATGACGGAATTTTTTCGGATACATCAAAAGAAGTTTACAAAAGGTTTTCCGAAAAACACGGAATTCCGGTTAAAACCTCGGACATAAACGGTTGGACTTATTTAACCGACGTTGCCAGAAACGCCGGGCTTACTGAAGACGCTATAAACCATGCTGAAGACGATTTCTACAGTCCTGAGGTTCTTGAGAAGTCCCAAAGCATACTTTATGTAAAGCCGGTAATTCAAAAGACACTGAAGCACTATGGTCCTGAGCGGAATTTTATATTGACCTCAAGAAACCCGGAATTTAAAGATGTAACGCTCAATTGGTTTGAACGTAGATTTCCCGAAATTAAGCCTGAGAACATTCTTATTAGAAGTAATGGTGATAATCTTGGCGGTGCGGAATTTAAGATCCAAAAACTTAAAGAAATAGCCTCAAAAGCTCCGTGGGTTGTATTCATAGATGACGCCTTAAAATTTGTTCAGGCAGCAATTGAGGCTGATATTCCCAACTGTCTGGTTGTTAATATTCCTCAAGGTAAAACAATGCCCGATTTCACTCATGAACGCCTATTCGTTATTAAAAGATATCCGGACGGCCTTCAGGCAATTTATCCTTTTATGGATGCACTCGACCGCGCTCTCAAAAACGACAAATCCTCTTAGTCGCACATTCTTGACAGTTCGGTTCCGTTCACTGTAAACTGATTATGTATAAATGGCTGATGTTGCCCAAAATCAGTCTGAGATCGGAACGAAAATTAGCCAGTTTTTGGAATATCTTCAAGTGGAAAAGGGTGCCTCTCCCCTAACGATAAGAAATTACAAACATTATTTAACAAGATTTACAAATTGGATGGAATCAAAAGGTATAAGGGAGAACCTAAAAGATATTAATCCTGAGGTTATCCGGAGCTTCAGAGTTTACCTTTCAAATCTTCCGGGTGAGGGAAAAGCTTTGATGGGCAGGCGGACTCAAGGCTACCATGTCATCGCGATGAGAAGCTTTTTGAAGTGGCTTCTTAAAAACGATTATGCTGTAATGGCTCCTGATAAAATTGAACTTCCCAAAGTGGAAGAAAGACAGGTTAAATTCCTGAACGGTGAGCAGGTAGACCGCCTTCTTAACGCGCCAAGCCAATCCACCATCCAGGGAAAACGCGACAAGGCGATTCTCGAAGTGCTTTTTTCGACGGGGCTGCGTGTTAGCGAGCTAACCAAACTGAACCGGGACAAAATTGACATGGACCGTCGGGAGTTTGGAATAATCGGAAAAGGAGGAAAGGCACGAGTTGTATTTTTATCCCAGAGGGCAACAGACTGGCTTATAAAATATTTGAATGAACGCAATGACCATTTTAAACCTCTTTTTATTCACCATAAAGGAGTTTCCGGGCCGGGCACTCCCGATGAAAAAATGAGACTGACTCCCCGCTCGGTGCAAAGAATGGTTAAGAAGTATTCTCACAAGATGAAACTTCCGGTTGAGGTTACCCCGCATGTAATGAGACATAGTTTTGCCACGGATTTGCTTATGGCAGGGGCTGATATAAGGAGTGTCCAGGAAATGCTGGGACACAAGAATATTTCCACAACACAAATCTACACCCATGTAACAAATAAACAGCTTCGGGATATCCACGTCGCTTTCCATGGAAAGGGAGGAAAGGATTAGTGGAGCGGTTGGGTTACCGCGACCATTCCTTTCCCCCAGCTTGCTTTACATGTCCTGCCAGAATTTATGCGGAGGGTGAATATTATTGTGATCCCGGGAGACTTGATGATGGGTCCCTTATTCTGGATATTGCCAGGTATAGGTCCAGTGGGTGTCCCGACAAAGCCAAATCGGTTAAGTTGCAAACATCTTCCGAAATCCTTTTACGGAAAGTGCTTAGGAAGTAAATATCCGAAGAATTAACTATCAAGCCTCTCCCAAGGAAAACTTTCTCGACCAAAGTGGCCATAGGTAGCAGTTTGCCTATAGATTGGTTTTTGCAGATCCAGTCTTTCGATAATTGCGAGTGGTCTGAAATCGAAATTTTTCTTAAGGAGAGGTGTGAGGTCTTTGCCTTTTTCATTGATTGCGCGAAGCATCAAGGGTTCCGCTTTTCCGATTGCGTAGGCCACTGAGACCAGCACGCTTTTACCATAACCTCCTGCAATCAAATTCTTTGCTGCAAAACGGCACATATAGGCGCCACTCCTGTCTACCTTTGTCGGATCTTTCCCCGAAAAACACCCGCCACCGTGAGGAATTAAGCCGCCGTAGGTGTCAACCATAATTTTCCTGCCGGTTAGACCCGTATCTGCAGTAAAGCCTCCCACCTCAAATCGCCCCGTGGGGTTAACCAAAATATCCACCCCTGAGATGTCCCCTACTATTTTCTTAATTAATTTATTGGTAATTTCTCGCCGTATTTCCTCAATTGAAACACCTTTTTTATGCTGAGCCGAAACAAGAACGGTTTTGATGTTTTTTCCATTCATGGTAATTTGGGCTTTGCCGTCGGGAAGCAGCCATTTGATCTTTTTACTTTTTCTAAGATTTTCCAGGCCACGAGTCAGTTTGTGAACCATGGCAACCGCTCTTGGCAAATATTCGGGGGTTTCATCCGTTGCAAAGCCGTACATAATTCCCTGATCGCCCGCTCCTCCGGTATCTACCCCCATGGCGATATCGGGAGATTGTTTGATTATATTGGTGACGATTTTAAGTTTATCGGTGTGCCCGATTTCTTTGTAAACTTTAGCGGCAATCTTGGGAGCATCAAACTTAGCATGGGTAGTTACTTCTCCACCGATTATAAAAAGTCCATGGGCGCCGAAAGATTCGATTGCGACACGGCTTTTGGGATCCTGCCGGAGACATTCATCAAGAATTGCATCAGAAACTTGATCGCAAATTTTATCGGGGTGTCCTTCGGTTACGGACTCGACTGTATAAGTTTTGAAGTAATTAGTAAAAATGTTACCCATATCGTTTTTAGCTTTAGCACCTTTTGAAGCCGGTTCTTCTTGGTTGCTGACGGGTCATAAGGCTAAGTCCCTCGCCGTGCTCTTGATATCTAAGAATATTTTATCTTTTTAAAAAGTTTCGTCAAGCAGATTTTGATATAATGGATTCATGGTCACTATAGTTGTCCCGGGATATTCAGCTCACAACAAAGAATGGCTGGAAGAAACGACGGCAAACATAAAAACAGAGGGCGAGATTAGACCGATTTATTGGGGACATTGGAATGACCCCAGTGTTAAGTTTGATCCCCTCGAGAAAGCTCAACTTCTTGATGGAATATCCGGAAAAAGAGTTGTCAATATTGTTGCCAAGTCGATAGGTACTTTAGTTGCCTGTCATTTGATACAAAGAAATCCGGAAAAAATCAGAAAAGTCATTCTTTGCGGAATTCCTCTGAATGATCTGATGGAGGATAGCAAAGAGATTATCAAGGCGGCTATTAAAAATATCCAGCCTGAAAATCTAATTTGTTTTCAAAACGACGAGGACCCGCATGGGGGCTTTGACGCGCTGAAAGGTTTTCTCTCGGGAGTTGGAACAGATATTAATGTTGTTTCAAAACCGCGTACCGATCACGAATATTCCTATCAAAGTGAATTTAACAAGTTTCTTCTGGGGTAGCTTTAACGGACTTCGAAGGAAAGACTAACTGTAACATTAATTTCGGTTTGTCCTGCCTGAATACTTGGCTCAATCATTACTTTATCGAGAGAAACTGCCCCACCCATGGCGGGAAGCGGTCTTATTTCATTTGAGCCCTGGTTTTCAGAAATATTAATTACTCTCCCAAGAGTTATTCCTGCAGCAGAAGCCAGACCTTGAGCTTTGTTTTTAGCTTCGGAAACTGCCATTATCCTGGCTTCCTGAAGCTTCTCTTTTTTGGTCGCATCATTCAATTCAAAACTGATTCCACCTTCCATATTAACCCCAACCGTAGTTGCGCTAACGATTATATCGTTAACTTTGTCAAAGTCTCGAATAGTGATTTCGTAGCTTGTTGAAACTTGGTAGCCGGTAATTCTCCCTACTGAGCTTTGGTAATCATATTGGGGATAAAGATTGTAGGAAGTTGTTTTAATATCCTCCTTGGCAACTCCCAACTTCTCTATAGCATCGGTTAAAGTTTTTGACTTTTTGTTTACAGAATTCTGAACTGTTTTGAGGGAATCCCCTGATTCCTGAATACCAACAGTAATTTTGGCAATATCGGGAGTAACATATACTTTGCCCTCTCCGGAAACCACAAACGGCTCACCCTTGGTCTGAGAAGTTGTATTAAAGTTTATGGCAGGTCCCCATTTGGCAAATGCAAAAAGAAGAATAAAGAAGATAGCGACCGTGGTAACTTTTCCTCCGACCTTTGGCATAATAAATTTATTCTATACTTTCCTCGTCTTCCATGCCACCTTTTTCCAAAACCGCTGCGGCGGCAACTGAGTCCGCCTTGTCCGCAAAGCGCATTAAGATAACTCCCTGCGTGGCTCTGCCTAATTGAGGGATATTCTTAAGCGGTAGTTTTATCACTTGTCCCATCCTGCTGGTTATTACGACCTGGTCAATGTTTTGCGTAACCATGATCGCGGTTTTAAGAGGTCCAGTTTTATCCGTAACTACGGCTGCTTTAACTCCTTTTCCTGCTCTTTTTTGTACGGGGAAAAGATGAACCGGGGTACGTTTGCCAAGACCTTTTTCGGCAATTGTCAAAATGTCCCTGAAAAATTTCTTTCTTTTGTCAGCGGGAATAATTTCTTTGGCGGGGAAAACTTCCATACCGATGAGTTCATCTTCCTTATCGAGTCTGATGCCCGTAACTCCCGTTGTTGCCCTACCCATCGGTCTGACATTTGCCTCCGGGAATTTAATCGACTTTGCGCCTTTTGTCAAAAGAATAATATGATCCTCCCCCGTAGTTGGATGAACGGAAACCAGTTGGTCTTCATCCCTGAGTTTTATGGCAATAAGCCCTGAGGCTCTTAAGTTTTCAAATTCGGATATTTTAGTCTTTTTAATAAGCCCGGTTTTTGTAGCCATTATCAAATTCTTTATCCCCGAGTCTTTGGCCATCGGAAGAATAGACCTTATCTCTTCTCCCTGCTCAAGATTCAAAAGGTTTACCAGTGCTTGTCCTTTTGCCTGACGGGAGCTTTCCGGAATTTCCCAGGCTTTTATACCGAAAACACGGCCTTTATTGGTGAAAAACAGTATTGTGTCATGGGTTGTAGCGTCTACCAAGTGCTCAATTTCATCCTCCTCTTTGGTTGTCATTCCGATTACTCCTTTTCCACCGCGCCGCTGGGCCCTGTAAGCCCCTGCTGAAAGCCTTTTGACGTATCCGGTCTTGGTAACCGTGATAAGTGTTTCTTCTTTGGCAACCAAATCCTCTTCGCTAAACTCCCCCACTGCATGTTTATAAATTTTGGTACGTCGGCCGTCGCCATATTTTTCTCTAAGCTCTCCCAGCTCTTTAGTAATAATCTCCAGAACTTTCCCAGGATCTTTCAAAATGGCGGTAAGGCTATCAATTAACTCTTTGATTTCCGCGTATTCCTTTTCAATCTTTTCGCGCTCAAGGGCAGCAAGACGCCTGAGCTGCATATCTAAAATCGCAGTTGCCTGAATGTCACTTAATTTAAACCTACTGATAAGATTTGCCTTGGCGTCTTCCTGGGTTTTGCTTTCCCTGATTGTTTTAATGACGGCATCAAGGTTATCAAGGGCAATCTTTAGACCCTCCAAAATATGAGCGCGTTTTTTGGCCTCGGTAAGATCAAAAATAGTACGCCTTGTGACAACTTTTTGTCTGTGTTTTACGTACTCAACCAGAATTTGCTTGAGGTTAAGAGTGTGCGGAGTTCCGTCAACCAAAGCAACAAAATTTGCGGAGAAGCTGCTCTGAAGCCTTGTATGCTTAAAAAGATTGTTAAGAACGGCTTTAGGTTTGGAATCGCGCTTCAGGTCGACCGCTACACGCATTCCGTCTTTATCGGATTCATCCCGGAGGTCCGCAATGCCGACCAGTTTTTTATCTCTGACAAGTTCTGCTATTTTGGCCACAAGTTCGGCCTTATTGACCTGATAAGGAAGCTCTGTTATGACAATTTGCGGTCTTCCCTTAGCGCCTTCCGTAATCTCGGCAATCCCTCTGACAACTATTCTACCCCGCCCTGTCGAGTAGACTTCGGAAAGGGACGCCGCGTCATAAATTGCGCCCCCTGTGGGAAAATCCGGGCCCGGAATATATTTAATAAGTTCATCAATTGTTGTATCGCTTTCGAAGCCGATTTGGCTGGGGTTAACCTCTTCCTGTGTTAAAGCTTTTTCCTCTCCCGAGGCAACAAGATTGATTTTTTTGATAATAAAATCGGTATGGTCCTCGTGTGTTTTTGCTTCTTTCTCCTCTTCGGTCTGAATTTTAATAACGCGTCCCGCTTTTATAGTTGCGATGACCGCGTCAACCACCTCGTTTAAATTATGAGGTGGAATTTTAGTGGCCATTCCGACTGCAATTCCCTCGCTTCCCATCAAAAGCAGATTGGGAAGAAGCGCCGGCAAATAAACCGGTTCTTTAAGCGTGGCATCGAAAGTGTCTGTAAAGTCTACCGTTTCTTTCTCAATATCGGTTAGTGCCGAATCGGCAATTTTGGCAAGCTTCACCTCCGTGTTGTGACTGATAAAGCCATTCGAAATAAAAGAATGATCAGGACTATTAACACCGATCGAATAAACTCTCTCCTTAGTTGAATTTTCGACTTTTACTATTTTGTCAAACAGAAATCCGTTTTTGATTATCTCCTCAAAGACAGATCCATCCTTTTTACTTAAAATCTTTTTTAGTTCAGGCCACAATTTTTTAAGTTTTGGATATCTATCAAAATTATGCTTTTTAAGCCAGCCAATGTTTTTCGTATAGTCGGCGGAGCCCCTAATGTAATCGGAAATAAAAGGAATAAAATCGGTCTTGCTCATTACCCAATCATCAGAATTCATTTTTGAAACCTTCTCTAATTTTTTATTTTTTCTTTCGGAAACAAACCCGATTTTTTCTTTAAACAAATCCAAATTATTCCTGCCTCTGAATAATAATTTATGAATATCTTTTGACGGCTGATATCTGTTTGAAGATTCAATCCCAAACCTGAGTAAAATAAGTTGCAACTCCGACAGTAGTTCTTTACTCTTGGAGATAAAACAAACTTCCGGTGCCCCCGATAAATAAACACTTCCGTCGCCTTCGGCGTACCCTTTCAGGAAAGCGGATAGGCTCTCTCTGGATGACAAAAACATTATTTTTGGAACTGTTTTACCGCCAGCCCTCGCCTTAACCAGTCCGATATTTTCTAAAAATTTAATAATCTGAAGTGAATGTATTTCAAGAGATGTATAGGACTTTTTGGTAAAACCGACCGGCCTTCTTCTGTACTCATGCAACCTGCAATCAGGAAAAACCTTAGTAAAAGCCGTTTTAAAAGCATTGAGATATTCACTGTTGTTGTTTGAGAAGCCTATCTGTTTACTTGAGATACTGCCTTCGGCAACCAGCGACCCTAAAATAAATGCTAAATTGGGAGTCATCTTTTCGGGAAGCTTGTGTTCATCTGTTCTTTTATCTTTTAGCTTGGGATAAAAATCGGTAAGAGAAGGATCACTTGGGAATAGTTTGTCCGATCTGTTTATTACTGCATATTCCCCATTTTTAATTCCACCCAACATCTTCCACGCAAGAGATGGTTTTCCTCTTTCATCAACACCCCAAGTCAATACAGGGTGATTAACCGAACCCTGAAGCGTAAAGCCCCTGAAAGTCTCAATTTTTATTGTGGGATGAACTCCCGAATCAAACCATTTTGGAGCATCTTTTTCCATGTCATTAAAGGAGAGAATTCTTACATTTTTTCTTCTGCCTATATCTCTGATCCTTTCAAGTCCGCCATCGGTAACAATTAGCGAACTGCCGGTAACGCAATACCGCATGGCTGCAGGTGGATCTCCGTCAACGCTTCCGAAGTTTCCCTGCCCGTGAACCAAGGGATAACGCATTGAAAAAGTCTGTGCCAACCTGACCATGGCATCATAAACCGCCAGATCTCCGTGCGGATGGTACTTTCCAAGAACTTCTCCGACGACTTTAGCAGACTTGGTTGTACTGGATGTACTGTAATGAAGTCCCATTAAATGCATTGCATAGAGAATGCGTCTGTGGACCGGCTTCATGCCGTCTCTGACGTCCGGAAGGGCGCGGGCAACTATAACACTCATTGCGTAATCAACGTAAGATTTGGATAATTCTGAAGTTATTTCTGCGAGTATTACTTTACCGATTTCTGTGCTCATTTTTGTAAAAAATAATCGAGGCTATTACAGCCTCAAATCATTCTAGTGCAAGCGGGGGTAAATAACAAGGAGTACTTGAAGGAAAAACAGAGAAGCTGGCTGGCTTTAATTTGATGGTTTTTAGGCCTTCAAATCTCTGTTTTTTAAAAACTTACAATTTAGTTACCGTAACCGGTAGAAATGCCATGGGCAAGCCAATAGTGGACACTATCAGACATCCCTTGATCCATGAGTACTTCGAATTGACCCCAAACACAATAGCCTCCATCAGGAAGCGGGGTGCCATCGGATCCGCAAGACCCTACCCATTGGATTTTGTAGTGCCAGACCTCGCCGGAACCACCTGGAAATGCGCCATTCCATTCATTATCAATCCAGGCATCTGTTGTCCAAGGGGCATTGTTATACTTTGCCTCGTCCCATGCTTTTGACCACTTCATTACGAGATGATCGTTTGCGTAGGTGGGGTTACCCCAGACTGTTCCGTCAGGGTTACGATCAACACCATCAGCGGCGCCGACAAAAATTCCTGCTACTTCGTTGTAGCCAAGATCGTCAAATCCGGCCGACGCATTTGTCAGCGGGATTGCAAGTAAGGTAACCACAAGGATCAACACAAGAAATTTTTTCATTATCTTTCTCCTTATTTATGTTAAATAGCTAGCCAGCTTCTCAGGCCATCATTATACCAAGAAAACAGGCAGTATTCAAATACTACAGGATAGCCCAAAAGTCTGCGGCAACTTTTTGGGATAGAGATTTGAGGATACCCCGCTCCCGCGCTTCATCGAGCGTTGAATAAGGAATCAAATCAAGAGGATTAATATCCATATCTTTTAAAGCGCTTGGACCTATCCGGCTTCCTTGGGCCATAAGCTCGGCATTCGAAGTACCCAACCTCCCGAGTTCATCATCGGATGTTAGTAAGGCATAATCCTTTGCGCTAAATGTGGATGTCCAGTTTCCTCTCGCACATCTCTCCTCGGTATGTCCGTGGTGTATGAAAGCGTTGACATTTAAAAGCTGTGGACTGGCAGAGAGATTTTTATTGTTAAGTATTGGCGAATAATATCTTTCCGGCCCGATACAACCCAAAAGGTGCCCTGAGCAGGCAAAAACAGTCCTGATTCCGTAAGAAGCGGCGGCATACGAAATAGTCGTTGCCCCATATGCCGTTAAAAGCGGAGAAATGATGAGTAATGTTTTGATATCGTGTTCCCCGTTGTTTTTTTCTATGTACTCTATTGTTTTATCCAATACCGCTACGTGCTGCATTCCGGAGGCTGTATTATCACAAATTGTAATGAGCCTTGCCTCAGAAGGAATTAATCCTTCAAAATTAATATCACAAACATCGGCAATCCTGCCGAACTTATTGCCGGGATCTTCCACCTTGACGTGTTTACTGTGTGCGGAGGTATACGGAATATCTTTTCTTAAAAAATTGTATATGGAGGACTCGAACCTTATCATGGGACCTTCCCTTGTGATGTGAATAATGAAAGAATCTTTCTCGGGATTATTCAGTGTAAACAAATCCCCAATTTCTCCCACATACAGGGCCTGATTCATACCGATAGACATATCCTCCAGGGCGGCATGTCCGTAGTGGAACCTGGAGAGCTGAAAAGACAGTTCATCATTTTCATCGAGTGCCAATCTCCCTAAAGATACTGCTTCATTCTCCGGTGTTCCGATGACAAATATTTTAGGTTTAGCGACATCCGTAAACTCTTCAAAATGGGGCAAATTAAGCTGAATTTTGAGTAGATTTCCTTCTGCTTTACCGGTTTCCCTGAAATGTGTAAACCTATTAAGATTTACGTATTCGAATTTACTTCTTTCAATATCAATATGCCTGTCTATATTTTCGGTGACTGTTGCTGCGAGGTCTGCTACTTTGAAGAATATGGATTCTGAAGACCGGGACTGAAATTTGTCAGTTTCAGCAGACATGCTAATGGGCAATATACTTTAATTTCTT
>CAZAXL010000008.1:0-23392 GCA_964489145.1 uncultured Gammaproteobacteria bacterium | reverse complement strand
TTCCCAACCGGGAAAATCCTTTAATTTTTTCTCAATTTCATCTTCAGTCAAAATGTGCAGATCATCCTCCACCTTTACACTTTATCACAGGAAACTGAACATAAACTGAGAATTTACATTAAGTCCCACGCAAAAAGAAGTCAAACACCACTATAATTGGTTAATGAAATTGTCAATAATCGCCCATCCAAATTCAAAAAATCCAAGAATCGAAAAAGATTTATTGGGAGCCACTCATGTTTATGTAAATGCTCCCCCACTGGAGGGAAAGGCCAATAAAGCAGTAATTGAAGCGCTGACAGAACATCTCGGAATCAAAAAGGGGAAGGTGGTCCTGGTTCGGGGTGAAAAATCAAAGAATAAGGTGTTTGAGATAGGCTGACTCGCCTATACTGGGTGCTCGTCAGATGGGTCGGTTTCCGAATTTACTTTAACACTTGTATATGACAGACCATCATCTTCTGTAAATTCTGGCAACTATCGCTTATTCTTCGAAAGTGTAAACATTTGTAAATTGATCCAAATATCCGGAGGATTTTGTATCAGGATCAACATCAATGGTCATCAAAGATATTTGAACGTCGGGCTTTAGTCTTTTTATTTCCTTAACCATAACTCGGGAAGTAAATGTTTCCATAACAGCATCGTCCACCAAAAGGACATGATTGCCCGATAGCTCAAAACTTTCTGACATCATTCCCCCAACCGGCTCGGTTCCTTCTCGGGAAAAAACCATATGATCTACCGGAATTTGATAATTGTAAATTTTATCTAACTCAAGTGCTAAATACTCACCTACGATACATCCGGATACAGCAGCCGTTATTATATGCGACACGCCGTCATTTTTTGCACATTCCGCCACATCACCAAATTGTCCGATAACCCGGCGCATTTCCCAAAAGCCGCTGTTTTTATATCTCTGTTGCTCTTTTGCCAAGACAACATCCTCTTCTGTTATACCTAAAATTCGATTCAAAGAAAAAAGAGCAGAGTGGAAACGGCTGAGCGCATCTGAAGATATGCTCGTATTGTTCTTAATATCAAGAGCAAATTCTTGTGTGTATTTTTTTATAATATCAAAAACATATTCACGGGGTTTCGGTAAGCCTAAAAGTTGATAAGATGAATCATGTTTGGTAATCCATAATGCCAAGGCCCGCAGTAAATCCATATCTTTTTCGTACCTCAACATTTCATTGTAATTATTTAAATTAATTTCCAGCATAGGATATTTTATTCACCAAGCATGATAGCACGATGGAGTACGACAACAATCGGGAGGTTCTTAATATTTGGGATGACTAATATAATTCAGTTCCCCGCTCTGGATGACATAAGGACGTCTCTTGCAGGCGAAAGTTTCCTTTAATAACCACACAACAAGATACATTACAAACAGTACCAGAACAATTGCAATTGTAATAAACACGATTAAGACTAAGGAATCAGCTCTACCCTGTCATTATAATCGGGGACATTGTTCCAATGTTTTATCGGTAAGAATGAAGGAATCTTATAAAGACTGAACGTACTCTTTTGGAATATGCCTACATAGTACCTACTTGGCCGAACATACCAAACATATTCTCCGGTAGACTGATTATAATTATATTTAATCTTTGCGTTTGAAGATATCTGCTGATATAGATTGGTATCTAATCTAGACAATTCATCTTCTGATTTAGGGCACTTGTTATTCATGCATATTTTTTTCATTTTGTCATCAAGTTCAAGTGCTGGTCTTATCCCTTTCCAAATTGAGCCCGCACTGCAAATAGAAAACCCCAAAAACGAACTGCTAATAAATATGATCGGAGGGATTAAAAAGAGGGTGATTACAAAGAGAATTTTTCGCATTCTCAAGTAACGATAAAGAAAAACTAGAACCAGTATCGAAACGACGACAACCAAGGGGATGAAAATACTTTCGCTTTCCACACATCTATCAAAAACCCATTGGTCTGAAAACAATTGGTTATACATATTGTTTCCGCTATTCTACAAAATTTCAGCTTAAATATCCATTTAAGGCATTTTTCCAAAAAAGAACCCAAAGGATTGTTGAATAAGCCAAGATGGCAAATCCAAAACCCTTTGGGTTTTATATAACATACTTCTTCAGCACCTAGCAGGGATATTTGACTTTCCAGTTTGAATCGATAAGTATTATATCGAGTCTAGGAAGTGCAAATCCTCGAGTGCTGATTCCAAGTAAGAAGGTTGTGTCGGTCTCGCCCTGGTATCCGTCATGACGGACTCCATCATCAGTATTGGGAACCAGGTTACCTGAGAAGAAAATCTCATATGGTTCATGAACAGCCTTTGGAATTTCCAGGACAAACCAATGCTCCAACCCTAAGTGGGGCCGAATATATGCTTTCGCAGCTACCTCACACATCTGAGGGGGATTTGGCGGAGTTGAGCTGGGATTGGTAACTACAGTGTATCCAGGTAGATAGATCCAGCCTTGTGTTGATTGTCCTTCAACCCTGCCCCAGGCTCCTTGAGTTTCGAGAAGCTTGTAATACTGCCCATGCGCTACGTAACCGTTGATTGTTGCATCAAAACTTGGTGTAGCACGTAGTCTCAGGTTAAAAACTGTGATTTGGACATAGCTGTTGCTCCATGGCGGACTTGACCACCCAGAATAAGTGGGTAGACCACTTGGTGGAGGGGGTGGAGGGCTGGAAGGTTCTCTTTCATTACAGTCTGCTTGATCTTGCCGTACCCAACCGGTGCCGCCATCCCATCGACTGATATCCCACCAGGTATAACCATCTGCATAACGAGGACCGTTGATTACATTGACAGGCCAATTGTTCTCAGGCACAACCGTGTGAACGGTATAACCGACACCTGAGCCTGTACGAATCTGGGTTCCGATGCAAAGTCCTACCTGGTTTCCAACACCCCAGTTGTTATTAAGCAGTTGTTGCCCTGATGGCGCCGGTCCGTAGTGGGCTACTGGTTCGGATCCTGGAAATTCCCATCTCACTTCTTGACCAGTGTGAGGCGTTGTATTACTCATCCAGGATTGCCCACCCGCGTCGTCGATTGTATAGGTTCCCACACATGCTTCTGTTCCAGGAACAGCAAGGGTCATAGTATACGTTGTTATACCCCCCACTGTGTAGGAATAGGCATGATGAACATGACTACCAGGACCTTGTCCGATGTCAACATATGTTCCATCACCCCATTCGAGCCGACCAGGATAGTCACCCGCCCCATTAACGTCTGCTCCCACTGTGAGCTCGTTATGACCAAGCTCAACAAGATAAAGGTTACAGAAAGATGGACCTCGGTAATCACTGATCCCAATCGCCATGCGACAGGTTTCTACTCCAGCCACATAAAGTGATACTGTGTAGTAGGTGAACCAACCAACATTGTAGGAGTAGGCGTGATACACATGCTGTCCTTGCCCACTTGGTAAATCGGTATAGGATCCATCACCCCACTCAAGTCTACCAGGGTAACCAGACCCACCGTTGATGCCCACATTCAGAGTTATATGATTCTTATCTTGAATGTAGAGCTCCAAACTGCATGAGTAAGCATCAGCTTTGACTGTGCTCACCTGCAGAGGTGTGGCAATTGTCACAAACAGCACCATGACCGCCACAAGGATACGTACAAACTTGTTGGAAAACATTTCCTTTCTCCTTTGAGATGAATGTTGAACGAATCGACAGACTTACGCCAGAAACAGGAAACGTGACTCGTGCGATATAAACCTCCTTTCTCTTGTTAAAGTACAAGTTGCTCAGGTAGGCTATCTCACCTAGTATTTCCGCTTTGGAAAGTGGTGATATAGAAGCAGTTGGTATTATATGTAATTTTATCTAGAATTGAAAGTTTCTTGCAAAAATGGTTGCCATTTCTGCTCTAGATGACATCTCTTATATTTTAATCACTTCCACATGGGCGCCTGTCATTTCTACCTATTTTCATAAAGGAGTTACATACTTTTGGTCAGATTAAGATCTAACTGGCTCACTAAGTGGAACGATTTTAGAACTGCTAATTGGTTGGAAATAGTTGATTACCCTGACTATATTCTAAAGGAAACTCAACAATTTCTCACTAATTAAGGATTGGCTCCGTTGAGGACTACGCAACTTTTGTAAAACTTCTCCAGTAAACCCGTCTGTACAACATCACGCTGTTGAGTGTCGGGTATTTTATTTTCCGGGGCACCATAAACTGATCGTTCAAGTGCTTGTTGATCGCAAACTCTTTTTATAATCTGAGGCTTTTGGACAAATTGAAAGAATAAGAAAGCAACTAATGCGGTTGCAATAACGCAGAGAAGATATTTACCAAGAGGGGTTACCTTATTGTTGCTCATAGTTATTACTCTTACTTATAGTTTATAAGAAAATAAGCCATTTTACAAGGCTAGTTATAAACACACAGTTTATAAACTTATACAGCATTAGCTAGTACGCTTTTGGTATGATTACTGAAAGCGATATAAAACTTGGAAAAAGGCTGCAAAAAGCTCGTAAAGTAGCCGGGCTGACTCAGGAACAGATGGCAGATAAGGCAAACCTTAGCGTTCCTTATATCGGATACCTTGAGACTGGTTTGAGAAAACCATCACTCAAAACCCTAAAGAAGCTGGCAAAGATAACGGGGGTAAAAGTTAGCGACCTAATACCTTATTAGGGATAACCTATTTGTTTCTTTGTTTCCACAATTCATTTATATCATCGTGCCAGCGTCTGAATAGAAATGAGTGAATTGGGACACCAGATGAAACTTGGCAGTTATACTCTGATACCAACCGAATGACCTGAGTTTCTTGTAGTCTTTTCTCTTTATCCAACTTTTCCATGTCTTCCTCAATTACTTCTATGGAGGTTGAAAGTCTACCCAACCTTAATCCCAAACCAATCAGGTCTATTGTTAGCATTATTGGCAAAAGAAGATATAGCGTGTATATAATTAGAAACCTTGCGTCAGATGAAATAAATTGAAGCTGAGAATAACCAAAAATTCCAAACGATAAAACCACCGTAATGACCAACAATCCCCATACCAATTGTTGTAACTTGCAATATAAGTGCCTAGTGAAAAATGCAGACTCAATCGTCATCTCCAGTAATCGCCTAGAGCCTTGAGGTTTAGTCGTTGAATAATAATCCTTATCTCGTTGCTTTAGTTTGAAGTCATTTAGTACTTTCATACCAGCGCGGCGTCGCCATTCGCTAAATTGAGTTTTACCGATTGGCCACCCCAATGCTTCCGTTACCACAGACTGTCTTCTCATTGTTTCTGCTCTGTCAAATGTGTTTTCAAACCGAAGTTTCAAGTAATATGAGTACATAAAAATTCCCAAACCAATAATTGCCGTTATCAATTTCCAATCGTTAGACAAAATAACAACAGAAGCGACTACGCCAATGAGGGCAGTAATTATCTCCAGTCCGATCGCCTTATACCAATCATCTGAGGCGTTATCAAATAGTAATCGGGACAGCTGATTTAGTTCTTCACCTTGTTTTGAATTATCCATATGCTGGGAAAAAATCTCCAAATAATACTCTCCATTTATTCACCGCTGACTCAATGTAACCGTCATTTCCAAGTTCCTCTGCCTTAGAGGAGATATTGTAAGCTTTCTGAAATCTCTCTATCGCCTCATCAATTTTTTCCCGGTTGTTAAGATATTGTCCCACATCATCGTTATATCCCTCTGGGTCAGGGTTTTTCTTATCAATAAGCTCAATACCTTTTTGGAAGAAAAATCTCACCCCCGACGGGTAGTCGCTAATAGTAGCATTATCAAATATTCCCAAAGCTAATACCTCAAGGTGGAATGATCGGAAAAAGAGACTATGAGATCTATTCCACGCCTTTATCATTTTTACCAGAGGAACATAATCCCCCTCGTGATTAGTATTTGATTGACTCGTCAGTGAGACATGAAGTTTTGGGTTAGTGGATAACCAAGTTTGTGTAATTGAATTAGGAATTAGATAACCACCGCCCTTCCTGTTGAACGCCGGTACAGCATCAACCACAAAATCGTCAAACCTAATTGTTACAGCTTGTCCGTTTCTGCTTATATCCGGGGTTCTTGTGTAGGTCTTTCTAAGTGTTCTCTTAACCAAATCCAGTAATCCGCCTTGACCTCCGTTTTGCCCGTTGTAGCGGTGGTAATAGTCATTGTCCAATACTGCAAATATATCTATGTCCGCTTCATCTAGCGGTGATATCATTGTGCCTCTAGAGTAAGAACCGGTTAGAAAGTCATCAACCACCGTAAGATCTGCTTTCAAAACTTTCCTTATGTTTGTCTGACGAGTAGAAACAGTTTCGGCTTGAAGTCCGGTTATCTGGAGATTTTCCTTCAGTTCTTGAAACGATTGACTTATTGTTGTTGCCATATTAGTTTATAAATTCTTTCCGAGTTTCCAAATGAAGTGATAATCTCTTATGTTCTATTGCTTTTATCACTTACAAATGCTTATAATGATTTATAACATATATGGCTACTGAAAACAATCAATTTTTGACCGTAGAACAGGTCGCCGAGCTTCTCCAAGTACATTGGCAAACCATACTCAACTACATAAAAAGTGGAAAATTAAAAGCTATTCGACTTGGTAAGGGCTACCGTATCGAAAAGCATGACTTAGAAGTTTTTGTTAAAGAAAGCAAAACATGACCATGAAAGATACTAATATTAAGAAATTGCTCAATACCATAATTATTCAAGATTGCATTGAAGGCATGAAGGGATTACCTGATAAGTCTGTTGATTTAGTAATTGCAGATCCCCCATATAATCTTTCTAAAGGCAACAATTGGAAATGGGACAACAGTGTTGTCTTAAAAGGTATGGGTGGTAATTGGAATAAAGTCATGGAAAATTGGGATAATATGGATCTACAAGATTATTGGCTATTTTCCATGCTGTGGATCAATGAAGTAAAAAGGGTATTAAAACCCTCAGGATCTTTGTGGGTATATGGAACATATCACAATATTGGAATCTTAAATGTGATTTTCCAAATTCTTAAAATTGAGATATTAAATGAAATTATTTGGTATAAAAGGAATTCATTCCCAAACCTTTCAGGGAGAAGATTTACAGCTAGTCATGAAAATATATTATGGGCACATGTAGGCAAGAAGCGAGAGTATTACTACAACTATAAATTAATAAAAGACCATAAGTTCCCTGAGGATTTATTAAAAAAAGAAGGTAAACAAATGCGAACAGTATGGGACATTCCAAATAATAAGGATAAGGTAGAGCTTCAGTTCGGAAAACACCCCACCCAAAAACCCATTCGTTTATGCGAAAGAATTCTATTGGCTTCTTCAAAACCCGACGATATAGTTCTTGTTCCCTTCTGTGGAGCAGGAAGTGAATGTGTTGCGGCTAAAGCTTTAGGGAGAAATTTTATTAGTTATGAAATCGACAAAACATATAAAGATATTGCGACCAAAAGACTGGATCATATTAAAAATGAGCTAAAACTATTTGACACAAATGTTGAATAAAATGAAAACAAAACCTAAATTAATACCACCGGTTATTAAATGGACTGGTAGCAAACGCCCCATTGCTTATCAGTTGTCTAATTATTTCCCTAAAGATGCGAATCGATTTTTCGACCCATTTGTGGGTGGTGGAGCTATTTTGCCATATTTTAATGGTCATAAATCGGTGGCAGGAGATATTATCCCTGAACTAGTTAATCTGTGGACTTTAATCAAAGATGATCCCGAAAAAGTAATTTCAGAGTACAAAATAAGGTGGAGTCGATTACAAAATGATGGATATACAGTCTATTACAAAATTCGGGACAACTTTAATAAGACAAAAGACCCTTTAGATTTTCTCTTTCTAAGTAGAACTTGTGTAAATGGTCTTATTAGATATAACAAAAACGGATTATTTAACAATTCTCTCCACCATACGCGACCAGGAATTCATCCTGAAAGACTGTCAAAAATAATAATGGATTGGAACAGGTGGATAGAAAATATCACTTTTGTAAATCAAGATTATCGTAAAACCCTGTCGACTGTATCAAAGGGAGATGTAGTGTTTCTCGATCCCCCATATGTTGGAACTCACGCCAGATATATACCCCAATCATTTGACTACGATGCATTTTTTAAAGAATTAGAACGACTAAGTGAAATTGGTGCTTATTGGATTCTTACTCTTGATGGTGAAGCTGGAGATAGGGTCTATGACAACAAAATTCCGAAAAACATATTTAAGAAGAAATATCAACTTTCAACTGGTAAATCCCCATTTTCTAAGGTACAAAACAATAAACAGGACACAATATTAGAATCAGTGTATTTGAACTTCGAGCCATCCGTTGAAATGTTTGCTTCTACCAATTAAGAAGTCACCCAACCATTTACATTTTTCGTTAAGCAAGACATGAAGTATTACGGATCCTCTTTCTCTAAACTCAACCCCAAAAGAACAGTCAGCAGCACTTTTCTTGCTCACAAGTTTAAGCTCCGTTTCGTTAACTAAACGAAAAGCTGCCACAGAAACGATATCGACTTTGGGTGCTAAATAGTCCTCTGCATAACCTTGCCAGTCTGTATTTTCCTTAGTCCTAAATATATTTGGCCCAACTTTAATTAGCTCTAAGATATATTTCTTGAGTCTATTCCCGATATTCTCTTCTACTGAGCTGGAAGTATCTTTTGACTCAACAGTAAGAATAATGCTTTCTTCTTTTGATTTCATTATTTGGAAAAGATGATCAGGTCTTTTTGCTTCTTTTCCTGATACTCTTGGTAAAGATACCCATCTTGTCTCCATGCCATTATTGAAATTGTAAAGCGATATGCCGCTCCAGTTCCCACCGGGAGGATTGCACAACCCCTCAAAGCACATTTCGTCTTTGTGAAGATAAAACAATTCATGTAATACGGTATCTACATCATGTTCGCCGAATTTAGTTGGGTTCATTGAAGTTGGTGGCTCTAAAAGTCTTTCGAGTGAGGGTAATGGTGGTTTTTCTGTTACCAGAATTCCATATGATGATAAACTTTCTGATGTTTTTGTATCAACTATTAATCCATTACTATAGTTTAAAACTGATTGCCATAAACCGTTTTCCTTTGCCAATACCCACATATCTTGTTCTAATTTAGAAAGCATCGCTTTCTTACACGGACCATAAACAACAGTAAGGACATCAACGCCATCCTCACCTACAACCATTCTCAACAAAGGGACTAAACCTCTGTCAGGTCGAGAATCATCTCCCCTCGGCTTAAAACCGGCAACCCATGCAATAAATAAGGGTTTAGAATCACCACCCAACCAACTGATAAATTCTTTGTTTAATTTATTTTTGTAAATAACTTGAACTTTTTTAGCAAGTATTCTTCTTTGTTCCGTAGAAAGAAGACAAAAAGGCATTTCTTTTGAACAAACTGCACTAACATTTAAAGATGAGATTGTAGATAGTAAATCAATAAATGTTTGGGTGGTCGGAATACTTACCTTTTTCCTCCAAGACATTCCCTTTTTTAGCAACCAATTGGCAATATCTTGGCTCTCATGAATTTCTGAGAGTTGTTCCCATTCAATAGGCGAAAGAATTCCATCCGCTGCTTTACGCTTAGAAGCTAAAAAGGTTGTAAGTTTTAATGCTTTTTTTTCAATAATATTCTGCGCGTCTTTGTTTATCTTCCCTAATAAAACAGACTTAATATAATCATTTACTTCCTTACCTGCAAAATATTGTTTGAAAGTATTGAATAAGGGCAAGGTAATAGATGGGCTCGGTTGATAAATCGGAAGGGTCACGGAGTCATAAGTCTTCCCTAAAGAAAGGTAGGCAAAAGGTACAATCGGATTGGGAAATCGTGACGCTTTAACCACTCTTTCAGAATTGAGTTCTACTCCGCCCAACTCTGCAAAGTATAAATATGGTATATGACTTTGAGCGCAACTTATTGCCCGACCGCTCCTTTGCCATGCATTATTACCAGCAGGTAAAGCCCCGCAAAACTCAAACGCTAATATTGGAGTTTCTGATACCTTCCCATTAATTTCTTCAACTTTTGTTATTACTGCGTCAGTTGCCTCTCTTAATCTAGCGCCCATTGCGTTCATTACTTTTTTTACATCATAATTCCATCTATCATAGCCTGGGAAAAGTCTTATTTCATATTGCGTATGCCCATCTTTAACTAGTTGAAATGAAGGTACAAAAAGCTGACTATCTACTGGAATTAAATCCATCTCCAAAGAAGAAGTGATTAATCTTAAAGCTTCTTCACACTCAAGAATGTTGTCACCATAGATCTTAAATACTTGTGTTTTATTATTCATAACTTTACAAAGTTGATTGATGAGATTGGCTAACAAGTTCATAAAGATAATTAACATCCATATCTGGCGTCATCTTCACCATGCCCTTATACCCCCACTCATTACTGGTAACATCTTTAACAATGTGTTTTGTATCCGTTTTGTATTTAGGATCACGAAGCAATACATGAATGTACGATGGGTAGAAATGAAAATGAACAAAACTCTTGGTAGTGCGATATGTTATTCCAGTTTTTTGTTGATCCCTTTCTTCAACCTCTGCAAGCTGCAATATTTTTTCTCTAAGTGAGGTAAATTTGCTTTGTAGATCAGTTGATGTCAGTTTCAAATGATAATCAAGGTTATAATCTCCGTTGGTTGCCTCTGTAATGCGTTTTTTAGGCGTTTTCAGGGTTGGGGGTGTATATATGGACTCCAAATGGATGATGTCTGGCTGATACAGTTGGTAGGCTAATAATTCAATGTGTTTTTCTTGTTCTACCGCTCCCAAAATGTAGCGACCAAATCCCTGTGCAATCAAAATTACCCGTGGTTGATCCCAGTTGACCTTTGTTTTCGCACCCATTCTGTTTTCAACCAAGAGTTCAAAGGTTTTTTTGTTTTTTAGCAGCCAATTGTAGTAAAACAATCCTTGAGCCAGTACCTCGTCATTTTCTTTCCACTTGTATTCAATGATAACTGGTGAATTATTTTCATCTAACCCGAGAGTGTCTATCCTACCCTCCAGGATGGGGAACTCTTTTTCAATAAACCGTACCCCCAACAAATCATCCAAATTGTCAGCAAAAAAATCCCTCAATCCGAATTCATTACCAAAACCATTTTCATTAATAGAACACTTTTTGACTTTGTTTTTATCAATCTTGAATATTGCCATATTATTTATCTCCTTTATTTGACTCAATTAATTTTTGGAGATCCTCTAATCGATAGCGCCTGTCTTTTCTCACTCCAAACCTAACAGCCTTAAGAACTCCTTTTCTATCCCACTGACGCAAAGTATTGGGGTGCACCTTTAATATTTCGCATGCTTCTTTTAGGGTAACTAATTTTGTTGTCGTATCTTCCATACAAATTGAGTATCAACCTAACATTTGATACCATTATCATACAGAATTGGATCGGCTACTGCAATCCAATAATAAATATGAGTATGAGCACAAGACTACTACTAAATCCAGCACGGATTGAGATTAAAATTTCCGACAATGGTAATTATTTTGATGTTGCCATATTTCTAGACAATAAGGATGTGCTAAAAGCTGTACTTACTATTCGCAAAGATTGGACAAATGGTTTACTAATAGACAATAAGCTCATTGATGATTTCATTAACGAGGACAGGAACTCTTCAGACACAATGAAATTTTGGTTGAACTATAAAAAAGCTATCGCTACGGTGAAAAATTTAAGGTACGGCATGACCTATGTGCCACCATTTATCGCCGCAATTCTTTCAGGGGTGGTTACAGATAAAGATTATTCCACTGTTATAAAAGAACTTCCCTTACACAATTCACCGGAGGATATAACTTTTGACTCTCCTGTAATATATTTTTCAGGCAAAATACGAGACAAAGACATGTCTAAAATCAAAGGAAGCAGGGACACAAAAGCTATCGCTACAGTGAAACGAGATAGGGACTGGTATTGGGATCACGAATATAAACATCAAGGATATAGAACGATAGCAAAGAAATACACCCAAGATTGGTTTACTGTCAGAAGTGCAATTGTATCTTATAAACGCCGCTTAGGGTCTGTTTAATAACCCCTCCCCTTATCTCCAACTTATGTAGGAATTTATTGTTTCCTATTATTAGACTGTAGTTCAAAGAACTATTTGAGGTTCTAAGAACTTATAAGTCAATAATATGAGAAATAGTAATACCGAAATATTTGCTACTGATAATTTCCAACTTGCTTGCTATCTCCTTAGTGAGTCATGTCAACTTCTTTCCTTAGACCGTACAAACCCAAGACGAGTTTCCTTTCTGTTTGAAGATACTCCCAAAAGACTAGAACTTACTGATAAGTTTCTTGCCCATGAGGCTTTAGTTGAACCTCATCGATTCACAAGTGCTCAGCGTGATTTGAAGCAACTTATTTATGAAAAAGGCACAAGTTATACCTAACACCATTATGATCAGTCAGACGCTATTGAGCGAGCTTAGAACGATAGTTAAAGAGGATTATGGGGTTACATTAAAATCTCATGAGTTGTCTGATTTTGCCAATACATTACTCGGTTTCTTTGAATTGCTGATAACAATAAAAAACAAAGAAAGGATCAGTCATGATTAAAAATCATAGTAATTCTAAGATCACGATTAAATTCACAGAAAAAGAGGTAGGTATCATCAAAGCATCTTTACAATATTTTGTGCTTGATGATGATTTTGGAAGCAGTTTGTGGTTTTTGACTCCCGGAGCTACATGGGGTAGAAGTGACAACTATTATTTGTTCTTAACATTAGCACTTCAGAAGAAAATTAATAAAGCCTCAAGGAAAATAAATGCTGATTTCGGATATTGGGGAGATATCAAACGACTTGCTGATCTCTGTCAAAAAGAGTATTTGAGAGCAAAAAAAGAACGGAAACAAAATACAACAGGATCGCCTAAACATATTAAAGATTTCTAATAAATATGGCAAACAGAAGAATGATACCTAAGACACTATCTGTATCAATAGAATTTAATTCTGTTAGTGAATTTGCCCAACTTCTTTATGTAATGATGCAACCATATACTGATGATTTTGGAAGGATTGATGGAGAAGCTGGAGTAATTAAAGCCCTGGTTCTACCAATGAATAAAAGACCCGTTACTGATTTTGAGCTTGCTATCAAAGAACTAGTTAAAGTGGAACAGATAGAATTCTATGTAGTTGGTAAACAAAAGGTTATAAGCATACCTACATTTGAAGCAGATCAAACAGGGCTAAATAAAAGAACAACAAGCAGGTATCCTGATAATTCTAAGAATTTCCAAGAAGTTCCAAGAATTACTACACCAAAAGAAGTGAATGGAACTGAAGAGAATATAGAAGTGAATAAAACTGAAGTTAATAAAAGCGAAGATAGTCGAAAGGTAGACGCAGATAAAGGGTCGCTTTCTTATAAGGGTATCGTAAATCCCAAGAGTTTCATCCCCTCGTCTGAAGGCGAATTAATGGCTTTGGAAACATGGAAAAGACTTGAACCTAATAATGGATTTTCACTTGCTTCTACATACCTCAAGGCGTTAGAAAAAAGATTACCCTTAAGGCTTTTTGGTCAATTTGCGAGCGAAATAGAACAAGACAAAACAATAATGAACAGAGGTGCTGTTTTTAATAAAAAGGTTAATGATTATTTGACTAAAAAATAATATGGCAAAAATAAAAATTGACTGGTTAAAAGCAAAGATGGACTACATTAGCAATCCGCAAGAGACCTACTTGTCCATAGCCGGACGGTACAATGTGAGCCACCAAACGGTTAAGGATAAAGCCTTGGCAGAAAACTGGACAAGATCAAGGTTAGATACCCTACAAATAGCAGACAAAAGGGCTACAGAAAAGGTGGCGAACAAGATAGCCGATGTTAATGCTCGTCAAGCTGGGATAGGCATAGCTATGCAGGGTATGGCAATAAAAGCGATGCAGGAAAAAGACGATCAAGGTAATCCAGTTATAAAACCAAAAACCACGGACGATATCAGGCTACTTGCACTTACTGGAGTTACGATAGAACGCAAAGCACTAAATATTGAAAAGGAAGGAAATCAACCCGTTGCTATTCAAATCAACTTTGGCTCACCCGAAGCTAAGGAGTGGGCAAAATAACTTAACATTACTTGACATTAGTGTATATATTTATATAAACTTATATTATAAAAATGAAATCAGTTATACTCGCAAGAGTCAGCTCAAAAGAACAAGATGAAACAGGTTATTCCCTACCCTCACAAGAGAAACTTCTAAGCGAATACGGTCAAAACAAGAACCTTCTTCCGGCTAAACATTACTCCATTTCGGAGTCTGCAAGTGGTCAAAAACAAAGATCCACATTTAATGAAATGGTGGCGTATGTAAGAAAACACGATATTAAAAATATTATTTGTGAAAAGGTTGACCGGCTAACCAGGAACTTCAGGGATGCTGTAGCAATAAATGATTGGATAGGTGGTGACGCAGAAAGACAGGTTCATTTTGTGAAAGAAAATGTCATTCTAAACAAAGAGTCTAAATCCAACGAAAAGTTTATTTGGAATATTAAAGTATCTGTTGCTCAATACTACCTTGATAATCTGTCTGAAGAAGTCAAAAAGGGACAAAAAGAGAAGATCTCCCAAGGATGGCTCCCTACTAGACCACTACCCGGATATAAAACTGTAGGTGACAAAGGACATAAAATCCATGTAATTGATGAAAATATGGCTCCAATCGTTAAAAAAATGTTTGATTATTTTCTATCTGGTGAATATTCAGTAGAACGACTTACTAAAAAAATGCTTGAAGAAGGACTTAGAAATCAAAATGGTAACAGAATTGTTAAGAGCAGATTGCACAAACTGCTAAGAGACCCATTCTATATTGGCAAATTAAGGTGGAACAAAGTCATATATGAAGGCAAACAGGAACCATTAATAACTACAGAAATATTTGAAAGAGCTCAGCAAATATTAAGTGGCAGGTGCACTCCAAAATACAGTAGACATTTATATTTATATAACAAACTAATCAGATGTTTTGAGTGTGGTGGGCTTATTACTTGGGAAACGCACAAAGGTATTACTTATGGTCACTGCAACCACTATAGAAACTGCTCTCAGAGGTCTTGGAGTCCTGAAAAAGAGGTGGATGAACAACTTGTAGGAGCATTAGATCGCCTGCAATTACACAATCCCAAAATAGCCGAATGGATAATAAAAGCACTCAAAGAAAGCCACCAAGATGAAATCGTCTACCACTCCACTGCTATAAACGAACTCTATTCTCATCAAACTCAATTAAAACAACGACTGGACCGATTGTATGACGATAAATTAGACGGAAAAATTACTGATGAGTTTTATCAAAATAAGTTTAAACAATACTCTGAAGAATTAGATAAGGTTGGTAATTCTGTAAAAGGACATAATACTGCAACCACCAAATACTTTGAGTTCGGTATTAATATTTTTGAGTTATCCCAGAGGGCGAAAGATTTGTTTCTAAAGGCTAAAAAATTAAATCTTATTGAAGAACAAAGACGGTTATTAAAACTTGTATTTACGGAGATGAAACTTAACGAGGGAACCCTAACATATAAATACACTCCGACCTTTTCTCTATTATCAGAAGCGGTGTTCATGACTAATAGTTCTAAAATAAGGAAAACAGAGAAAATAAGAGGTCAGATTTTAGAACTACAAAAAAAGCCCGATACAATGCGTAAATCGGGCAATTTTTATCCTCATCAACCTATCTGGCTCCCCGGGCTGGATTCGGACCAGCGACCTTATTCTTACAGATTCTCCTCTTGTTACCAAAAGGTCTGGACTATCTCATCACCCAGAAGGGTGTCAGGTATATAGTCTCTACACATTTACACTTTCGTGATTTAGCTCGGGATTGACCCTAAAAGGGCGTTCCCCGAATTAGCCTGATTTTCATTTTCGAATTGCTTCGAAAAGCTGCCTAATCCGACAGGAATCCGCTCTACCGCTGAGCTACCGGGGATTATCAAAGAACGATTGATTATATCAAATTTGAGGCTTAACTGGAAGTTTAATTATTCCGCCATGGATTTCTCTGTGACAATTTTCACACACAAGAATGCATTTATCTATTTCTTCTTTGATTCTTGCCCAGCTTCTTGTCAGCCCTTTTGTCGACAAATCAAACGATTTGCTGTTTTCATCCAAATGATGAAAAGATAAGGCTCCAATATATTTATTGTAGCCACAAATTTGGCATTTGCCTCCTTTTAATTCGACCGCCATCGATTTGAGTTTTCGTCTTCTTTTAGAAACTGCCAAAACTAAGTAGTGAGCCCTGTCTTTATAAGTTCTTGTCTCCTTTTTTCGGGTTTTATTTGCCATAATTCAGAATAAACCTTTTATTTACATCAAGTCAAGAAAAGTGGTGTATAATCGTTTCATGGCCACGGATTGGATCAAGAAACAGGTCGACGAACTCAAGGAGCAAAACCTCTACAACAACATCCTGACAATAGAAAGTGCAATCGGGCCCGAAATCCAAATTGATGGTAAAAAACTCCTAAATTTCTGCTCAAATAACTACCTAGGGCTTGCCAATAATCCTGAAATGAAGAAAGCTGCGATTGAGGCTATCGAAAAATATGGCATCGGACCGGGAGCCGTGAGAACAATTGCGGGTACAATGACTTTACACAGAGAACTTGAAGAAAAACTTGCTAAGTTTAAAAAAGCCGAAGCTGTAATTACTTTTCAAACAGGCTTTGTTGCCAACTTGGCCGTGACCCCTGCCTTGGTCGGAGAAAACGATCTTATCTTCTCGGATGAGCTTAATCATGCAAGTATTATTGATGGGTGTCGTCTCAGTAAAGCTCAAGTTATCAGGTTCGCTCACGCAGATGCCAAAGATCTTGAAGTAAAATTAAAAGCCGCTCCAAAATATGTTAAAAAACTGGTGATTACCGACGGAGTATTTAGTATGGATGGGGACATTGCACCCTTAGACAAAATCTATGAAGTTTCTTCTAAATATGGCGCCATGCTTATGGTAGATGATGCACACGGCGAAGGAGTTTTGGGAAATTCAGGCAGGGGAATAGTTGATCATTTCGGACTTCATGGAAAAGTAGATGTTGAGGTTGGAACAATGAGTAAAGCATTCGGTGTTATGGGTGGCCTCGCCGCAGGTAAAAAAGAAGTTATCGAATGGTTAAGTCAAAGGGGCAGACCTTTTCTTTTTTCAAGTGCTATGACAATCCCGGATGTGGCCGCTTGTATTGCAGCCGTGGGCCTTTTGGAAAAATCAGAAAACCTAGTTAAAAAACTTTGGGAGAATGCTGATTATTTAAGAGCGGGTCTTAAAAAACTTGGTTTTGACACGGGAATTTCCATCTCCCCCATTATTCCCATCATGCTTGGAGAAAATAAACTTGCACAGGATATGAGCCGTGAACTTTTTGCCGAGGGGCTTTTTGCTAAGGCAATCATTTATCCAACTGTCCCCCAAGGTAAAGCAAGAATCAGAGTTATGAACTCTGCAGGACACACCAGAGAACAACTGGATCAAGCACTCCAAATCTTCGAAAAAGTTGGCAAAAAAATGAACGTAATATGAGGAAAATTTTAGTCACCGGGGCATTCGGACTTGTGGGATCAGATCTGGTTCCCGCTCTCCAAAAAAAGTTCGGTAAAGAAAATGTTTTTGCCTTGGGCAATAAAACAATCCCGGAAGGTTTTGACGGGAATTTGGTTAAGGGAGATGTTACCGATATCGCTTCGATGGAAACAATTATCAAAGATAACGGGATTACAGATGTTTACCATCTTGCTGGAATTTTATCTGTTGGAAGCGAAAAAGATCCGGATTTGGCCTGGAAAGTTAATTTCGGAGGGCTTAAAAATATTCTAGATTTGGCAAAAACATATAAATTCAAGGTTTTCTGGCCAAGTTCAATTGCAGCGTTTGGCCAGACAACTCCGAAAGTTGATACGCCTCAGCACACCAGTCTTGAACCAACCACCATATACGGTGTTGCCAAGGTTGCGGGAGAGCTCATGTGTCAATATTACTGGAAACGCTACGGCGTGGATGCAAGGAGCCTTAGATACCCGGGGTTAACAGGCTACAAAGCTCCCCCTGGAGACGGAACCACTGAATATTCCGTACATATTTTTTATGGACTTTTGAATGAAGGAAAATATAGCTGCTTCTTAAAACAAGATGCCAGACTTCCTATGATGTACATCGATGATGCCATAAAAGGGACAATCGATTTGATGGAGGCTCCACCCGAGAATATTAGCGTAAGAACCAGCTACAATTTTGGGGCAATTAACTTTACACCTGAAGAATTAGTTGCCGAAATCAAAAAACTTTATCCGAATTTTACATGTACATACGATCCCGATCCTGTTAAACAGGCTATTGCAGAATCCTGGCCACAATCAATTGATGATTCTGCGGCCAAAAATGATTGGGGTTGGAAACCGGAAATTGATCTGACCAAAATGACTGAAGTAATGATTAAGGGCCTCAAGAAAAAACTCGGTAAATAGTTATTAATCCAGATAATCCTGAAGTTTCTTCCTTCTGCTGGGGTGTTTCAGTTTACGAAGGGCCTTTGCTTCGATCTGTCTGATACGCTCACGGGTTACTCCGAAAACTTTTCCGACTTCCTCTAAAGTCATCGCTTTACTGCCCTCAAGTCCAAATCTGAGTTTCAGTACCTTTGCTTCCCTTTCGGAAAGAGTTCCTAAAACTTCTTCCAGATGATCTTTCAAAAGTTGTTTACTTGCCTGGTCGACAGGAGAAAGGGTTGTTTCGTCAGGTATAAAATCTCCCAGAAAGCTTTCCTGATCTTCTCCTACAGGGGCTTCCAGTGAAGTAGTTTCTTGGGCAATCTTAAATATTTCCCTGATTCTATTCCCATCCATCTCAAGTTCCTCTCCGATTTCCTCAGGGGTGGGCTCGCGGCCCAACTCCTGCATAAGCCTCCTGCTTGTTCTATAAATTTTGTTGATTGTTTCAACCATATGAACAGGAATTCTAATCGTTCTCGCCTGATCGGCAATTGCGCGGGTTATTGCTTGTCTTATCCACCAGGTTGCGTAAGTTGAAAATTTATAACCTTTTCTCCAATCGTATTTTTCAACCGCACGTATAAGTCCCTGGTTTCCTTCCTGAATAAGGTCAAGTAGAGAAAGACCTCGTCCAATATATTTCTTAGCGATGGAAACCACCAACCTCAAATTGCTTTCCGTCAATTTATCCTTAGCTCTCTTGTCTGCCTTTTCATATCTTTTGGCGAGTTCAACCTCATCCTCAGCCAAAAGAAGCGGAACACGCCCTATCTCCCTTAAATATTGTCTGACGGGGTCTGTCGATTCGATCCCCTCAAGTTTTGTAAGAAGCTCTATTTCGCGATCCAGTTTTTCTTTGGCTTTCTCATCGGATTCCATTTCCCCGGGACTTACCGACTCAAAAACATCAATCCCCTCCGCGAGAAGTTTTTCATAAAGATCATCAAGTTCCTCTACTCTTTCCTCTGCATCAGGAAAAATCTCCATTATTTCTTCCTGGGTAAGAAATCCTTGATCACGGCCTTTTTTAATTAAATCGAGTACTGGTTTTCGTATCATATAGGAACAGAGGAGTTTTAGTCCTCATTAAAGATTATACCGCTTCCGGTTTCTTTTTCGTAAGTGGAGCGCATTTTGACGAGTTTATTGAATTTATTTTGAGCTTCAAGAAGCTTATTCTTATCGCCTTTTTCTTCCATCTCACGTATCTGAGACTGTAAAATTTCTAATTTTTCTTTTACAGCTAGTATTTTAAGCTCTTTTTTAACTAATTCCAACTCCTTTTTTAATTCTTCCGGTTTTTCGCTCAAATCACGTTCTTCCAAAAGAACCATTTTCGAAAAACCGCCAAACAGTTCTCTAGGTAAATTCTTTCCAAATTCGGAGATTTTAAATGTCGTACCGTCGGAAAACTTTTTATATTCCTCGATTAATTTTACATTGAGAGGTAATTTTATAAGCACTGAAATTTCTTTTGAGGCAAGGGTTTTCGGATCATCAAAAAATGCCAACTTCAAAAAGTTTTCCTCTAAAACTTCTCTTTTTGTTCTGCCTTCCGTCTTCTCCTCGATGCCGGAGGAAGCTCCTGTGGAAACTCTCTGGCCTTTGGCTATTTCTTCAGAAACTGCGCCCAAAGGAACACTGAGCTTCCTGGCAACAACATTGGCATAGTGTGCTTGAACGATTTTATCGCTTATTTCAGAGAGAATTGGTGTAATTTCCTTCGAGATTTTTGATTTCCCCGAACCCGTTTCGGCATTATTGCGTCCGAAAACCGAATCAATTAGAAAATCCCAAATAACTTTTGCTCCTATCAAATCTTTTTTATAACTTTCAATATTGCCCCGGGCCGCCTCATCCGGATCTTTATAGCCTCCGCTTATTTCCGCCACTTTTATTTCGACCCCTATATCGCTTGCCACTTTTATTCCCCGTCTCGTGGCAGCATCTCCCGCCATGTCGCTATCCAGCGCCAAAATAAACCTTTGCGCAAAACGGGACAAAAGTTTTACCTGTTCCTCCGTAAGAGCTGAGCCTTTTATGGCTACAACATTTTTGATGCCCGCCTGCCATGAAGAGATCAGATCCAATTCTCCCTCAACTACAATTGCGGTTTTTTTCTTTTTGATTAGTCCTCGGGATAGATTCAGTCCGTAAAGAACATTGCTTTTATGGTAAAGCGGGGTTTCGGGAGAGTTTATGTATTTGCCGGTTTCGCGTTTATCCCAGGGTAAAACCCTACCCGAAAACCCAATTGGGTTGCCTCTGTGATCAAATAAAGGAAATACAACCCGTCCATTAAATCTGTCATATAAGTTTGATCCCCGTACAATTCCTATTCCCGCCCGTTCGACATCGCTTGGGGTAAATTTTTTCCTATCAACCAGAAATTTTTTCAGAGAATACGAGTTTTCAGGAGAGTATCCAAGATTGAATTCCTGAATCGTTTCCTTTTTTAAACCCCTTTGGTTCATCAAATAATCCAGTGCTTTCTTTCCAACAGGATGCTCAAGAAGCAAATAATTATAAAAACGAAGCGCTTGGGTATTAACCTCAATTAATCTCTCCTTTTCGGATGATTCTCCTCCTTGGAACTTTTGAAGTTTAACCCCGGCCCTGTCCGCTAAATATTTCAGGGCTTCAGGAAACTCCATCCCTTCATATTTCTCCAGGAAAGCAAAAACGTCCCCCGCTTCACCGCAGCCAAAACATTTGAAAATCTGAAGTTCCGGTGAAACCATAAAAGAAGGTGTTTTTTCGCCGTGGAAAGGACAATTTGCCTTATAATTCCTGCCTGCTTTTTTAAGCTCAATTCTTTCTCCAATTATGGCAACTATGTCCGTTTTTCCTTTTACTTCCTCAATTTGATTTTCCGGCATCCTATCCCGATTATAACATCAATACCCGAATAAAAGATGAAGCTATGCTTTCGTAAGCGGAGGAGGCGGGACTCGAACCCGCGAGGGCTTACGCCCGCACGCTTTCCAAGCGTGTACCATAGCCACTAGGTGACTCCTCCATTCAACCCAATATTATAACAAATGTGCCTTTTTTAGGACTTCTTTTTCTCCGGAAAATGAAAGATTTTTACAGGCATCTTCAAACGGAAGCCAGGAAACTTCCGAGGTTTCAAAGTCAAACCCATCAGGTAAATCTTTCACCCACTCCATTAGATAAAATGTAACAAATTTTAAAATTTTTCCTCTTGTAGGATGTGCGTAAACAAATTTAATCGTCTCGATTTTATCGATAATTTTAGCGTCAATCCCCGTTTCCTCCCTGACCTCCCTGATGGCAGTATCCTGAAGTGTTTTTTCATCCACTTTTACTCTTCCCGACGCCATTGGACCCGGGATCCCGTTTCCTGAATCATCAAGCCATCCTTTAGGAAGCATCCAATAACTTTTCGGGAAAAGATCATTTGCGGTAGTTCTTCTTATCAGCCAAAGAATTTTTCCGTTATTTTTTTTGAAAACCACCCCGCCGGAAGAAAACTCACGGGTTATCAATATAGTTTTACCTTGTGTGTTGTTTCCCACTCTTTTAAAACTTCTTTTGCACTTTTGAACATTTCTTTTTCCTTCTTTGAAACAAGCTTTTTCAAAATATCCGGAGATTCCATCCATTTAAATTCATTAAAACCTATCATTTCACTCGGTCCCCCTTTTTGAAGCATCAAATAGTAATAATATTTTTGAGAAACAGCATTACCATTAATAACGGTATTGCCGACAAATCTTCCCGCTTCTTCCAAAACTCTGGCCGTAATTCCGCCTTGTTCCCCCGTTAATCTGATGACAGCACGCACAGAAGATTCTCCTCTTCTTACTGTAACTTTGGGGATTTCCCAATCTCCACCCTCTTTTGTTTTAACCAATAAAAACTGGCGCTTGGTGCGAGTGTCTTTAAAGACAATTGCTCCACCTATTAATGTTTGTTGATTATTTTTTGCGTTCATATTTTTACTACGAGCGGAGGATGCAGGAGTCGAACCTGCTATCCCTTTCGAGAATTGGTTTTCGAAACCAACGCATTACCGTCCTGCCCATCCTCCTTAAAGTGTGCCCCCGATCAGAATCGAACTGATATCTCAGGTTCCGCAAACCCGTACTCTATCCGTTGAGCTACGAGGGCATTTTTTATTCGCTCTCCGGCAGTTTTTTTGCGACCCAATTCGTAACTTTATCTAAAGTAGAGGGCGGTGCCTCTTCATAAGGAACATAGGCAGAAATTTCCTTTTTCAGAGTATCTTTGAGCTCGGGATTAATGACCAGTTCCATTCTTCCAGGAAGAGTAACTGTATCAAAAATTAAAAGATCGCTCCCTAACCTTAACGAAAACCAAAATCTGACTACGTACTGCCAGCTTGTTTCTTTACCTGCAACTTTAATTCCCCTGTTGGTAATTTTATATTCAATATTCTCCGGCTGCACAGTGGAAAGAACATAATACAAAAAGACAAGCGAAATTATAAGTATCACAGGCATTATTCCTTCCGCAAGAAAAATAATAATACTGATAATCCCAGCCATGGAAAAAGCAGTAACATAAAACTTTCTACCGCGCCTTTTAAAAGTTCTTGCCGGAGCTGTCCAGGTAACTAAATCCCGTTCTGGTTCCCGTCTAACAACTACCGCCTGCGGTTCATCATTTAATGTGCCATCGACAGATCTTGGGGCAGATTCCATATATGCGTATTATACCTCAAAATTTGTTATAATTGCAGTTGTCTTCAAGGAGGATATGCCGAGCGGCTAAGGCAAAGGTTTGCTAAACCTTGACCACGCAAGT
>CAZAXL010000007.1:0-24785 GCA_964489145.1 uncultured Gammaproteobacteria bacterium | reverse complement strand
AAAAGAACTTTAAAGAGACTTTTCAGGAAAAAAGACCCACTTTTGATATCAAGGTCGCGTCCGGTGACTCTTTGGCGATAACTATTGCACCTTTTACTTCACTTGGTAGTATTAGTGAGGCTAAGCGTCTAATTAAGCAAAATGCAGTTGATATTAACGGAAAGACAGTTTCCGATTCATCATACCAAGTTAAATCCGGAGACGAAATAAAGGTCGGTAGCAGAACATTCCTAAAGGCAAAGTAACCTTAAAGCAAAATAATATGATTTCCAAAAAAGGTAAAAAAATATTTGTAATAATAACAATCATCTCGGGCATTGCTCTCCTTTTGGGAGGAGTATTGCCGTATATCCTTTACGCCCGTTAATCTAAATGGATTTAACTTCTCCAGTTACAGAGTTGCCAAAAATAGGGCCAATTTTTGAAAAGAAATTTGAAAAATTGGGGATAGCTACACTTGAAAATCTTTTTTACCACGTCCCGACAAGATACCTGGATTACTCACTCGTTACTACAATTTCAGAACTTCATCCCGACGAAACAGCCACAATACATGCCAAAATAGTTTCTCTAAAAAACATTTATTCCAAAAGGGGGCTTAAAATGCAGATAGGGTCGGTTGAAGATTCAACGGGAAAAATTACAGTGCTTTGGTTTAACCAACCCTTTCTTGTCAAAACGCTTTACCCTGGACGTCTCGTGTCACTCTCAGGCAAAGTTGGATTTTTCGGAAGAAAGCTTTGTCTGACATCCCCCGATTATGAACTTATGGTAGAGGAGGATGGCCCCACAACCCACACCGGTCGTATTGTGCCTATTTATCCCGAGACGGCTGGACTTTCCTCAAAGTGGATTAGAAGAAAAATTAAAGAAGCGTATGTTGAGTCTGCCATCACGGAATTTTTACCCCAAAATATTTTAGATAAATTTAAACTGGTAGACTTCAAAAAAGCTATTAAATTTATTCACTTTCCGGAAAGTTTTGAAGAAGCAGAGACAGGGCGCAGGAGATTGGCTTTTAACGAACTTTTAAATCTGGAACTTAGAAGTCAAATAAGAAAACTTAGCTGGAAGAAAAATAAAGTTGCCAATAAAATCACTATCGACCAAAAACTGATCGAGTCATTTATTAAAAGTATCTCATTTGATCTAACAAGTTCTCAAAAGAAAGCTATCGACGAGATTCTGAAAAATCTTAAAAGTGAAATTCCCATGAACAGACTTCTCGAAGGAGACGTCGGAAGCGGGAAAACGGTTGTTGCGGCTGTTGCTGCCTTTGCTGCTTTCACAAACGGATATCAAACGGTAATTATGGCACCTACGCAAATACTTGCCTCCCAGCACTACAAAACATTTAAGGCACTTTTCTCTAAATTCTCTGTCAGAGTATCGCTAATCACCTCAGATATAAAAAAGGGAGATCTCGGCAGAAATGACATTTTTATCGGAACTCATTCTCTAATAAACGGTAAAATAAATTTTGACAAAGTTGGTATAGTTGTAATTGATGAGCAGCACAGATTTGGGGTAGAGCAGCGGAAACACCTTATCAAAAAATCAGGGACACCCCATGTCTTAACCATGACAGCAACTCCAATTCCAAGAACTGTGGCTCTGGCCGCTTATGGGGATATGGATTTGTCGGTTCTTACCGACATGCCGCCCGGCAGACTTAAAGTTACCACCTGGGTCATAGCGGAACAAAAAAGAAATAGGGCTTATGATTGGATCAGGTCTCAAGTTTCAAACCTCAAGTCTCAAGCCTTTATTGTTTGCCCTCTAATTGAAGACTCCGATGCTGAAACTTTAGCCGACGTAAAATCAGTAACTTCTGAATTTATTAATCTACAATCCATATTCTCTAATCTTAGACTTGGTCTTCTCCATGGAAGATTGAAGCCTTCTGAAAAGGATAATGTGCTGGAAGATTTTAAAAAGGGCAAAATAGATATTTTGGTGACTACCCCGGTAGTTGAGGTCGGAATTGATATTCCAAATGCTTCCGTTATGGTTATTGAGGCTGCCGAACGCTTCGGCTTGGCTCAGCTTCACCAGCTCAGAGGTAGGGTGGGTAGGGGAAGAGCGAAGTCATATTGCCTACTTTTCAGCAATTTTCACTCTGGAAGGGCTTACACGCGGTTAAAAGCGATGGAAAAGACCCACTCCGGATTTGAACTGTCTGAGCTTGATTTAAAACTAAGAGGACCGGGAGAAATATTCGGAACAGCTCAAAGCGGTTTTCCTGAGCTTAAAATTGCCGGCTGGAACAATTATGAACTTATAAAAAACGCTAAAGATGCGGCCGAGGAGATTATAGAGGACCCTGCCAAATTCAAAGTTTTTAAGTCTAAAATAAAAGAAGATATCTCTAATTGAGAAATTACTATTTATCATCTATAATTGAGCGTCTATGACACCGTTACCTAAAAGAAAGCACACAAGATCCCGTTCAAATATCAGGAGAGGGGGTCAGCCAAAAATATCTCTGGGAAACCTTGTTAAGTGCGCAAATTGCGGCAAACTTAAAGAATCCCATCGTGCCTGTCCTTACTGTGGACTCTATGGAGCAGATAAAAAAGCTAAATAAAAATGAAGACCGCAACTGACCCCAGACACCTTCGAAGGCGGGAGGCAATCAAAATTCTTTTTGCAGAAACATACACCACCCAACCAAATCATCCGGAACTGGTTCAAAATATTCTCAAACAGAAAAACAAAATAAATAAACTGATTAATCGTGCAGCACCCCAATGGCCTATTGATAAACTCAACAAAATCGATCTTGCTGTTCTTTGGCTGGCAATTTATGAACTCGAGAATGAAGATACGCCCCCAAAGGTAGTTATTGATGAGGCTGTAGAGTTGGCAAAGGAATTTGGCAGTGAATCATCCTCTTCATTTATTAACGGTGTACTCGGTACAATATACAAAGAGGGGCCTTCCAAAAATGAATAGGGAATACAACGACATTAAGGAGTCTGTTAAAAACGCGCTTGCGGATTTCCTCGGCATTGAACCGGAGGACGTTGAAGATGATTTTTCATTAACTGAGGATCTTCATATGAAACCCACGGATTTAACCGATTTTATTGAGATATTAGTAAAAATGAACTTTGATACCGCGAGTCTTGATTTTAGCGAAATCGAAACATTTTCCGAACTTATCGACGCGCTTACAATTCACCAATGAAAAAAATAGATTTACTTAGAAACACTTTTACAAACAAGGATTTGTTTGACCAGGCCTTAACACACAGGTCTTGGGTAAATGAACACAAAGGAGTCAGGGAATCCAATGAAAGAATGGAGTTCTTGGGTGATGCAATACTTGAATATATTGTATCAAAAGAAATTTACGACAATTTCCCCGATAAAGAAGAGGGATATCTCACGGCATTAAGAGCCAATCTCGTAAATACCCGCGCTCTGGCCGAAATTGCCGATAGACTTGAACTTGGACATGCGCTTTTCCTCTCAAAAGGTGAGGAGGATGGGGGAGGAAGGGAAAACTCATCCCTTCTTGCCGACACCATTGAGGCAGTAATAGGAGCTATCTTTTTTGATCGGGGAATAGGAGCCGCCGAAGAATTCATACAGGAAAATATTTTGATTGATACCAAAGAAAAAGCGAGCAAACCGCTTAAAGATTTCAAGAGCAGACTTCAGGAAACGGTTCAGGCAAAGGGATTTGCGGCCCCTAAATACCATGTCGTCGAAGAATCAGGACCGGATCACAATAAAAAGTTTATCATCGAAGTTTTGGTCAACGGCGCGTCCTGGGGAAAGGGAGAGGGAAAAAGTAAAAGCAGTGCCGAGCAGGAAGCCGCTAGACAGGTACTCACAAAAAAGGTACAATAAGCCCCATATGGTTACTATTCGTCTTTCAAGATTTGGTAGGAAAAAGGCTCCTTTTTACAGGGTTGTTGTGGTTGATGATAGAAAGAAAACCACAGGTGGAGTAATAGATTATATCGGAACATGGAATCCGATTAAAAAACTCAAGACAATCGATACTGAGAAGGTTACCGAGTGGATCGGTAAGGGTGCTCAGGTAAGCCAGTCTGTTAAAAAGCTTTTGAAATAAATAATTTCATGAAAGAACTATTAGAGTATTTACTAAAAGGAGTTCTCGGTGAAGAGAAGTTCGAGATAATCGAAGAACAGGACGGAAGCAGAGTTTCCTACACAATAAAGTCCGCGCCGGAAAATATGGGTCTTATCATCGGTAAAGGCGGACGCATGATCAAGTCCCTCAGAAACGTATTAAAAGTACGGGCTACATTGGAAAAAACCGCAGTTACGCTAAACGTAGAATAACTTCTTCTTCTTATTATTTATTTTTATTGACCAAAAGGATTTGGATTGAGGGCACTTCCGGTTGCAGTAACAGTCTCACCAAAAGAAGGAAAAATTAAATTACCTATCTGCGTTAGCAAATCTTTTTCAGAAACAGTTAAATCTGTAACGGATTGTGTTACGGTCGGGATGGTTGAAGGAAATTCCGCCCAATAAGTTCTTGTTGAAATATTTGCAATATTCATCCCTTTATCCTCGCTCAACTGCATTTTATCAACCAAAGTGATCGGAGCAATACCATCTATACTTTTTATGAAAGAAATTATTTGTTCCCTGGGACCGGTGACATTAAATGAGGTGGTTACGGACGAAAGATTTGAAGAATCACCGCCTGCTATGGAAGCTCTTATATCACTTAATACTAATAAATTGTTACTGGCCAAAAGTTTTAATTGAGAGATCGTTTGCAACGATGGATTAGACTTTGGAAGAGCAAACGTAACCGAATCTGCGCTGGATACTGTCGTCTGAGATAACGACTTGAGAATTTTCAGTTTCTCCGACAACGTGGATTGAGTTTTTTTTGCATCATTAATTCTTGCCCGTAAATCTATTACTTGAGATATCCCAAATTTACCAACAATAACAAAAAGTATTATTACTATAATAAGCGGAGCCGTCGATTTTAGTATTTCTTTATCGTTTTCCGACATAATTATTTATTGGTCAAACTTACCGCAATGGAATAACCGTTATTCGCGCTGTAAGTGAAAGATGGAAGATTTATCGTATTAAACAGCTTGGTACTCTTGATGTTTTGAATAAAACTGGTTAAATCCTCATTGGATCTGATAATCAGAGATATGTCCATTTTGGACGAAGTAATATTTGCCTCATTCATGGTCGATGCGGAAGAAACGTTTGCAAAAAGCGAGTCAACATTTGTTATACTCTTTGAGGCATTGGGGGTAGATTTGATAGATGCTATTTTGGCAAGTCTGTCTTTGAGTAAGATTAATTGCTGTTCACTTGTCTCTTGAGCCTTAACTTGGGTCTTAAGCTGGTCAACACCAGCCTGAGTGTTTGTAAGTGTCGTTTTATTAACAATAAAAAGGGCGAGAATTCCTAAACAAAAAACAACGAAAGCGACCACCAAAATAACTCCGAGTGCTTTGGCTGTTTTAAGAAGTTTGCCGAGACCTTTACTGACTTGAAGGTTTTGCGGCAAAAGGTTTAGGTTAAGATTTTCCGGCATATTTTATTCACGCATTGCAAGCCCAACCGCAACGCCATAAAGAGGGGCAAACGATGCCAGTTTTTGAACGGATCCGGAATCGATTTGAATATGCATAAAGGGGTTACCAACCAGAACTTCCATACCAACCGTTTTTGACAGAGCAGAAATCATATCAGGCATGCCGCTGGATCCACCTGACATAACAAGGGTTGTAGGCATTTCACCTTTTTCATCTGTTAAGTAGTAGTTAACGGCTTTTTTAATTTCATCCACAACCAAACGAACCACAGAGTCGAGTGCGTTTTTAATTTTTCCTTCAAGCTGGTTGGGAGACAATCCATAAGCTTTTTTATATTCTTCTGCCTGCTGGGGAGTTATTTGAAGATTCTGGGAAACCGCACGGGTAAAAGCATCACCTGCAACAGGTAGTGATCTGGAGAAGGATAAAAGTCCGTGATTCACAATTGCTATATTTGTAGATGAACCCCCAAGATCAATCAGAAGCACTGTTTTATCAATCGGGGAAAGCGCCCTGGAAAGGGCTATCAGTTCCGTTTCAACAGCAACGGGAATAAGACCGGCCATGTGGATAACCTTGACATACTTCTCAACGATTATCCTGGGAGCAGCAACCAAAAGTACTATTACACCGCCGTCGGGGCCCGCCGTGTCACTTCTTTTCAGGATAGCATGTTGAATAATTGCCTCATTTACGGGAATTGGTATATATTGCTCCGCCTCCCACTTGATAGCTGAGGCTATTTCGCTATCGGTCAGTGATGGAAATTTTATTGTGCGTGTAAACACAAGCGGCTCGGGCACCGAGACTACAACTTCTTTTGATGAAATCTTTGCCTCAACACACAATTTTTTGATTATCTGAGCAATTGATGCCATTTCCTTTTCCTCCGACATCTTATCCACAGTGGTACCTGAATAACCGACAACTCCAGAGGCAACCAGAGAAAATGAAGCTCCGTTTTTTTCTAATTCAACAACTTTTATGGTTTTACTCCCTATGTTAATTCCAATCATGTGGCAGTTTAAACACAATCAGTCTACACAATTCATTTAACAATAAATGATACCTTGCGTCAAGGTTAATAAAGAAGATTATTACTTAACGAGACCGTAAGGACTAAATATAGAGAGTCCGCTGAAAGGAAACTCAGACCAACCCCGAAAAACATTTACCCTGCGGTTACTTTCACTGCCGGTAGCCCCGGAACTTCCCGTAGAAATAATCTCCAACCCCTGAGAAGGTAGTGTGGTGTTTCCCGCAAAAGCTACACTCGTCCCGACTATATGGCCGATACCTGTATTGTTATATAACATTCTGACTTTCGCAAAAAGAAGGCCGTTTTGAGTGTTGTAAGTGGTTGATGGGATATTAAGATCTGAAAAATACAATGTTTTTTGAAATGCATAATTGACTCCACCAATCTGGCAGATACCCGGATCGGGCATTGCAAAAGAGTTTGATGCTCTTCTTGCGTCGTTGGGGTCATATACCGCCCTGGCAAGCTTTACATTAGCAAGAGATCCGACAGGGTTTTCATAATAGACGCTTATCTCGATTGCTGGAGTTGTTGCTGTACTTTTGGATGTTCCTTCATTTCCCCAACAAACTTTTAGAGTATTCCCCGTAAAACATGGATAGCCTGCCCCGCAAAACATGTTTCCCAGCGCATTATGAGAAACAAACCAATTTGTCATTGAATTGCCCGACAGGAGCTTCGACGGGTAATTAAACGTATTTTGGCCCTCAGAATAATCTGAAACATCAACCGAGTACGAAGCATTACCGATTGAAACATCGCTATAGCCGCTTCCTGTAATTAGTGCTCTTTCTATTCCGGCTTCGGCAGCCGAAAAAGCACGAACCGAATCTGCCTGCTCGGTCGAGATGGAAATATCCGTTATTGAACGGGATAAAATAAAAAGAACTATTGTTAAAACAACGGAGAGAGACAGAAGCACCAAAACCAACGCCTGCCCGGATTCGTAGAAAAAAGTTTGCCTAAAACTGCTTCTTTGCATTACATCTTAGTTTAACAATTGGGCACTACAATTGCAATTTTAAATAAGCGGCTAGTAGTTCCTCAAGTAAATTTGGGATTTCGCGCTAACAATAGAGTTCTCTGTGCCGGTGCCGACAGCATCCTGAACCGTAAGGTCAATGGTTATGGATGGAGGATTTGACAAGTCCGGATGGGCACAGGTGAATGAGCAGCTGACAATTTTTATTGAATCCGAGGTAAGTCTTGCGGATCCTGAGGCAATATAAGAATCGGTACCGCCGGTATTCACACAGGAAAATGACGTGGAAGTTTTATTCTGATCCAAGTAGGCAATTTTTTTTGTATCGGAGTTTGTGCAATCAGTAATCATACCGGCACTCCTAATATTCCTTTCAATAACAGCCAGTGAATAATTAAGATTTTCCCTGACCTTCATCAAAGACTCGGTTTTTTTGGCACCACGCAGGGTCAGCATCAGAGAGCTCGAGACAATTACTCCCAAAATGGCAAAAATTGTAACAACCACTAATATTTCAATCAGGCTCAAGCCCCCAGTAAACCTTTCCCTATGAAAGTTTTTTTTCATATCTAAATTATTTTATTGATAAATTTGTTGAACCCAATGACTCATGTATTCCTTTTGAATCACTCCAAGTGACGGTTACGTCAACCTGCACAAGATTTGGTGAAGTTGTTTGAAAATCAACCTGGCGTGTAAATTTTGTCCCTGTTACATAATCGCTGGCCCCACAAGCTCTGGGAAGGGTCCAGGTAAGTTCTCTGAAACACCATACTCCGGTTACTGTATGCGCAATAAACACATTAAGGTCACCGTCTCTTTCTTGCCTTAACCATTCATTTGCCTGCACTATATAATTTGATGCTAAAGTGCTGTCTCGGGAAAAGGATGAATTCTGAATCGAATTTGTAGTCAACGAAACTATGCCTGTAATCACCAATGCAGTTATGGCAATTGCCACAACGACCTCAAAAAGTGATTGTCCTGTATCCGTTTTCATATTCATTTGATCGACCCTCCTGGTGTAATAGTAACTGTAGCTTTATTGCCTGTTTCTGCTTGAGTAAGAGTGATTACGGCGTTTCCGACACTCGGTATATTTGTTCCCTGACCTAAAACCTTAAATAAAACCGGGTTCGGAGAGAAACCGGTAAGGTCTAAAGAAATATTACTTGGAAAGGAAAACTCCTTAATCAAGGGGTAATTGACGATGCTTCCGCAAGCCGCTTTCAATCTATAAATGTAGGGGGGGGAAGTGGTTACTTCAAACCGGATGCCATCCAGTGAGTTTGATACGCAGCCAAGTGTATTTGGCTTCTCTCCGGAAAGAGCCATTTGCTGAGCTAGACGAAGGTCTCCCTGAAGTTGTTTGACGACTCCTGCCAAAGCCTGACGCCTGGAAAAGTCTCGGTATCCTACGAAACCGGCACCAAAAAGAATCCCGATAACCGTTAAAACAATCAGAATCTCAATGAGTGTGTAAGCCCGCTCTGTACGATTAAAATCTTTCATGAGCGTGTAGCCTTTCATGGATTTGTTACCCTGTAATTGCACGTCGACCCTCCGCAATTAGAAGTGGCACCACAGGTAACGGTCGTTCCACCTTGTTCAAGAGAAGCGCAAAGTTGATAGGTAACGCCGTCAGCCGAATAATACAAATAACTTCGGCTTGTCGGGGTGGGGTCTAGGGGAACCTGAGAAATATAGGTATTTGTATTCCCGCATGTGGCTATTGTTCCTACCAAATTGGATAATGTTCCTGCGGTGGCTTTAACCAGGTACTTGCCTTGGTTGCAATCGGCTTTATACATTTCAAGTCCGCTTCTTATTTGTTCCAAATCAGACTTTCTCCTTCCGTCACGGGATGCTTCCCTTGCTCCCTGCATGCCGAAAACCGAAAGGGCAATGAGAATTCCCAATATGGAAATTACAACTAAAAGCTCAACCAGTGTAAAACCCTGTTTTTTAATTTTCATTTTATTGTGTTAATCCAGCCGGACATCCTCCGGTACTGAACACTGTAGAGGAACTAATCTTTCCGGACTGACCGGTAGAACAAACCACCCAATAGGTACTATTGATGTTTTCAAGCCTTGCCCATAAGACATATCGAGTGGCCTTAGCGGCAAGATCATTTGTAGTTCCGTTCGTTTGATATTTGTATGGAGGCGGATCACCATCAGTCGCATCATATTTCGGATCGTTTGGACAAGTGCCCGTAATTCCCAATGTAGAGCACAACATACTCATTGTTGCAGATCCCGAAAACCAAGCGGGGTATAAACCGTTATTTTTGTTTGCGTAAGCTTCCAGTGCATTTTGATATTGTTTCAAATCCGACTTTCTTGCGATATCTCTGGCTTGTTTTTGAGTAGATGTAAAAGAAACTGTTGCAAGTGCTGCCAAAATACCAATGATGGATACAACAACCAAAAGTTCAATCAGTGTGAAAGCTTTCACACTGACAAGGTTCTTCCGAATGGTTCTTATCAATGTAAATCCCCGTTTTGTAATCTTCATATTATGGTTTTACCGAATATCGGCAGCCTGAGTCACCGGAACAGGCAATTATGTTTCCGCTGGCATCTTTGTCGCATTTGGCGTCGCTTTTATTTTCAAGGCAGGCAGTTAGTGTAAAAGTGTCATTGGCGGCATCCGGAGCGTAAGTATAGGCCTGGCCGGGAAGGGGATCATTGGGAACTTTGCTCATATAAACATTACTGGACGTTGACCATTCCGCACTCCAGGGAATAGATGTCGAAAGAGGTGGATAGGCTCCGCTGTCATTGTAATAAAGTCTAAGAGCTGTTTGAAGATTCTTTAGGTCAGCTTTTCTCACCGCGTCCCGGGAACGGCTTCTGGCTGCGTTCAGATTTGCGGTCACAAGAGTAGCTAAAATTCCGATTATTGAAACTACTACCAGGAGCTCGATCAGAGTGAAAGCCTTCAGACTAGCAAGCAGATTTTTTTTATTGGCAGTCATATTCTTAATTAATAATACAATAAATTTATACCGGACACTAATTTGCAGTCGCGGTCGTATTAGGGCTTGTAATCGAAAAGTTGCAGCCTACAGTACCCGCACAGGTAACACCTGCGGGTAAATCGGTATGCGTATCGCAATCGTTCCCAATGCAAGCACTTGTGTCTTGTGAATTTTCAAGCCCGGCATAAAGTTGAAATCCCTGATTTGCACTCCCTCCAACAGTCACAGTACGATAATAATATCTATAAGTTGATGCAGGGTCTTTTGGCACCGTCTTTAAGTAAATTGTTTTTCCGTCGGTAAACTGTCCTGTGCCCCAGGAACACACTGTATTTGTTGTAGACGGACAACCCGCTACCTGACCATTCAGAGACGCTGGGTAGACACCGTAGTCGTTATAGTATATTTCAAGAGCATTGGAGATTTGTTTCAGGTCAGATTTCCTTTGAGTGTCGCGGCCCCTCATTTGGGCACTGCTAAACACAACCAGACCAATTGTTGAAAGGATGCCCAAAATAGCGATGACAACAAGAAGTTCAACAAGAGTAAAACCCAATTTAGAATTTTGTTTCATGGACAAGTATCTAATATTTATAATACTACTTTTTTAAAAGCGCTGCCTCTTCTTCACACTGTTGTAATGTCTTAGGAATATCACATCCGTAGGAACGTCCGACGTTGCAAACACTGTTGCCGCAATAAAGATTTTTAGCAATGATTTTTGCATCAACTTCCGGTTCAGATTTTCCCTCCATTGCCGCAAACACCTGAAATCGGGCTCCGTCACTTAAATACCAATAGGACACTCCTTTTTGCCAGTATGGCTCACGGGGAAGAACTGGCATATACGCTTTACCGCTTATCAAATTAACAAATGCATCTTTTCCCCAGTCGCAGGGAATCGGATTAAATACCCATTGTCCCTTTTTATCTTTATATGGCTTGTCTCCGGGTTTTAAGCAGTCCATAATTCTGCCGTCGGGGGAGGATGGGGGAAAAACACCCAGTTCTGCATAATATTCATCCAGTGAATGTTCCAGGGACCCCAAATCGTCGCGTCTGACCTGATCCCGGGCACGTCGCAAACTGGCAATAAAATTGGGGACAGACACGATAATAAGGATACTAAAGATAATAATCAGTGAGACCCCCTCTGATTTAGAAAAAATTTTTAATTTAGACATTAACTAATTATAAAAAGCTACAACTGTAAATAGGCTGGCCGCAACTGCCGTTACAATTTTGCAAATCCCAAGTACTTGAACATGTATTAGGCCTATCGAGATTTGTACAAACACCCTCTATGCATCCATAAAGATTACTTCCTTCATTAGGAAAGTTGGGGGCATTGTCCGAGGACATATAAAAATTATATGTATCGCCTGGTCCAACGCCGGGAATGGCAGATGCGTCTTTGGTGTATTGCAAAGTAGTATAAATGCGGAACCAAACCGGACAAGATGCCCCATCATTCTCATAGAAATAGGCATTACCCGTTACAGGATCACAGGGCACATCAGTTAGGTAAGGGTGGATCGGAATACCGGCACCCGTGCCGCACACGTTCATAAGTGCAGCATCAGGATAGCAATTGTGGTCTTTTTCATATTCTTCAACGGCAATTTTAATTAAGTTCAAGTCGGCTTTGCGTTTTGAATCATTGCCCTTATGAAGCTGGGAAGAAAAAGACATAACTGCGGCCAAAACCAAAATGGCAATAATGGCAAATATAACCATCAGTTCAGTCAAGGTGAAACCGAGGTGTATTTTTTTGTTCGCAAGTATCATATTAAGCCCAAAAAATGTGTTATGTTTTTACCAAAAACCACCGCCAGTCCGAGTCCGATAATCAGAAAAGGTCCAAAAGCAATTTTACTTTTCATCTTGGCCCGACCCAGTAAAATCAGTATGCTGCCTGCAATCGCCCCTGTCAAGAAAGCTAAAAGAAACCAAATCGGAAGCAATTTTAAATTAATTAAAATTCCTCCAAGCACTGCAAATTTTACATCCCCAAGTCCCATGCCCTTACCTTTAGTTATCAAATGTAGCAACATTAGAAAAGACGCGGCAAGAAAACCTGAAAAGATTATAGAAAATAACGAATTAGGAATAATGAATAATGAATAGGACAGAACAATAAAAATACCGGAGAATACAAGTGAGTCGGGGATAATTTGGTTTTCCAAGTCGATAATAAATATCGCAAATAAAATTATGAATACAACCAAAAAATAAATAAGCGTCAAGACACTATATACACCTTGCAAGGGTGACCCCTGCAAGGTTGAGGAAAAATAACCGATTGTAACAAAACCCAACGCGGTTGCTAATTCTACGATAGGGTAGCGTAATGAAATTCCGGTCTTACAATTACGGCATTTACCAGCAAGCGCAAGGTAAGAAAAAAGGGGAATATTGTCGTACCAGGCAATTTGTGATTTGCAGCGGGGACAAATACTCCTCCCTTTTACAAAAGACATTCCTCGGGGTACTCTCCAGGTAAGAGCGGAAATAAACGAGCCAAAAACTAATCCTAAAGTTAAGAGAAAAATGGACTCAAGAAGCATTTCTTATTCCGGTACACACTCTGCACAGGCTGGCATATTATTGCCGGTCACTGTCCAGCCGGCTGAAGTAGGAGTGCTGCAAGCAGTTGTGTATGTAGGCAACCCCCCTGTTAAGCCCGCAGTTAAATCAACCACTTTGCCATTAGTATGAGCTGTCTGTCTGGCTGAATTAGATTTGGGAACCCAGCAGGCAAAAACGCTTGACGAGGCCCCTGCACCTTTACCAACAAATAGGCTGCCGGCGGATGTTGTTGCCTTAATAAACGAACGGCTTAAAAACGCAACTTGTAGCTCATTTGCATCTATAAGAGTTCCCCCTGTAGTACATCCCGTAGCAGAACAAAGACCAACCAAAGCATCTTTGGCGGTTATAAAAGAAAGTGCCGTGTCAGCGCTTGGATAGTTCGTGGGGTCAGTCACTGACCATGGATAATTGTTATGACCTGTGTAGTATCTTTGAAGAGCAGAAACAACCTGGCTTCCATCGGCCTTCATTCCGGAATCGCTTGCCCTGTTGGCTTGCTCAATGGGGTTTATTGCTGCGATAACTATCGTGGCAATTATTCCGAGAAGCGCAATAACTATAAGAAGTTCTACCAGTGTGAAACCTCGAGCAGTTTTTTGTTTCATATTATTGCTATACCGTACATAATTATTATTATCGGTTCCAAAAACCTTGTCAATAGGCAGTTCCAGGATTAAAAACTGCTTGTCAAATTGTAAATCGGCAAAATAACGGCAATTACCAAAAATCCAACACCAAGCCCTAAAACAACCATAACTATTGGCTCAATGGCGGCAGTTAGGCCTTTAACTTTCTCGTCGCTTTCAACTTCGAAAATATGGCTGATTTTAGTCAAAACCTCATCCATTTTTCCTGTTTCCTCGCCAACAGCCACCATCTGGCTCAGAATGAATGGGAATGCCTCCGGATGCCTTGAAAAGGCGAAGGCTATCGGAAAACCTTTTTCCACTTGATTGGCAGCATCAATCAATGCATCAGAAATCAAAGTGTTGCCGACAACTTCAGAAGTTATATGAAGACTTTCCAGGATGGAAACTCCGGCGCCAACCATCATGGAGAGTGTACGTGTCAACTCCGTTAGTATTATTTGGCGCTGAAGTTCACCATAAACAGGGATTTTAAATATTAGCTCATCAATCTTGCGTCTCCCTTCGGGTGTAGCTTTATAAAGTTTGAGAACATACAACGCGATTCCTCCTAATGCAAGTATAATAAACCAGTATTTTACAAAAAAACTGGACATTCCGATCAGTATTTTCGTAGGCAGGGGGAGAGTGGCATTGAAATCGGAATAAAGAGATAAGAGTTTCGGTATAACAAAAATCATCATAATTGCACTAACCAGAACCATACCCACAACAATTATGACTGGATAAATAAGTGCCCCTTTTACTTTGCTTCCAAATTCCTGCTGTTTTTCAAGATTGTCCGCGAGTCTCAAAAGTACGGCATCCAAAACGCCTCCCACCTCGCCTGATTTTACAAGTGCAATATAAGTCTTTCCGAAGATTTTAGGGTGTTTACTCAAGGCATTTGAAAAAGAATCTCCCGCCTCAACATCTGCCAAAAGCTGTGCAACAACTCTTTGCATTGATTTTTTGGACTGCGACCGGAGAATAAGAAGTCCCTCGGTAATAGGCAAGCCGGCGTTGATCATTGTAGAAAGCTGTCTTGTAAAAGTTGCGACATCCGCTCCGGTAATTTTTTCCCTCATCCTTCTTAATAAAGAAAGAGGGTTATCAATCTTAGGTGTCAGCGAAATTACGAAAAACCCTTTTCCTTTAATGAGTTTTGCGGCAGAACCCATGTCAGCCGCTTCCACTTCGCCGGTGACCACTCTACCTGCGCTGTCTTTGGCTTTGTAATTAAACCTTTTCATTCTGGGGGTTAAACACCACGGACAAGTCTCATCAACTCCTCGGGTCTAAGAGACCAGCTTTGTGCTTCTTCTAAAGTAACCGCGCCCTTTTTAACAAGGTCCGCAAGCGATCTTTCCAAAGTCGCCATGCCGACTTCTTGGGATGTTTCCAAAATACTCTCGATCTGATGGGTCTTACCTTCACGAATGGCGGTTTTGATTGCCGTTGTCCCAAGCATTACTTCATACGCAACAACCCTGCCCGTTTGTGTCGCCTGAACAAGTCTTTGCGAAAATACAGCCTCAATAACATTTGATAGCTGAAGTTGAACCTGTTTTTGCTGTTCTTCCGGAAAAACATCAACAATCCTGTCTATAGACTGAGCGGCTGAATTGGTATGTAACGTAGCAAAAACCAAATGCCCAGTTTCTGCAATGGTCAACGTTGCCGCAATTGTTTCATAATCGCGCATCTCGCCGACAAGTACCACATCAGGATCCTCCCTTAAGGTCGACCTTAAAGCAATTTCCCAGGAATGGGTATCGCTTCTCATTTCCCTTTGGGAAATTATTGATTTAATCGGATTAAATATAAACTCCACAGGATCCTCAATGGTAACAATGTGGCAAGCCCTGTTCTTGTTTATTTCCTGAAGCATGGCAGCAAGAGTTGTTGATTTACCGTGACCTGTTGGTCCGGTTACCAAGACCAATCCTTGTCTCAGCGTAGTAAAAGAGTGGAGAATAGGGGGAAGTCCCAGCGTCTCAATTGGTGGAATGTTTAGAGGAATCAATCTGAAAGCGGCGGCATAGGAATTTTTCTGTGTGTAGGCGTTTACCCTAAATCTGCCTTTTTCCGAAAATGACAGGGAGAAATCCAATTCTTTATTAACACTCAGGCGTTCCAACTGCTCACTGGTCAAGGTTTGTCGGAGAAGCTCACTTACAACATCCGGAGTCAAAACGCTTGTTCCGGGAACGGGGGCAAGAATACCGTTTATCCTAAGCATGGGGGGAATTCCTACAATAAGATGCAGATCGCTTGCGTTACTGTCAATTATTGTTTGTAATAACTGTTTCGTTTCCATTCAATTAGTTACGTTGCTTATTCTTGGGCAACACGTAGTACCTCTTCCACTGTAGTTATTCCTTCCGTAACTTTCAAGTACCCATCTTGTTTTAAGCTTATCATCCCTTCTTCTTTGCCTTGGGCGTCAATTTCGGATGCCGATGCGCGCTCCAAAATAAGTTTGCCGATTTTTTCCGTTATAGGCAAAACTTCAAAAATACCGACCCTCCCGAAATAGCCGGAATTTCCACAATCCGGATCTCCTTTTCCTTTATAAAACTTAGCCTCTCCCTGGGGCTTCCATAAAGGACCTAGATCCTTTTGAATATCCTGCACAATTTTAGGATCCGGTGCATAGGCTTCCTTACAATCATCATGAATTTTTCTGACAACACGCTGGGCAACAATACAGGTCATGGATGAAGCCAGAAGGTATGGTTCCGCTCCCATATCAAGAAGCCTGGGTAGGGCACCGGAAGCGTCGTTCGTGTGCAAAGTAGAGAACACCAAATGTCCGGTGAGAGAGGCCTGAATAGCCAAATCCGCAGTTTCCCTATCACGAATCTCTCCTACAAGAATAATGTTGGGATCCTGTCTCAAAAAAGCTCTTAAACCGGAAGCAAAAGTAAGACCGACCGCCGGATTTATCTGAACCTGGTTAACGCCGGGGATTTTGTATTCAATCGGGTCTTCAAGAGTAACTATATTAACTTTCGACGTATTAAGTTTAGATATAACCGAGTAAAGAGTAGTCGTTTTGCCGGAACCCGTAGGACCACAGATTAGAATAATTCCGTGCGGCCTAAGGATAGAATCTTCAAGATTCTTTAAACCTCTTCCTCTTAGACCCAACTCCTGCAAATCGGGTACTCCGCCGCTTTTTTTAAGAAGCCTCATGACAATTTTTTCACCCCAGGAGGTCGGTAGGGAAGAAATACGAAGATCAACTTCAGCTTCGCTTCCTTTAAAATTAAATCTTCCGTCTTGTGGAATTCTTTTTTCATCAATTTTCATTCCGCCTAAAATTTTTATCCTTGAGATAAGTGAATCGTGGAGTTCTTTGGGAATGGAAAGCTTTTCCTGCAAAATACCGTCAATTCTATAACGAACCCTGGTCAATCTTTCTTCCGGCTCGATATGAACGTCGGACGCCCTGGATTTGATGGCAAAATCAAGAATTTGACTTACAATTTGGGCAATTTTTTCTTCCCGAATAAAACCGCCTTTACTTTTCTCCAAAGATTCGATTTCCTGTTCTGACGGGGTTACATCCTTAAGAGCCGCTGTAACCTCCTGGGTTAGTGAGCCTGTGTAGCGCGTTTGGATAAAATCCTCAATTTGTTTAGCAAGAGCCGCCTGAGGCTTAATGTGAAGTCCGGTTTTTTGCTCGATAAACTCAATTGCTGAAAGATCCAGCGGATCCGACATTGCCAAAGTCATGCTTTTATCCCTGACGTCAATATTTATAGGAAAAACCTTAAACCGTTCGGCAACCTCCGAGGGCAGAGCCGCTAAAGCAGCCGGAGCAATTGGAGCGGAATTCAGATCTACATATGGAATATTATAAAGCTGGGATTTGGCCTGAACAATTTTTTCCTCAGGAACCATTTGTCCTTTTCTGAGAATGTCCTCCTGGGGTGAACCGCTTTGAATTTCTGCAAGTTTTACCTGTTCCGCACGCTTAGCATCCAGTGCACCCAAAGTTACCAATATATCGGCAAGAGTAATTGACGAAGTTCCGTTTGTTTGATTTTGAGCAGTTTGATTATCGGGCACGGCAGTAATAACTCATTATGCCGAATTTTGACCTATCCCGCAAGTCCGTGCTTGACTTATTAACTGTTAATTGTAAATTGTAAATGGTTTGAACTATGCACGCCTATCTTTTAATTTCTCAAAATTCAGACATCAATTCGGATATTGAAAAACTTGCAAAAAAGGTAAATGCGAAGGTTGTAGAATTTCCGCTCTTAAAAATTGATGATGTCCGAAATTTAAATAATTTAATAAGACTAAGTTTTGATAAGCCAACATTAATTGTCTGCAAGAATATCCATGAGGCGGGGGAGGAAGCTTTAAATGCATTCTTAAAAAATCTTGAGGAACCGCAGGAAAACCTCTATTTCGCCCTGACAGCAACATCGGTAAGAAAAGTTTTGCCGACAGTTGTCTCGCGTTGCCAAATAATTAGGATCATTAATAATTCACAATTTGTAATTGACAACGAGGATGTGGAGAAATTTCTTAAACTCGGCGTAGGTGAAAAACTTTCCTACATAGATAAAATTAAGGATCGTGGAAGTGCTATAGAATTTGCCGAGAATGCGATAGCATTCATGCATCAAACACTCCACTCCGATAGAAGCTTGCACAAAAATGAGGTAAAATATAGTGCTGGAGCAGAAAATATCAAGTTAGCCATAAAAACTCTCTCTGGACTAAAAGCCAATGGCAATGTAAATTTACAGTTGTCTAATTTTGCGATCAATTATTATGCCAAATAATTTAAATTCCGGTAGCGAATACACAGCAGAACAAATTCAAATTCTCGAAGGGTTGGAACCTGTCAGAAAAAGACCGGGAATGTACATCGGTTCAACCGATAGCCGCGGGCTTCATGAATGTTTAAGGGAAATCGTTGATAATTCCGTTGATGAAAGCTTTGCCGGAGTTTGTGACACGGTTTGGGTTTCACTCAACAAAGACGGTTCGGCAACAATCAGGGATAACGGCCGTGGAATTCCGACAGGAATCCACAAAAGCGGAGTTTCAGCACTTGAGCTGACTATGACAAAGCTTCATGCAGGAGGCAAATTCGGAGGGGGAGCATATAAAGTTTCGGGAGGACTCCACGGGGTGGGTGCTTCAGTTGTCAACGCACTTTCTTCTTTTTTCAGGGTTGTCGTTTTAAGAGACAACAAAGCTTTCTATCAGGAATATCATCAGGGGAAACCCGTTAAAAAGGTTAGTGAAGTGGGCCAGGAACAACTCGATAAATGGTTCCCCGAATCCTGGAATATAAAGGTGGGGAAAAACCAAACGGGAACTATAACAAACTTCATCCCCGATAAGTCAATTTTTGGCGATATCATTCTGGAAAACAATAAAATTAAAAATCTTCTACGCGATAGAGCATATCTTGTTGCCGGACTTAATTTTCACTTCGTCGATGAAAATGACGGAGATGAAGCATCGTTCTATTTTGAAGGAGGTATTAAATCACTCGTTGGCCACAGCAACCGCGGTAAAAATGTTTTAACCGATGTTTTATATGTCTCTAAAGATGACGGAAATATTTCCTGTGAGGTTGCGCTTCAATATTCAGATTCATTCAATGAAAATGTCAAAGGATTTGTCAACGGAATTTATACAACTGACGGAGGAACCCATGTGACAGGCTTCAGGATTGCCTTAACCCGCTCCATCACAGACTATTACAAGAGAATGCAAAACGGAAACGGAAAAGATGATGCTGTATTCACCGGCGACGATATGAAGGAGGGGTTAACCGCGATAGTTTATATAAAAATGCCCTCCGAAGTGCTTCAATTTGAGAGCCAGACAAAGGCAAAGCTCAATAACCCCGAAATACAGGGATTTGTGGCAACCGCAGTCAAGGAAGGCCTGGATACTTACTTTGAAGAGCACCCCGCAGACGCCAAAAAAATTGTTGAAAAAGTAATGCTTGCCGCACGCGCCAGACTTGCCGCACGCGCCGCAAAAGAAGCGGTTCTTCGTAAAGGAGCGCTTGAGGGAGCAAGTCTTCCGGGAAAGCTGGCAGATTGTCAAAGCAGTGATCCTGAAATATCGGAACTATATATAGTAGAGGGAGATAGCGCCGGCGGAAGCGCCAAGCAAGGAAGAGATAGGAGACATCAAGCCATTCTGCCTCTTGGAGGAAAGATTCTAAATACGGAAAGGGCGCAGTTGGACAAAATTGTTAAATTTGAAGAAATTAAAAATCTTATTATTGCTTTGGGTTGCGGGATAGGGGACTCCCTTAATTACGACAAGATGCGCTATCACCGAATAATTATTATGACGGATGCCGACGTTGACGGATCTCATATTACGACACTTCTTTTGACTTTCTTCTTCAGACAAATGCCGGAACTTATAACCCGGGGGTATCTCTATATTGCCCTGTCTCCTCTTTATAAAATCCAATCCGGCAAGGAAGTGTTTTACGCCCTAAACGATGAAGAAAAAGATAAAATAATTCCACAACTTGGAGGTAAAAAATATACCCAGCAAAGGTATAAAGGTTTGGGAGAACTTAATCCAACCCAGCTTTGGGAAACCACAATGAATCCGGAAACCAGAACCCTGAAACGGGTAACAGTGGAGGATACTGAAGCCGCCAGTAATATGTTTGAGATGCTAATGGGGGAAGAAGTTCCTCCAAGAAAGAAATTTATTCAAACTCACGCCAAACTCGCCAATTTGGACATCTAGCCACAAATATCTAAGATCATTGCTCTTTACTTTCATGATATATATTATGAAAGTATGACCCAGATTTCCAAACATAAACTTCAGGGTGATACTCTAGAGAGAACTTTTGAACTTTTTATTCAAACCCTACAAAATATTAAAGATAAAGAAACTATTAAAAACTTCATAAATGGTTTTTTTACACCCACTGAGAAGATAATTTTTGCAAAACGTATCGCCATATATGTAATGATTGCAAAAGGGAATAGCTATGAATCGATTAAGAGTACATTAAAGGTCAGCCCACCGACCATTGCAAGAGCGAGTAGCCGTCTAAATTATTCTCATGATCTGGACAAAATAATCAAGTCAATCTTAACTAGAGATGCCTCAAAACAAATTTTAGAAGAAATTGCCAGCATTCTTGATGTTCCCGGAAAGGGTAGAAGTCCATCCGGTTTATCTGAAACCAAAAGAAAAAGATTGATGAAAATCCATAAATTGAATAAAGAATTTTAACTCCACTTACATGATATATATTATGTAAGTATTAGTATGAACAAAAACAGGTGGGGCGGTAAAAATTTACTTACCCATTGAAACAGCTGCTAATACAAAAATAATAAGGGCGAGAACTATTAAAACAAGACTGAGTTTGTTGTCCACTTTTTTGTGTAAAATGCTCTTTGATTTTTTAGTTTTCTTCGCTTTTGCCATTAATAATCACCTCACTTCCTATATCCAGTATTGTGTCATTTAAAACTTTATGTCAAGGGGATTGGGAAACCTTAAGCAAGTAGTGGATCCTTTTTTTCATATCTCCGCGCCGAAAAGAGGGAAGCGACAAATCCTCAAAGGTGCACCTAATGTCAAACTTAATTTTATTTTTGTTAACTCCTGATTTTATTAATTGTTCTTTAGCTACCTCCGCCAAATCCAAAAACATTTTCCCGTTTTCCTTTTTGACAGTGTCCGGGTAATTCAAAAATCTTTCGGCGACATCATTCTTAATTTCATAATGTCTTTGGCAAATATGGGGTCCGATCTCCACATGTAGATTTTGTGGCTTAACTGAAAAGTTTTTAATCATCAAATCAATTGCATTTTTAATAATTTTTCTATCAAGACCACGCCAGCCGGCATGAATTAAGCCGATACTATTAGTGGCAGGGTCAAAAATGGCTAGGGGCATGCAGTCGGCAACTGAGATTTTAAGTACCGTTTCCGGATCATTTGTCAAAAGTCCGTCACAATTTTTGATACTGCTTCCTATGTCTTTTTTAGAAACAACAACAACCCGATTACCATGTGTTTGGACCATGCCGACTTCGTTTTTTTTGGAGAGAATTGTTCTTTGTAATAAAAGGATCATCTTGACTGCCTAAAATTCTATCATTAAAATACCAATCATGAACTATTTGTTAGTTTCTTCGTTAGCGGGCATTGCCGCCGTTGTCTACGGCATTATCCAGACAGTAAGAATATTAAAACTTCCAAAGGGAACTCCGGACATGATTGCTATTTCAGACGCAATTGCCGAAGGCGCACAAGCATATCTTAAAAGACAATATCGGGTAGTCGGAATTATCTCAGTTGTGATCGCGGCAATTCTTTTCTTCACTCTTGGAAAAATGGTCGCTTTGGCATTTGTTATTGGTGCAGTATTTTCAGCGCTTGCCGGTTTTGTGGGAATGAATGTCGCGGTGAGAGCCAACGTCAGAACCAGCGAGGCAGCCAAGACAGGTCTGCAAAAGGCTTTGACCGTAGCTTTTGACGGAGGAAGTGTAACCGGGCTTTTGGTTAGCGGAATGGCACTTTTGGCCGTAACCGGAACTTACTTTTTGATAACAAATTATGCCAGCGGGAATCTTATGCCTCTTGTTGCCTTGGGTTTTGGAGGTTCTCTTATTTCGGTTTTTGCAAGACTCGGCGGTGGAATTTATACAAAGGGTGCCGATGTGGGAACCGATATGGTAGGAAAGGTTGAAGCGGGAATTCCGGAAGACGATCCCAGAAACCCGGGAGTTATTGCTGACCTTGTGGGGGATAATGTGGGAGATGATGCCGGAATGGCAGCTGACCTTTTTGAAACTTATGTGGTAACCTCCGTCGCTGCAATTCTTATTGGTAAGTCCGCATCGCTGCCGCTTACAATCGGCGCAGCGGCTATTATCGCTTCCATTTTTGGAACTTTCTTTGTAAAACTTGGCAAGAAAAAGGAAATTATGCAAGCTCTTTACAAAGGTCTTATAGCAGCCTCTCTCCTGGCAGCCGTTATTTTCTATTTCATTACCCCCTCTATGAATATTTATCTGGCCACTCTGATAGGAATCGCCGTTACTTTTGGAATGGTGGTCATTACCGAATACTTTACTTCTAAAGGAAGCGCCCCAGTACAAAATATTGCCGAAGCCTCAACCACAGGACACGGAACAAACATTATTGCGGGCTTAGCCAACTCGATGAAGTCAACTTTCTTTCCGATAATTTTGATCTCTGCGGCTACCCTTGGAGCGTTTGCTCTTGACGGACTTTATGGAATTGCTATTGCCGCGATGTCCATGCTTTCATTAACCGGAATAGTGGTTGCAATCGATGCCTTTGGTCCTATTACAGACAATGCCGGCGGAATTGCAGAAATGACAAATCAGCCGGACAAAGTCAGAAATGTAACAGACGCCTTGGACGCGGTAGGTAATACCACAAAAGCCGTTACCAAGGGGTATGCAATTGCTTCCGCGGGATTGGCTGCATTGGTTCTTTTTGCCAGTTTTACCGAAATAGTCGGAGCAAGATTTACCTTCTCTCTTTCCGATCCAAAAGTTTTGGTGGGTCTTATAATCGGTGCCTCTCTTCCTTACGTTTTTGCAGCCTATGCTATGGAAGCGGTCGGGCATGCCGCCAAGTCTATCGTTGAAGAAATCAGACGTCAATTTAGGGAAATTAAAGGCATTATGAAAGGTACTGCCAAACCCGAATACGGAAAAGCGGTTGACATTGTTACCAAAGCAGCCTTAAAAGAAATGATTTTGCCGTCTGCTATTCCGGTTGTTGCGCCGATTTTAGTCGGTTTCGTTTTGGGACCTTCCGCTTTAGGCGGACTTTTAATGGGTACTATCGTTACAGGACTTTTTGTAGGAATTTCAATGACAACCGGTGGGGCCGCCTGGGACAATGCCAAAAAATATATTGAGTCGGGTAAATTTGGCGGAAAGGGAAGTGATGCTCATAAAGCCGCCGTTACGGGTGACACGGTGGGGGATCCCTATAAAGATACGGCCGGACCGGCCCTGAACCCAATGATTAAAATTGTAAACATTATTGCCCTACTTATTGCACCCTTCTTGATTTAGATACTATACTGGTAGTATAGCTGTGAAGATTTTTTCGTCTGCCCTAATTCTAATAGGTCTTGCCATAATACTTTTTCTCTTCGGACCCGTTATCAAGCAGGAAGTGGATTACACTTTTAACCAGCTTACCGGAGTTCAGTATTCAGTTGATACAACCGTTGCCTGGAGTTCCCAAAGACCGATTTATCCTCCCAACACCGATTTTTCAATAATTATTCCTAAAATAAATGCGGTTGCCCCAATTGTTGACAAAGTTGATCCGTCAAACTCTATCCAATATCTCAAAGCTTTAAAAGAAGGAGTCGCTCACGCAGACGGTACTGCATACCCCGGAGAAATTGGGAACATGTATCTTTTTGCCCACTCCACGGATGCTTTTTATAATGTAGGCAAATATAACGCGGTGTTCTTTCTAATCGGACATCTTGTTCCGGGGGACGAAATAGATGTTTATTATCGGGGGAAATTAACTAAATACGTAGTTTATGATAAAAGGGTTGTTGATCCGGAAGATACGCAGTATTTAGGAACTTTGATCGAAGGAGAAAAAACTTTAACACTCCAAACCTGCTATCCACCCGGAACTACAATAAAAAGACTTGTAGTTCTAGCAAAATTGCAAGATTTAAAGCAATAATATTGACATCTGCAAATCTGATAGTATACTCGGAAATTAGATGAAGAAATTAATATCTTTCATCGCTACTTCTGCCATTCTTCTGAACTCTCTTGTTGCCCCTTTGTCTATTTTAGCCCAAGAAACACCAGCACCCGAACCGACTCCTACAGATTCAGCTTCAATCACAACTCTGGAAACCTTTGAAAGTGCACCCGTGACAACACCAAGTGATATTGCATCACCAACACCTGAAATTCCTCTTGCGACTGACACCCCAACTGTTGTTCCCAGTGATACACCA
>CAZAXL010000006.1:0-68344 GCA_964489145.1 uncultured Gammaproteobacteria bacterium | reverse complement strand
CCAGCGTTAATCCTGGGCCAGGATCAAACCCTCAAATAGTGTCAAAATAGGCGTTACAGCCTAAATTGACGAATCCTGCTTTCAATCACATTTCGAGCTCCAAATTAAATATATAAATAGTTCGAGATCCATCGAAGCCCTTTAGGGCGAAGAAGGATTGAATTCCATTTACAAAAAATAAAGCTCTTCTTTCCTAAACTTCGCACAGAGGCTTAGGAAAATTCATCTGTCAATCTTTGGATATTAAGGTGCGGGCTAAAAAAGCTCAGCTTCGCTGTAAGAAACAAACGACAGTCGTAAATACAAACGGACAACTAAAAAATATACTTATCTGGGTCCTTACTATTTAAAACTGTGGTCTACTTCCTAAAATTTATATGTGCTAGTTATGGAGAGTTATCAATGGGGTTTCCACGAGTCAACTTTTCCTTCAGTGTAAGAGGTAGTATAACATAATATACAAATCAATCAATGACCCGCTGGCTACTATTCGGGATCACTGCCAACTATATGCACAAAAGCAATAATGAATCAAACACCGGACTCATCGATAACCCCAAGGAGTGTAAAAAAGGAAAATTGGTGAACGAACAACTTGTAATTAAACGCTTTGCGGTACCGGTAGTTTATAAAGACAGAGGAGAACTTAAGTATCGGAATAGGATTTCTAAGATTTAGCAAAACCAAGTGGGAATGTAATAAATAAAACAGTTAGAATTAAGCTTGTCTAAGTCTCAGCTACGAGGCTTAAGCAGTTCTTTCATTTCTTCCTCAGATTTTGTCTTCTTATTTTTCACTTCCTTATCTGTATAGAATCTTTCCTCTGTCATCGCTTTATCTAAGGAAACAGCCGATTGAGATATTGCCTGGATAGCCCCTTTCATATCCTCGGTTGTTGAAAAGTTTTGTTGAGAATATACAATGCCTAGCAGCGCATTTTTTATTCCCTCGGCTTGATTTTGCCATCCCCTAATAATGCTTTTTACAGATTCTCTTTCTTTGTGGCCAATTAACAGCTGGTAAATATTGAGAAGACCCAACATTATTCCAATAATTAAATAAATATTATTTAACATTTTTAACACTCACCCCCTTTCGCTGAAATTTCTCCTTCAAAATCGTTTTTATTAGCAATTATATTTATGTTTCCGCCTTTTCCTCCTGGTTTTCCTTTCCCCCCGTCGGCAGTTATTTTTCCGTTACCTTTTATATGTTCTGCAAAAATAAGAATTGAACCACCGTCTCCACCTTGGCCATTTTTACCTGACTTACCAAGCTTTAAACTAAGATGTGGTTCAATTTTTATATTGTTAAAATCTACCATTTAACTCTCATCCCCTTCTATTTTATAAATCAATTTTTCAATTTCGTAAACTAACCCACCCAAAGTCATATACGTCCCACCTAAAGGAAGAGATATTCCTTCAGTAAAATCAAACTTTGCGCCTTCTAAAGATGGTCTTGCACTTATTTTTCTCAACTCCTTTAAAAATTCAATTTGGTTATTTCCTTTAAACTTAAAAAGAACACGTTTATACTCGTTAAGTAAACTTTTATTGGTCTCCCCGCGTGGAAAAAGAACTTCGTCAATAAAACATATAGTCAAATTTACTTTATCAATCAATTCCTTAAAACTATTTTCTTTCGTCATTTTTCATAGCCTCCTTCAATTTCCACCATGTTTGATAGATTCCTATCTGTATATTTCCTAATATTTTTCTAAAAAAGAGGGTGAGTTGTGCCAAAATATTAAGTTCTTTGGTTGGTCCAATAAACAATCCTTTTTTACCAGTTCGTACCTCAATAAAAAAATGGTTATTAAGTACATTTCTGTAGGTGATAACAAAGTTTGCTTCAGGCCTTTCGTGACTTTCCTCGGGATCTATCAAAAATGTTAAGAAATCAGCTGGCACACGCTTGGAATTACCATTTATAGTCCCAGTTAGTTCCAATCTTTTTGTCTTCCTGGGTGCTAATGCATTGGTTCCCGAAAACTTAAATTTTAATCGATAAACAGTTTTTGAGCTTTTTATCAGAATAGGAAAACTAAACATCTTAATATTATAGGCAGGTTTTTCCCCAATATTCTCTAGTATTATTTTTCTGTTTGCAATACTTTCTCCATCAAAACAAACTGATATAAATGGAAGAAGGGCCAACATGCTTGCTTTTTTCGATGCAGAGAGCGCACTGTTTGCGATAAAGGCTGTCGCAACAATGCTTATTGTCGAAATAATGTTTAAGTCATACTCCGTTGGTGTTCTCATACGCGAAGGGATACTTCCTCTGATTAGCCTCGTTGAAGTTAATTTTGAGGGGCTGCACCCCACAAATTTCTTATATCAAATAACTATGAAACCGTCAAATTTTGCAACGTAGTTAGCCCGTATACTTTGCAACATCATCTATTTTAGATGCAACGATTAGCAGAGTTTTCTGAATTTCCTCAAGAGCACTAATAAGCCTCTCAATTTGGTCTTCTGACATTTTTTTCACCCCCTCCCTTTATTTGTTTAATTCCAACAATAGATAGATAAGAAAATATTGCTATTCCCAAAATAATGAGCAAACTCCCAAAGGGAATGTCAGCCGGGATGAGACTTACTTTGTCTATGTTTATATTTAACTGATTGTACACACCCTTGTTTAACATATGCATAGGTTCGTACCACTCCCTAATTTGAGCATAGCAAAAAATATTACATAATGCGCAAGCCCCAAGTTAGCCTTGTAGAGAGAAACTTTACTGATAATTTATCAAAAAGCGAAAGGTTTTATAGGGCTTTGAGCACAACTAGGTATTTTTAAGGCTAAAGTCTTATAATCCCCATTGAATACGCTCCTGAAATTTTAATCATAAATCATCAACCATCATTCATTTCCTTTTTGTGTGGAGAGGCAAAAAAGTTTTGGAGTTACCCCATCATCAAAAACCCAAAAATCTGAGTTTTGGCATCCTCAACACTTCTATACGTTCTCAGATGAAACATCGGGTACTTGGGGTTGTCCTTTCCACTTATCATCCAAGAAAGTTTTTTGGCATTTTCTTCACTGATTAAGCAAAGAATTTGGACACTTTCCCCTTTAAATTCATATCTATCGATTGCTCTTTGAATTTCATTCCCCACTCCATGGCTTGGTCCGTCAACAAAAGCAATTACATGGGTTGCCCGATCGACCAACTCAATATCCTTCTGCTCCAGCGCACTTTTAGGGTTTTCTTTATCGTTATAGTCAAATCCGAATTCTTTTTTAAATATCATAATTCTTTCTGCCTCATCTTTTCCTCCAACGTGCCGGTCCAACACGTGTGCTCCGTTTTCAACCATGTACTCAATAACCCTAGACCCCAGACCGGCCTCTTGGTTGGCCAATACTGAAATGGAATTGGAGAAATAAACCTTACACCCAGTGAAAGGCTTATCGACTTTCAAAATTTTTCTATCAGGAGTCATACAAGGAAAAAATAACAGTTATAAAATTTAATGTCAAACACACTTTTTTCCCAAAAGAAAAGACCACTCTTGTTTATTCACTTACTAGAGTGGTCTTTGTTCTTAAACCCTTTTTCTATTCCGCCTCCTTTCTATACCAATGCCCATCAATATATTCATTGTAGGTTACTTCTCGCCAACCGTTGCTACTAAGGAACCTGACCAGCCAGGATGCATACAGAATAGCACTTTCGCGCCCACTGTAGCCGCATATTGTCAGCCAATTCTTGTTTGAACTGTCAATTTTAAGACTATTTCTGGTCTTATGCGCCTCAATGGAATTACTGATCCACGTCATGATATCGTCATGAGACGTCATGATTTGAACGGTACTGCCAGTTACACGAACAAAAATCATGCTGTGTATTGACATATCTCTCCTCTCTTGGGTTTATGTTAATTTGCGAACCGAAAACTTTTGATTTTGCCGCATTTGGCTAATCTTGGCTACAATTGTACCACTATCGGTCAATTTTTAAGTTTGGATTTTTCTGAATACCAATAAAAAAGGCACAGCTTATTTTGAAAGTTGTGCCTTTTTTCGGCCTTATTGTTTCCTTTTTTATTTTGGTTTTTTAAACCACTTCTCGTTATGGGCAACCCCTTTTCTCTGGTCTATCGACCATCCATCCAAGAGCAATTGCTCTTTAATCCACCCCGCACAGCTATTTGTGCTACGGTAATCTCTGAACCCATTTATGGAAATTCTTCGATTATGAGGCTTGCTGACACGGGGGTTCCCAAAAAAATAATGGTGTTTCTCGATTTCAACTGTAACCAATTTTACAGTATCATCGTCTGACGAATAGAACTCGAGTGATCTTTCGAGTTCCTTAACCAGTGCTTCCATCTGTTCAGCCATCTTTGGTCTCCTTTTTGTCTAAAAATGGAATTTATTAAGCCGAAATGTGCTAACTACCGCGAATTATACTCCTATATTTCGCCGCTGTCGTCATTTATTAGCTGAAGCATATCTTTAGGTAAATTTTTCCTGCCGTTGTCACTGCCTAGACTCTTGAGAATATCTTCTAAATTCATGTTTGTACCATCAATTATATTTTCGTTGTGGGGGCCCTCTTTTATGTCTACCTTAGGGAAAATCAAGTCGTCAGTGGAAAAAACGCACTCGTGTTTTATCTCGCACTCCTCGTTGCATGTTAAATTGGGATATTTTCTCAAACTTCTGGCCAGGGAGAGAATTTCGCAACGCATCGAGCTTGAAAAACATTTTACACTATTTATGTATAATTGTTTTATGCGCAAAAACTTTTCAAGGAGTTCTTGGCAAAAAGTTGCTCCGTGGTACAACCGGGTTACCGAACAAGGCCGCGGACATTATTACCATCAACACGTAGTAATCCCCGGCGTTCTCCGCCTTCTGGATATTAGTTCTCAACCATCAGCCATTAATTATAAATTATTGGATTTGGCCTGTGGAAACGGAGTTTTGGCAAAGTCGCTGCCGCAAAGTGTCGAATACCTGGGTATTGATATGGCGCTGTCCCTCGTTAACTCCGCCAAACGAAATGATCGGAATCCGAAACATAAATATCTGGTATCCGATGTTACAAAACCCTTACAAGCTTCCAACGATTTTACTCACGCTGCAATCATTCTTGCCCTACAAAACATCAAAAGTCCTGTCAAAGCGCTCCAAAACGTATCGCAACATCTCACAAAAAACGGGGATTTAGTTGTGGTTCTAAACCACCCTGCCTTTAGAATTCCCAGACAATCTTCCTGGGGACTGGATGCGGACAGAAAAATTCAATACAGAAGAATTGATAAATACATGAGCCCTATGGATATTCCAATTAATATGAATCCGAGTGACAGAGGAAGTGAAATTACAATGAGCTATCACTTTCCCCTCTCTTCTTATTCCAAGATGTTAAAAGATGCCGGGTTTGTAATTGAGCTTATCGAGGAATGGACCTCTGACAAAGAAAGTGAAGGAAAAGCAGCGCGGATGGAAAACAGAAGCAGAAACGAAATTCCCCTATTCATGGCAATCAAAGCCAAAAAACTGTGAAGTTAAGCTTATAAACACTCCCCTTTTCCGGATATCAGCGCTTCCTTTTTGACCTTGGTCAATTTCTTAAGTTTTGATTCTCTTTGCATTGCCTCTTTTCTGGTTGTGTGTGTTTCTGAATAAACCAAGTCCACCGAGTCAAAATACCGAATATACTTGGCGGATTTAGTAGATTTATTTTTGTGTTCTTTTAACCTTTTCTCTAGATTATTTGTTTGACCAATATAAAGCGTATCTGAAGATGTACGGAGAATATAAACGAAATAAGACATAACTAATTATATTGCAATTGTGTTTTTGTCGAATGGCCGAAGACCATGAGTGAATTCGACAAGTTGAATGGCTGAGCATCTGGAACTATATCAGAACTTTTTTGTTATTGTAATTTTTTTAAACTATCTACAATATCTAAATCACTTCTCCCCCTTTTTTCTTTTCTATAGCCATCAGTAGAACTAAAAAGATATGCATTTATAAATGCATCTTTGGTTATTGTTCTGATTTTCTTACCGTCTTTTTCAACCTCAATCACACCTGTATCTAAAGTACATATTTCATCTCTTTCTAAAACATTATTTCCAGCAAAAGCGATTTTGACTCCTTTAGAATTAATAAATTCATGCTCCTTCTCATCTAAAACTGAGAAACCTTCCCTTGTCATTATTTCTTTTAATTCCTGCCATCGACTTTCTACAAAATCCTTGTTAACAAGAAGGTCGACATCGTCAAATTCTCTGAAATTGCCGAGGTAAACTGAAACACCAAGAGAACCGTATAAAATAGAGTCTATGCCGTCTTTGTCTAAAATATCTTTGATTTCAAAATAGTTATTAAGATTTACTGCCATGATTTTTTGAAATTAACTAGCGTGTAAGCCTCCAAGTTTTGCTGGGGAGCTAGGATTCGAACCTAGAATAAACAGCTTCAAAGGCTGCTGTCCTACCATTAGACGACTCCCCAATATTAAAACTAAAACTGGAAGGCTGATGGCAAGGTTTCCTTACCATTAGACGACTCCCCAATGTTCTGTCTGGCATGTGTATTTTATACCAGTTTTCCAAAAACCGCGAGCTTGTCTCATCTTGATTATTTTGGACTTCCCCGCTATATTCCCATTATGGAAAGAGCACCTCTAAAATTTATCTTTTTTATCGGCAAGGGTGGGTCTGGCAAAGATACACAGGCGAATCTTCTGCTTGAAAAGTTGCAAGACTCCATAAAACTCTCCACGGGGGAAATTTATAGAGGGGCAAGAGATTGTGTCGGAGATTTTGCCAAATATCACAGCGTTTTGGAACCTTATATTGCCAATGTCGATTCCGGAGGCTATATTCCGGATGAGCCAATCGTCAAAATAGTAAAAGAGGTACTTCTGGAAAAGACCGAAAACGGCATTACCACTTTCCTGTTTACAGGATTTCCCAGAACTGTTACTCAGTTAAATCTGGTGGATGATATGTTCATCGAAATGTCCAAAGATTTTGAAATAATCCCCCACTATATTTATTATCCGGTTTCCGATGAAACTACCAGAGAAAGATCTAAAATGAGAAATGATATTGCCAAAGCCAGTGGCCTACTTCCCAGGGACGATGACAGGCCGGAATCGGTCGAGAAAAAGTTAAGAACTTTCCATGAGTTAACCAGACCACTAATAGAAAGGCTGGCAATCGAGGACAGATTGATAGTAGTTAATGCTGAAAAAACCATTCCTGAGATCGAATTAGAAACTTCCACACGGCTATCAAAAGAAAGAGTCTAACCTCCAGCTTGAGGAATTACCTCTAAACGAGTAAAATATGAGCTTACGCGGGCCCTTAGCTCAATGGTAAGAATATCTTGCCATTTATCCAAGGTGCCCCATGAGGGCCCTTAGCTCAATGGTAGAGCAATTCCCTTTTAAGGAAGCGGTTCTGGGTTCGAGTCCCAGAGGGCTCACATATCAACATGGCCCCATCGTCTAGTGGTCTAGGACGCTGGGTTTTCATCCCAGAAATCTTGGGTCCGAATCCCAATGGGGTCACTTATGTTTAAGCTTGGTGCAAAAGATTTGAGACGTACCCGCCCTACTCCGGAAACGTATTCAACAATAAAAAGAAAACCAATTTATTTGGTTTTAGATCGAGTAATAGATACCTACAATATTGGTTCTTTATTCCGTCTTGCCGATGCAATTGCCGCTGAAAAAATGTACATCTGCGATGATACCGAGTACCCCCCAAACAGCCGAATCCATAAAGCGGCTGTTGGAACCGAAGAATGGGTTCCTTGGGAAAAAAAGGAAAATACGATAGATTTGGTGAAAGAGTTAAAACAGAAAGGGGTACAGATCATTGCCGTAGAACAGTCCCCACTGAGTACTCCCTACTCTGTACTAAGTACCAAGGTGGGGTTTCCTGTCGCGATAGTTGTTGGCAACGAAACTGACGGAATTTCAAAAGAAGTACTGGACTTGGCAGACGTAATAGTTGAGCTTCCTATGTTTGGTGTAAACAAGTCCCTCAACGTTTGGGGATCTGCAGCTGTTATCGTCTACAAGGTTCTGGAGTCAATTCAGGAAGAGTAATGCTTATAAACCCTCTCTGTGCCATTTTCTTTTAAGAAAGACTTTACATCGATGTATTTGGTAAGCCCTGAAACTTCCAGTTTTTCCTCAATAAAGTCATCTACCTGAAAAACTCCCGCTTCGGTCGTCATAACAATCCTGACCTCAACCGGTTTGTCTTTGCCCTCGGTAACTTTAACGCTTTCAATGGCGTTGGCGGATACCGAGTGAATATCGATTTTTCCCATTTGGTACGGAATCCTGCTTCTACCTTTACTCATATCAAGCGCGTCCGCGATTCTGACAATTCCCCCTTCGACAGTAGAGGTCTTGCCGGCACTTCCATGGCTATGGCTAATAATCGCGTGCAGTGTTTCGCTCAGGACAACTGTTTTTTCTTCGATTGGCATAAAATCCAGCATTTCTTTCAAAAAATCGCGGGCAATAAAAAGGCTGAACATTTCATGGTTGACTCTATGGATGCTCATTCCAAGGTCATGCATTAGGGAGGCCAAAAAAATTACCACTTCGGCATGGTTATTCGTCAGGCTAAAATCTTTTACGATTGAAAACGGGATCCCCTTGTTTTCAAAAATCCGTGCGATTTGTAAAGCATAATTGGCGACAAAGTTAAAATGCATTGGCCCGTGATCCGTATATCCAAGCCGTTCAATCGCGTTTACATTCATTATTCTCCAAAGAGTCTTCAATTCCCTGTTTGAATTAACCATGTCAAGAATTTTTTCCAAGATGATATTTCCCTTTACAGGAACATTAATTTTTATTTGCGAAATCGAAGCTTCGCTGATTTTACTTCCTTGTTTCCTCATTTACTTACTTCAAAGCGGAGTCAACTGCGGATTTCATATCGGTGTAGTTATATGCACCGGGGAAACTGGTTGCGTTCACGTAAAAAGTAGGAGTCCCCTGGATTCCCAGACTTGTTGCTAAACTCTGATCACTTTGCAGTCTCGCGTCATATTTACCGCTATCCAGACACGATTTCGTAAAATTTGGGTCGATTACACTTTTCAGAAAATCAGCAACTATGCCTGATTTTGTTTTATCATTTTTAACCGTGGTGTTCACTAAAGTATAACCAGCATCGCTCATAATGAGGTCGTGTGCTTCCCAGAATTTACCTTTCTCATTGGCACAATAAAGAGCTTTCATCCCCATTTCCCCATTGCCGTGTCCGGGATAATAAATGTAAACGTAGGATGCCTGTCCTGAATTAACCAATTTTTGAATCTCTGTCCCGGGTGCGACATACTGTCCTCCATCCGCAGTAAGCCGAAAGGTTTCTCCAACACTTGTATATATCGAGCGATTTTTTCCGTCGGCCGCGGCACAGTAAGGGCAAGAAGGGTCTGCCATCTCAACAAACAGGACTTTGCGATCGACATCTCCGAATTTAACCAAATCCTTATCAAAAAGACCTTTGATTGTATCCAGTGATACTGAGGGTTCTACCTGAGTAGTTTCTTTTGTGGCTGTGCCGGCATTTCCGTCTTTTTCATAATTTTTTACCTTTTGGAGAAGTGTTCCCGACAGGAAAGCTAAGCCTATCGCCACAATTGCAAGCGCTGGAACAAGAAACTGCTGGATGTTTTTTGGGGATTTTGTTTTTCCTGACATGTGCCCATTTTCTACTTCAGTAATAAAAAAGTCAATACACATAAACGATGATGATACTATCTCCCGTTTAGTTTATTTGCCAAGGAAAAACTCTCGTTTGCCAATTTATTATATTCATCAATTGAATCATTGTCAGCTTTACTCAACCACTGGCGTGCATCTTCTTTTGCCAAAATGTTTGATGCAATTACTCTTTCTCTATAAAGAAGGTCTAGAAGGTGTGCCAGATCCTGTTGATTTATATAATCCCAGTCTTTAGCTTTCTCCCATGAAGGAATGATGTCGTTTAAATTGTTTAGTGCATCCCTCCAACTCTGTACGACATCGGGGTCGTATGTAGCCGGTATGTATCCTGTAACTTGAACGACAATTACCTGTGTCGGGCAGCCGTTTACCGCTCCTTCCACTTCCGCGATTCCAATATCCTGAAACTTTTTGTCAAACCAGTTTTTCTTGGCATCGCTTGTATCACGATCCAGATAATCCTCAATTAGTCCGTCTGCATCGTAATATCCGGGGATTATCACTTCCCACCAGTAAGAATTCCAATATCCTGCACCCGCCATAGATTTTTCCATTGGGTAGCCACTTTTCGTTGCTTCATATGTATAATCATCAAATTTCAATATTGCCTTTCCTCTCAACTCCGCAGATTTTTCAAGTTTGGTGTCATATTCAATTTTACCGGCACCATTTTCTTTTCTTTTAGCGTTAAGCAGTTCTACAAATTGATTTCTGTCAATTTTTGGCTTCGAGGAATTATTCAAGTCATTTGTTGTATCATGCCAATTTTTATCTAATTTTCCTTTTTGGTCTCTGTAAGGCAATACGTAATCAATATCTGAGATTGGCACAAACCCTATCTCTCTTGAATCTGCACTCCCCATTCTGTTATCTCCCATCGTAAAAACATTATTTTCGGGAACTGTAACCTTTTGACACTCTTTTAAAAATGCCTCTCCAAAAGTTGTATGGGGTTTTGCAACGTATTGTTCCTTAATCGGAGTATCATTTAGATAAACCAGACCATCACGGAGTTCTATTGTGTCCCCGGCAAGAGCAATAACTCTTTTTAACAAACCCGCAGGATCGCCGGAAGTTTTCTCGGTCAGCTCTTCTGTAGCTAAGTTGCGAAAGGTTATGATGTCACCCCTCCCAATATCGTGACCGAAGATTCGTTTTTCAAACACCACCAAGCCATTGGGATACCGCAAAAAACCGGCAGTACCAACTATTTGTTTTGTTAACTCCGCCGGAGTTTTTCCTGCATCGCCTTTTGGCCACGTCGGATACATCGAACCTGTTCCGACAATGGTTGTATCTTCAGGAATATATCCTAACTGATACGCTCCAAGGTTTCCCATGACAACATAACCCCCAACCCACATCGGTAAAAGAGTTGCTCCCACAACCACCGCCAATAGGAATTTTTTTTCAAATCTTATTTTGGGTTGCCTGAATATCCGCCAAATTAAAATCAGTGGCAATGTCGCCATGACCAAAAAAAACTTAGGCACAAAAAATATTATTTCCAACAAACTTTTATGAAAAGTTATAAGTTTAAAAAACGAAAGGAGGGCAGCAGCCATTGACAGTACTGCCACAGTAAACGATAGGACACCTATTCCAATCGAGCCAATAAGGATATCTGTAAAGAGATTGGAGTTGCCAAAATTTGTTGAATCTACCTGTCCTCTGAAGCCACCTGTGGCAACAATAAGTGAAATACCAAAAACAACAATACACAAAAACAAAACGATTGCTGAAAATATGATGGTTTTTATGGAAAGATTTTTGGGAAATAGTTTGGAACTTGTTTTAATTTTATCCGGAGCCGTCTTTTCTTGATTCATTCTTTCGACAAGCGGGAATTATTTATCTTCTTCTAAATATTCCAGGGCTTCCATGGCCGCCATACATCCCATTCCCGTTGAAACTACAGCTTGCTTGAAATGTTTATCCATCACGTCCCCCGCGACAAAAATCCCTCTAGAGGAGGTACCGCTATGCCATGTTTTTTTCAAAATATACCCTCTTTCGTCTCTTTCGATCTGCCCGGCAAAAATGTCGCTGGTTGGCTTATGGCCTATCGCTATAAAAAGACCGTCAAAAGGAATCTCTGCGGCCTCTCCTGTTTTGTTGTTTTTAATGACTAATTTTTCCAATTTTGTCTCCCCAATAGCCTCTACAACTTCAGAATTCCACATTATTTTTACTTTAGGGTCATTTTTAACTTTTTCCTGCATTGCAGCAGAAGCCTTAAACTCATCACGCCTATGGATCAGGGTTACTTCAGACGCGTATTTTGTTAAAACCGAAGCCTCTTCCATCGCACTATCGCCCCCACCAACAACCGCCACTTTTTTGCCTCTAAAAAACGGGGCGTCGCATGGAGCACAGGAAGAAATACCCTTTCCAATTAATTTTTTAATCCCAGGCGCGTCCAACCATACAGTTTCCGCACCGGTCGCAACTATAACAGATCTGGCCAGATAGGTTTTTCCGCCGGATTTGATCTTAAACGGTTTTTTCGTGACATCTATCGAGTCTACATTTGCTCCGACAAATTCAGCTCCAAACCTTTCTGCCTGCTTCTTCATCTTTTCCATCAACTCAGGACCAAGAATTCCCTCCGGAAATCCCGGAAAATTATCAACCATTGTGGTCAGCATCAGCTGGCCTCCCCAAACTTCTCCCCCGAAAATCAGGGTCGAGGCTGCTCCGCGGGTTGTATAAATAGCGGCAGTAAGCCCCGAAGGACCGGAGCCAATAACAACGACGTCCCAGGGACCCATTGGACTCTCGGGTTTTGGTGCAAAAACATCTTTATCCATAATTAATCTCGAAGTGCTAAATCCGAAAGACAAAACATAAAAGCTTTGTTTCGGATTTAGACAAATCGACTCCGATTTGGTTACTCATTTCGAAATTCGATCTTATACGGCTGCCGGAGGCATCGTCGGAGGCATTTGTCCTCCACCCATGTCGCCACCCTGAGGCGCAACCGGTACTTCCGGAGCTGCCGGTTGTTCTTCAACAGTCGGTGCAACCGGTGCAACTGGCTCAACCGGCATTGCCGGAGGAGGTGTTGGCATCGTCGGCTCTACTGGTGGTACCTGTACTCCTACATTAGGATCAACAGCAGGCACTCCCATACCAACATCACCTGCTGGTGTTGGATTTTGATTTACTTGATTTGGATCCATAAATTAGTCACCCCCTTCCCTATACTCAGAGACCTTTCTTCATTAATGTCTCGTATGCTTCTTTTCCTGAAAAACCAACCTGACGATCTATTTCTTTACCATTCTTAAAGAGAATCGTGGTCGGAATCGACATTATTCCATATTTCTGTGAATTAACCGGGTTTTGGTCAACATTCAGCTTTACTATCAGTAGTTTGTCCTTATAAACCTCCGAAAGTTCATCCAAAACCGGTCCCGCCATTTTGCACGGTCCGCACCATTCTGCCCAAAAATCAACCAACACTGGAAGTTTATTCTGTAAAACCTGGGCATCAAAATTTTGATCTACAATATCAATGCTTGCCATATTTATCTTTGTTGTAACTAGAAACCAATATACCTTTTCACAAGACTTTACGTCAATAGTCTAATTGATTATCACAAAAGTCATTGAAACAAATAAAAAATCAGGATACAGTACTAGATAACTAATATGTGCCCTGTTTGTACAGTAACTGTGATTGCAGGACTAGGAATTTCAAGGTTCCTGGGGATAGATGATGCTGTGACATCGCTCTGGATCGGCGGATTTATTTTGTCTTTCTCTTTCATAACAATTAGCTGGATCGATAAAAAATGGCCCGGATTAAAAGTACAGAGATACAGATTACCCGTTATCGCCCTACTATATCTTCTGGTTCTTATCCCCCTGAAAATTAATAATTCAATCGGGATCGCGGGCAACCGGCTTTGGGAAATAGATAAAGTGATACTGGGTACCGCCGTGGGTTCGATATTTTTCTTGATAGGCATCTGGGCAGATAAAAAAGTCAGGAAAGTGCGCAACAAACAGCTTTTTTCATATCAGAAGGTTGTATTTCCGGTTTTGTCGCTTATACTAGCAAGTGTCGCCTTTTTCTTTCTGACTAAAAATTAATATGGTAAGCAAAGCTTTTCACTCTACAACATCATGATAAAAACTTATAAAGATCTTATAAATAAAGTTAAAGAATTTGAGATTGATAAAAACGTTGATCTCTCCTCGGGTGAGGACTTGTCGATTGGGATAATGAACCTGATCTCCATCGAAGAGCATCTATTTTTTACATCTCAAAAAACCGGTGACAAAAGATATCTGGACCTTCTGAATGAAGTTCGTTTAATGAGAACAGATCTAATGAAAAACATTGTAAAGGATCCTGAAGGTGAGGTCTGGTGCATCAGCAAGCACTTGCTCTCCTCATCGATGAGAATGATGGAGGTTGGAACCAAGGAACTTAAAAAGGGCGACAAGAAAAAGGCCGATGAACTCTTTGCGAAATCTTATAAGCTTTATACCCTGTTTTGGGCGCTTAATTTAAGCAAAATCCCAAACGCTAAAAACCAAAATACAAGTAAGGTCCAATTTACCGATGACGGGGGTAGCAAAACAACTTCAGAATCTGTTTTTTCAAGATTCGGGTCAATAGTCCAGAAAGCCATCGATTGCTGTAAGGAATGATATCCGGTTACATCAAAAACCCCATTAAAAGCAACAAAAATAACAAAGCGGAAAAATAAAGAATCGATTTACGGTAGTCCAATTCAGAAGACAAAAGCGATCCCCAACCGTTCAGATTTTTAAGATCAAGTATGTCCGCAAGCTGGTCAGTTGAGAGATGAAGGGAGAATGCCAGCACTATTCCTCGAACCAGAAGCGACGCTGAAGAGCTTACTATAAAAAATGTTAGAATTAAGAAAATTATCTGGAAGAAAAATGTATGAAAGACCAAGTTTTTTCTTTCCCTCCTGGTTTCGTATAAAAGCGCTATTATTCTGAGAATTCCCCTCTTTTTAAGAAGAAAGTTCACTCTTTGAGATGTCAGTTCCTGCGGATTTAGAAAGAAAACATAAATAAGGTGGTCTACATCCGGCAGAGCCGTACCGATTAGTCCTCCAACCCAAAAAGGCCAGTAGGCAAAGGATAAATAGTTTCTTAAAATAGAGATCAGGACAAAAAATGACAACCAAAATGCAAAATGGACAAAAAGTTCGCGCTTCATGGCAATACCTCAGATTATTCTAGCATTAATCCGCGTATTTGCATTTGCCCAAATCGACTCTTGACTCGTCCAAAAAGATAACTCCCTCTCCCAAAAGTTTATCTTTCTGTTCCATATAGCCCCCAAATGCATACGAACGGGAAACCTTGCCCTCCTTATTTACAACCCTATGGCACGGGCAATTTACATCTTTATTGGCATGAAGCGCCCACCCAACCTTTCTTGCGTCTTTTGATCCTAAAATTTCGGCAATCTGTCCGTAGGTCATAACCTTACCTCTCGGGATACCCTTTGCCACAGCGTAAATCCTCTCAAAAAATCCTTTATTTTGTCTTCTTGAGTTCTGCTTCATCTTTGAGCTGCTTCAGCTTCCACATGAAGAGCCTTCCTTTTGATTTCGCATTCGTTGCATCTTTAACAAAACTTCTGGCTTTTTCAAGAAAAATCCTGGGAGTTACCTTGGCAAGTTTCATGTAAAGTGACTTGTGGGGCAAGTCCCTGAGTTCAACCGCAAGGTCGTAAGCATATTTTTGGAACTCACGGCTTACATACTTATCTCTATCCTCCAATTTATATTTCCCTACAATGTCTCCAATTTTTTGCATACTTCTTTAATTGTTTTTCCAATTATCACCTTTTCCTCGTCGGAAAAGTTTTGCAGTACATACTCTTCTCCCATCGGACGGGAGTCGCCTGGTCTATTGTCTATTCCGATTCTTACGTGCCAATACTCACCAGTTCCCAACGCGTCGTCGATTGACTTCAGGCCATTGTGATCCTTAGGACCCTTACCAAATTGAATTTTATAGTCACCCAGTGGGATATCCAGGTCATCATGAACAATGTACAAGTTTTCCTCTTTTGTTTGATATTCGGAAGTCTGAGATTCAACAAATTTTCCCGACTGGTTCATAAATACATTGGTTTTTCTGGCCAAAATATTCTTTGAGGGTTTGATTCTTCTAAGAAGTTCATCAACGACCTTGTAGCCAACATTGTGGCGTGTTTCAGTATAATCGACGCCGGGATTACCTAAACCTATTATTAATTTCATTTTGCCCATGAAGCAATTGTATCACCTCATGATCCACACCAAACCCTCCCCGCCTCGGCTTTGTCTTACTTTACTTTTTTCAGAAAGTCTCTGGCAACTTTTCCAAGAACAGGTACTTCCCACTCTTCTCCCTGCCAGGCTTTATAAATCAAAATTAACCAAAGGGCAAAAGTAACAAGACCGATAAGTGCCGACAATGGGAAAAGTATGATTGTTATTCCGAGTATCCATTGCACTACAAAAAGGGCGATGAATACAACTATTGACTGCATTGCATGGAATCTGACAAAGGGGTCTTTACTCGTCACCAAAAAGAATATTCCCGTAATCGGACCCAAAACATAAGCAAATGCTCCTGCCGTTTCTTTTTTGAAACCTTTTTCTTTTTCCGCCATAAATATTCACCACCTTTCTCTTATCAATTCATTTTTTCACAGATGAAGTTTTTAGGCAACTGGTAAGTTACTGTAGCTTCAAAAGATCGTGAAGTTCGTTTACAGTTGTTACATCTATGGCGCTTCTATCGTCACGGAATCGAATTAGCCGTGGAAATCTGAGAGCAAGGCCGGCCGTATGTTTGGGACTTACCGTTATTTCGTCCGCCGCAAGCTCAATTACAACCGAGGGGGTAACCCAAAAATCGGGATGCAGGTCTTTATTTACGACATATTCCTTCGGTTTTTCCTTCACCTGAATTTTGGTTAAACGAGCCTTCAATTCCCTAAATTGTTCGTCAGATAGTCCCGTTCCGACTTTTGTAACACTTTTAAACGTTTCTCCGTCTCTTACTCCCGCCAAAAACTGGCCCATTCCAAAACCAGCTCTTTTTCCTTTACCTGTGGTGTATCCCATGACTACACAGTCGACCGTGTCGGAAAGTTTTCCCCTTTTTCCTTCAACTTCTTTCATTTTCACCCAATTCCAACCTGTTCTACCACTAACATATCCACCATTAGCTTTTTTAACAACCACACCTTCAAGTCCCATCTTGAGATACTTTTGATGTAGGTTTTTTATCACTTCTGGGTCTTTTGTAATTGTATTTTCGTCAACTCTGAAAAGCTTCCCGTTAACCACTTCTTTTTCCAAAATCTTTCTTCTTTCAGTATAAGGAGTGTTAATAAAGCTTTCTCCATTAAGAATAAGTACGTCAAAGACTTGAAATTGAAGCGGGGTGTTTTCGGAACTTTTGACTATATCGTGTTTTCTTCTCCTTTGTATTGTTTTTTGGAAATCAACAAACCTCTCCCTTTTTTCGTCCAGTCCGACAGCTTCAGTATCTAATACCACACTTTCTGCCTTTATATATTTCCTGATTTCTTTCAGTTCTGGAAAGATGTTGGGATCAAGCACATTCATATTTCTTGTAAAAATCCTAATGAAATCAGGTTTTTTGTAGTGAATAAAAATCCTGAGACCGTCAAATTTGGGCTCAACCGAAACTTCCCCCATCTTTTTAATCATTTCGGTTGTTGAATTCAATCTTTGGGCCAACATGGGTACAATCGGAACTCCAACAGCTGGTTTTGCAGCCTTTATATTTCCCTCTTTAACCAGTTTTGCAATATAACCAATATCGGGTCTTATGTTATATGCCTTTTCAATATCTTTCTGAATTTTCTTATCGTGACCGGCTAGTGCATCAATTATTGTTTTTTCCGAAAATCCAAGTCTAAGCCTGCCAACCGGAATTCTGGCAATGTAGCGGGCAGAAAGCGGGTCTATTTCGGTCAGGATTTGGGCCATTTTCTTAATTTTCCTGTCTTGTGATCCCCCACCCGAATCTTTAGCTATTGCCAAAAGCTTTTCGTAAATATCAGAGACGGTTAATCTTTGTCCCTCCGACTGTTTAGTACTCGTGGCTAACAACTCTGCTGTGTCTCCTACATCACCTTTTTCTTTATACAACTTGATGACTGCTCCAGGTTCTGCACTGTAGGCTAAGACAATTGCTTTAATAACCATTTTTTCTGCCAAGTTAAGAAGAACTCCTTCATAATTGGGAGCTAAAATTCCGAGAGTAAGATAAACCGTTTTTTGAATTTCATCTGTATCGGTTTTTTTGAACAAATCCGTCAAAATTGAGGTAATTTCAAGTCTACTTGAAGTTTTTTCCAGTTTTTCCAGATAGCCTGCGAATTTGTTTAACTGCATATCAATTCAGATTATATTGCGTTTGGGGAAAAAATGGTAATTATCCTTTGCCTAAAACCAGATAACTTGAGAAGAAAACGTAGGCGAAAATAACAAGTCCGATAAACAAGAATCCGAAAATAATGGAGACTAAACCGTTTGACTCCTCGTGCACAAGCTTACTGATGCCTTCCCCCACCAGCGTAAGCCCGAAAAGACACGGGACAACTAAAATCATGTACAAAATTTGCGGATCATTTGCTAGCATTTTGGTAATTAATTATTTATTGGCTATCACATACTTACTGGCTTTTGTACTGCCCTGCTTTTTGATTATCCCCTTACTCAAAAGATCCTTAAGCTCTCTTAAAATCGTATCCTCAGAAACCATCGATAGTACTTTTTTCAGTTCAGCCATTCCACCCGAACCTTGGTCAGAGATATATTCAATAAGACGCATTTGCCTCTCGCTTAGCGCAACCTGTTCTCCAAACTTTACCTTGAGGCGTGAATCAACAGAAAGCTTTCTAACCTTGTCTTTAACCTTCTCGAGCTCCGCCGCAACCACTCCGGTAAAATATTCCAACCAGACGGTTACATCTCTTGTACCCAGATTGGGAGACCCTTTATCAACCTCCCCTAAAGCTTCATAATAGGCTCTGGGGTCCGCGTCAAAACGCTCTTCAATGGAGAAAAACTTTTTGATGTTATACCCCTCCCTCATCAAAACCAGATTCGAAAAGGCCCTGACCGTTCTGCCGTTTCCTTCAACAAAAGGGTGGATTGCAACCAAAATGTAGTGCGCGATGCCGGATCTGATTATCGGATGGGTATCCCGGGCTGTTGGATCATTCAACCATTCAAAGAAATCATCGAGCAGATACGGAACTTCGTGTGATGGAGGTGGTTGAAAAATAACTTTACCGGTTCCTTCTTCTTTTATTACAACCTCAGTTGTCCTGAAAACTCCGATTTTTTCCGGCACAATAATCCTATCAACCGTTGCTCTATGAATATCCTTAAGCATGTCGGTCTCGTATCCTCCACGCTTAACTGCGAGTTCATCCAGAAGCTGCATAACATTCCTGTAATTTATTACTTCCTGGATGTCGCGTGCCCTGGCATAAACCTCGGCCCCCTCCAAAATCTTTTTAGTCTGATAAAGGGTCAGGTCGTTCCCCTCTATATGGGTACCGTGATGAATGGTGCGGACAACAGCGTCCGATTGAAATTGCTTTGCAAAAGAAGGGACTAAAGGAGCATTCTCAATAACTTCCTTGCTTGCTTCAATAGAGCCGATATTTTTAAGAACTCTATTCGAAACCACATATTTGGGAGAGTACATATTATGTCTATATTAACGCAAAAATTGCGGAAAATACAATAGGATTTATATTCCGGAAAAAACCTTTGGAATTTCTATCGCAAGATCGTCCGCGTTATAAACAGTGCCAACTCTTTTATAAAGCTTATCGGCAGCTTTTTTAACAATAAATGATGCCGCGGATGCTGCCAGAAAAGGATCGTTTTTTGCCAAAAGTCCAACTGTAAGCCCTGCCTGCACATCTCCGGTCCCTCCTTTAGTAAGACCTGCATTTCCGCCCCTGATCTCAATGCATCTATCCGGCGAGCAAACCGTAGTTAAAGGCAACTTGTAGACAATAACGCAATTGAACTTTTTGGCGGCAACTGAGGAATCCATATCCCCAAAGAGTCTTTGGTATTCTTTTTGATTAGGAGTTAAAACTGAACCGGCTGGAATCCACTGGGGCTCAATCATTTGCAAGCTTCCGGCATCAATTACCCATTTCTTGTCAGGGAATTTCAAAAGAAGGTCGCGGGTTATTTCTCTTGTTTCATCACCTCCTCCATCGTTCCACTCTTTTTTATAGCGCATCATTCCGGAGCCGATTAGGATGGCATCTGATTTTTCAATATAATTTTCCTTTTCTTCCCATGGGATCCAAATAAAAGAAAAAAGTTCCGATTTTGCCTTTTCGGCAATGCTTCCGACGGAGGGCTCGGGTGAGGCAAAAAACGTCATATCGACAAGTCTTGAGGCGGTGGTAAGCGCCAAAAGCGGGGCGCCATGGAAAAGCTTTGATCCGCCGATAACTGTAATCTGGCCGTTTTGCCCCTTTGAAGAATCAGCCTGCGGCATCACCAGACTTTCCAATATTTTTGAGCTGAACATGTCCATGGGGTATAATAACTTAAGTATATGCCAAAAAAGATTCACAGACTCAGGAAAAACGCGTCTGAAGTAAAAAAAGAGGTTTTAAAACAAATGCTGACTCTTTCAACGGGCGGCCTCGGACTTGTGGCAGCCTTAGCTTGGAATGCACTTATTCAGGAGCTCGTAAGCCAATATATTAAGCCGCTCGTGGGAGGAGCTTCCGGAATTATCTCACTTCTTATCTACGCACTTGTTGTTACAGTTCTTGCCGTACTCGTAACTTACAATTTGACACGAATTATTAATAAGAATTAATCCTTGTCCGCGTCCGCTTTATCGTCCATCGCTTTTGAAACAATATCCGCATTGTAATTTCCGTACCGTTTAGATGAATGTATCGATTCATTTCTCGTATTTCCTATCGCAGATAAATCCTCATTTGGAGGATCTTCCGGCGGCTCATTGATATCCACTATGCGCACCCTTCTTTTTTCAAAATAAGGCACTCCGGTATCGGGATTTTTTCCGATAAAGACGCTCTTATATTCGTATCTAGGCTTAGGTTTGCCTTCACCATTTTCCATATCCATATTTTAACCCATCAACTCAATTCTCTCCACTTTTTTCAGTTCTTTTGCGAATTCATCATCAACCGACGTGATAATTGTTTGCTGTTTCAGGGCAATGTCCATCACGACTTTTTTATGTTCTTCATCAAGTTCTGAAAAAATGTCGTCTAGGAGGAGCGTCGGCCGGGCAGAATTTTTTTCTTCAATAAAAGAAAGCTCCGCCATCTTCAACCAGAGAACACCCATCCTTTGCTCCCCCCTGGAACCGTAGCTGGACAAGCTTCTTTCCCCTTTATTGAAGGCAAAATCATCTCTATGGGGGCCAACCAGAGTTGTTGCGGCACTAACTTCCTCTTCTTTATATTGTTCAAGTCTGCTTTCGGAAATCACGCTTTTATCATAAGAAATATTAAGCTTCAAACCATTAATTTCAAATTCCAAACTATTTACAAAATCAATAAACTCCCCTCTTTTTTCCGTAATATAGTTGCCATTTTTAATAAGCAGCTGGTTCCAAAAAAGAAGCCTGTCGGGTCCGATATTACCCTCCCTCATATCCCAAAGTACACGGTTTCTTTGCCTTAGGCCTTTTTCGTAAGAAAGGGCTGATCTTCGATATTCCCTATCCACTTGTCCCAAAACCGTATCCAAAAATTTTCTCCTGATTGAGGGAGATTCTGTAACCAAATCCAGGTCCCAAGGCCCAAAAAGCACAGTTCTAAAGTTACCCGAAAAATCAATCATCCGCCTTGGTACTCCGTTTACGAGGAGTTTTTTGCGGGGTACTATCTCGGGTCGTGCCGCACCTATATTAATTTTACCCCTGGTTATAACTGCCTCCAAAGTGGTGGATGTTTCCTCTTCTCCGACAACAACGCCTCCCACTCTACCTATGTCCGCGTCATACTGAATTACCTCTTCTTCAAGTTTTGCCTTAAAACTTTTACCCGTAGAAAGAAGGTGCAAACTTTCAAGAACGTTCGTTTTCCCAGACGCGTTGGGACCAACTATAACGGTTATTTTTGGCGAAAATTCAAAAATTATCTTCTTAAAATTTCTAAAATTCTGAAGTTCAATCTTTTTAATCATAACAAAGACAATTTATTTGCTTTTTTCAATACTAACATCCTGAAATTCTATCTTTGGAGTCTTTAGCCACAAAGTTTTTAATTTTTCCCAATAAATTCTTTTGTCGGCATGCAGCCCTTCCGAGAAAACTACAACTTCGCAATCAAGTTTTTCAACAAAATATTGATAACGCGCCCATGGAATTATCGTGTCATCTTTAAAAAATATTATTTTCTTCGGTGCTTTTGTATTTTTGAACCTTACTAAAACCGATTCACCCAACAAATTTACTGCCGTACCAAAAACCGAATAATAATAGTTCCTCATCCTGCATATGGTAAAGGAGGATATCTGGGGTAATTTGAAAGTCTTTCTAAGTCTTTTTGATGAGTTGAGCCTTGAATAAATGAAAAGTATTGGCCTTGATAAAAACAGTGGTGTCAGAAATTTATAAATTCTGCGATTCCTCTTTGACAAGATAAATCTCGGTACGGAATTTAGAAGTACAAGCTCCTTAACTTTATCGGGATTATGGTGAGCATAATTAATAGCAGCAAGTCCGCATGAGGAAAAACCGGCAATTGTAAAATCATTTATATTTATTTCTCTAACAAAGTCTTCGATAAAATCCGTAAGCATCTTAAGGTCGTAGATTTTTTCCGAACTGTGTATCATCGGAAAATCAAGCGCAATCACTCTATACTCTTTAGCTAAACTTCTCCCAAGTTTCCCATACATCAAGGCACTGTCCGCGTAGCCTGGCAGGAAAAGCAGTATCTTTTTATTCACGGCGCCATATTCGTAATAGTGGAACTCAATGTTTTTTTTATTTACTATTTTTTTGTACATAAACCGTTTTGGCTATAGACAACTCATAGAGGAATCCGCAAAAAAAGATTTTGCGAGTGTCGGGTAATTTAAAAATTCTCTCAAATTATTTACCCCGTACTCTATTAATTTAATGCTCCAAAACCTCCTGACATTTCTAAACATACCCTTATCATGTTCACTTATATACATTTTTATCCTTAAGCAATCAAAAAAATCCAACGTATCGGCGTCTTGAAGAACCTTTGTATAAGTGCTGTGGCTTTTATTTAATCTCCTGAAGGGAAAACTGTGTGCATGATGAAACACTGCATCGACAATTATTTCTTTGGCACCCTCCGATAAATCAAACTTTTCCAAAACCGAACGGATTACTCTTCTTTCTATGTGTCCTTCAAAAATGTAGGTGTATATACCCGGTTTTCTCACAGTATAGGTAAAATCATGAAGCAGGCAAACTGCCTTCAAAAGATTTTTATCAACTTCGCGTTCTTTATCCAGAAGTTTTATTATTTTCAAGGCATTATCCTTTACACGGATAACATGTTCATCGTTGTGGCTGGCTTTTTTTAATTTAGCCATTTGGGAAAGCGCATATACCTTTATTTCCTTATAAGTTTCCTCACTTAGTTTTTCATTCATAAATTAATTATGTCACTTTTGACATTTGGGACAAAAATAAGTTCCCCGCCCTCCTAAAAAGAATTTTTTAATAACCGATTTGTGACACCTCTCACATGGTTCTCCCTCATGTCCGTAAACCAAAGTGTGATTTTGATATTTCCCCTCGCCCCCGTCGGGGGTAACAAAGGCCAGCTCACTCGCCCCGCCATATTTTATTCCTGCCTTAAGAACCGTGACAATTGCTTCATACAGTTTTTTTACAGATTCGGGATCCAAACTTTTTGCCGGAGTTTTAGGATTAACTTTAGAAAGCCAAAGTGCGTCGTTCGCATAAATATTCCCCACTCCACCAATCTTTTCCTGATCCATTAGGACAACTTTAATCATACTGAAAGTTTTTGAAAGAATTTCTTGAAATACCTGCAGAGTTAGGCCTTTAAATGGTTCTGGTCCAAGCTTAACAATAAACTTTTCATTCTTAACGTCTCCTGTCTTTTCTATCCTGATCCAACCAAATCGTCTGACATCGTTGTAGTAAAGCACTCCTCCTTTATCGAAATTGAAAATGACCAATGTGTGGAGACCCGGAATTCCTCCGGTCACTTTTTTAGACAATTCTCTTGGGTCTGGAAGATTTAGTCCTCTGTAAATATACTGACCGGTGAGCTTTACGTGGGTCAAAATCGAATAATTATTATCTAAATCGATTACAGAAACCTTTCCGAACCGTCTTACATCGGTAATTTTTCCGCCAATGACTTTTTTCTCATCCCCTTGAAAAGTTTTGCGGCTTTTGACTTCAACAGATGTAATTTTATGGCCCACGAGGAACTTTTTTAACTGCAACCGCATTGTCTCAACTTCAGGTAATTCAGGCATAATTATTTACAAACTCCACTATTTCTTTTTTGAAACGCTTTTTTGAAAACTTTTTGGCCTGATTTATACAATCTTCAGGATTAAATTTCATCTTTTCAAATTTCTTAACCGCTTCAGCTAGGGCTTCCGGTGTTCTTTCATTGAAAAACAAACCTGTTTTACCATCTATCACTGTTTCTTTTACCCCACCCTGGTTTAGAGCAATAACGGGAGTTCCCGCCGCCATTGCTTCAACCGGAATAATTCCAAAATCTTCCTGTTCCGATGGAAAAATAAAAGCTTTTGCACCTTTCATTAGTTTCCATTTATCGCTTTCACTAACCTCACCCAGAAATTCAATATTTCTTCCAGCAAATTTTTTAAACTGATTAAGTCCATACGAGGCAAAAGTACCACCAAAAACTTTAAGGGGAAGTCCCAATTCAGTAAACGCTTTTACAGCGATACCGTGCCCTTTGTGCCTCGAAACCCTGCCCCCAATCAAATAATAGTCACCCTTTTGTGGCAATCCGTCCAGTTTTGGAATTTCAACCGGAGGGTAAATTACAGTCGATTCCCGGCGGTAGAATCTTCTTATCCTTCCAGCCACTTCCCTAGAGTTGGCAATAATATAATCGGGAAGTTGAGCCGACCCATAATCCAACTTTCGCAAAAAATACATCGGCAATTTACCCAAAAATAAAAGTATTCTTCTAAACCAGTTGCTTCTCCAATCGTTGGCAACAGGATACCCGTAAAGGTATCTTGGAGGTGTGTGACAATAACAAATTAGAGTGGTTTTTTTGCCTATCCTGACAAAATTGGGGCTTGTATAGGTTCCTGCCGTAGAAGTAATAACCACATCATAGTCGGATAAATTAAAGCTTCTAAAAACCAGAGGGGCCACAAATCTAAACATGCTTATTAATTTTGCTTTAAATGGTACGTACTGTAAAAATGAAGTCTTTACGTTCCATTTTTCAACACGGCCTTTGTGTGGCCCGGCAAATTCGGGTAGGAAAACAGTTGTGTAAATATCGGCATCCGGCCAAATTTCCAAAAAAGTTTCCAACACCCTCTCCGCCCCGCCATACTCTTTTAAATAATCATGAACTATTGCAATTTTCATATATTGTCAAAATAAAGTATTTTGCTTACTTTCGTCAATTGATTTGCCAACTTTCTTAATTCTATCCATTAAGGTCTTAAAACCAAACTTTTCAAAAAGATTAAACACCTCGGGACTGTCAATTTTCCACTTTTCCATTTGCGGGAAATCAATTTCTATGGGAACATCTTTGACTATTGTAGCAAGCCTGTAAAATAATTTTGCGTCCTTTTTACCATCAGTCAACTTTTGCCTTGTTTTCGGCTCAATATCCTGTAAATGAGCATAAATATTATCTATACTTCCATACTTCTCTAAAAGTTTTTCCGCAGTCTTTGGTCCGATACCCCCTACCCCGGGATAGTTATCTGAAGCGTCTCCAACCAGTGCTTTATAATCTGGAATCTCCTCAGGGGGCACTCCCATCCTTTCCGTCGCCGCGGCGGCGTCGTAAAGCTTGGCGTTAGCAAGTCCGACGATGGGCATATAGAGTTTTGTTTTGTCGTCCACCAGTTGGAGAATATCTCTATCTCCCGTAATGATTATTACCTCATCAATTTTTAATTTTAAATTTTTAATTTTTAATTTATCGAAACTTCGCGTAGCAATTGTTCCAATTACATCATCCGCCTCAAAACCGGGCTTTGAATAAATTGGAACACCCACCGCTTTAAAAAAATCTCTGGCTTTTCCAAACTGTGACGAGAGTTCGTCCGCCGTAGGAGGGCGCTGAGATTGATATTTTTCAAATTCCTTATGTCTGAATGTCTTTTCCTTCTCGTCAAAGGCCACAGCAATGGAATCCGGCTTAAGATCCTGGATAACCCGTAAAAACATTGAAACAAGCCCATAGACGGCATTGATGGGCTCACCGCTTCTCGTAGTTAGGGGTGGCATGGCATGGAAAGCCCTATGAAGAATGGCATTTCCATCAATTATTACCAATTTAGACATATACACAGTATTTTACCTTAAACCGTCTGAAGTTTTCAGGATATCTTCCTACCAACAATCTTTTCGAAGTCGTCCCGATCAAGAGTTTCTTTTTCAATCAAAGCTTTGCTTACTTTATCCAGCAATTTTCTTTTCTCTTTAATAAGTTTTACGGCGGCTTTGTAGCCCATATCTAAGAATTTTTTGGTTTCGGTATCTATTTTTTCCATAAAGGAAGGTGAATTCTGGGCCTGTTCGTACCATTCCATTTGTCCAAAATCCCCCATTCCCATATCGGGTCCGAAGTTAATGGGTCCAAGTTCGCTCATTCCAAATTCCACGACCATTGCTTTAGAAATTTTTGTGGCTTGGGCAATATCGTTTGCCGCTCCACTGGTCATTTCATTAAATATGACTTCTTCCGCGGCCCGTCCCCCAAGCATGGCCGTAATCTGCTCTAATAAACGGGATTTTGTTTCGTGAGTTCTATCTCCCACAGGAGGAATCAAAGTGTGCCCCAAACTCATTCCGCGGGCAACTATGGAAATTCGATGAACCGGGTCCATATTTTTCAAAAAATGCGTGACAATGGCGTGTCCTGCCTCATGATAGGCAGTCAATTTTTTATCTTCATCGCTTTGAAGCCTCTTTTTGGCAGGTCCGAGTTTAACCTTAGTTGAAGATTCTTCAAGGTCAGCCATTGAAATTTCACTATTGCCGTTTCTCGCGGCCCCGATTGCGGCCTCGTTTAGCATGTTCTCAATATCGGCCCCTGAAAAACCAACAGTTCTATCAGCGACTTTACTCCAGTCAACTCCTTTGGCAAACTTCTTACCCTGTGCATGAATATGTAAGATTGCCAACCTGCCTTCTTTATCAGGCATATCAAGAACTATTCTTCTGTCAAACCTCCCCGGCCTGAGAAGTGCCGGATCGAGTAAATCCCCTCTGTTGGTAGCCGCTATAACAATTACGTTATCGTTCGGAGTGAAACCATCCATTTCAACCAAAATTTGGTTTAGTGTCTGTTCCCTTTCGTCATGTCCACCCATCATTCCCCTGCCTCTTTGACGCCCTATTGCATCAATTTCATCAATAAAAATGATTGAAGGGGCTGCCGCCTTTGCCTGAGCAAAAAGATCGCGGGCTCTAGAAGCTCCTACTCCTACAAGCATTTCCATAAATTCACTTCCCGCCATTGAGAAAAATGGGACACCGGCCTCTCCGGCAACAGCTTTAGCCAAAAGAGTCTTCCCCACACCGGATGGCCCGACCAAAAGCGCCCCTTTGGGGGTTCTTGCTCCGATTTTTCTATATTTAGCCGGATTTTTAAGAAAATCCACAAGCTCTTCAAGTTCTTTTTTAGCTTCATCAACCCCGGCAACATCAACAAAAGTTATGCTCTGTTTACCCTTGGCAAAAATTTTTGCCTTACTTCTGCCAAAAGAGAAGATATCCTGAGCTCCCTTGTTTTGGGCACGCATTATATAGTAGAAAAATCCAACCATAAGAATGAGCGGCAGCACAATTCCGATAATGTCCCCGATTACTTTGGCAGCCGATTGGTCGACGATTTCATAATTCACGCTTGCAGGATCGATTTCGTAATTTTTTAGAAGGTCGGAAAAGTTTTCCGTATCTTCTTTTGTTGAAATCTTAACCGACTCGTCCTTATAAGTTACAAGAAGTTTTGATCCTTCAACACTCACCTTGTCCACATTTCCTCCTTTTATATCCGTCATCAATTGGGAGATGTTTTCTTTTGAGGAATTGCCGAATGTTTGTACGGCTGCAATAAATCCAGGAATTATGAAAAATACAATCAGGATCGTTGCCGCAATTGTCCAAAGGTTGATGCGAAGTTTGACTTTAACCTGCTTCTGGCCATTTTTTGATGCTTTTTTACCGGTTGAGTTTTGACTAAAAAACTTAGTTGGATCCATATGAGTGTCAATAATACACCTTTAACGTACTTTTGTCCCGTCGTCAACTTTGTTTTGAAGCTGAAAAATGACAGGGGCAACATTTTCTGCTTCTTCTTCCGGAAGATTGTCCCCGGGGGCGGCCATTATCATCATTGCTTCACTGGCCTCTTTTTCCGGCCCCATTTTTCTGGGCTCCAGGTTGATAACAAACGGAAACTGTTTGCCAACCAATTCTTCGGGCTTGTAGAATTTCATAATTCCCGAAAAACACTGCTTTTCTCCAATTTCGGAACCAAAGTTGACCTTTAGCTTCATTACCCAATGACTCCACTCAGGCACCTCGGCAGAAGTAACCGTACCAATTCTGATATCGACCTTTTCAAAATCGTCAAAAGAAATGTTGTCCATTATTTGATTAGCCCAATTTTATCTCTTATCTCTTCTATTGTTTTTCCGGCAATTACCCCTGCTTTTTCGGCTCCTTCCTTGATAATCCTGTCAACCAAAGACGGATCGTTCTCATAGATTTTTCTTTGCTTTTGGATAGGCTCAATTTCTTTAAAAATAGCCTCAGCAAGTTCCGCTTTCAACTCGCCGTATCTTACCCCACCACCGAGATATTTTTCTTCGTATTCTTTTCTTTTTTCAGAACCTTCAAATAATTCAACTAGCTTAAAAAGATTGGCGACTCCTCCCTTTTCCGGAATAGCCTCGCCTTTCCCTGAATCTGTGGGAGCTCCCGAGAGTTTCTTTTTAATCTCATCCAAACTATCCGTCAAACCTATATAGCTTCCCTCCACGCTTTTGCTCATTTTTCCCTCCCCTGTCAGGGACGGAACATATTCTCCTTGCGTGGCAAAACGTTTTGGCTCGGGGAAATCTGTGCCGTATTTTTCATTCATTTTTCTGGCAATTTCGCGGGCAATCTCCAAATGCGGTTCCTGATCGATACCAACAGGAACCAGACTTGCTTTATAAAGGAGGATGTCGGAAGCCATTAAAACCGGGTAATTAAGAAGCGCCATGGTTACGTGATCGGGGTGCTGTTTAACTTTTTCTTTAAATGTGGGGAGGTGCTGCATTCTGGCAACAGTAATTTCGGACGAAAGAATGTGGGCAAGATACGTGTGTTCCGGAACTAAAGATTGTGCTGTAATTATGGACTTTTCAGGATCAAGTCCGCAGGCAAGATAATCCATAATTACATTTCTGGTGTTTTCCGACAATTTTGCCTTATCATAGGGGGTCGTTATGGCATGCAAATCCATAACCATATAAATGGTTTCATAATCGGGGTTATTTTGTAATTCCAAATATCCCTTCACTGCCCCAAGATAGTTGCCCAAATGCAACCTTCCCGTGGCCCTTGTGCCGGAAAATACCCGTTTCTTTGGCATGGCTTAGTTTAGCATAAATTAGACTATATTTAGGTTAATCATAATATCTCTCCTGTGTATGACATTCTTCGCATACCAGATATTTCTTGACTTCCCTGACAAATCTTGGCCCAAATCGGATACCGTATGGTCCAGGCATCGTTTCAGTTATTTCCCTGGCTTCTGATTGCCTTAATGGAACCGTTTGCAAGCATCCCTCCATGTGTTGGAAGATTTCAGCCGCCTTCTCCATATTTGGAAGTTTATCTAAAATACTATCGTAATTAATGCTTTGATTTATGTTATTTTCTTTCATATTTCTCACCCCCTTTCCTGGCTTTTTTCAAATAAAAAAGCCCTTGCAAGATAACCACAAAAAAGTGATTAACTTACAAGGGCCTTTAAGGGCTGTGCCACCTTGACTTTGTAGCCTTATCAACAAAAATCTCGCCAAAGCGAGATCGTTAAGATAAGGAAACCTTATTCTTGACGAGCTCCGTTTCCGACACTCGTTGCAGTCTTTTTACAGTTTCGCCTCTGTAGGTGATTTAGACCTCAGCTCACCGGTTCCATCCCTCCGGATCAAAGCCTTTATTTAACTGAAATTTACATTCTGACTCTTGTTGCGGGGCTGGGAGTTGAACCCAGCCTGTGAGATTATGAGCCTCACGTGCAGCCGTACACTACCCCGCATATAGACTAGCGAGGCAATTATAACACAGGAGGCTAAAAATGGTAAGCAAAGAGCTTGCTAAGGTCATAAACAAAGCGCCACTCGGCAAAAAATACCGCCTCGTGATAAAATACGCTTGGGTCAGGGCTACGTAGCTCATTTGGTTAGAGCACGGCAATCATGACGTAAATTTGTTGGCTGGGTAGCTCAGTCGGTAAGAGCGCGGCATTCATAACGCCGAGGTCGAGAGTCCGAGTCTCTCCTCAGCCACTAAATTTGTAAAAGAAATTAGAAAAAGAGTTTTTCCCATTTCTTCCAGTTTGGATCAGGAAGTGTTTCTTCCTCGGAAGTTAGAGAAGGGGCAAGGCTTCTGACTATCGATTCGTCCGGAAGCACAACCATGGCTTCCCCTTCTTTGGTAAGTCCGAGCTTATTCCGGATTTGCTTTTCAATAAAATCCTGGCCTTGCGCCTCAGCAATTTGAACTTGAAGTTTTACGTTATCTGCCTGCATTTTTTCGACTTTTTGTCTCTCCACCTCCACCTGCTTTCTGATGTTTATTACTCTACCTATATTCCTGACGGTGGAAATCAAAAGAAGTACTATCAAAAACCATATTGTGTATCCCAAAACACTTTTAAACTTAACTTCCAGGAGCCCTAATTTTTTGTTTTTCATAATTAATTATATCCTGTAATGCATTGACTATTTTTAAATTTGCACTATAATTGCAAAGCAATAGACAAAAGATGCCCATCTACGAATAATATTATGGCACAAGAACCTATTAAAAACCTGCTCCCGAAATTTATAAATTCGTTAACCGAGAAAAGGCGCTCACCGGCAACTATTTTGGCCTACCGAAGCGACTTGACTCAGCTAGTGGATTTTTTGGTCAGACGCGAAAAAGTCTTACCCGAACAGGTGAGACCGGATGATCTCGACTCTTTTCGTGATACTCTTTTGGCCGATAAATATACCCCGAAATCGGTTAGCCGCAAACTTAACGCTGTTAAGACTTTCTTTAGATGGATGATTTCGGAAAACATTATTACGTCCGATGTTTCAGCTTCGGTAGCACATCCAAAAATTGAAAGTGCGCTTCCCAAGTTTCTTTCCCCTCTTGAGTATAGAGCCCTCAGGGATGTCGTCAGAAATGATACCAGAATCGCCGCTATCACTGAGCTAATTCTCCAAAGCGGACTTAGAATTTCCGAGGTCGCCGGTTTAAAGACTGAAAATGTCGGGAAGGATTCTTTAAAAATTGAGGCCTATGCAACTCAACCCGAAAGAACTATTCCTCTCAATAAACCCGCCTCTGAAGTATTAAATGCCTATCTGACAATCCGTCCGAAAGCAGATTCGCCGTATGTATTTATCAGCAAAAACGGAAAGCCTCTGGCAGTTAGAAATATCAGGGCATCAATTGCCAGATATATCCAAAGGGCAGAACTTCCAAACTACTCTGTCAATGACTTGAGGACCACATTTATTATTGAAAATCTTAAGGCCGGAGTTGATATCGTTCTTCTCTCACAAGTTTCGGGACACAAGCGCCTTTCGACAACCGAGCGCTATCTTGAGCTTGCCCAGATTACTGACCCGGGCAAAAAACAAACCCTCATCGAACTATAATTTAGCTTTGCTTCTGATATAATACGCTTAGACTTTAATAGTAACGGGCTTGTCGTTTAATGATAAGCAAGGCTTGCCATCGGATGGTAAGACACGCTTTTATGACGAAACTTGGGGAGCCGTCGTTCATCGGTTAGGACAGTACTCTTATAAAGTACGGAGGATAGTTCGACTCTATCCGGCTCCACCAAGTTTTGGCATGTCAGGTTCGAAGAATCTGTCATAAAGTCGATGTCATGATTCAATTCCCCTTTGATACTCTCAGGGTCATGACATGCGAGCCCGCTGGTTATTTTTTCTTGAAGGCCTGAGGCATTTCTTCCCAATCCCTGTGTTTCCTTATCCTGAGGTTTTCCTCCCAAATAGTCTTTAGAGCATTCATATCAACATCAAGTTTTTTGGCCAAACCCAATATTCCCACCATATCTTTCGGGAAACACGCCCCTCCGAATCCAACATCGCCGTCCGGCCCGGGAACACCCAAATGGGTTCCTATCCTTGGATCCGACTCAACTCCTTTTTGTACATCCAAATAGTTTGCCCCAACCTTTTTAGAAAGCTCATAAAATTCATTTGCCAGAAGAACTTTACTGGCAAGCATCAGGTTACTCATATATTTAATTACCTCGGCGCTGGTTGTGTCCGTAATTATGTATTTTTGATCCCCGGGTAAAATTGTTTCGTAGAGTTTCTTAACTCTATCCCCCACATCAGACGCCTCACAGCCAATCACAGTCCTAAATGGTTTAAGAAAATCAGCATTTGCGTTTTTCTGGGTTAGAAATTCAGGATTCATGACAAAATTTACATGAGGGTATTTTTTTGCCATTTTCTTGGTGGTTCCGGGAAGCGAAGTTGATTTAATGATGACAATCTTTTCCGAATTTTTGATTTTTTCTGCAACCCCCCCTACAACTTCTTCGACTATGCTCATATCCATTCCTGAATAATTGGAAAAGATGGGGGTTGGAACACAGATAAAAATGAATTCTGACTTTTCGATCACTTCGTCTAGTGTGTTGGGGCTTTCCTTATATTTATCGTACCAAAAAATTTTATTATCAGGGTTAGTGGAAAATCCCGCTCCTGTAGCACCGCCCACATATCCGTTGCCGATAATACCGATATTCATATTTTTAGATATTAAGTGAATTGATATTAAGATATAAATTTAGAAAAAACAACCGGCACCAATCACTTTATATCTGTTCCCTAAAGGTTGGATCTTCTTTGAATTTCCGCCTCAACCAATTTTTCGTCACGTCCGTATTTAAGTCTGCTCATTTCTTTTATTATTTCGGCAACCCGCTGGCTTTCCGCCGCTTTTTGTTTATTCATATCCTTACTCATATCCATTGAAAAAGGAGGAACAGGTTCGTTGTTGACAATTGTTTTACAGAAAGCATGGTAGCGCTCAACATTAAGAAGGTCGTCTTCCCCAAAGGTCGGTGTAAATTCATGCTGGAGATAGTTTGCATCGGATACCCCCACCCTGAAAGCGACAAGTGTTCCAACATTGCCAAAAACCGCATTTTTAACTTCCTCTTCAACCTGTCCGATAAATTGGTTGGCAACACAAAGTCCAAGCCGGTATTTTCTGGCTTCGGATAAAATCACCGCAAAATCCGGCGTGGCAAAATTCTGGAATTCATCAACATAAAAGTAAAAATCGCGTCTTTGGGCCATCGGAACATTGGCTCTGCTCATCGCTGCCATCAAAATCCTCGGGACAAGAAGAAGACCTAAAAAGTTGCTGTTTTCCTCCCCCAGTGGACCTTTTGCAAGATTGATTAGGAGAATTTTACCCTCGTCCATAACTTTCCTCATGTCAAAAGAGCTTTGAGATTGTCCAATGATGTTTCTTATAAGCTTATTTGTAACAAAGCGGCCAAATTTTGAGACAGTGTAATCCAAAACCTCAGATTTATGAAAGTCTGAAGTCTGGGCAATTTGATCGGTCCAATATCTTCTAATGATAGGGTCGGTAACCCTTGGTAAAAGTTCCTGAACATATCTGGAATCGGTCATTGCCCTCATAAGCTCAACAAAAGTATTTCCCGGCTCTGCCATTACCGTAAGCATGGCATTTCTGATACCATGCTCAAACCTTGGTCCCACAATTCCGGTTTTATAAGGATCAAAAAGCTTATACATAAGATTAATTACCGAGGTAGCCGCAAAATGTTTTTCATCCTCGGTTCTTGCTTCAAGGAGGTTCATTCCCAGAGGGCGTTCCGTATCGCTCGGATTAAAATAAATTACGTCCTCAGCCCTCTCCGGCGGAATAAGTTTCAGGATATCTTCAACTGCGTCTCCATGCGGATCCATAAAGCAAACTCCTTTTCCCTCCCTGATATCCTGCAGAACAAGATCCTTAAGAAGTTCAGACTTTCCAGTACCCGTTTTTCCGATTATATAAATGTGACGCATCCTATCTTCATTGCTAATGTAAACCGATCTTTTGATTCCCCTATAAGCACTAACTCCCAAATGAAGCCCTTCGGTGGGAATCTGGGAAGGAGCAGGGGCCGTTTTAGCATTAAGCCAGTGAATGTGCGGGGTTGTAATTTGTTTATTTGGAAAATGAAAAATTGTAGCCAACTCTTCGGAATTAAGAATAGAAACATGATTGCCAAAAATATTAAACATTGGCTGGTATCTGTACAAAAAGTCCTCCATAAATGAAGATTTTCTGTAGATCTTTCTTCCTTTAAGACTGTTCAGCTCTCCCGCAAACTGGGCAAAAGATCCGGCAATATTCGTCACGGTTCCTTTGGCAGTTTCTTCATCTTCCGACACGGCAATAATTCTTATGGAGGTCTCAAAACCCGGTTTGCTGATTTTTGATTCAACCGCTTCTAGGGTTTTAGCTGAAGTCGAAAACTTTGCTTTTTCGGCATCACTTTCCTGTTTTTTAGTGTCGCTCACAAAATGACCCCCCTCTTTTTGCCAATCACTCTCTGCCGGAGAAATAATAATTTGAATCACGGCAGCATCCCCTGATCCCATTTTTGCGAGAGCCGAGGTAATTCCAAGCATTGGATCCGTTGCCAAATCTTTAAAAGTTTTAAGGGGATAAAAATTATTTTTCCCCAATTGAAACGTTTTGTAGGCAACTTTACCTTTACTGTCAAAAACATTGTATTCATCAACCTCAATCACCTCGGCATCCGAATATGCTCCATTTATTTGTTTTTCAACCAAATCCTTAAGCTTCTTGGGAACCCAAACATAAAAACGGATATCCTCCTGTCTGGCAACTATTTCAAAAGAAATCGCCGGTTGCACTGAAAATTTTTGTTTCCAACCTCCTTTTTTTATTGAATAAAGGCCGGAAATAAGCTGTTCCATTACGTCTATTTTTGTTTCGTTGTGCCTTGGAACCGCAACCTGTAAAAGCACCGACTCTATAGATTTCTTCTCACGATCCCTGTTTTTAAAATAAATAAAAACAGAATACCCGAAAGCAACCAAAAGAAAAATAAAAAACACGGCCAAAACCGCTATAAAAAGCATATTTGCGTAGTTTATTGAATCAAGCGGCATTTACTTTTTCCTTTCCAATTATTTTCCAACCAAAATACAAGGCTTTCAGAAAAATTCTCTTCCAAAACATTCCCAACCATGTTTGAGAGGAATCTACGGAACCTTTTGACCAGTCGGTAAGTGTTTCCAAGTCTGCCGGAGGGTTTACTTCAATTACCTGAGTCGGCGGAGTTTGGACTAGAGGCTGTCCATGGTCGTCTTTAACTTGCGATTTAAAGTTTTTTTGGACGACTTGGATACCCGTGCTTTGCCGTAATGTTTCGGGTACAATAAATTCGGCTTCTTTACTTATCTCCTGAACCTCGGGTTGACTTGGTTTTAGAACCTCAGGTGTGGCAGCCATATATCAATCATTGTATAACAGTTAGCTACCCTCTCCAAGACTTTTCCTTTATCCCTTCTTTGAAGTTTGAATATCTCGCCAGTGTATAAACATAATCGGAGAGTCTATTAAGATAAATTATTAGATTTGTATCAACTTTTTCTTTCTTGGAAATGGAAACTACTCTTCTCTCGGCCCGTCTGATAAATGTTCTGGCCATAAAAAGAAAGCTTCCCCCGTGCCCACCTCCCGGAAGTATAAAGTAGATTAACTTGGGAAGAGTTTTATCCATTTCATCAATCTCTTTTTCCATTTCTTGGGGTAAATCTTCATCCATATCAATTTTTGCACCTGCCAAGATGGCCCCAACTTCAAAAAGATGTTTCTGAATTTCAATTACCTTGAGATTAATTTCCCTGTTTTTTACAAAAGATGCCGCCAATCCCAAAAAAGTATTTGCCTCATCTACTGATCCAATTGCCTCAACTCTCAAAGAAGCCTTACTAATTCGGATTTTTTTGGATTTATCGGAGGAAAAAAGACCCGTTTCCCCTTTATCACCTGTTTTTGTATAGATAGCCATTCGGCGTCATTTTAACACTCGGAGTGCCCGCATGCATGACATTTGGAACAACCTTCCTGATAAACAAGGGCGGGAGATCCGCAGGCAGGACAAATATCGCCAACAACTTTGGTTTCTTCTTTATCTGAAGCGGCTTCTATCACCTCAGGAGCATCGTGGCTTACATTATTAAATCCAAAATGAAGTGAAATTGCCTTAGCTACAGCATCGGGCAAGGATCTAACTTTATTTGGTCCAAAACCCACTGACCTTCCCCCACCGATACCTTTTAGTTGTTCAACTATTTCGCGTGCTCTTTCAATCGGCGGTTTATGATTTCCAAATCTTAGGGTTGTAGAAATCATACGACCCAGAGCCTCCGCCATAGCCGCCACTTCACTTCCCGCCTTTCCGATTGTAATAAATAATTCAAACGGATTTCCTTCAGAGTCCTGATTAACGGTAATAAATGCACTACCAAGAGGTGTAACAATTCTATATGTTGCTCCTTCAACTTTTACCGGTCTTTCCATAATTACTTGTGTGGGAGCTGCATCATTCTTTTTCTCCTCTTTTTTGTTAAGTCCAAGGTTAAGTACTTGTTCACTCTTGCTACCATCTCTAAAGATGGTAATTCCTTTACAGCTGCCCTCCCAGGCTGCCAAATATGCTTTTTTAACATCGTCGACGGTTGCATCATGCCTCAAATTAATTGTCTTACTGACCGCATTTTCAGTGTATTTTTGGAAAGCTGTTTGTGTTCTTATATGCCAATCTATATCTATCTCGTGAGCCGTCCCAAAAATTTTTCTGACGTCTTCCGGAACTTCCTCTATATCCCTTACTACTCCTTTTTCGGCAACTTTTGCCATCAGATCCTCTGACCAGAAACCACGCTCTTTGGCAATTTTTTCAAAATCAGGGTTAACAAAAGAAAGTTTTCTATTGAGGTGTTTATCTTTAACGATATGCTGATATGCAATCGCAAACATCGGTTCAATTCCGCTGCTGGCGCCCGCAAGGATTGAAATTGTCCCGGTTGGGGCAATTGTCGTAACGGTAGAGTGTCTTCTTGGAGTACCTTCCCTGTAAATTGAAACCGGCCAAAGGAAGAAAGGTCCTCTTTTTTTTGCCAGCTCCTCGGATGCCAAAACCGCCTCATCCTGAATAAATTTCATCACTTTTTCGGCCAGCACCATTGCCTCTTCACTGTCATAAGGAATCCCCAGACCAACAAGCATATCACTCCATCCTCCCACCCCAAGACCGATTCTTCTGATATTAAATGCCACTTTTCTTATTTCGGGAAGTGGAAACGGATTAACCTCAATAACATTGTCCAAAAATCTGGTTGCCTGATGTGTGACTCTTTTGAGTTTTTCCCAATCGACTTCTTTTTTGCCGTTTTCTTCTTTAATAAAATAGGTCAAAAAGATGCTGCCCAGGTTGCAGACATCGAAAGGATAAAGGGGCTGTTCTCCGCACGGATTTGTGGATTCAATGGGGCCTAAAGCAGGAATTGGATTGGCAGTTCCCTGATTAACTCTATCGATAAAGATAAGTCCCGGATCCCCGGTTTTCCACGCCAATTCCGCAATCTCATCAAAAACCCGCCTGGCAGAAAGGGTTCCAACCATGCTTTTGGTTTTTGGACTAATCAGTTCGTATTCTTCATCCTTATAATATGCATCTATAAACTTATCCGTAATGGCAACAGAAATATTAAAATTGGTTATCCCCCCGTTCTCTTTGCAGTGAATAAATTCTAAAACATCTGGGTGGTCGACCCTCAGAATTCCCATATTCGCACCCCTTCTTTTTCCGCCCTGTTTAACCTCATTGGTTGCCGCATCAAAAATTCTCATGAATGAAACCGGCCCGGAAGCAATTCCTGAAGAAGTCCTGACAATGGAACCTCCCTCCCTAAGCCTGCTGAAAGAAAATCCGGTTCCCCCTCCTGTTTTATGGATTAAGGCCTGATATTTCAGAGCATCAAAGATTCCCTCCATAGAGTCCTCAACCGGTAAAACAAAACAAGCCGAATATTGGAGACCGTTACCAGTCCCGGCATTCATCAAAGTTGGAGAATTTGGTAAGAACTCTCTTGAAATTAAAAGATTGTAAAATTCTTTCGCAAGAGCCTCAATTTCTTTTCTTTTACTTCCCCATCTGGCCTCGGCTGAGGCCATCTCCCAGGAAACTCTCCAAACCATATCTTCGGGGCTTTCGATAGGCTCCAGCTTGCCATCTTTTACCAGATATCTCTCCTCCAATACTTTTAGTGCCTGTTTCGTCCAGATTCCTGCCGGCAATGCCGAATCTCTTTCGGGCCGTTCCCCCACCTTTTTCTTTACCTCGGACATTATTTCTTCATATGAGGGTGCGATCAAATCATCAAGAGTTACTTTTGTTTCACCATTTTTGTAAACAACTTTCTTTTGTTTAGCTTTGAGTGTTTTTTTGGTCTTTATTGTTTGTAATGCCATTTTTATTTTTCGATTAATTTTTCAAAATCGCTTAAATCTTCAAATTCAAGGTAAACGCTTGCAAATCTGAGCCAGGCGACTTTATCTATTTTTTTCAATTTTTTCAAGACTGCGCTTCCTATGACTCCCGTGGAAATTTCCTGTTTTTCACTTCTCAGCATTTCCATTTCCACCTGATCGGTAACGTCATCAACAAGATCCAACGAAACGGGACGCTTTTCAATTGCCCTAAGTATTCCCCTTTTTATCTTTTCTTTATCAAAAACCTCCCGTCTACCGTTTTTCTTAATGACCCAGAGAAAACTTCTTTTTACCTGTTCTACCGTTGTAAATCTCTTTCCGCACTTACCACATTCTCTTCTCCTTCTTATTGAACCGTCCTCAGCAGTCCTACTCTCTAAAACACTTGTCTCGGCTGTACCGCAAAAAGGACATTTCATAAGTTTCACTCTTGGAAAAAGCTAAAGCTTTTGCATGCGTTTCACGCATGTAAAGTAAATGCTCTACAAATAGTGACAGTATTGATTGTTAAACACTACCTGTAGACTGTCAACTAGTAAGCTTTTGTTCAAAATATATCATCTCAGGCGTGTGCTAAGCCTGATATTTTTACAATTCCTGTAGTTTTTGCGGAAATAATTTTTTCGGGCTTTTGGAGAACCAAAAAATAGTATAAAAAAATGAGGCGATTAAGGCATTTAATCCCCAACAAATGGATCTTTCGGAACCGGCAATCCTTTTGAATTTAACAGGTCTTTTGCTAGTTCATATGTGTCTTTTGCATAATTTTCCGCCTTGATAATAAGTGGCCTTATATCTTCCGGTGCTAACTGTATCAAATCCTCTGCAACCTCTCTGTGTTTCAAAGCCGATAAGGCCAATTTGCTTAAAAATATAGAGGTATCCACCCCCTGGGATCTAGCAATTTTTTCTTCCTCCACGGCAATCGGAAAATACATCTCCCCTTTTGTTAAAGTGGATATAGCAATATCCGGTTCCCCTTTTTCAAAAAGTTTCTGTGTCATAACCAATCTTTTATCGGAAAAAAGCAGGGCAAGTTCGGCTCTTCTAAGATGGGAGGTTGTCACCCCAATCCAGACTTTATCCCTTAATGCCTTAAGGGGCCATAAAGGGCTATCCGGCAAAACATTTCCGGAATAAGGAAGAGGATAGTTAATTTCCGGTGCTTTTGGACCCACAAGCGGCTGGTACGGAGACTGGGAAGTGGGATAATTTATAGCCGATGAATCAAAAATTGAAATGAAAAGAACAGCAAAAGCGAAGACAAAAATAGCGGCGGCGAGTAAAAAATTTTTCATCGGGACAAATACAATCCTACTTCGGACACTTTCCTTGTGTCAAGTTACCTGAAAAGAATAATCGGCCATTCCCAAAGTACGTGAAGCAGGATCGAACCGAAAATGTTCTTAGTTCTCCCAAAGACAAAGGCAGATCCTATTCCAAACGCCGCTGTAAGGAGCAGGTATAGAATTCCTGAGGCGAGATTTAATTTCCAAACCAAAAACGCTATCGGAATATGCACAATCGTCCAAATAATCGAACTGGCGACATTCGCGGACCATTCGTCTTTCAAAGTAAACCAAAGCCTTCCGAAAATATATCCCCTAAAGGCCGTTTCTTCCGAAAAGGCGGTCGCGAAAGAAAGACCGAGCGAAGAAAGTATCGGCATGTTACCTATATTTGCCCCGAAATTAAAATGCCCATATTTAAAGAAATTGGTTAATACCGCTTCAATTACAAAGATCGCCCCAAGTCCCAATGAAAGATAAATTGCTGGAAATAGGTTTTTGAAAGTTATTCCAAGCGACGACAAGGGAAATTTTTCTTTAGTTGTAAACCAGAATATGGGTAGCAGCCAGATAATGGGTTTAATAATAAGTTCTTCAACCTGATCCGGAAATTGGAGCCGCAAAAAACGGTAGGCAGTCCAAACCAAAAGAAGATAGATTGAATAAATAGTTACGTGTTTTACTACTGTCGTCTTGGCAGTCATTTTTCCTTCTGTTTTATTTTACATCGAGTTCACGAGATGCAAGGTATATCTTATATCTTACACCCTTCAAAAGCTTCATCAATTGCATTTATTATCATTTCTATTCTCTGCCTTGCCTCGGGCAAGGTAATTGCATTTTTTTCATTCGGAAACCAGTGAAAAATTAAATTCCTGCAGAGCCTCCATGTCTCCCAAAGGTGATCTGCCAGAGCTTCTCCGCGGCAATAATTGACAATTTTGTCATATACGCTTTCATTTCTCAGTTCTCTGGGTAGAGAGGGGTTAAGTGCCTTACCGATTCTAAAATGCTTACCAAAATAATCCTCTTCAGTGATAAATCCCATATCCAAAAACATTTTCTTCAAAAAACCTTCGTAAGCTTTCGCCGCGGGAAAAAGCACAAAAGAATAATCATGAAACTTCTCTTTTCCACCCGGCAGATCCGCTCCCCAACTTTCAACAACATCATAAAGAAATTCCGATGTTGAAAGAAGTTTCTGAATATCCTCACCAAGGTATTTCCACCAGGATCTTGATTCAAGTTGTTTGAGGGTTTCCATTAATAAGATATATTGTACCAAAAAGTTTAACTTATGCTCTTCACAATAACAGATTACACCATCTGTAATATAATGTAATATGGTTTCCTTTCGGATGAAAAGGCTATCTAAATTAATCGGCAAAAAAACCAGATATCTACTTACCACCAGGCGTGGAATTAAGGCTACGATTTACTGGGGATTCGTAACGATAATCGGAGTTTATCTTTTTTGGGGAATTCCCCTTCCTACAAAGCTTATTTCCGAAACATTACCCGTTTCAACAAAAATATTTGACAGAGAGAGCAGGTTAATTTACGAAATTTATACCGACAGAAAAAGGACGCCTATTAAACTTAAAGAAATTCCGATCTATGTAAAAAACGCGACTGTTTCAATTGAAGATAAAGACTTTTATAAACACCAGGGATTCTCGTATACGGGAATTACCCGCGCACTTTATAACACAATTTTTAAACACCAAGTTCAAGGAGGCTCAACCATCACCCAGCAACTTGTAAAAAATTCGCTTCTAACCAGTGAGAGAACTGTCAGACGAAAAGCTCAGGAGTTGGTTTTGACGATTGTTATTGAGTCTATCTATTCCAAAGATCAAATTCTGGAAATGTACCTAAACACAATCCCCTACGGCGGGACTGCTTATGGAATTGAGTCCGCCAGCGAGACGTATTTTGATAAATCCACAAAAGATTTAAGTCTCGCCGAGTCGGCTCTTTTGGCAGGATTGCCACAAAGACCCTCCACCTATTCGCCATTCGGAGCCCATCCGGAACTTGCAAAGGATAGGCAGGAAGAAGTTTTGAGACAAATGATTGCGAATAAATACATCACAAAAGAAGAGGCTGATCAGGCAAGTAAAGAGGGGCTTAATTACGCAAATATTAATCCCACACAAGCGCCCCATTTTGCGCTTTGGATCAAAGAACAGCTTGCCGAAAAATACGGCGAAAAAATCGTAGAACAGGGCGGCTTAAGAGTTTACACAACGCTGGACTTGGACATACAAAACCTGGCTCAGCAGGCCGTTGCAACAGAGGTTGCCAAGCTTAAAAAACAGAAGGTTGGAAATGGCGCTGCAATTGTTACAAGGCCATCTACCGGTGAGATTTTGGCAATGGTAGGTTCAAAAGATTATTTTGCCACGGATGAGGACGGCAAGGTAAACGTAGTTCTTTCACAAAGGCAACCGGGAAGCTCCATCAAACCTTTGAATTATGCTCTGGCCATCAGGGATCAAAAAATAACTTTGGCAACGGCTTTTGCGGATGTTCCGACCTGTTTTAGAGTACGGGGTCAACCCGATTACTGTCCGGTAAATTATGACGGAACTTTTCATGGTTTGGTTCAGACAAGATTCGTGCTGGGAAATTCATACAATATTCCCGCCGTAAGGGTGCTGGCGATAAACGGGCTGGAAAATTTCATCGATTTTGGGAAAAAAATGGGTTTAACCACCCTTACCGATCCAAAGGATTACGGACTTTCCGCAACTTTAGGCGGAATTTTAGTCCGGCCTTATGATATGGCAGTTGCCTACGGAGTCTTTGCTAATCAAGGAATTGAGCAGCCTCTTGTCGCGATAACAAAGGTTACCGATTGGAAAGGAAACACACTATCTGAATATGATCCTTCTAAAAATGTGTTAACGGGAAACCGAATTTTAGAACCCAGTGTTACATTTTTAACATCCCACATACTTTTGGATAACAACGCCAGAACGGGAGCGTTTGGTCCAAGTTCTTTCCTGAATGTAGCGGGACATCCAGAAGTTTCGGTTAAAACCGGTACAACAAACGATAGACGTGATAACTGGACTGTTGGCTACACGGCAGATGCTGTTGTTGTTACTTGGGTAGGAAACAACGATAACAGTTCAATGGGTGGCGCGGTTTCTGGGGTATCCGGAGCCTCTCCCATATGGAACAAAATTATGAAAGCAGTGCTTGCTAAAGCTGAGGCCGGAGATTATGACCCCAATGAGAAAGGACACGCTTGGCCAAAACAACCGGACGGCGTGGTTGGAGCAACAATTTGTGCCGATACTGGAGGTGCTCCTCCATCTCAAGATCCGGGAAATCCCGGATGTCCGACAAGATTTGAGTATTTTCTTACAGGAACCATTCCGGCAACATCAAATGTTATATTTCAGGATATTCTTATAAATAACACCACCGGTCAGATGGCTTCCGTCTCTGATCCACCGGATCAAGTTCATACGGAAAATAAACCCACTTATATGGATCCTGACGGAACACTATTCTGTCTAACCTGCGTCATTGCTTCGGCATCGGCAACCATAAACTACCCACTACGCTGATTTAGCTTTTATTTTTACGGCTTTACTGTATAACCCCACATCAATAATGTTGTGCCCATATCATTCTCCATTGCATTAAGTTTGGTGTGGGGTTAAAATTCGCGGAAAATGATTAAAGCAATTAAACGGATTCTCAGCCTAGTCGGCAAGCCTATATATTTTTTTCTTGCCGGTTTACTTCTTTTGCCGGTCGTAATCACAAATAAAATAGGATCAATTAAAGTTAAAAAGAAAAGAAAAGGCAAAGCAAAGAGATCTGTGTTTTCCAAATTTTCCCTGAGACTTGAGGAACTCCGTCTGGGATTGATTTTCATAAAAATTTCCACACGTTTTAAAAACTTTTTTGCCAAATCCGACAAGAAGAAACGAAAACGCCGCCCGCGCCGTAAAGCCTGGTCTTTTTTTGCAACATTGATCCTGATTTTATTTCTTAGTTCTGCTTTTTACTTTTTCATCATCCGCGACATGCCGTCCCCCGGAGAACTTGAGTCAAGGGTTCCCGAAGTTTCAACTAAAATTTATGACCGAAACGGCAATCTCCTCTACAAAATATATAAGGATAAAAACAGGACCATAATTCCCCTAACTCAAATTCCGGACAGCGTCAAACTGGCAACTTTGGCTGCTGAAGACGCCGAGTTTTATTCCCACCCCGGATTTTCTCTGAGAGGAATTTTTAGAGCAATAGTACAAGATATTAAAACCGGCTCGGTTCAGGGAGGTTCGACTATTACTCAACAGCTTGTTAAAAATACCCTCCTCTCCCCCGAAAAAACAATAACACGTAAAATCCGTGAATTAATTCTTTCCGTCGAAATTGAAACGATTTATACCAAAGATCAAATATTTGAAATGTATTTGAATGAGGTGAGTTATGGCGGCACCGCATATGGAATCCAGGAAGCATCCGAGTCATATTTTGGAAAAAACGTTGAAGACATTTCTCTATCGGAAGCTGCGCTTCTGGCAGGCCTTCCTAAAAGCCCGACAACTTTCTCACCATTCGGATCAAACCCGGAACTTGCTTTTGAAAGACAAAGGGAAGTCTTGCGTTTAATGGTGATAAATAAATATATTTCTCAAAGTCAGGCAAGCGCAGCCGCCGCCGAGAAACTGCATTTTGTTTCGAGAAAAACGGAAATCAAAGCTCCTCATTTTGTGATGTATATCAGGCAGCTTCTTGTCGATAAATATGGGGAAAGTGTTGTCGAAAAAGGAGGGCTTGAGGTCACAACCAGCCTGGACTTGCTCATACAAGAAGCCGCAGAACAAGTTGTTAAAACCGAAGTAGACAAACTGGACAGGCTTCATGTTGGAAACGGTGCAGCGCTTGTTATGAATCCCCAAACCGGAGAAATTTTAGCAATGGTAGGCTCGAAAAATTATTTCGATACCGAAAATGATGGAAATGTAAATGTTATTACAAGTGTAAGACAACCCGGAAGCTCAATTAAAGTTGTAAATTATGCTTACGCGCTTTCTAACGGATTTACACCCGCCTCGATTATCGATGACTCCCCAATTACCTTTTACACACCCGGAACCACACCCTACGCCCCGGTAAACTACGATGGGCAATATCGGGGACAAATTACCCTGAGAAGCGCACTTGCCCAAAGTAGAAATATTCCAGCAGTAAAAATTCTTGCTTCGTATGGTGTTCCAAAAATGATTGAGGAGGGCCGAAAAATGGGAATCACAACTTGGAAAAATCCCTCCGATTATGGACTTTCCTTAACACTCGGAGGAGGTGCCGTTACAGCCCTTGATTTATCTAAAGTCTATGCGACGCTGGCGGGTTCGGGTAAAAGACCCGATTTTATGCCAATTTTAGAAGTTAAAAATTACAAGGGACAAATCTTAGAAAAAAATGATCCGGTGGTAACCCAGGTAATTGACGAGAGAGTTGCGTTTCTTTTGACAGACATTCTTAAAGATAACGGTGCCAGAGCGCCTGAATTCGGATACAACTCCTACCTGGCGGTAAAAGACCACCCTGAGATAGCAGTCAAAACAGGAACCAGTAATGACCTCAGGGATAATTGGACGGTGGGCTATAACCAAAACTATTTGGTGCTAACCTGGGTCGGAAATAATGACAACTCTCCCATGAGCCGTGTTGCCTCAGGTATAACCGGAGCCTCTCCTATCTGGAATAAAATCATGATGGCAGTTTTAAACGGGCAGCCATCTATCGATTGGAAAGTTCCGGACGGCATCAGTAAAGTAAATATCTGTTCTCTATCGGGCACACTTCCCTGCGATAATTGTCCCACCAGGCAAGAATGGTTTCTAGATGAGAACCGTCCAACCAAACACTGCAATTTTGATCAAAAACGGTTAGATGACGATAAGAAAAATAGGAAAAACAAAATCCTCGACACGGGAGCCAGTACAGAGTTTACCCGTTAATTTCCCTGTAGAGAAGAAACGACGGAATTACAAAAAGCCCTCCGCAAAGACCATAAATAACAGTTCCTATTCCGAAAGGTAAAATTGACAATACCATCTGCGAGAAAAACCAAAAGAGTCCGAAAGCAAGCAATCTGCCAAGAACTTGCCAAAAAATTCCTTTCACCATGCTCCTGCTTTCGAGAAGTGATACTTTGATTCCGACGCCTTTATCAACCATTACAAATTTACTGAATGCAAACCAAACAATTACGAGAACAAACGGAACGATCAACAAAACCAGTCCCAGGAGATTTATTAAATAAATGGTAATTGTCAGCAAGAAGAAAATTCCAAATTTTGAAAAAGCTTCTTTATAAACCTCTTTTATCCGCAGGTTTTTACCGTCGATTATCCTGATAACAGCCATTATTCCGGCTATGCTCATAAAAACCGAGAGAACAAGGAAGAGTATGCTGACTACTATATCTACGGCGTTCCCCAAAGAAGCGTCCAACGTTTTAGACAAAAAGGGAATGTTTATAAAAGCCAATGAAATTAATGATAAAGCCGAAACCGGCAGATAAATTTTGATTAGAAAAAGAAAATTTTCCTTTTTAGTAAATATTTCCAGTGATTTTTTAATAAGTGTGAATGGCGAAGTAAGTTTTTTCATATTGAATGTTATTTTTTCTCGATAACTATTGTCTCACCTTTAAAGATATTTATCGAATTCAGATTAAACTCGGGTACTCCAATACGGAATTCGGCAAACTTAATTTTAAAAGAGTTGCTAAATAGCAGTATAACCGAAGTTAAAGTCGAAACAAGAAGAACAATCAGCACAATCAGCCTCTCTTTTTTACCCCAGGGTTTCGGAGGTTCTTTTCTCCTTTTTTTATTTTCAGGGTTTAGATCTTTAAACTTCCTGGTAATTTTTCTACCGGATTTAAAATCTTCCTCTTCTTCAAATTCGTCTTCTTTTTTTCCAAAAATTGCCATAAATTTATTCTATATAAGAAGTTTATTTTCTTCGGACATTCCAGACTTTCTCGTCAACCATATTTTGAGGTTTGATGCCGTTTACAACATCGATAATTGCGGCAACTGCTTGCTCCCCCATTTTATTTCTTGCCTCCCAGGTGGCACTCGCAATATGCGGAGTCATAATAACATTTGGCATGGATATTAGTTTCGGACTGATAGTAGGTTCGCTTTCAAAAACGTCCAGTGCCGCCCCTGCCAATTTTCCGCTGTCCAGTGCCTCTATCAAATCGCTTTCATCTACAATCGGGCCTCTGGCGGTATTAACCAAATAGGATCCTTGCTTCATCCTGCCCAAAGTTTCTTTGTTGATCATTCCCCGGGTTTCATCAGTCAGGGGGACATGCAGGGTTACAAAGTCTGACGAAGCCAAAAGTTCATCCAATTCACAAAATCTAATCCCCATCTCCTTCTCTATTTCCAACTCCCTGCTGTGTTTATTGTAAAGAACTGTAAGCTCATACCCTTTGGCACGTCTGGCTACCATGGAACCAATTCTCCCCAGTCCAATAATCCCTAACGTTTTACCTTTTACGGAAGGACCAAGGAACGAGTCCGGTTCCCAACCCTTATATCCGCCCGAAGCGGCAAAATAACCTTGATTCCTGACAAACTCGTCGGATTCGACAATTCTTCTGGCTAAAGCAAGAATCAGAGCCCAGGTATGCTCCGCAACGGCCTCGTTAACTTCATCACTGGGAGTGTTGGTTACAATTATTCCCCTGTCCCCCGCAGCTTTTACGTCAATATTGTCAAAGCCTACGGCATAATTACTTATTATCTTAAGTTGCGGTCCAATTGCATCCATTACATCGGCATCAATCCGGTCTGTTAGAAGTGAAAGAAGGCAATCAACGCCCTTTGATTTCTCTAAAAGTTCCTCTGCGGTTAAAGGCCTGTCAAATTCCGATATCACAACTTCATTCTCGCTTTCTTTAAGTTTTTCCAGACTGTTTCCCGGAATTTTTCTGGTAACAAAAATTTTTGCCATATGATTAAAGTCTAAAAAGGTTGCACCAAAACTCCACTGCTTTTGGCTCGAGCCAGCCAAGCGTTCATTTCTTCGAATTTTAAAAGACCCCTCTGGGAACCTGTGTAGCCAATAACAGATGCTGAATTACAAGTTCCCCAAAGAAGAGCCTCATCAAGAGTTTTTCCATGAACTAAGGCGGAGAGTGTTCCGGAACCAAAAGCATCCCCCGCTCCGGTTCTTTCGTAGGCGTCAACAGGGAGCACTCCTGCACTTAAAAACTTGCCGTTAATGCTGTCGTAAGCGAAGGATCCTTTCGAGCCGTCTGTAATCACACAAATTTTTGGTCCGAGTTTGGAAAGAGAAATCAAAAGATCTCTTTCTCTCTTTGTTGAATCCCCAAAACCGGTAAGCTTTTCCGCCTCTTTTCTGTTTACGAAAATTACATATGTCAGACTCATTACATCCTTTATCTCGTCAAAATTTGCCCTCATCTGCCAGCTGCCCGGATTAAAAGCAAGCTTGATTTGTGGGTTTCTCTTTATCCAGTCAACCAGGTGGATATAAAAAGGCCTGAAACTTTCCCCCATGCTCGTAAGGTACACCCAGGGAGCGACGGGAAGCTGAACCGGAAATTCATAACTCCTCGGGGCGTGATATACAAATATTGTCCTTTCTCCGGAATAATTTATTATTGTTGAATAATTTGATGAAGTTGACGGCTGTTGAATTACATATGTAACGTCAACCAACTCATCTTTAAGTCTTTTAACAATCATGTCCCCGACATTGTCCGCCCCCAGCGTCAAAACAATTCCGGTTGAAACTCCAAGCCTCCGCACTCCGATTGCGTTGTTGGCAGCATTTCCCCCGATTGAAAACTCGAGGTTTTTAACCGGAATCTTGTCGCCATAGGAAAAAGCAATCAGACATTCCTTTGTGTCGATTCTGCAAACTGTTTCGCTCTCCGTAGGAGTCATAAAAACATCAAGTGCAGAATCTCCTATGGAGAGTAGATCAAAGTTTTCCATTTCGGGCATTTGAAACCTTTTCTAAACGTTTTATAAATACTTCTTGAGCCGAAAGTTTGTTTTCATCTTTCCCCCCCCATTCGGACATGGCTTCTTCCTGCAAAGCTCTTGCGAAAGAAAAAGAAATTTTCCAAGGAGCGTCCTCCTTCAATTTTACTATCTCATTTAAGTTGTTTGTTGCCTCATCCGGCGTCTGTCCGCCTGAAAGAAAAACTACGCCGGCAACCTCCGGAGGAACCGATTTACCCAGTGCTCTAAGAGTTGCATGGGCAACTTCCAGAGGTTCCGCTTTTACACCGCTGTCTTTTCCGGGAAGAACCATGCTGGTTTTCAAAAGAAGATTCGTCAAATCAATGTTTTTTGACTTGAGCTTGGCAAAAAGAACTTGCAGGACTTTTGTTTCAATTTCATCACAGCGCGTTGTGGTGTGATTACCGGTTAAAAGAATTTCGGGTTCCACTATCGGAACAAAATCATTCTTTTGAGAAATTTCGGCAAATTCAGCCAAACGATCCATATTCTCATCCAAAAAAGCATCCGTCGGGAAAATATCAGAAATTGAAATCGCCGCTCTCCACTTTGTAAACTTCAAACCCATTCCCCGATACTCCTTAAGCCGTTCGTCCAAACTTTCAATTCCGCGGGTTACCTTTTCTTCCGTTCCGTTAAACGGTTCCAGTCCTTCATCGACTTTGATTCCGGGTACAATTCCACGTTCGGTTAAATACTCAGGAAAAGTTTTCTCCCCCACCTTTTGTCTTACAGTCTCATCAAAAAAGATGACCCCACCCAGAAAGTTTTCTATCTCGGGGGTCGTTAAAAGCATTTCTCTATACTTTCTGTGGGTTTCCGGAGTGGATTCAATCCCTGCAGATTTAAATCTTGTGTCTATCGTGTGTGTGCTTTCATCAGCGGCCAGAATTCCACGGCCTTCGGCAAGTAGTTTTTGGACAGTTTCTCTCATGATGTTTACATCATATAAAATTCATCCTTAGAGATTCTTTGAATCGCTTAATATTTGCTGACAGAATTTTATATGTACCTATCAGTTTAGAGCTAATCGTTTCATGAGTAAAGCAGATTATGCTACAATTTCTGCATATGAACCCTGTTGATGAAGCGTCCCATGTGATAATTCCCCAAAATTCCGTACCAAAAAACCAGAATTCCTCAAGTGGTCTGGTTACAATTTTAAGCGTTGCTGCTTTTGTTCTTTTAGCTCTAGGCGCAATTGTCTTTTTGTATAATCAAAACCAAACTCTAAAAGAAAAATTGGCCGGTTATCAGGTAACTCCCGCTCCGATTTTAACTACCACCCCATCACCCACACCCTCTGCCGACTTACCAATTGTTTCATCGCCTTCCGCGGGCTCAAAAGTGAAAAGTCCTCTAAAGGTTACCGGCACTGTCCCCGCCGGATGGATGTTTGAAGGGACATTTCCTATAAAACTTGTTGATTTGGATCAAAACATAATTGCTCAGGTGGGAGCCAAAGAAATAATTAAGGGAAGCTGGCAGACAGGAGAGCCTGTTGAATTTACTGCGACTTTAACATTCAGAGCCGCCACGGGCTCCGGAACTTTAGTTTTGGAAAATGACAATCCCAGCGGGCTTCCGGAAAACTCAAAAACTCTTGAGATTCCAATAAATTTCTAAATGGTGTACATTTAATGTATGGAGCAAAATCCCGTCCAGACACCCACACCAAGCAGCAATTTTCCTCCGATAAATAACATTCCCGAAAACACAACGCCAGTCAAGTCGAGCTCCACAAAACTAGTTACTTTGATGTTTGTCCTGATAGTTTTGCTTTTGGGAACTATCGTATTCCTGTTCTATCAGAACTCTCAACTTAAAAAACAAATTGCCGCGCTACCAACCTCATCCCCAACTGTTTCAGCCACTTCTGACCCAACTGTAAATTGGGAAACACATAGCGGTAAAGAGTTCCAGTTTAAATACCCTTCCGGCTGGAGTGTTAGGGAACATTACAGTGATTACTTCGAAGGTCAAGAAATAACCATAGATAACCCCACCGGCGTAGTTTCTATTGAGGTAACACCGTTCTCTTCAACGTATGGGTTTTCTGGTAACACTAAGACGATAAAGAATGCCATAAAATTCTCATTTGTTGGAAAAGAATATTCCGCCGTAGAGACTATTGTGGAAAATCACTCAGTTTATGTGAACCAGTATGTCGATGTTAGTGGAATATCCTACGCCGTTATGTTTGGGAGTGGTTATCCTGTAAACGCTGATGATGATGCCTCATTAGAGGAGTATCAAAAAGAAAAGTCTACCATTCTTCAAATTCTCTCCACTTTTAAGTTCACCGATCCCGAAACAACAAATCTAAAGTCGCGGGTTGAAGACTTGGAGTTATACGAAAAAAGCCAATCTCGATTATCTTGGAGTAAATGCTTAAACGAACCGGACGTTTCTGTTAATCTAAAAAGTGCAGTAGCTGAAACCGACGTCTTTGTCAGGGAAATTGATGGCGTTCACCTGGCTTATACAGGCAGTTTTGACTTCTTTTCCGCGGGAGATATTGCTAAATTCACGACCTGTGAGGCAGGCGCTTATTATCCTCTCCACGCCGCCAAAAGCTACATAATTTGGGTTTCAGCTTGTTCTACTGGCATGGCACCGGATAATCCGAAATGTGAAGACACCTTAACTCAAATCAAACAACTATATAAATGAAACAAAGAGGTTTTGCACCAATAATAATTCTGTTTTTTGCAGCTCTGGTTGCAGTTGGGTATATCGGCTATAAAAACTACTGGCCAACTCCAACTTTCACATCAACCCCTTCCCCAACTGCTTCAGCCACTTCTGACCCAACTGTAAATTGGGAAACATACAACAACAGCAAACACCATTTTCAAATTCAATATCCTAATAACTGGGAATTAACAGAGGATACCGGTAAAGCCACGGTTAATGGAATAAATTTTAATAAAGATTTAATAACAATTCTTAATAACGAAACAACTCCAAGTATCGAAATTGACTTTGCAAACCCGTTTTATAAAGATATTCAAGATTTAGATAATAAAAATGAGAGTTCACTAAAAATTAGTGGTTATAACACCTATCTGGCCGAGGAGTTTGACGAAGGTGGCGGCAGTTTTTCTCATTATTACATAGCCAAAGAAAGCAAGATTATTGCTGTTTTAACTACTGCTACTTATCCTGAGGATGAATATAATGGGGATGGTTCTAAATTCTACAAAATCCTCTCCACTTTTAAATTCACTGATCAATCAAACACTGAGGAAAAATTCTGTGGCGGATTCGCAGGAGTTTCTTGTCCTGCGGGGTATAAATGTCAGCTTGATGGAAAATATCCGGACGCGGGCGGGGTTTGTGTAAAAAATTAATAATTCTTTCTTGTAATTACTTTCTTGACGGCTTCAATGATATTTTCTTTAGTTAACCCAAACTTTTTCCAGAGTTCCTGATATGTTTTTGCCGATTCACCAAAAACATCTTTAACTCCTACAAACTCCATCGGAACAATATGACCTTGAGCAATTACTTCGGCAACAGCGCTCCCCAACCCCCCCATCACCTGATGTTCTTCAACGGTTACAATAGCTCCGCAAATTCTTGCAGCATTTGTAATTGCAATATCATCAACGGGTTTAATTGTGTGGTTATTTATAACCATTACTTCTATTCCAATATTTTTTAATTCATCGGCAGCTGCCAGGGTTTCTGCAAGAACAGGGCCACAGCCGATTATGGCCACTTGGGGATCCTTACCCTCCCTTAGAATATTCACTTTCCCTATTTCAAATTTTGAATTTTCATCCGTAATAACCGGCGAGTCCTGTCTGGCCAGTCTCAAATAAGATGGTTTTCCATTTTCGGCAATCGCAATAGTGGCTTTCTTGGCTTCCAAATAGTCACAAGGAGAAACAACAACCATATTGGGAATCACCCGCATGAGAGCAATGTCCTCCAAACTTTGGTGTGTTGCTCCGTACATTGAAGCACCAAATCCGGCATGTGATCCAACTATTTTGACAGACAGATCACTAAGTGCGGCCGTTACTTTTATCTGTTCAAATGTTCTTCCGGGGGAAAAAACGGCATAACTTGTGATAAATGGAATTTTGCCGGCTCCAGCCATACCGGCAGCAACGGTTACGAGAGCCTGTTCGGCTACCCCAACCTGGAAAAATCTGTCGGGAAAGTCTTCCGCAAACTTTTTTACCCTTGTTGAATCAGCCAGGTCAGCTGTTAAAACAACTACGTCGGGGTTTTTCCTGCCCAATTCAACCAGCGCCTCCCCGAATCCGTCACGCATCGATTTCATCATTTTAGTTCCTCCATTGCCTTTCTAAACTCATCCTCATTTGGTGCTTTTGCGTGCCAATCGGGATTACTCTCCATAAAAGAAATGCCTTTGCCAAAGACCGTGTTTGCAAGAATTACACTTGGTTTGTCTTTTTTATCCTTGGCTTTACTAATTGAATCAAAAATCTCATCAAAATTGTGTCCATCTATTTCAAAAACATTCCAGTCGGAAGCTAAATACTTTTCCTTTAGGCTGCCTAAAGGCATTATTTCCTCAACTGTTCCCTCAATTTGAATTCCGTTTTTATCAACAATTTGAATCAGGTTTGAGAGTTTATATTTTGCCGCAAAATTTATCGCTTCCCAATGATTTCCTTCATCGTGTTCTCCATCGCTGGTCATGCAATAAATATATGAACCTTTCTTTATAGCCGCAAATCCGGCTGCTTGAGCCAGACCCAAACCCAGAGGTCCGGAGGTGTTCTCTATACCTTTCAGTTTTGTCTTTTCGGGATGTCCCTGAAGAGAAGATCCAAGCTCGGTATAACTTGCCAATAAGTTTTTATCGATAAGCCCTTTTTCCGCCATAACAGAGTAAAGCGCCGGGCAGACGTGTCCATTCGACAGAAAAAAGTGATCATCACTCTCCAACACTCCAAAATAAAGCGCGACCAGAATTTCAACTGCGGAAAGTGATCCCCCGGGGTGCCCCGATCCGGCCTTATAAATCATCTCAAGGATATATCTTCTCACTCGCCCGGAGATACTTTCCAAATTGTTTATATCAATGTCCATAAGAATTCAGGAGCTTTATACTTTAAAAGCACTATCCATTGAACCATCGCCGTCTTCCGAATGATCCCTTTGGGAAATTTTGTTTTCGAATCTATCAATGGCGTTTAAAACCTCATCTTTTGTAGAACAGATTTCGAAAACACTCATCTCGGTGCTGTCGATATTCATATTTTTCCTGAAAACGTCCAGAATTTCAGCCCAAAAATGTCCGTAAAGAATAATCGGTTTGTGGTGTCCAAAATAAAGTTTAGCCAGAACCCAGGCAGTACCAAATTCGGAAACCGTTCCGCTTCCACCCTTAAAAATGATAAAAACATCGCCATACTCCAGAAGTTTAAACATGCGATCAATATAATTTGTGGTTACGACTTCCGTGTCGGTAACATTTTTAATGTAGCGCCCTTCATATCCAACCGCCCCGACCGGATCAAAAGTGATGGCAACCGTTTTTCCGCCCCCTTTTCTGGCACCGCTCGTGGCCGCCTCCATTATACCCGGTCCACCGCCATCAATTATCACATAACCCCTCTTGGCCAAAGCCTCGGCAACTTCAAAAGCCTCCACATATGCCTCATCTGTTTCGGAGATATTTGCATCTCCAAAAAATGCAATATTTTTAATAAATTTTTTCCCGGAATATTTTTTTAATTCCTCCATTTGTTATTTGAATGACAAGGAAATCGGATCGGTAGGAGCTACTCCTCCTTCTAATGTTCTGCCCACACGAATTACTTGCTCGACAAGTCTATTGGCATAACCCCATTCGTTGTCATACCATGCAAAAATTTTAACAAGATTTCCCGCAACAACTTGTGTTAAAGAAAGATCTACTATTGCAGATTCGCTTCTTCCAATAATATCACTTGATACAAAAGGTTCCTCAGTTACCGCTATTATTCCCTTATACAAGGGATTTTCCACTGCCTCTTTAAATACATTATTTATCTCCTCTACTGTTACGTCTTTCTTAAGAAGTACCGTAAAATCCGTTATAGATCCTGTTGTTGTTGGAACTCTTAAACTCACTCCGTCAAAAAGACCTCTAAGTTCCGGTATCGTCTCCGTTGTAGAAATGGCAGCTCCGGTACTTGTAGGAATTATGTTTTGCGCTGCCGCTCTGGCACGTCTTAAGTCTTTATGGGAACCGTCCTGCAAATTTTGATCGTCAGTGTAACTGTGAACCGTTGTTAATAGGGCTTTTTCAATTCCGAATTTTGAGTGAATAATTGAAGCAATGGGAGCAACAGAATTGGTGGTACAGGACGAATTTGAAAGTATTTGTGGAAGATTATCAGTTTCGTTAACACCAATAATATAAGTCGGCACGTTTCCCCCTTTGGTGGGAGCCGAAATCACAACCTTTTTAGCTCCTCCAATTGCGTGTTTTTTTGCTCCCTCTTCATTGGTAAAAACACCCGTAGATTCGATAACAACATCCACTCCGTATTTCCCCCAGGGAATTTTTGCAGGATCTTTCTGAGCAAGAACCGGAACTTTGACATTCCTTTCCGGTATTGTCAAATTACCAATTAAAGGATCCTCATCTGTGGCTTCACTAGGAGCTTTTATCTCTTCGCCCTTAACTTTCAGTTCAAACTGTCGGTACATCGTATCGTAGTTTGTCAGGTGCGCCCAACTCCCTACCGGCATACTGCCCGAAGTATTAATTGCAGCAAATTCAATCTCGTCAAGATGTTTGAGAACACCGATCCTGAAGGCAATCCTTCCAATTCTTCCAAAACCATTTATACCTACTTTAATCATGTTCTTCTTTTTGTTTTACAGATAGCACATGACGAACTTACTCATCATGGCAGTTATATTTTATTATATCAGCATTCAATAAAACCATGAACCCCCTTAATCTGGCCTTTTAGGTAAGGAGGGTGTCATAATATACCCATATGAAGGTTTCTGTAATAATTCCCGCCTACAACGAGGAAAAATATATAAAAAAATGTCTTATAAGCGTCGTCAACCAGGTGGTTTCGGCAGATGAAATTATTGTTATAAATAATAACTCCACGGACAAAACGGAGACTGTTGCCGGAAAGTTTGGGGCAAGAATAGTCAATGAAAAGGTTCAGGGTATGACTCCGGCCAGGAATAGGGGTTTTAATTCAGCTAAATACGAAATTATTGCCAGATGCGATGCGGATACAGTTGTTCCCAAAGATTGGATCAAGAGGATTAAAAGCAATTTTGAAAAAGGAGACATCGACGCCCTTACCGGACCTGTTTTCTTTAACGACTCGGAAATACTTAAATCGACTTCAACCATTCCTGCGGACTTAGCCTGGAAATCGTTCAAATTGATAGCAAACGGCAAAAAATACTTGATCGGACCCAACATGGTTATTACCAAAAAAATCTGGATACGGGTAAAGGACATTGTGGAAATGGATGATAAAAAAGTTCATGAAGATATGGATTTATCGCTTAAAATTGCAAAAGTCGGAGGCAGGATCGGATACGACCCCGCCCTGATCGTGGGAATATCAGCAAGAAGACTCAAAAAACATCCGGAATCTTTCTTTCTGGAATACCCAATCAGAGTCGTCAAAACACTCTTGGCAAATAACAAAAAATAGTTTATTTCTTCTTTTTCTTGGTAAGCATGGCAAAAGCTCCCCAAAAACCGGAAATCCCAACCAACGCATAAAAGATCATCACAACCATAGGCCATCTTCCGATTAGGCTTCCAATCAAATCAAATTTTAAAACACTCATTAAGCCCAACTCTATTGCTCCGATTACCACCAACCATTTAGAAATTGTCTTTAGTTTCATTTATTCTCACCCCCCTTCATCCCTCTATTAACATTAGCACATTAAAAAATCACTGTTCTAAAGCTTCGATGCCCGGTAGTGTCTTTTTGGACAGGAACTCAAGCATTGCCCCTCCGCCAACCGATACCCAGTCAAATTTTTGGGTAAGGCCGAGTTTATCAATAACAACAAGACTATCTCCTCCTCCGGTTACTTTATATGTATTAGAATTTGCAACAGCCCTGAAAATCCTTTCAGTTCCCTGCATGTGGCCTTCTACTTCATATTTTCCCATCGGTCCGGCAAGAACTATTGTTTTCGCTTTCCCTATCTCTTTCTCAAACCTCTCAATCGAGTTCAGAGTGATATCTTCTTTATCCTGCACCAGATTTGCGATAACCAGTTTATCTCCTTCTTTTTGTTCCCTTACGCTTTCAAGAGCCCTATCCCCGTAATACTCGGGGAGTCTCCCACCAACTAATATTTTGTCTGCAAAGGGTTCCAGACTTTTTATATAGTCGACCTTGTCGTCTTTTGACCCACCGATAATAAACAAAATCGGCCTTTTGGGGTCTTCCAAAACTTTATTTAGATTCTCTACTTCTTGAGCAAATCTTATCCCGGCCGCGTGAGGCAGCAACTTTGGAAGCGAAGTGATTGAGGCTGAATCCCGATGAGATGATGCAAATGCCTCATTAATAAAGACATCACCCAAACCCGCCAACTTTTTAGCGAATTCAGGGTCATTACCCTCTTCCCCGGGATCAAACCTTAGATTTTCTTCAACTTTCGCTCCCCATTTATCGAAAAACAGCTGCAGTCCTTTTGTGCTTAAACCCTCGTCGTATACCCCTCCGGGCCTCCCCTTGTGTCCGATAACTGTTATTTTTGAGGCCTTATTGAAAAGGAAGTCTAAAGTAGGTGTAATTGCATCAAGTCTATAATTCTCAGATCCGACAATATCCAAATCGGCTCTGAGAAGAACTTTTTTTCCGGCAACATCAATATCGGTTAGTTTGGGCAGATCCATCTTAATTATTTGCTTCTATTTCCGTAATTTCCTGAAGTCTCCGCTCATATCTTGCCTTACCGGAAAATTTTGTTTCCAGAAAAGCGATAAGCATTGCCTTTGTATCTCTTTCATCGGTAAAGTCGGCGGCAATGACCAATATGTTCATATCGTCATCATTTCTTCCCGCTTCAACCTGAAAAACCGATTTTCCGATTGACGCCCTTACTCCGTCGAATTTATTTGCAACAACGTCAACCCCGACTCCACTCCCGCAAAGAAGAACTCCGCGCGATCCTCCCGTTTTGGCAACAAGCGATGCGACATCCTCCGCGTATTTTGTATAGTCGTCGTGCGGATCAAAATGGGTTGCCCCAAGATCCTGATAGGGGTACTCCATATCAAAAAGCCATTTGGCAATTTTTTCCTTCAGCTCATACCCCCTGTGATCAGCCCCAATAAAAATTTTCATTTAAAACCCTCCGTTAATTCTAACAATTTTGCTTTGGGATCGGGAGCCTTAACTACCGCCGTTGCAATAGCAACACCCACCGCCCCAAGTTCCACACTCTTTTTAATGTCTTCCATAGAGCTTACTCCTGCGCCCACTATCAAAGGCTCGCCCGAGCTTTGAGTAATATTATACGCCTGAGAAATAATTTCCGGCTGCGCCCTGGCAACTGATGTTTCGGTTGAACCCACCAGCTCCGGCGGTTCATAGGCAACAAAGGTTGGTTTAAGTGCCGCAACATTTTTCAGTTCCTCAAGACCGCCTGCAAAAATCAGTGTTTTAAGATTTGCGTTCTTTGCTTTTTCATTCGCCGTACGGAGGGCTTCAAAATCGTTAAATTTATGCTCGGAGTGGTTTAGAAATACTCCCGAAATGCCGATCTTTGCCACCTCTTCAGGTAGAGTCCAGCCAGTATGCGGACCGTAATTAAGAGGATCTACATGCTGTATCCAAACCTCAAGAGTGGTCGAGGCCAAAACCGCCTCAGCATCAATTATCTGAACCACCGGAATTATCTTTACTTGCGATTCATGAGCTGCCTCCTCGATTTTTTTGGTCAGAGTAACCGCCTTTTCACCGGAGCTTTCTTCAAAAGTTTTGTAGTTTACAAATATCATCCTTGTAGATTCAAAATAGAATTAATTTTACCTTTATCAAAGCCTATTACCGTTTCTTTTCTTCCGTCATCAAACGATATTAGAGTAAAAGGTACCCCAAAAAATCCTCCAGAAAGATTTGACATCTCTTCTTTTGCCTTCTCATCCGAATCTATATTTTTTTCGACAAAAGACACCCCTTTTTCCTTCAGATAATCTTTCAGTATTTTGCAATAGGGGCAAGTTGCTGTGGAGTAAATTGTGATCTGCATCCTTATTCATATTAACCTACCGGATTGTTTCCGTCTATATTATTAAAACGAGCCTTCCAATATATGCTTGGCGCCTCTTACTACAACAATTTGGTTGTACCCGGGGTATTTTAAAGAATCATATTCCAAAAGATAGCCTCCTTTTGCCTGCCTCATGCTTCCTAAAAGAACTGTTTTTATTCCATTCCCCAGTAGAACCTGATAGTTTTCGCCTTTTTGTAAATCGGGAAGGTCCGCCAAAATTTCATTCTTTGTGGCTATGCCCATCCCTTCCTCCCCTGATACATTTTTGAGCTCAATTTTTTCTGCATCATCCGGTATCACCAATCCTTTAAATTTCTCCTCAATTTGCTGCTCAACCGTTGGGGTTGCATCGGGAAGACTGATAGAAGTCCTATTATTTTTAATCTTTTGAGAAACAAGAAGTGCTCCCGCAATGATTATTGCCAATACAACAAATACTATAACTACCCTCTTTATGTTCACCTTGAGCGAAAGTTAACACTAAGTCACACCATTGTCAAGCCTGGGGCATGGCAGTAATTTCCGCAAAATTAACGCGCTTTCCCCGCAGTCAAACTGTTATTGCTTTAAATAAATGCTAAAAAGGGCCAAAACTGCTGCTACCAATAGCCACTGGGTCGAGGCTAGCCAAATATCAGTACCTATCCAACCGGCGATCGAAAAAAGAACTGAGGCAACCGCCCCAAACATTAGTATTTTAGAAGTTAATTCTTTATTTCTTTTACCTAACACGCACCATCACCCCCTTACTAATATAAATATACCACTTGACCGAAAGGCGTGTTAAAAGTACATTAAACCAATTGGTGAATTGCAGTGTAAATCTGCAGGAGTGCCGCTACCGTTATACCCGGAGCCCTGAAAGTCCTAGAACCATCGAAGGACTGAAAGTCCCGAGCGTAGTCGAGGGACAATAGAAACCCGAGCAGGAATATGTCACATATAGAGTCTCCAACAAAAACAATCGAAAAGTTTATCCCCTCTTGGAGATACACCAAACCGGACCGTTTAAGAGAAGAACTAATAAGTACATTTAACGAAACCCATAGAAAACCTGATGAATATAAATTCAGATATAAAAATGGAATACTGCTCGATTTTCAAACCGACACGGAGATTAAAATCAACACATCTTCCTACCTTGGCCAAAAAGATGCGGAACTTCTTAACACATTAACGTCCTGGGTATCGGAAAATCCGTCGGGCACAGCCCTCTGGATCAGTCCGTCATACGACTCTGTCTACCCATGCAACAAAATCACCATGTACCAAATAGAAGAAACCACTTTGGGAGAAAAAACCACTTTTAATGTGACCGTGCTTTTTGACACAGCCAAAGATCACACCTTGGAAGTTGCAACAAAGTTAAACCCTGTTTTTGCCGGAATTAAAGACCCTGAAGTATTAAGAAATAAACTTTTTATAGTTGATGGAGATTTTTATTTAGGAAATCTTTTAGAGTTAATAGGCACTAAAGCAAATAATATCCCTCTCCCAAACCATGAATTGATCCACCATTTTGTCGATTTGATTCATTCGGGAGTTAATGCCAAGTTTATTGCCGACGAAATGCGGGAGAAAGGACTTGTCGGTAAATCTTCTGTCAGTTGTAGCGGATCCCTATCCGTTTCGTCTCTTGAAAGCAGTTCCTTAACTTTGAACTTAACCGGACTTGAGGATAAATATGGTTCCCTTAGCTTTACTTGTCCCAAATGCGGAAGGGCAAATACAAGGCCTTTTGGGCAGCTTATAAGCAACTGTCAACATTGCGGTGGAGACGTAAGGTGTTAACCGTCTATAAAATAAACATCCCTACAAGACCGACCAATCCGACATAAATTAAACACGGTAAAATTACCCCCTTTAATACGTTCCTTTCCTCGTTTTTAAGTCCTACAGCAGCTTCCGCTGCCATTATATCGGCAAGTGCAATCATGTTTCCCGCTGCTGCCCCAACAAGAGCAAGTACCAAAATTTTATCGCTGCCAAAACTCAAATCGTTTGCAGCAGCAACAAAAAAGTTGCCAAACATCAGATTGGAAACAGTTATGCTTCCTGTAAGAAAACTCCCAAAAGCTCCTATGACAGGAGCCCAAAGCGGAAGAAAAGTGTTTCTAAAATAAACTGCCAGAAAGTCGATCATCGATGGAAAAGCGTTTAAATTATTGACTGAAGTAACCATTATCTGCGAGATTGCAGACATAAAAACTATCACCCAAAACGGTTCCAGCGATCTTTTAAAGGCCAACTTTACGGAAGATCCAAAAAAATTAATATCTTTTTTAAATGCTAACAAAGTCACTATTCCTGCAATGATAAAGGCAAAACCGGGATTAAAATACGCAAATGTATGTTTAATAATGATTGGGATTGATATTCCTGAAGTTCCGAGGATAAACTTGCCAGCAACCAAGATTACTATTAGGAGTAAATAAGGAAATATTACCTTGCCCAATGAGAGCGTGGCTGGTCGCGGTATATCCACAAGTTCTTTTTCCACCTTCGGTGTAAAAATGCCCAACTTTGTAGTTAAAAGCACCAAGGCAAGGCCAATTACCGCCCCCAAAATCGATGGAAATTCCTGACCTATAAAAACAGTTAGTATTGATGGAACCGCAAAGGCAACTCCTGCCCAAACGGCAAAAGGAAGTGCCTCAATAAATTCTTTCCTGCCGTTCTCTTTTTTTCTAGTTAAAAACCAGAGCATAAAAACCGGCACCAAAATTCCAATCGAATTAACAAGTGCCGCAGTGAAAGGAACCGAGGCTCCGGCAAGAGCCCCAAAACCAACTTTAATAGGAGTTCCCGCAGCGCCAAAAACACCCGAGGCGCTGTTGCCCAAAATTGCAATTATTACAGCATCAATAGGGGGAATTCCAAGGCCAACCAGAAGAGGGGCAACAACTATCGAAGGGGTTCCAAATCCGGCTGTCCCTTCCAGAAAATTCTCAAAAAACCAGGCCAGAAATATTACCTGTACACGAAGATCTCTCGAAATGGATTCCAAATGGTAGCCGATATTTTCGATAATTTTTGTCTCCCGCATAATTTCCAAAAAAAGGATTGCGCCAAAAATAATAAAAAATATATCAAGGGCTACAAAGAATCCTTTAGCCAGAGACCCTAAAATATATGCTGGATAAACTTGCCAATAGAAAATTGCTAAAACAATTATCAGGACTAATGTAATCAGAGAAACCCAAATAAGCGGTGTTCTCTTCCAAAGAAGAAGTATTAAAAATAGAACAAAAGGGGCGGCTATCAGGATAATTGGTAAAAGGGACATTCCCTACATTTTAACCTATTATTTAACCCTTCCCAAATATTCTCCGGTTGTGGTATCGAGCTGCACTTTTTCTCCGACTTTAATAAACAATGGAACTTGAGCTTCGATTCCTGTTTCAAGTTTCACCGTCTTTTTGGGAGCATTGATTCTATTCCCGACAACCTCATCAGGAGATTCCGTCACTTTTAAAGTTACATGGGAAGGGAGCGTTGCGCCAATGGGGCTACCTTTATACCAAACAATCCAACATTTAAGATTTGGGGTTAAATAGCCAAACTGGTCGTCAATAAGACCCATCGGGATACTAACCTGATCATATGATTTCGGATTCATAAAAACCAACTCTTCCCCATCCCGGTATAGATATTCCATTTCTTTTTTCTCGATTTCTGCAACCTCGACGCTTTCTCCGGTTTTATAGGTAAACTCCCCCGCGGCTCCTGTTTGGACATTTTTGAATTTGATTCTCATAACGGGAGAGCCTTTTCCGGGAGACATAAACTCAGCCTTGGTTATAAAAACAGGCACTCCTTTAAAAATAATAAAGCTCCCTTTTGTAATGTTGCCCGCGTTAATTGTGTTCATGGATATGCGTATTCTAAGCTTAGGAGGTACTAAAGGTCAAATAGCTCTTTTCCCGGAAAGAACAGTGTTTCCTCAATTGAAGAAGCGTCGGCAGCGAGCATGACGAGCCTATCTACACCCACGGCGATGCCGGAAACGGCGGGGATGCCTTCCTTTAAAGCCTCAATTAAATCTTCGTCTATCGGGTACTCTGTCTTGTTCATTCTTTCTCTGTCTTTTTTCTCTGTCTCAAATCTCTTTTTCTGTTCCTTGGCATCAGTCAGTTCGGAAAAACAATTTCCAAATTCAACCCCGCCAAGAAAAACCTCAAATCTTTCAGAAAATCTAGGATCTTTAGCGGGTTTAGACAAAGATGCTTGAGAAATCGGATAATCGTAAATAAAATACGGCTTTTTCATTTTCAAAAGTTCCGGTTCTATTTCATTAAAATAGATTTTATAAAAGTCCGCATCCTGTACTTTTAAAACATCTTTTCCCGCATATTTTTTAAAGGCGTCAGAAATCCTAATTTTCGGCCAGGGAAGAGAAAGATCGTAAACTTCACCTTGATATTCCAATTTATCTTTACCGATAATTTTCAAAAATAAGTGTTCAAAATCTTTCATAATATCCTTATAGCCGGCATTAATCCTATACCATTCAAGCATGGTAAATTCGGGATTATGGAGACGGCTTGTTTCTTCCTCATTTCTAAAACATCTTGTAATTTCAAAACAATTTCCGATTCCTCCTGCCAAAAGTTTTTTAATAGAAAACTCCGGGCTCATTATTAAAAAGGCTCTGCGTTTTTCCCCTTTCGAAGTTCTTAATTCTGACTCAAACACTTCAAGGTTGGGTTCAATCGAGGGGATGGGCACCAAAATTGGCGTAAAAACCTCATGGAAACCCTGATTTTTGAAAAAGGAACGGATTGTATCAACAACCCTTTCCCGAACAAGATATTTCTCCATCAGGTTTGGGTCGTTTTTGATTCTTTGCCAAGTTTTCATATCTAATCATTATATTGATTAACCGGAGAAAAACAAACGATATGGTAGGCAGTACTGATATTGTATGATATAATTCTATATAATATGTTGGAAAGGTTAAAGGAAAAATTCCAAGGTGACAAGCCTGCCGCCAATCCCCCAGCTTGCGCCGATGAGGTAATTCTCCCAGAGCCGTCAACAGAACCGGTAGAAAAACTGACGGAAAAGCCTTTTACCTATCATCAAACAAAAGACATTATCGAAACTGCTAGGCTTAAGTACGGCGAAGAAACAGGAAATAATGATTTGCCCCTGGTTTCTTTTTCAAGAGAAAAGAACTCTTCCAATATCAAGTTCGATGTAGCCGGTAAGGTGGACATGTTCCCTCTTCTTATCGAGATAACAAAAACCGTGGGAGACTTGGAACTGTCATCCTATGCAACCTTTTCTGACCATATTCACTTATATAAAAAGAATGGCTTAAAAATCTGGTTAAGAATGCCCAAATCCTATCTTCCCGGGTCAATAGAATTTTCGAAAGATAACGATTTGGAGGTACAGGAGATAGAAGCACTTATTAACGCCTATAAACTCGCTAATCCTTTTTCCGAAAAGAAATCCGATCCCAAAAAAGTTCTCGAATCTTTGGGGGCAACAATTTTTAATCCGGAGGATGCTCCCGACTGGGACTACCTAGCAGGATATGAAAGCATAAAAGAGCAGGTTAAAGAAACCGTAGTTCTTACTCTTAAGCACCCGGAAATCTATGAACAAATTGCCAAAAAAACCAGAAGGATTTATGAATCTAATAGGCCAAAAGCAGTTCTATTTGAAGGCCCGCCGGGAACCGGAAAAACGACAATGGCAAGAATAATTGCAGGGCAAGTTGATGCGCCTTTAATTTATGTACCTATAGAAAGTATTATGTCTAAATGGTACGGAGAAAGTGAAAATAATTTGGCAACAATTTTCAATGAATGCAAGAGCCTGGGAAACGCCTTGCTTTTTTTGGATGAAATTGATTCTTTAGCAACTACAAGAGACGGAGATATCCATGAGGAAACAAGAAGAGTCTTATCGGTTTTATTAAGAAATATTGACGGCTTTAATCCCAATGAAAAAACAATTTTAATTGGTGCTACCAACCGAAAAAAAGATTTGGACCCGGCACTTCTAAGCAGATTTGATACAAATATTGAATTTCCGCTTCCAGACACAAAAGAAAGACAGGTTATTTTCGGAAATTATGCCACCCATTTAAGCGAGGAGGGGCTGGTAATGCTGGCTCAAGAAGCGGAGGGTTTGTCGGGAAGGGATATTAAAAATCTTTGCGAGAGGACAGAAAGAAGTTGGGCTTCAAAATTGATCTCAGATGAAGCTAGTGTAACTAATGCACCTTCCTTGAATAATTACTTAGCTTGGATCAAAAAAAGCTAAGCCCCTTACCGTTTTTGATTCTTTGCCAAGTTTTCATAGTGATGTATTATAACAGTATTCAGGAGCACCCCGAGACACATCGAAGGGATGATCAAAGCTATGAATAAAAACGTTTATCTAAAAAGAACCTCCAAAAAAGGTCTTGGGGTTTTTGCGGCCAGAGATATCAAAGACGGAGAAATAGTTGAAAGTGCGCCGGTTTTGGTTTTCACACCAACCGACCGCAAAAATCTGGAAAAAACCCCGCTCAGCCATTACATTTATCCCTGGCGAAGTACCCGCGGAGCCGCTCTGGCTTTTGGTTACGGATCAATCTATAACCATTCCTACTCTCCCAATGCCGATTGGAAGCAAAACTTTAAAACCCAATGTATGGTTTACCGCGCCATTAGACCCATCAAAAAAGATGAAGAAATCACTGTCAACTATAATGGCGAACCGGAAGACCAATCTCCAATTGACTGGTTTGAAGTGGAAAAATAGCCACAAAGTGCCCCAACAATAAAACACAACCTGTGATATAATAAACACTATGGGAAATTTTAATAGAGATGATGACAGATCCGGCGGATACCGTGGCGGCTTTGGCCGAGGCGGAGGACGCGGTGGATTTTCAGGAAGAGGAAGATCTTCTTTTGGTGAAGATAGAGGCAGACGCGAAATGTTCCAAACAGTCTGCAGCAACTGCGGAAAAGAATGCCAGGTACCTTTCAAGCCGACAAACGGCAAGCCGGTTTATTGCAGTGAGTGTTTTGAAAAAATGAATGGTGGAAGATCGGATTCAGGAAGGCCTGAAAGAGGTAATTTTAGGTCTCCCGCTCCAAGTTTTGATCAAAACAAGGCTCAGCTTGATGCTGTTAATGCCAAGCTTGACAAAATTTTAAGCATTCTGGCCCCGGCACCTATCGTAAAAAAGGACTCCGTCGAGGTAAAAGAAGTGAAACCTGAGAAAGTCAAGAAAGTGGTTAAAAAGACAGCTTCAACAAAGAAAAAATAACCCTTTATTTAACCCATTTAGCGGCCCGTTCCAGTTCACCATCAAACAAAGGTCCTTCTTTATTACCAAATTAGGCTGGTGTTTTCTCATTGACAAATTTGCTATAATATAGGCACGAACATGTTAGCACCTAGGTTTTTGATAAGGCTTATCAATCTCGTAACAGATATCGTCGTTGGGCTTCTCGGTTTAAGAATAGTTTTGAAGATTTTAGGTGCATCAACTGCGGCTCCTTTCGTTGCTTGGGTATACGACACCACAAGACCTCTCTTAACTCCGTTCCAGGGAATGTTCCCCTCTCCTGAGCTTGCACCAAGATTGACTCTCGAGTTTTCTGCTGTTTTTGCCATAGTCGTTTATTCTTTTGTCGGTTATATTCTCTCCGATATTGTTCGGGCAATGAGCCCCAAGGCCGACAGCAGCGGGAAAAAATAAAGCAGGTGTCCGTTTATTTTACTGCAAAAAGACGTTCAATCTCTGAGGCAACAGTAAAGTCTCTCGGGGTTACTTTTCCTCCCACACTAAAGCGCTGAAGATCAAAAACTATTTTCTTGTAATAAATATGAACATCGGGGTGGTGGTCTATTTTATTGCAAAAGGGGGCGAGCTTTTCTACAAACCGAACCGCCTCATCAAAACTGTCAAACTGGAACTTCTTGGTAATTTTACTATCACGATATTCCCAACCGGGAAAATCCTTTAATTTTTTCTCAATTTCATCTTCAGTCAAAATGCGCAAATCTTCTTCCACCCTTACACTCTATCACAGGAAACTGAACATAAACTGAGGATTTACACTAAGATTGAGCTTCCAATTGCTTTGGAGGACATTTAGTATCGGCGTATGAGCAGAAAACACAACAATCCCCCTCTTTTGGTTCCAATATCTCACCACGGTTAACGCATTTATAAAAATGCTGGCAAGCATTGGTGGGCATCTCAACTTTTTGTTGGAAACTGCATTTCGGACAGGTCAAAGTGGCCTCCGTTTTGATATTATTCACTGGATTAGTATAGCAAATAAAGAACCGCTTGACATACTTCTGTTGAACTTGTATATTATCAGTATATTCTGATTTATCAGAATAATCAGAACACAACAGGAGGTGAAAAATATGGCAAAACAAGACAAAACAATACTCGGCTGCTGCAAAGTAGAAGCAGTGATAAGTGTGGATGAACTTGGACAAATGGTTTTACCCAAAGAAATAAGAGAAAAGGCGCAGATCAAGGCCGGAGATAAGCTGGCGGTAGTAACCGGAGAACAAAACGGCAAAATCAGCTGCATTGCCCTCATAAAAGCAGAGGAATTGGATCAAACCGTCAAAAGTATTCTCGGAATATTAAATAGACAGGAATCAAAGTAAATCTATGAAAATTATTGAAAGGATTGGTTCAATGCTGAATCAAAAACAATCGGGATTAAGGATAGTTATTTTGAGTGGAGCTTGTTGCATTCCAAGTATGGCAAGTTTTGATAAACAGGCAGAGCAGATTATAGTAAGGGCTATCACCGAAACCGGAGTTAAAGCCCAAGTAAAAGTTGTCCCGGCAACAACTGCCATATTTGGGGGCGGCGTTTCTAAAAAAATAATTGGAGAACTCATGGCAATGTTCGATCAGGGAAAGATTAGTGCTCCGGCCATTCTTA
>CAZAXL010000005.1:7124-72612 GCA_964489145.1 uncultured Gammaproteobacteria bacterium | reverse complement strand
CTAAGGTCGGCAAGCTGGGGTTTTTTACCACCTCTTGTTTCAACCGCACGGGATAGCTGGGAAAGGACCAAAACCGGGATTTTAAGCTCGCGGGCAAGGTTTTTCATCCCCTGAGAAATTTCGGAAACCTCCTGAACTCTATTTTCCAAATTACGTGATCTGGCAAGCTGCATATAGTCCACCACGAGTAGATCCAGCCCACTTTCAACCTGAAGACGTCTGGCCTTGGTGCGCATTTCAAGGACGGAAAGAGCCGGCGTATCGTCTATAAAAAGGGGGGCTTCCGCCAAAACTCCCATAGCATCACTTAGCTTTGTAAAATCATCGGGAGAAAGTTTCCCGGTTTTAAGTTTCCAGGCATCAATATCTGCCTGTGCTACAAGAAGCCTGTCTACTAGTTCCTCCCTGCTCATTTCGAGCGAGAAGAATCCAACCGGGCGCTTCAGCTCGACTGCAACATATTGGGCAATATTCATTGCCAGTGAAGTTTTTCCAACTCCGGGGCGTGCTGCTAAAATTACCAAATTTGATTGCTGTAGCCCCGCCAAAGCATCGTCTAAATCAGGAAACCCGGTGGGAACGCCTCTTATTCCTCCTCCGCTTTTGTGGAGTTCATCAAGCCTGTCAAAACTTTCTGCCAAAGTATCCCTTACTGAAGTAAAAGCTTTGCTTAAAGATTTTTGGCTTAAAGAAAAGATCGCACTTTCGGCTCTATCCAAGACCTCACTTGCCCCCAGACTTTCATCAAGAGAAACATCTACCAGCTTTGAGGCTACAGACATTAGCGACCTTTTCGTAGCCGTGTCTTTTACAATCCTGCCGTAATGCTCAACGTGGGCCGCGGTCGGAACCCTGTTTGCAAGTTCAGCCAAGAAAGATGAGGAACCAAACTCTTTCAAGACTTTACGTTTCTTAAGCTTCTCGGTTACCGTCAGAACATCTATGGGGACTCTTTCTTCGTAAAGATCTGTGCATGCTTTGTAAACTTCTTTCAGACGCTCATCATAAAAATCTTCCGGAGATAAAAACTCCGCAACCGCAATTACGGCATCTTTGTCGATAAGCATTGCACCCAATACGCTTTCTTCTGCCTCCTGTGAGTGCGGTGGAACCCTGAGATTTTGTGTGTTAACTGCCATTTTAATTAGCTTGTACTATATCTAGTGGCAGGAAGTAAAGCACAAATTATTTCTTTTCAAACACTATCACCTTCGTACCCTGACCCTCAACAATATCCTCTTTTTTGATTGAAAACTTGGACATGACTTCAACTGTTGTTCCTATTTCTTTCAGAAAAGTCTCTTTGGGTTCAAGACTGCCAAACTCTTTTTCGTTCATTTCCGGAACTTTATAGTGCATCGGTAAAATAAAATAAGGGTCAATTTTCGAGGCTATTTCCACTGCCTCTTTGGGACCGATTGTATAGAATCCCCCAACAGGAATCATCAAAATATCTATTGACCCCATTTCGCTTACCAAATCATCACTCAGCGCATGTCCCAAATCCCCTAGATGTGCAATTCTAAGCCCCTCCGTCTCAAACACATAAATGGTGTTTTTGCCTCGTTCCTCCCCTTTTTTGTCATCATGAAACGATTGATATCCGATTATTGAAACGCTTTTTATTTCATACTCGCCCGGTCCTTCAATCACCTTTTTAACTCCCGAAATTTTTTCAATAGAATTGTGGTCAGAGTGCTGATGGGAAACGGTAACTATTTCGGCCTCTCCCCCTGAATTTTTCAGGCCGACCATTTTGGGATCAAAAGGGTCTGTAATAACCGTAGCAGATTTGGTTTTAATCCTAAAGCTTGAATGTCCTAAATAAGTTATTTCCATTATTGCGTATTAGTAATTCTCAGTGCACTCTAGCAAATCCGGAAAACCTAATCAATACCCTAACTCCTACCAGGCTTGACTTAAAACGCCTCTTACATTTGACTTAAAATGAATCTTACACTATATTGTGGTTTCAATGAGAAAAGAATTGCTTTGGGCTGGGGTTATCGGAATTTTATTTGGACTCATAATCGGATTTGGTGCTTGGAGAGTTCGTTCATCTATAACATCCAAAAATGCACCAACACCTACCCCCAATTCCCAGGGTAGCGTCGGTCAGTTTATGATTACTGTTAATAAACCTGAAAATTTCGATGTTGTTACATCAGGCTCTATAGGCATTTCCGGTATTACAAAACCCTTAACATTGGTCGTTATTTCAACAGAAAAAGGAGACTACCTCACGGAGAGTCTTGATGACGGAACTTTTTCAAAAGAAGTGGATCTTGTCTCCGGAATTAACAGTATCAAAGTTTCTTCGGTAAACCTACAGGGAAATGTTGCAACACAAGAAATTTTTACCGTATATTCGGCTTCTTTCCAAACACCAACAGACGAAAATGAAACCGTAGCCCAAAAAATTACCCAGGCGGGAAATCCGCCCAAGGCCTATATCGGAACTGTGACTGATATTGCCGATTCGACAATTCAAATAAAAACCACCGACAGACAAATCCAGCAAATCGAAACAGGTGGATCGGATGTTGTCGTTGTAAACACCAAAGGAACAAATAATAAAACTGTAAAACTGACAGATATTGCAATCGGAGATTTTATAGTTGCGATGGGATACGTTGACGGAGACGATGTACTCGATGCCCAAAGAATTCTTGTTACAGACTCCCCTGTCGAGACAAAAATCAGTGTATCGATACAAAAAGTTAATGATGTCACCAAAAAATCCCTGACTCTTGTTTCTGAAAAAGAAGGCCAGACAACAACCATTACACCCGATAAAAACACAAGCATCGAATCTTTTTCTGACGGGAAAATAAAACAAATCAAGCTGGCTGATATTTCTTCATCGGACACTTTGGTTATGGTTTCCGACATGACAGGCACTCCGGCTCTTACACGTTCGCTTTTCAATCTTCTTAAAGAGGACTGAAGCTCCCCACGACCTTACGGTCGGGGTATCTTCTCCCAGCGCTTCGTCGGGAGCGGAATCCCTCCGAAGCGAAACCACTTCGCTTACCCGCGGGCTCACGCCCGGGGTATTCGCGAAGGGGGATAAAGGGCCAAATACTTGCAGTTTTCTTAAATACTGATATAATGCCCCTTTGTGAGTCAAACCTCTCGTTCCTTGTCCCGATATTTGTCGGGACAAAGACCGGGAGGTTTTTTATTACTCTCAAACTGATATATAATAACTATTATGCAAAAGGGTCCTGTTACACCAAAAGGCTTTGGCGATATTTTACCCGCCGAGGCCAAGAAAAGGCGTTTTATGATAAACGCTATTGCCCCTATTCTCGAAAAATATGGTTTTGAACCGCTTGAAACCCCAATCGTCGAGTTTGCAGATACTCTTCTGGGAAAATACGGCGAAGACGAAAAATTGATCTATAAATTTGAAGACAAAGGCGGAAGGGAACTTGCTTTAAGATATGATTTAACTGTTCCTTTGGCCCGTTTTATTGCCAATAATATTGGTCTTCTTAAACCAACTTTTTCCAGATACCAAATAGGCCAAGTTTTTAGAGGGGAAAATCCCCAAAAGGGCCGTAAGCGAGAGTTTACTCAGTTCGACCTTGATTCTGTAGGGTCAAGTGATGTTTCCGAAGATGTAAAGGTAATTTCTGCAACAATCGAGGGATCGCGTGCTATCGGACTAACTGATGCCATTTTGCAAGTAAATGACCGTGAACTTTTTGACAAAATCGGCTTTTCCAAAGAAGGAATCAGATCAATTGATAAAATTGATAAAATCGGGCGTGACCAGGTTGTCGCACTCTTAAAAGAAATTAATTTGGACGATGCCGAAAACATGTTTGCCGATCTGGAAAAATCCGATAAAACAGAGAGACTGACTAAAATTTTCGAAGAACTTAAAATTAAAGGGTTCAAAGAAAATGTTGATTTTGTCTTCAATCCGTTTCTTGCTCGGGGTTTGGACTACTACACCTCGACAATTTTTGAGCTTAAACTGGATAAAACTTCGGGAGGACTTTCTGTGGGTGGCGGAGGACGTTATGACAATCTGATTGGAATGTTTGCCGGCCGTACTATTCCCGCGGTTGGTTTTTCATTCGGAATTGACCGTATCATCGACTTAATTTAAGCTCCCTATTCATAATTTGTAATTCATCATTCATAATTAGTGCTATGAGCCCTGCCCGAAAACGCGTTTATATAGAACTTCTTATAGTTGCCGTCATTTGGGGAAGCGCCGGTCCTATCATTAAATATACCCTGGAGGGTTTTTCCTCCGCCGTCTTTTTAACCTACAGATTTTTTATTTCGGCAATCGTTGCCTTTGCCATTTTTGCATTTACCGGCATAAAGTTTCCCAAAAAACCTAAAATTTTGGCCATAACACTTTTAAATGGGTTTTTACTCTCAACGGTTTCGATTGGACTTCTTTTCCTGGGCATCGACAAGACCACCTCAATTAATTCCAACTTAATTTCTGCCGCGTCCCCCATTGTTATTGCCGTTGCCGGAGTTTTCTTCCTAAAGGAACATATCACCAAAAGGGAAAGTGTTGGAATTCTGATTGCACTTATGGGAACTCTTATTACTATAGTTGAGCCCATACTTAAACTTAATAATGGCTTCGGTGGGCTCGAAGGAAATCTTTTAGTTTTAGCCTCCGTGATGGTTGGTGCGGTAACCGCAATATTTGCCAAAATAATTCTCAGGGACAATGTTGATGCTGTTTTTGCTACAAATATATCTTTTATTATCGGTTTTATTACTATGTTGCCTATTGTTTTTGCCGTAAATTCGGGGAAAAACATTATCTCGGAGATTCTTACCACACCCGTAAGGTATCACCTTGGAGTTTTCTATATGGCACTTTTATCCGGAACTCTGGCTTACTTTCTCTGGCACAAAGCCGAAAAGACAATCGAGATCGGAGAGGTCAACCTTATCAGCTACCTCTACCCTCTTTTCGGCGCACCATTGTCGGTTTTTTGGCTGGGAGAGAAAATCGGTACGCCTTTTATCGTCGGAGGCCTTCTAATAGCGGCTGGGGTTACCCTTGCCCAAGTGAAGAAAAAAAGGTATAATTCCTAAGTTATGAAGGCCACAATTCACCCAAAATGGTTCCCTGAAGCCAAGGTCACTTGTGCTTGCGGCAACGTATTTACAACGGGAGCAACCGTTCCTGAAATTCGTGTTGATGTCTGTTATAACTGTCATCCTTTCTATACAGGACAGATGAAGTTCGTAGACACCGCAGGTAGAGTCGACGCCTTTAAAGCCAGAATGGCAGGTGCCAAAAAACATATCACAAAAACCGAGAAGAGAATGGTTAAAAAACTTAAGAAACTTCAAGAAGAAGCAACCAGGCCGGAATCGCTTGCCGAGCTCAGGGGTAAATAATCGGATTTGGGCAGTATGAATAATAATCAACTCCAGGTAGTCTATTTAGAAATCAGGGGTGCCACTGGCGGTGACGAGGCTAAGCTTTGGGGGCAAGATTTACTTCGCATGTATATACGTTTTGCCGTGAAAATTGGCTGGAAAGTATACTCCGTATCTGACAATACTATAAAAATTTCAGGGTTTGGAGCTTTTGACAGCCTCAAAAACGAATCCGGTGTACACCGTGTGCAAAGAGTACCTGTAACCGAAAAAAGAGGTAGAATCCACACATCCACTGCTACAGTGGTTGTACTTCCCGAAATTAAAGAAACCGAAATTCAGATAAACCCCAATGACCTGGAATGGAGCTTTACCACAGGCGGAGGCCACGGAGGCCAGAACGTAAATAAAGTTTCAACAGCAGTGAGACTTGTCCATAAACCCACCGGTACCGTCGCAGAAGCCCGCGAGGAGAGGTTCCAAGAGCAAAACCGCCAAATAGCGCTTTCCCTGCTCAGGTCCCGTCTTTGGGAGCGCCAGGAAGCCGAGAAAATGCGCACTGTTGCCGGCTATCGTTCAGTTATAGGCCGTGGAATGAGGTCAGAAAAAATACGCACTTACAATTTTCCCCAGGACAGGCTCACTGACCACAGAATCGGTAAAAATTGGGGCAAACTTGAGGCTATTATGGACGGTGAATTGGAAAAGGTCGTAGAACTAACCCGGAGTATTCAGTGATTTTACTGAGCTATTTCTGTTAGAGTAACATTAACGTTCTTGGTTTCTCCATTTCTCCAAATATCAAGTAAGATTGCATCTCCGGGTTTTTTACCGGAAATTATCGTACTCAAAGCCTCGCTATTGTCCCCAACCGCATTTCCATCAATTTTGAAAATTATATCCCCCACCTGAATTCCGGCTTTTTCTGCGGGAGAATCAGAAACCACATTTACAACATACATTCCTTGAGGCACCTGATTAAGGAGTGCAATTTGTTGAGAAATAACCTGATACCCAACTCCGAGATAGGCCTTGGCAGGAAACTTTCCGGTGGTTTTAAATACATTCAAGGCTTCTTTTACCGTATTTATTGGGATCGAAAAAGCAATGTTATTGGCCCCCTCGGCTACTGCCACATTTATTCCGATTACCTGGCCTGCCGAGTTTAAAAGCGGACCGCCGGAATTACCCGGATTTATGGCTGCATCTGTCTGAATTACATTATCCAACCGTTCAACATAACCCTGAAAACTGTTCCCTGCATCAATTCCACGCCCAAGTCCTGAAATAACTCCCGTTGTAACAGTATTTCTAAACTCTCCCAGGGCGGTTCCTATTGCAATTACAAACTGCCCCACTTGCAAATTTGAGGAATCACCCAGATCAACCGGAGTAAGTCCCGAGGCATCAATTTTAATTACAGCAATATCATTATTCGGATCCCGGCTTATCTGTCCGACATCATATGTCTTGCCGTCCGATGTTGACACTTTATAACTCAAGGTGGCATCGGCAACTACATGTTTATTGGTTATTATCAAGCCATCGGAGGAAACAACAAAGCCGCTCCCGATATCCTGCTCTTTTCCACCTTGTGTACCGCTTGTAAAACCACTGAACGGTGAAAATTGAATTACCTGTCTTACCGGAGCTGTGGCCGAAACAGTTACAACTGAAGGTCCGACCTTTTTGACAACCTCAACAACGTCACTGCTTTCCGTAACTATTCTCTCTTGAACGACACCGGAAAGCTTGGGAAAGAATTTGTCCAGGAGTTTAAATCCAAAAAGTCTATCGGCTACCGCACCGGAGGTTGCTGCAGCTATAACCACTGTTATCAACGCCACAAAAACCAAGATTTTTTTCAAACCAATCTTTTTCATAACCCAATTATCGTTTAACGGCTGTTATCAGTCAATTAATACAACAGCTAATTAAAGAGTTTTATTGCCGCATTAAGTTGGATGTCTTCCGTCGCGTCATCGGCATTGGCCACTTCCACATCAGGAATCAGTCCTTTTTCATGAATCCAGGTTCCGTCCGGAGTCAGCCATTTTGCGGTAGTTACATGTATTCCGCTGCCACCGTTTATATCAATTGGCTCTTGTATTGTTCCTTTTCCAAAGCTTTTATCGCCAACAAGCTTAATTCCTTTATTGTCTCTCAGGGCACCGGACAAAATTTCGGACGCTGAAGCGCTTCCTCCGTTTATAAGGATAATCACCTGGTAATTTTCAAGTCTTGGTAAAGAATTTGATTTATATTCTTGCCTGGTCCCGTCACCGTTTTGTTGAATAACCACTGTTGTTCCTATCGGAACAAAATCCGAGGCCAGATCGACAGCCGCCTGAAGATAGCCGCCGGGATTATTCCTAAGATCAACTATCACTCCTTTTACATCGCTCTTTTCCAAAATTTGAGATACTGCTTTATTCCACTCACCTTTGGTTTCCGCACCGAATTTACTGATTTTAATATCAGCGATGTTCCCTTCATCACCAATCCATGTCAAGGTGACAGAGGGAACGTTGATTTTTTCTCTGGATAATTCAACAACAATCGGATCGGGTACCCCTTCGCGCACCAGGGTCAAAGTGACTTTTGTTCCAGCAACACCCCTAATGTAAGTAACTGCATCGCTGGTGCTCATGTTAGTGCTATCCAAATCCACATTTTTTGCCTTATCGGTAATTTTCACTATGAAGTCCCCCGCTTTAACACCGGCTTTTTCGGCAGGGGTACCGTGAAGAGGAGCTATTACCGCCAAGTGTCCCCCCCTATAGCCTATTTCTATTCCAACCCCACCAAAAGATCCGCTCAAGTCCTCGTTTACAATTTTATTCTGTACCGGAGGAAGAAAGGTGGTATAAGGATCCCCGGCTGAGGCAACCATTCCCTCAATTGCTCCGTAAATCATTTGAGATGGAATAAGCTTGGATTTATCGTAATATTTTTGGGTCATCAAATCCCAAACCTGCCAAAAAAGAGAAAAGTCTATGTTCTTGTCGGGAGGAAGCTGCCTACTAACCGTAACGTTCAGTGCCTTTGTTACTTCGGCTTTATAACCCTCTACGCCGAGAAAATACCCGCCGGTAAAAACAGCAACCAAGATAAACACCGACAGTATTATTTTTCTGGCCTTTAGAAAATTAATCTTTGCAGACATAAAATACATATTACCCTTAAGATTTGATCTACTCAAGACTTAAATTTAATGGAGATTAGTCCAACGACGGGGTGTAAGGAAGAAGACTTAGGTGCCTTGCTCTTTTAATGGCCAAGGAAATTCTTCTTTGATGTTTGGCACAAATTCCGGTTCTGGACTTTCCCAACACTTTTGCGCGATCATTCATATATCTCGCAAGCACATCAACTTCTTTATAGTCCGGCATGGTTTTGCTTTTGCAAAAAGGGCAATTCCGGGGAACTACTATCTCAATTTGTCTTCTTCTTTTTTTGTTGTCTTTTTTCTTTGCCATACTTTCAATAAATTCTAAATTAAAATGGGATATCTTCATCACCAGGTTCTTCTGTTTTTTCTTCTTTTACCTCGGTGGAGGCGGTTTCAGATTTACCGGACTTTTTTGCGGGTTTTTTGGCAGAGACTTCCTCGGGTGAAACTTGAGGCTCCACTTCAGGTTCAGGAATATCAATTCCAGAGTCTCCCGAATCTTCCTTTTTATCCAAAATAACCATGTCGCTTATCACCACTTCTGTTCTTTGTTTTTGGGTTCCGTCAGTACCTTGCCAAGAACGTGTTGAGAGCCTGCCTTCAACGTAGACTTTTCTGCCTTTCTTTAAAAGCTGTGTACAAATCTCGGCCAATTTATTCCAGGCCACAACATTATGAAACTCTACGTCTTCTTTCTTTTCTCCGCTTTCCGTTGTCCAGTTTCTGTTTGTAGCAACCCCGAAAGTACAAACCGCGGTTCCCTGGGGGGTATAACGCATTTCAGGATCTCTCGTGAGATTTCCGATTAGCATTACCTTGTTTAAACTTCGTGCCATTTATTTATTTTTATTTATTAGTAAAAACCTAATTAAATCAGGATCTACTCTTAGTTTATCATTTAATGACTTAGCTCCTTTGGGATCAAGTTCAATTTCGAAGAATAGGTAAAGCCCGGTCTCACTTTTTCCGATTTTGTAGGCAAGTTCTTTTACTCCCCAATCTTTAGACTCTTTGATTGATCCCTTAAAAATAGCCAAAACTTTTTCTAAAGTTTCGATTACTTTCTTTTTTTTGACAGCTCCCGCCTTGCCGTCCAAAACTAAGGTTAATTCGTATTTATTCATGCTCAGATTATAGATTAGAAATTAGAAATTAGCAATTAGAAATTAGTTATGCCCCAATCTTAAATTCCACAACTTCCCCGTCTTTCATTGTATAATCCCGCCCCTCGCTCCTTACTTTTCCGGCGTCGCGAGCCGCCTTCCAACCGCCAAGTGTTACAAAATCGGTAAAAGCAACAACGTCAGCCTTAATAAACTTCTTAATGAAATCCGTATGAATTACTCCGGCCGCTTCTTGGGCGCTGATCCCTGCCGGAATGGTCCAAGCTCTAACTTCTTTTTCTCCCGCTGTTAAAAATGTTATTAAACCAAGCGTAGCAAATGCTTTTTGGATTAAACGCTCAAGGCCTGATTTCTCAACCCCCAAATCGGCCAAATATGCTTTTTGGTCTTCGGGTGAGAGTTCCGAAAGTTCCGCCTCGGTTCTGGCAGAAATTATCACAACCTGATTTTTATCTACCCCCAGCTCCTCTGCATATTTATCTTCCAAACTGCCGGAATTCTTCAAATCGGCTTCATCTACATTCAGCACAATCAAAAAGGGTTTCTTTGAAAATAGCGGGAGGTTTTCGGGGTCCTGTTCTTTCCTTTTTTTGTGATTTTCTATTGTTTCCGCATCTGCCAAATCAAGTTCCAATTTTAAAACTTCCAAGTCGGTTTTTGGGTTTTTTACCCCCTGCTTGATGATATCGGGGTCGGTAAAGGCTCTTAAAACGTAGCAAATCGCGCTGGTTTCCCTGATATGGCTTAGGAACTTATTTCCCAATCCCTCGCCTTTACTTGCGCCTGCGATTAGCCCTGCGATATCTACGAATTCAACCGTGGCTGGAACTTCAGGAGGAAGATTGGCCATACTTTCGGATTTTTTTGTTATTTCAGCTAGCTCTGAAAGCCGTTCGTCAGGAACAGGAACTATCCCAATATTCGGCTCAATCGTTGCGAATGGGAAGTTCGCAACGTAAGCCTGCTGCTTTTTGAGAAGAGCATTAAAAAGTGTGCTTTTCCCTACGTTTGGTAAACCAACAATTCCTACAGATAAACTCATGTTTGAATTTTATCATGAAGTTCGGATAAAGCTGAGTGGCAAGCTTCGCTCAACACCCGAGTCTAAAAATATATAGTGAGTTCGAATCGTCTATTTTCAATCTTATGGTGAGCGTCGCTGCCTTAAAACTTCATCAATTAAAAAAACCTGATTTTTCCTGAGAAGAGGAAGATTGTCTTGATTAAAAAAACCATATTCGGAGACTTCGTGAGTTGGAGTAAAATCGCCACCGATTAAGATTCCCGTGTAACACATATCCAGTCGGGCATTGTCGCGGTCGGTTCGGGTTTTCAGAGGCTCATCAACGCTTACAGTAAAACCCGACTCTTCTTTGATTTCCCGCTCCAGTGCTTCGCGCGGGTGTTCGCCGGATTTTAAATAGCCGCCGGGCAAAGCCCATGCGTGTGAACGATAGGTATGCTTAAAAAGAAGAATTTCCTGTTTTTCATTAAAAATTATACCGGTAACACCGATTAAAAATTGGTCCTGAAAAAAGCGCATGACAAATAGTTGCATACCTTTAGGGAGATGCATTGCTTTGTAGATTTTAGCTAAGAGGTTTTTCACAAAGAGTTTGTGTCTTCGGCTTCGCCGCTGGAACCGTGCTTCAATTTTTCGTTTTCCAACTCCAACTGGTGAACACGTTTGGTTAACTCAAGTACAACATCTTTCTCTTTTTTAATTTCCTTATTTTTACCACGTAACGCAAAGGATGTAGAAATAGAACGAACCAGATAAACCAAATATGAAATCACCAAACCTGTAAGAAGTGCGCCGATAATTACATAAAAGAGAGGAATATCCGGGAATGTATAAAATCCCAGATTAACCGTAACCGGGGTAAAATTAAATCTTGATACATATACAACAAATGAACCAATAACCAAAAATAAAATTAAAATCAACATACTTTATTATACTCTAAGTTACTATCTCCGTCGTACTTAACTCCTGTAGTTTGTTCACAAGTTCTTTTACTTTAAATTAACTTAAAAGACGGACAACAAGAACAATAACTGCAATGACAAGTAGTAAATGAATCAGGCTTCCGCCGACACGGAAAGAAAATCCTCCCAACCAACCAATAATTAATATAATAATGATAATGTCTAATATCCCCATATATATCACCTCCTTATTAAATCAAACTAATCAGCTTCTTTCCTTTCACCGGAAATTATTCTCACTAAAGCCACGATTCCCCACGCCAAAACAGCGTAGACGATAATGGCAACTACCGTTGCCGGCTCAAGAATTGCTGTTGTTTCTACTCCGGTTGCTACCGCCTGACGGAATATTCCGGTAAAAGGCAAGATAAAAATTCCGGTTAGACTATAAATTAAATTTACAAAAGCGCTTCCGTGACTTGCACCTGCAAGCTTAAAAATTAAACGGAAGGCCAAAAGTACTTCAAGTATTCCAAACAGAAAATAGATTAAACGTGCTGCAGTTTGAGTACCGCTTACTTCTGCATTAACCGGGGTTGATGCAACTTCATTCTCTGTTCTTACTGTCTCTCTTACAATTTCTGTCATATTACTCACCCCCCTTAATCACTGTTACCCTAGGTAAATATTTCATTAATGCTTTTTCTACAAGCACAGTTAAACTTAAGTCTTCAACAACAGCCTGGGCTTTAGCATGCTTCAAAATTGAAGGATTAACGAAAAGCGTTACTCTTTGTTTGATGTTTTTACTTGCTAAAGTGAAGTTTTTATTGTGAGTTATCATACTTCATATGTTACAACTAGTTGAAGTACTTGTCGATGGTCATTTCGGAGTTGTTAAACAAAGCGCACAAAAAAGATACTGTGCGTTATGGGGCTTGATTTGTTATTTAATAAACCCCTCTTTCGTTTTTGGCAATATATGGCAACATCTGGAAATATCTGGTAGTATTAGGCAATGTTGATTCCTCCAAAATATTTTCTCAATACTAATACCTCTAAACTTCTATCTAAAATAGAGGCTGCCAAAGAGATTGTTGAAAATATATCAATTCCCCCCGAAGTTGAATTAAACATCAGGCGCAAGTCAACTTTGAAAAGTTCCGTTTTTTCGGCAAGAATTGAGGGTAATCCCACACTCCTGGATGATTATTCAAGGCTTTCCTCAAAAGACAAAAAGAGAGTTGAAATAGAAAATATCTTAAAAGCAATAAATTGGATTCAGGAAAGGAACAAAAAAGATATTTCCGTAAAAGACATTTTGACTTTGCACTCAATCGTTATGAAAGGGATTGAATATGAAGAATTGGGAAAATTCAGAAAGAAGCATGAAGGTATATTCACAACTGCAGGGACTGTTGTCTATCATGCTCCCCCTCCTAGTTTAATACCCAAGCTGATTGAAAGACTTTTGAAATATGCCAACAGCAATAAAGAAACCCTTATTCCCGTTAAGGCACTTCTTTCTCACTTTGTTTTTGAAAAAATACATCCATTTACGGATGGCAGTGGCAGAGTCGGAAGACTTTTTATCTTGATGGTGCTGACAAAAAATGATTATGGACTTAAAGGAATTTTACCATTTGAGGAAAAGGTCGATAAAAAACGCGAGACTTATTACAAAATGCTTGAAGAGCCGGAGCGCGATACTACAAATTACCTGGAATTTATGCTCGAATTGATTGCCGAGGCGGCCACAGAGGCAAAAGATTTGGTGCTCAAAAAACAAAAAGTTGAAAGCTACGACGCGCTTTTACCCAGAAGGGGTGAAATATTACAGCTTATAAATGACCAAAAAATGACCAACTTCGACAGCATCAGAAGGAGATTTAAAAATGTTAACGAAAGAACTCTGCGCTACGATTTAATGAGACTGGCAAAAGAAGGTTTTATCCAAAAAATGGGTTCTACCCGTGGTGTGTATTATAAACCCAAAAACCCATGAAGATATCAACCCCGAAAATTTAAGTCGACTTCCATATTCCATTCTTTTTTATATTCCTTGGTAAACTGATCAAATCTTTCAAATCTCTCGCGCCGGTTTAGCCCCTGGTTCAAAAGCTCATCAACCAAATCTTTTACTTGTTCTATTTTTAGATTCAATTCCGGTGAAATTCTATCAATTGCGCGATCATATTCGTTAAAGATTTCAAATGTGTCAAAAGTACAAACTCTCCTAACCAAAAATTTGTAAAAATCATCGTTTACATGGGAATTCTTGCCTCTGGCTACGGGTAAATCAATCGAATTTCTTAATTGGTTTTTTCTGTCCTGGACGTCTTTTCTTAACAATCTTTCGTAGCCCTGATTAAAACCTCGAGAGGAAGACTTGTGTAATTTCATTAAATATTTTTCCGGGTCGTAGAAACCTTCAAGCTCCGATTCTGATATATTTTTAAGGCTGGTTTCTTCCCAAAAAGCGGGTTGGAAAGCTTTTTCTCCCGATGATTTTTTACGTTTCTTGTGGTCTTTTGCCCTTCCGAGTTCTCCGGGTGTGTAAAGTGGAATTTTTTTGTCCTTCTCAATCATTTGATTTTTTATGAGATTGACTCGCTCGGCAAACCTGGGATCATCCGACATTACCCCAAGATAAAAATCCAGTACCATCTGGTTATTCTCACCCATATCTTCCCTTTTAATTTTTCCGGACAGAAAAAGAGCCAGTGTGTGAGCAATGTCTTGATTGTCGGTGCCTCTTTGTTGTTCAGAACTCATGGATTTCTCCTTACGCCCGTACTATACCAGATTTTTCTCCGTATGCAATTTTTCCACAAAAAACCGGAGATAAACATCATCTTTTAAAAAACAAAGATGAAGCTTAGAGCTCCGGTATTTGAAAAACATATTTCAAAAACTATTGAGAGGTGTCTCTTCCGACCGATCCAGACAGTAGTAAAACCTGTCTACCGTCTAACCAGACAAAAACGTTTCCGACTTCCTCTATTGACGGATCACTTGATCCACATTGAGGAATGTAGAACTTCCGATTCACAGAGACGCCTTCGCCGGTGGCTCCTATCCCTCGTACAATATATACAGGGTTTCCAGCCAAGTCAGCGGCCATTCTGTTTTCGATCAACAAATACCCCTCGGGGGCTTTGCATTCCCCAGCTGCAAAAACAGGGATACCAGATGCTGATAAGGCAATTAAGCCAATTATCAATAAACCAACTACAATCAGTACTATCCTTACTGCCGGACTTAACTTTCTGCTTTCCATTTTTGTCCTCCTTTAGGACCAAAAAGTTTTTGAAATTTAAAGCTTAATGTGCTAACCAACCACATTCCAGGCGCACGCCTAGATGGGCAAAATTCTAACACTATAAGTCTAAATTGTCAAGCTATAGGATCTGTTGGGGTTGGCTTTGAAGCTTTACGGTTAAGGATAATTCCTAAGATAAATACTGTTATCATGTCCAGTTGACAGAGAACACAGACAGGACAAATTACATGAAGTTGGAATAGCTCACGGTAGGCAATATAAAGACAGAATGCCAGGCCAAAGGCAGCCATTCCTAAAACCAATTTGGCGTTTTTCTTGAATGCCGCGAAAAGAATTATTATGTAGCCAACAAGACCGATGAGGGGTGTCGGAATTCCCAAAGTTTTTGACACTTCCCCACTTATAACGGCGTCACAGTTAACCATAGCGTTTATGTTGCAGGGCTGAAAACTGGGGCGGAAAATTTGCTCCCAAAGAAGAAAAAGCGCAAGAATAATTCCTACTGCCGCCAGAACCTTAATCCAATTAAAAAACTTCTCTTTCATCTAAGTAATTCTATAACAGTGTTCAGTAAAACCGCAAGCATTTTTAATTATTTCTTGCAGCCATGTGGTAGAATGGCAGCATGAGCCAAGAACGTAGACAAAATCTTAATCAAAAACACGATTGGGGTTGCTCCCCTATAATAAGCCATTTACTCGTTGAAAATTTTGACAGAATCAGGGAGATAGAAGATTTTGCCCGACAACAAGAAGAATTGCAAATATTTAGAAAGCTGCTGATGTTCCCCCTTGTTATTGGTAACGTACCTGACGATATTATAAAGAGCATCAAAATAGACATCACCCACCCCAAAACGGATGAGGAAGACCTGGTCCCTACCGAACCGGTACTTTTTGAAATCAGAGAAAATTTAATTAATGAGTTTGGCCATGAGGTGATCCGCAGAATTAATATTTCTTTATCAAACGGTACCGAAATTTGACGCAAACTGCACGCTAAAAGTACTTCCGTTTTCCATCTTACTCTGAACTCTGATTTTTGCTCCCAACTTTTCAGTAATCGACTTGGCAATAGAAAGACCAAGACCGAAGCCTTCGGCGTTTTCTTTTGATCTTGAAGAGTCTGCCCTGTAAAATCTGTCGAAAACATGAGGAAGGTCATTTTTTGCGATCCCTATTCCGAAATCGCGGACAACCAAAAATCCGCCTTTTTTGGTTGAAACTTCTATTTTTTTAGCTTTTCCCGAATACTTTATGGCATTTTCGATAAGAATACTTGCAAGCTCGGTTATATATTCCTCGTTGCCATTCACATAAACCTTAGTGATATTTTTGACAATCTTAATTTTGTTTTGCTTGGCATAAGAACCTTTGCTTTTAATTACTTTTAAGGTTACTTTTCCAAGATCAATTTTTTCCATTTTCATATCAACTTCGGAATTCTCAAATCTGTGCAGTTTCAGAAGATAATTGGAAAGTTTTTGCATACTGTTTATATCATCCAGATTGCTCTTTAAAATATTTTTAGCCCGCATCAGGCTTAGCTTCTTATCACGCAAGGCCACTTCAATCTCAGTTTTAAGCGAAGTTAGTGGTGTACGAAGTTCATGACTGGCATTACTGACAAATTCCTTTTGTTCCTTAACCATTTTGGAAATAGGGTCCAGTGTCAAACCCGCCAAAAAATACCCACCAATCCCTGAAATAACCAAAATTGAGACATTAATAAGACCAAGTGCATAAACGACCCTAAGTCTCGCGTGTTCTACTGTTTCTATCTCGAAAGACTGTGTTTCCTGCGGAAACGGAAGGCTGTTTTGAATTAGAAATTTTCTTAAATCATCAAGTCTAGCCTCTCTTTCCTTCTGAACATTATCTATCCGGACAAGTTCCATATTTATACCAACATAAATAATCCCGGAAAAAGAAAGACTTACAATCATAATAATGACCGAGTACCAAGCGGTTAATTTTATACGGGCCTCTTTAAACATATATTAAGAATTACTAAACCTTATATCCGAAACCTCTTACGGTATGAATTAAATCGTTACCGAGCTTGTCGCGAAGATAGCCAACAAAAACCTCTACCGTGTTTGGTAGAATATCCGCTTCGTAATTCCATACATGGGCAATTATATTTTCTTTAGAAACCACCTTCCCGGAATTTCTCATTAAATACTCTAAAATTGCAAATTCTTTTCTGGAAAGTTCAATATTTTTACCATTCTTTTTTACTTCAAAAGTATTCGTGTTCAAAACCAAATCGTTAACTCTTAATTCTGAGCTTTGAGTTTCTTTTGGACGCCTGACAAGTGCCCTAACTCTTGCCAAAAGCTCTTCAAATGCAAATGGCTTAACAAGATAGTCGTCAGCTCCGCTGTTCAGACCTTCGACTCTGTCCCCAACCGCACCCCTTGCCGTAAGCATGAGTATTGGGGTGTGGTTGCCCGCTTTTCTCAATTTTTTACATATCTCGATGCCAGGCATTTTTGGAAGCATCAAGTCCAGCACTATAACGTCATAATCCTCTGTTGAGGCCAGGTCGTAGCCTTCCTCACCATCATAGGCAACATCGGTAGCCCACGTTTCCTGTTCAAAACCGCGTTTTATGGAGTTTGCGATTTTATGCTCATCTTCAATTACTAAAATTCTCATAATGAGACTATATTATACCCCACAGTCTTAAAACCAGCTGAAAATGTTTTTGTGGTTGATTTTCTCTCCGTTTTCAGACAAAATTTCCCATATGACCAAATACAAGGTGTATTTCGACAAGATGGTTTCAGAAAATAAAGATGCCTTTAATAAATTCACCAAAGCGCATTTCGAATATTCAATTGACCAAGAGAAAAATCAGGAGGAATTTAATAAAATCGGCGCCGAAATCCTTAATATTATCCATGAATGGGAAGACAGGCTTTGCAAACAATCTGAAAACGCCGGATTCGGTTCCTATACTTCAAATCTTGCTGAGAAATTTCAAACCGAAATAAAAAGTCATTTTCCTTTAATTGACCATGTAGGGATAGTTGTCAATGAAGCTCCCCAGCCTTACGGTCGGGGTATCTTCTCCCCAGCTTCGTCTGGAGTGGAATCCCTCCGAAGCGAAAACACTTCGCTTACCCACGAGCTAACGCCCGGGGTATTCGCGAAGGGGGATAAATTTTCAATTAAAAAAATCAAACTCCACTAGAGCACCAGAAGAATTGACCCAATTATTACCAATATTCCCACTGCTGTTCCAACTATTGTTGGCCAACTCATTCCTGTTACAGGAATCGGGGCCGGTGTTGCCGAGCCTGTAGCTTGGGGTGTTGCAGAAGAGGTTGCAGAAGAGGTTGCAGTTTCTGTAGGCGTTGCACTGGCAGTCGCGGTTGCGGTTGCGGATGGTGTCGGAGTTAGTGTCGGCGTCGGGCTTGGTGTTGAACACATCGTTAAATCTGTGGTCCAAGAAGCACCCAGCGACGGACAGCAAAAATTTGTTGAACCGCAAAAAGTTGTGGCACCGACGTTGGCAATCGTTGAACAGCTTATATCCCGCGGAGGATCCCCCGCATCCGCTGAATAGCAGCTTTTTAATAAAGTTGGATCCCCTGCGACAGGACAAGCTTCGGCTGCAGGGCAAACAAGAACTGCTTCTGCCTTTTCCCTAATATCTTGCTGCTGTCTGACAAGAATGACTCCAGCGACAACAGCTATAGCCAAAAAGACAACAACTAAAGCACCTATTATCAAACCCTGTTTGGTGTTTTTACTTGGCTTGTTAGTTGTTACAACGTTAAAGCTTGGCTGATTATTTTGCTCCATAACTTAATATTAATTCATTATCTCACAACTGGTCTATCGCTTGGGCTGTAATTTCGGAAAATCCTTCAACCACCAAATCTGCTTTTGAAAGAGCTTGTAAATCCCCGCCGGAAAAAATGGCAACAACTTTCATTCCGGCACGCCTTGCCGCCTCGACTCCTGAAGGTGAATCCTCTATAACCAAACATTCATGCTTTTCAATACCAAGCTTATCGGCCGTTACAGTAAAAATATCAGGATCGGGTTTGTTGTAAAGAACTTCATCAGATGTCGTTATGACATCAAAGGCATCCTGTAAGTTGACCGTATCTAATATCTTATCTGTCTGTTCCCAAATGTTTGAGGTGGCAAGCGCAACCCGTACTCCGCTGTCTTTTAATTTTTCAAGAAAATCATCAAACCCTGCTCTTACCGTTACCTCGCTAATACTAGCCAGGTATGCATTCTGAGTTTCTTTGGCTAGGGATTCAGGAGTTTTATCCGTATTTATGGAATATTTTTTAATAAGGAGATCCCAGTTTTCTTTAACTCCAATTCCCTTTTCCTGAGGAGCGTCCGTCTTTGAATCAACATTTAAGTTTTTAAGAACTTTGTTAAATGCTTTTCCGTATTCGTCCTCATCTTCTAAAATTGTCCCGTCCATATCAAAAATTACGGCAGAAAGTTTCATTTTATTTTAACGATTTATCATTTACATCAAAGCCGGCATCTTTTATTCGGTCACGTATCTTATCTGCCTCTTCAAATTTTCCTTCGCTTCGAAGTCTGTCTCTTTCCTCCATCAGAGAGGAGATATTTTCCGGGATTTCGATACTTTTTGTTTCATTCAATTTCAGTCCCAATATTTCATCAAAACTCATGGCTAAATCGTATTTATCTCCGGACGGAATGTTACTGCCAAGCATTGACCATAGTACCGCCAATCCCCTGGCAGTATTTAAATCGTCATTGATTGCCTCTGAAAATTCGTTTCTGTATTCCTCAATTTTCATTTCCTTGTCCTCTGACAAAACAGTTCGATTTGACTCCCCGGCGGAACTTTGGTGAAGCTGGGAAATTTGAGATTTAAGTTTTGAAAGTGCCGTCTGAGAAGCTTCCAGTGAATCCCAAGTAAAATTCAGGGGGTCGCGATAGTGCGCTCCTAAATAAAGATATCTGAGGGCCAGCGGGTCAAATCCCTTTTTCTCTACATCCTCCACTGTGTAAAAATTATTCAAGCTCTTACTCATCTTGCGTCCATCAACCATCAAAAATGCCGTATGCAGCCAGTATTTTACAAAGGGAGTTTTGCCCGTTGATGCTTCACTCTGGGCAATTTCATTGGGATGATGAATGCTTATGTGATCTTCCCCGCCGGTGTGAATGTCAATCTGTTCTCCCAAATATTTCATGCTCATCGCGGAACATTCTATATGCCAGCCGGGAAACCCATCCCCCCAGGGTGAATCCCAATGCATGGTGTGATTTTGAAATCTGCCCATTCTTTTAAACCAAAGGGCAAAATCAGCGGGGTTTTTCTTGTGTTCCCCTGTTTGGACTTCGCCTCTTACCGCAACTTTTTTATCTTCAAGTTTTTGTCCGAAAGCCCCACCGTATTTAGGAAATTTTGAAATATCAAAATAAACCGCTTCAGGGGTATCATAAGCAAACCCTTTATCCATTAATTTTTGTACCAGTTCAATTTGCTCCTTGATGTGGTCTGTAGCCTTACAAATAACATTGGGTCTTTCTATGTTCAGTTTATCCATCGATTCATAGAAATTATTAGTAAAGAATTCTGCAACTTCCCAAACTGTTTTACCCTGTTTAGCTGCTCCCTTTTCCAGTTTATCTTCCCCTTCATCCGCATCGGACACCAAATGTCCGACATCGGTAACATTTTGAACATGTTCAACTTCATAACCATTTACAGTAAGCACTCTTTTAAGAATGTCGTCCGTAACATATTTTCTGCCATGCCCGATGTGAGCGTAGTCGTAAACTGTCATGCCGCAGGTATACATTCCAACCTTGGGAGGATTGATTAGTGTAAATTTTTCTTTTTTGTGAGTTAGTGTATTGGTTAAAAAAATATCTGCCATGAGATCATTTTACATTGTTAATCGATAATTGTTAATTGTTATCCCGATGGAGGTATTGGCTTTTCGACTCTGGTTTGCTGTTTTTCCGCTTCATGTCTTTGCCAGGCACCAAACCGGCGGCTTGGTTTTGAGTGAATAGCAGGAACTTCGTTCAATCCCGTATTTTGTTCCTTGTCGATCCGGTTTTTGACAGCCTCTTCTTGAGCTTTCAAAACCTGTCTTTGCTCCATAGAAAGCTCCGTATAATTTTCCAGTGGAATATCTTCCCCTTCTGTAATTCTACTTTGAAGATCGTTGAATAAATCCTGTTTACGAATGTCTGCAATCTCTTGATTAAGAGCCTCTATTCTACGGCTTGATTTGGCTTTATCCTGAAGTTCGTTTTGATAATGGGTGGTTTTGGGCCGGCTTTCAGAACTCTGGATATCCGGAGGTTGTATAATATCTTGGCTTTTTGTATCCTGCTCACCACCGGCAACCTGTTTTCCCGCTTCCCTTAATATTTCCAGTGGCTCCTGTGCAATTTGCTTTGCCAGATCCTGGGCAAGTTGTTGTGTGTTTTTGGCAGTACCCATATGATCACAATTCCCTCCTTCCCTCAAGCGCGCGGGCCAAAGTTACTTCATCGGCATACTCCAGATCGGCACCGGTTGGGATCCCCATTCCCAATCTTGTAATTTTTACCTCTGAATTATTAATTTTTAACTGCTTCATCAGAAACATGCTTGTTGCTTCACCCTCCATTGTTGGGTTTGTGGCAATTATAGCCTCCTTTATGCCATCTTTATTGTCTTTTACCCTATTTAAAAGATCCTGTATATAAATTTCATCGGGACCAATATTTTCCAACGGATTAATAGCACCATGCAAGACATGGTAAACTCCCTTGAATCTACCCATTCTTTCAAAAGCCAGAACATCCAGGGGTTCTTCAACAATCATCACCACCGAGTGATCGCGGCTGTTATCTGAACAAATTGAACAGGGATCGGTCTCATTCACATTTTTACAAACCGAGCAAAGGACCGTATCTTTTTTAAGTCTTGAAATACTTTCCGAGAAATCGTCAAGTTCTCGCTGGGGAACATGGAGAAGATAATAAGTTAGCCTCTGGGCCGATTTTGGTCCAATTCCGGGAAGTTTTTGAAAAGATTCAATAAGTGCTCCAATCGGGCGCGCTATTTTCATAATGTTATTCTAGCAGATTACTTTAGTCCACCCAGAAGCCCGCCCAAACCACCTCCCATTTCCATCATTTTCCTTGCTGATTCTTTTTGAACTTTCTTCATTGCTTCATTTATAAGTTCTGTCAACTCTTTCATATCTTCATCACCATTTTTGATGTAGCGAAGTTTTTGATCCCCCGTCACAGAAACAGTCCAACCGTGTTTTTCCTCGGTTTGGATAATTTTCTCAAGTTCTTTCTGCAGCTCTTTTGCCTGACGCTGCATATTTGCCAGGTTCCTAACTTTGTCAAACATATATACCGATTTTACTTCGTAAAATTACAAATTACAATTTTAAATTTAAAGTTGGCTACTAATTGCTGAATATTTTTTCGGCAATTTCAACAATATCCTTGTCTTTTCCTTCGGTTAAAATGGTTTCTATTTTTGTCTCTTCAACAATTTTCTTGGGTGGCGGCTCGACCAGTACACAATTTACTTTTGTCGGTGATTGCAGCACTTTTGCGACAATTTCCTCCAGAGTTTTTCTGTGACGTGCTTCCTCGATCCTCTCTTTGTGAAATTTATAATAAACGCCCAGGGTGAGAATTTTTCCGTTGTAAGAAATTGGCTTAGCGGCACGAAGAAGGGCTTCCATTGTGGCATTAACCGGTTTAACGAGAACTAAAATATTCTTCCACACATCGTCTCGAATTTCCAACATTTCACCCGGCAGACTTTCCTGAAATTCAGTTTCAGATCCGACCTTGTCATCTTTTTCTTCTTTAATCTCCTCTGCCTTAGGGGTCTCTTTGGATTCACCTTTTTCGCCTTCATTATCATCTTTTTCTTCTTCGCCACACCAGGAAATAAGTGCCAGCTCCAAAGGCAGTTCTTCAACAGGACTTGATCCAATTTCCCGAAAAGCCCCGGTTAGAAGATCGATGAGGGTAATGAGCTCGGCCTTTGATAAATTTTCCAAGTTGTCATTTCCGACGCCGACTTTGGATAAAAGGCTGCTTCTTAATTTTTTTATTAAAGATTCCAAAAAGATTTCTATCGTTACTCCTTTTGTGCCCAGTTCCTCGACCTCCGAAAGAAGTTTCTTCAAATCTTTTGCTGTAAGGAGTTTTGTAAAATTATCCAAATCAAAAGATTTATTTTTAAAGAGAAACTCTTCAAGAGATTCCTCGGTAAGTTCTTTTTCTTCTGCCGTTAACTGTTCCAACATCTTAATTGCGTCCCTGAATGATCCGTCTGAAGCTTCAGCAATAAGTTTTAGTGCCGATTCCTCAATTTTTATTTTCTCCCCATCAACCACTCTTTTAAGAGATCTTATTATTTCGGGAATACTCGCCTTTCGAAAAGGAATTAATGTGGTTCTGGAACGGATTGTTCCAATTAATTTTTCCGGGTTAGTTGTCGCTAAAATAAAAACCACATGTTCGGGAGGTTCTTCTAGGGTTTTTAAAAGAGCATTGCTTGCTTCGGCAGTCAGCATGTGCACCTCATCAATAATATAAATTTTCTTTTTACCGGATACCGGAGTAAGCTTGACCGCGTCCCGCAGGACCCGGACATCATCAATTCCACGATGGGATGCAGCGTCCATTTCCACAACATCAAGGTTGCTTCCTTTGACAATTGAGGTGCATTGCTCGCATTTACCACAAGGGTCATACCCCTTTAAGTCCTGGCAGTTAATTATTTTGGCAAGAATTCTTGCAGCCGAAGTTTTACCTGTACCCTTTGGTCCTGCAAACAAAAATGCGTGGGGAATGGATTTTTTGGAAACTATTTTTTTAAGAGATTCGCTAACAGAAGTTTCATCCAGTTCATCTAAATTTTTTGGGCGGTATTTTAAATAAAGTGTCATTCTTTGTGATGAATTCCCATTAAATGCATTGCCCCATGTTCTATCAGTTCATAGACTCTTTGATCAATCAGTATATTTTCCTCAATCGCCTCTTTAACTGCCAGCGGGTAGCAGACAATAATCTCACCCAAATGAATTTTTCCGTTCGGCGGATAGACAAATCCTCCCTTTGTTTCCTCGGTTACAAACGATAAAACATTGTGAAGTTTTTTATCATTCAAAAACTTTTTCCCTATCTCAAGCATTCTTTTTTCTCCAACTATCGCTACAGAAACTTCAGCATCGGAAACAATTCCTTTTTTTGTAAAAAATTCCGCCAGCTTTTTTTTGATGACCAATGACTTAACCGGATAATTAGATTGTTTAGTAATTAAAACTTTTATCATGATATACGAAGCTCCGCCTTAACCAAGTTTTCCTTTTACCAGTTGGGCAATTTTTCCCCCGTCAGCGTTTGGTGCTTTACCTTTGACGAATCCGATTACTTTCCCCATATCACCCATTCCTGCAGGTTTGATTTCGGCAACCGCCTCATCAACCAATTTTGCAAGTTCTTCATCACCCATTTCCGGAGGTAAATATTCCTGAAGGATTTTTAGCTCATCTTCTTCTTTTTGGGCACGGTCGGAAGATCCCACATTTTTATACATCTCAACCGCTTCTTTTCTTTTTTTTGCTTCACGCTTTATAACTGCAAGTTCTTCCTCATCCGTCAGTTCATGCTGTTTCTCAATCTTTTCGTAATTAAAGGCGGAAAGAAGAAGCCTCAAAGTAGAAGTTCTTACTTCATCGTGGGCTTTCATCGACTCACCAATTCTTTGTTGTAAGGTTTGTGCAATCATATTTTCTGATCACTCGAGATCTCACCCAACAGATGCATATGCATGTGGTGCACATCAGCCGCGTTCCCCGCATTCGTCGTCATCCTAAAGTTAGTTATACCCTTTTCTCTCATCAGTTCCAACCCCAATTTTTTGATTTCCGTCCAAAGTGAATCGTCTAATTCACTTACATCCTTAATGTGCCTTTTGGGAATAATTAAGATATGTGTATCTGCCTGTGGATTTATATCGTTAATCGCGATTAAATTATCTGTTTCTTTAATTTTATCGGACGGAAGTTCTTTTTTTACAATTTTACAAAAAACACAATCTTCCATTTATTTTTTAAGTCGTTTAATGACCTCATCAAAACCCAAAAGTTCGGATGCGTCTGTTTTTCTTTCCTTCCACTCAATCTTATCTCCATTACGTGCCGATACAACTAAGCGAACAGGAATTCCGATAAGGTCCGCGTCTGCAAACTTTTCTCCCGGGGCAACATCCCGATCGTCCCACAAAACATCGATATTGTTTTCTTTCAATTTTTCGTATATCTTTTTTCCATTTCCTCCCGGAAGTTCCACTAAGTGAATGTCAAATGGGGCGATTTGCGGATACCAAATAATTCCTTTGTCATCGTGTGACACTTCTACTAAGGTTCCCATAACACGTGTGGGTCCGATTCCATAACTGGCAAACCAAATTGGTTTTTTAAGTCCTTTTTCGTCTGTGTAATAAACATGCATCCGTTCTGCATACCAAGTTCCCAGAGGGAAAATGTTTCCAACCTCCACTGTTCCTTCAATTTTTTCAATTTTTCCCTCTTTACATTTTGGACATTTTTCTCCCTCGTTTCCCTCGAATATTTCCTTATTTACGGAATAATCACACTTATTACAAGTAAAGATTGTGTCTTCGCCATTTGCGCCGATTACCTGAAATTCGTGGGTGTGTCTTTCGGTAAAAACCCCTCCTGAGGCCTCAGCGACTTTAAAATCAAATCCTAGTCTTTTGAAAATTTTTACATAAGCTCCTTTTACCTTCTCGTAATAATTCATCATGTCTTCTTCATTTGCATGTGCAGAATAAAGGTCTTTCATCATAAATTCTCTCCCTCTTAATATTCCGCTTTTGGCTCTTGCCTCATTTCTAAATTTGGTTGAGAGCTGATAGATGGCGACCGGCAGATCCTGATAGCTTTTGATATTTTTGCGAAGCAAATCCATTACTATTTCCTCATGTGTGAAAGACAAAACATATTCTTTTTTCCTGGTATCGGATAATTTATACATTATCTCGTCAGCTTTATCCCACCTTCCTGTTTCACTCCAAATTTCTTTCGGATGAAGAAGAGGCATGAGCATTTCCTGACCACCAACCGCATTAATCTCTTCTCTGATAATCTGATTTATTTTTGTAACAACCCTAAGCCCAAGTGGAAGAAGAGTCCAACTTCCGGACATCAACTGGTCAATAAATCCCGCGCGAACCAGAAGTTTGTGGTTTAAACTTTGTGCGTCTTTCGGGGCTTCTTTTCTTGTTTTTGGAAAAAGTTGTGATTGTTTCATCGAGCCTATTGTATCATTTTCCCAACGAGTTAATGAATCCGTCAATTCCACCGTTTGTCACGAGTCTTCGCACATCCCCGACTGTAATTACCAGAAGAAGAGTCAAAAGCAGGAGAAAGCCTATGTTGTTAATTGTTGCTTCAACTTTTCTGGAAACTTTTTTTCTGGTAACCGTCTCAATTCCTATGAACAAGAGTCTTCCTCCATCAAGCGCCGGGAAAGGTATAACATTCAAAATCGCCAAGTTGACGGAAAGAATACCGACAAAATTGAGAAGAGTCAGAAAACCGCCTTTTGAGGCCTCTGTGGTCACCGCATAAATCCCGATCGGCCCTGAAACCCCTTGGGGGGTCTTTCCTTCAAAAACGCCGGATACCAGACCCCACAGCCCCGTCGCAATGGTTTTACCCCAAAAAATGCCGTCCTTAAATCCGTAATAAATTCCATAAAAAGGCCTGAGCAGCACAGGCGGATAATAAATTTCCATTGTTGTAATCGTCACCCCAACCGATCCTTCGCCGGAGGGTGGATTCTCTCTGGGAATAAGGCTAACTGTCAGGGTTTTTGTCTGACCGTTTGTATCCCTCTGTACCTCATAGGTTACCCTTTTACCCTTATAAGTGGCTGTTTTTGCAATAAACTCGTCCGACAGAACGATTGTTTCACCGCCAACTTTAGTAATAATATCACCAACTACAACTCCGGCATTTGCCGCGGGAGACCCCGATGCTACGTCAATTACTTTTACTTTTCCTCCGTCTCGGGGTATTCCGGAGAATGAGTAAACAATTGCAAAAACTATAATTGCCAAAAGAAAGTTCATAACAACTCCGGCAATTACAACCATGGCTCTTACTTTTTTGCTTTTATGCAAAAATGAACGTTTAGTATTTGTTTCCCCATCCTCCTCCTGTTCACCGTGAAGCCTTACAAAACCACCAAAAGGAAGGGCATTAATCGAGTAGACAGTTTCACCTATCTTCTTGCCGAAAAGTCTTGGAGGAAGTCCGAAGCCAAATTCTTCAACTTTTATTCCTGACTTTCTGGCAACAATAAAGTGTCCGAATTCATGGGATATAATTAACACCGAAAGCACAAGTATAAAAACAAAAATAGAGACCAACATATATGGATGTATTATGTATTAGGTATCACACAGAAGCAAGAAGATCATGGGCATGGGAAAAATGTTATATCTGAAGAAGTTCGGCTTTTTTCTTCCCACCCATCTCCTCAATCTTACTGACAAATTCATCGGTAATTTCCTGAAGTTTTTTCTCAAACAAAAATTTATCATCTTCCGTAATTTCTTTTGCCTCAAATTTATTTTTAATTTCATGCATCTCGTCTCCCCTTACTTGACGTATTGCAACTTTGCCATTTTCAAGTTTTCCGGAGAGAAGTTTGACATACTTTTCTCTGTCTTCCGTGGTCATTGGAGCAATAATAATTCTTATTACCTCGCTATCGATAGAGGGATTAAGACCAATACCGGCCTCGGCTATTCCCTTTTTAATGTCTCCGATTATGGATTTATCCCAAGGGTTAATAATTATCTGAGTAGGATCCGGAGTAGAAATCGAGGCAAGTTCCATAACTTTTAATCTTTGTGTTCCGCCATATGCAGGGCAAACAATATTTTCTACAAGCGCCGAAGATGCCCTACCGGTTCTTATCCCTGAAATATCAGAAGCAACAACGTCTAGAGTTGACTGCATTTTAGAACGTATCGAAGATTCCTCCATTTTGTGGAATTGTACTACTTTCCTAATTCTACACGAAAAACCCGGCCCAAGCGAACGTTTTCCCCTGTCCTGGCAATAAGTTCCTTAATTAAATCCGAAACTTTTTTGCCGGAGTCTTTTACAAAATCCTGTTTTTCCAAATCAGCTTCTCCCATTGAGGCAACCTGCATAGCAAGGTCTTTTCCTAATGCTTCAAAAAGCTCATTTCGGGCGACAAAATCAGTTTCGCAAAGAAGTTCCACTATACCAACAACTTTTCCTGTGTGGTGTGTGTAAACAAAAACCTTTCCCTCGGAAGTGCTTCTTCCCTCACGCTTCGAAGCTTTTTCAAACCCTTCTTTTTTAAGAACCTCTAGTGCCTTTTTTTTATCCCCGCCAACCTCTTCCAAAACTTCACGGATGCGAATTATGGCAACTCCTGTTTCTTCTCTGAGTTTTTTAATAAGTTCAATGTCTATTTTGGCCATTTTTACTTTTCGGTCTGCGTTTTTTCTTGTCCGATAGCCCGTCCCACCAAATCCAAAATATATGTCAGGGCTTTGCTGGCGTCGTCATTCATTGGAATCGGATAATCAATAAGGTCCGGATCTGCATTGCTGTCTACTATTCCCACTACAGGAATTTTTCTTTCAGCTGCCTCACGGACTGCGGCTGATTCTCTCTTAGTATCAATCACAAAAAGAACATCGGGAACACCAGTCAAGGATTTTATGCCGCCGAAAAATTTTTCAAGTCGTATGATTTCACGGTCAATAAGAAGTCTTTCTTTTTTGGTGTATTTGTTGTAGAAACCGGTCGCGAGATTTTCTTTCATCTCTTCCATCTTATCGATGGATCTTTTCATTTGACCAAAGTTGGAAACTGTTCCACCAAGCCATCTTTCATTAACATAAGGAACTCCGACTTTTTCTGCAACTTCTGCCACTTTATCTTTAATTTGTTTTTTAGTTCCAAGAATTAATATTTTCTTTCCTTCTTTGGCAGACTTTGCCAAAAACTCCAAAGCTTCTTCAATTAGGGGTTTAGTTTTTGTCAGATCAAAGATGTGGACACCTTCCTCTTGTCCATAAAGATACTCCTCCATTTTGGGATTCCAGCGCTTGGTTTGGTGCCCGAAATGGGCCCCCGCATCCATCAAATCTTCAAGTGAAATATTTATTTTAGACATTTAAAATCATTGTCCTTCGATGGTTCGACTATACTCACCACTCAGGACCTTCGGCTTTCTTTTTCCGCCATCGATCGGAAGTTATCCAGAAAGCACGATCGATGTGTGACTCTCACTAGGGTCAAATTATATATGAAGGGTATTAAATTAGCAAGCCAGAATCAGATTTTCCAACAGGCAGGAAATCGTTACGGGACCTACTCCTCCGGGCACGGGTGTAAAAAAGCTGGCTTTTGCCGATACTGAGGGGTCAACATCTCCCTTTGGTGAACCCACATCTATAACAATAGCACCGTCTTTTATCATGTCCGACTTAATCAAGTGTGCAACCCCTGTTGCACTTACGACAACTTCCGATGTTTTGAGTTTTTCCGTCAGATTTTCCGTTTCGGTATTTACCTCGGCAACAGTGTAGCCCTCTTTTCTTAATTCTTTTACAAGAGGTGTTCCCACCATTCCGGTGGCACCGACAACACACACAGATTTTGGATCGGTTTTTAAAGATTTTTCAGCTTCTTTGAGAATATCAATAACAGCTTTTGACGTTGGATGTAAAAATTGACTGTCATATCTTAAACCATCGATGTCTTTGCCGGGATCAATCGCACCAAGTATCTTTTCTTTAAATTCAGAAAGTGATTCCGGAAGCGGAAGTTGAATCATTATTCCGTTAAAATTATCGTCGTTATTTAATGACTCTATTAACTGTAAAATTTCGGAGAACTTGGAGTTTTCCTGCAAAAAATATACGTCTATTTCCGCCCCTATCCTTTCGGCAGCTTTTTTCTTCAGATTTACATAAAGCTCACTTGCAGGATTATCGCCAATCAAAATTGACGCCAGTTTGGGATAAACCCCTCTTGCCTTAAGCCCCAAAACTCTGATACCTAAAGAGGATTCTTTTTCCGCCGCAAAGGCTCTGCCATCAAAAATTATTGCCATAACCCGTATTATATTACATTCTGAGGCTAAATGCAGACAAGAAAGGATCACCTTCTTAGGGCATGGGGAATTTTTTACATAAGTCCCTGACCTCGGAAGCGATATTTTTTAAGAACTCATCATTGGCAACTTTAATTCTAAAAGATTTAATATATTCTCCTCTTTTTTCTTTTACCTCGGGCAGTTTCTCACCTTTAAGATGATCAAGAACTTTTAAAATCCAACCGGATATAATTTTCATTTCAGATTCGGTCATCCCACGGGTTGTAATACCGGGAGTGCCGAGTCTGATACCGGATGGATAAAACGGAGGCGCCGGGTCATTTGGAACTGAGTTTCTGTTAACAATAATTCCTGCTGCTTCCAGCGCTTCAGCGGCAATGTTGCCGGATAGTCCAATTAGTCTCAGATCAATGACCATCAAATGACATTCGGTTCCACCGGTTACCAATGTAAGTCCCCCGTTTTTAAGTTCTTCTGCCAGATATCTGGCATTAGCAACAATTTGTTTTCCATATTTCTTAAAGTCCCCAGAATCTGCCTCGATTAAGGCCTGTGCAATACCGGCAGTTGTACCATTGTGAGGCCCACCTTGAAGTCCTGGAAAAACCGCTTTATCTATTTTAGAGGCTGTTTCAGGATCTTTTTCGATTCCTTTTTTGGTAACCATAATCATTGCTCCTCTCGGGCCCCTTAGTGTCTTGTGTGTTGTGGTTGTGACAATATGGGCAAACGGAACCGGAGAAGGATATTCTCCTGCCAAAACTAAACCTGAAACGTGGGAGATATCTGCTACCAGCCACGATCCAACTGAATCGGCAATTTCTCCCAGCTTCTTCCAGTCAAGAATTAACGGATACGCAGTTGTACCGATTATCATAAGTGCCGGTTTTTCCTTTCTGGCCAGATTTTCAACCTCGCTATAATCAATAATTCCATCGTCTTTGGTCCCAAACTGAACCGATTTATAAAATCTTCCAGAAAAAGTTATATCCGGGTGCCCGTGAGTCAGATGCCCACCTGAAGAAAGTCTAAGTCCCATTACTGTGTCACCCGGATTAAGTAGTGCAAAAAGAACTTCTGCATTTGCGGGAGAACCGGAATACGGTTGGACATTTACGTGTTCGACTTTAAAAAGTTCCTTCGCTTTTTCAATCGCAAACGTCTCAATCTCGTCGATAATTTTGTTACCTTGATAGTAGCGCCTGCCGGAGTAGCCCTCGGAATATTTGTTCATAAGGACAGACCCAACAGCTTCACGAACCTCTTTTGAAGCATAATTTTCCGACGGAATCATCATGAGAGTCTCCTCCTGACGCTTCTGTTCTTCTTTAATTAAATCGGAGATTATAACCATATCTAACTATTATAGACGCTCAAGCTTCCTTTCGAAAATCTCTTCAAGGACTTTGGTGACAGATTCAGCTACCTTTTCAGGTTTGGCCTCACCATCAACAACATACCATTTCAGACCTCCCCATCCTGTTTTGGCCATTTCTCTGTACCCTGCTATAAGTCGGTCGAAATATTCCGAAGATTCTTTATCAAACGGATCACCGTTTACGTTGTTACCACGCCTCTCAATGGAGGTTTCCTTTGAAATATCAAGAAGTATTACAGCATCGGGCTTATAATCTCCCAAAACTACATCGGCAATTGCCAAAATTTGCTTTTGATCTCCGCCTTCGGCATGGCCCTGATAAGCACCCGTTGATGTGTGACATCTATCCGTTAAAACATTCACTCCTTTGTCTAAGTTTGGTGCAATCACGCCATCAACCCAAAGCTTTCGAGCGGCAAAAAATAGTACCAACTGTCCCTCCGCTTTTATAAGTTTCTTGTCTCTGAGTTCAAAAATTAATTCTCTAATTTCTTCCGCCGGTTCAATTCCACCCGGCTCCCTCGTGTAGATTGCCTTAATCCCGTTTCTTTCAAGGAGATTTTTTGCAAGTTCTATCTGAGTCCCTTTGCCGCTTCCTCCGATTCCTTCAAAAACAATGAATTTTTCTCTTTCTTTCATCTTCTTAATCTTGATACATCACCGCCACTTCCGGGAAAAATATCGTGGTTTTCTAGCACAAACGCCGGCTTAATTTTAGGTAAAACAAACTTTCCGTTTGTCCCAAATTCGCGACAAATGTGGCTCTCAATTCTGTCAGCCAACTGTTCAACGCTACCGGACGATCCCCCGGCTGACGTATTGGCAATAAATTTATAGGAGTTATTCTCTCCCCTCATTCCCCATTCATTCACCGATTCTGACAATCTTTCCAAATATTCCGGATAATTTTTCAAGATCCACATCTCATAATTTCTTCCTCTATCAACTATCCGTTGTTTTAGTTCTTCCTGATCTGCGGTAACAATAATATGCATGTCAGGATAAATCAAACTGTCTTTGGTCGTGATTGTAAAAAAAATGTTTTGATATAAATTCCATTCGTTTTCATTCATCCAACCCATCTTGAAATGGGTTTTGGCATAAATAAAATCCATATTTAATTCCGGATCAATTAGGGAAACTTTACTTTTATCAATGCTTTTAAGTTGTTCGACTTTTGAAGATAAAAAGAACACTTGGGACTTGAAGCTGTACTTGTTGGGGTCTTCATAAAACTTTTCCAAAAACGGATTGGCGGGGTAGTTTTCTTCAATTGGTTCAATTCCCCACCTTCGAGCGAGTTCTTCAGAGAGGGTGGTCTTTCCACTGGCAAGACATCCAACCAGTCCGATGACTAAGGATTTTTTTCCTAATTTTTCTCTTCCTTCAAGATTCTCAATCATTTAATTAGACCCGGATCCTTCAATTTCCACCATTGTCCTTGCAGAGTTTTATCAATTACCCAAGTGCACTGTCAATAAGTAAAAATTTACCAATTCACTCTACAAGCAGGGTCTCAGGTTTACCTATTGTCGCCGTTCCCATGAAGTTTGCCCCGCACTTTCCTTGAGGCAAGTTTTTTTAAGTTTCCCCTGGCAACATCTGAAAATTTTATTCCAATCTCTTTGGAAAGCTGGGCCAAATACCAAAGAACGTCCCCCAACTCTTTTGCAATTTCCTGTCTTTTTTCCTCACTAAGTTTTCCTCCCTCGTCCCTGAAAAGTTTTTTGATTTTTTCCGAAACTTCACCTGTTTCCCCTTGTAAGCCCAGGAGCGGATAGACAAATCTTTCTCCGATCTTGGGATAGACGGCAGTTTTTCCACATTCTTTTTGATATTTATCAAAATCTGAAAATCCCATAACGGTTTCAAGGATACCACGAATTTCTAATTCGTGGAGGAATTGAACCTGATATATCATCCTCCCTCAAGGAAAACCGCAAACTTTAGTTTGCGGAGGATGCTATTGCAAAAGATTTTATCATAATATATTAATATACAGAATGTTAATTATCGGTATCACGGGAACACTCGGTGCAGGTAAAGGAACCGTGGTCGACTTTCTAGTAGCCAGTAGAAACTTCAAACACTACTCCGTGTCGGAATATTTAACTGAGGAATTAGTCAGACAAGGCAGAACTGTTGATAGGAACGGTATGCGGGAAATTGCCAATGAAATAAGAACTACATACGGACCCGATTTTATTGTCAAAAAACTTTTTGAAAAAGCAAAAAAGGAAAGTGCAAACGCGATTATAGAAAGTATCAGAAATCCTAAAGAAGCAGAATTTATTAAAAACAACGGGGGTTATCTTTTTGTGGTTGATGCTGACCAAATGACAAGATATGAAAGAGTAAAATCCCGCGGCTCCGAAAAAGACAATGTCACATTCGAAGAATTTAAACTACAGGAAGAAAAAGAAAAACAATCACGCGATCCAAATGCTCAGAATTTATCAAAATGCATATTGATTGCCGATTATAAATTTGATAACAATGACAGCATTGAAGATCTGTATGACAAAATCGAAAAAACCATCAACAAAATCAATTAAAGAAAAATATACCCGTCCGACTTGGGATGATTATTTCATGGAGGTTGCGGATGCCGTTTCCAAAAGAGCGACCTGTGATAGGGGTAGAAGCGGATGTGTTATAGCAAAAGACAAGCAAATTTTAGCAACGGGTTATGTTGGCTCCCCGATCGGCTTTCCACATTGCGACCAAGCCGGACATGATCTTAGACGTGCTTTTAATGAAGATGGCACCATCTCAAGTCATTGTGTCAGGACGGTTCACGCAGAGCAAAATGCAATCTGCCAGGCGGCTAAACGCGGGGTTGCCATAGACGGAGCAACCGTATATTGCAGAATGACCCCCTGCCGGATTTGCGCAATGCTTTTAATCAACTCCGGAATAAAAAGAATTTATGCTGAAAAAAAATATCATACAGGTGGGGAGTCAGAAAAGATGTTTAGAAAAGCCGGTGTTAAATTAGAATATAAATTCAAAGAGATAGTTAAATACAAAAATCAAAAAGGTTAACTTGAAGATTCTTCTTTTTTGGGACTTCTCCAGGAAGCATATTTGCACTCAGGGTAGCGTGAACATCCGAAAAATTTTCTGCCTTTTGATGTTTTCTTAACAATTACATCGCCTATCTTGCATTCGGAACACTTAACACCAACCTTTTCCAGATATTTTTCTGTATATTTGCAGTCGGGGAATCTGGAACAGGATATAAATTTTCCAAACCTACCGATACGGATAACTAGCTCCCCCTCCTTACATTCGGGGCACTTTTTACCAAGTTTTTCTGTTTCTATTTTTACCCTCTCGGCTTTTTTATCAACTATTCCGATTTTACTTGCAAGGGGTTTGTAAAAATCTTTAATTATTCCGGTCCATTTGACCTCTCCGTTAGCCACTTTATCAAGACTATCTTCCATTCCGGCAGTAAATTCATATTCAAAAACGTCCGTAAAATTTTTAACCAAAAAGTCATTTACCGCCTCGCCGATTGAGGTTGGAAAAAACTTACCTTCGGTCTTTTCGACATAGTTTCTGATCTGTATCGTAGATATAGTCGGCGCATAAGTCGAAGGCCTGCCAATCCCCAACTTTTCCAAAGTTTTGATAAGAGAGGCCTCGTTATATCTTGCCGGAGGTTGTGTAAATTTCTGTTCACCCCAGGTCTTTATATGATCCAACTTTTCATCTTTTGAGACCTCCGGTAATTTAACAACACTGTCAACTTCAAGCTTTGCCGGAATTACTTTTCTCCAACCGTCAAATTTCATTATTTGTCCACCCGCGCGCAGTAAATAATTTCCGGGTTCAGCCGCAACATCGATAACCGTCTCGTCATAAAGGCTCGGGTTCATCTGGCAAGCAACAAAGCGCGACCAAATAAGTTTATAAAGAGTCTCTTCATCGTGACCCCATTTGTCATCCGTAATTTGCAATTTGGAATTTATATCTGTTGGCCTTATGGCTTCGTGTGCCTCCTGCGCAACTTTTGATTGAGTTTTATAAATCCTGGGAGAATCCGGCAAATAATTTCGGCCAAATTCTTTTTCGATATATTTTCGGACAGTATCCACCGCCTGGCTTGAAAGATTAAAGGAATCCGTCCTGTGGTATGTAATCAGTCCCTCTTCGTAAAGTTTCTGAGCTATCGACATTGTTCTTTTAGAAGACCAACCAAAGATACGGGCAGCTGCCTGGGTCATTGTGGAAGTCGTAAACGGTGGATATGGATTTTTGGAAACCTCTTTTTTTCTTACATCAAACACTGTGTATTTGGCCTTTTCCAAATCTGAAATGATTCCATCGGCATCCTTTTTATTTTTAACTTCAGCAATTTTCTCATTTATTTTGACCAGCTCGATATCAAAATCTTTTATTTCTTGCCTTTCACCTTTTACCTTTGAATAGATTTCCCAATATTCTTCCGACTTAAAAGCTTTGATTTCCCGCTCTTTCTCCACAATAAGCTTAACTGCAACAGACTGCACACGTCCGGCCGAAAGACCCCGTCTTATTTTTTTCCAAAGTAGCGGTGAAAGTTTATATCCCACGAGCCGATCCAATACCCTTCTTGCGATTTGTGCATCAACTAGGTTTTTATCAACTTCTCTGGGGTTTTGAATTGCTTTCTCAACCGCTTCTTTTGTGATTTCGTGAAAAACAATGCGTTTTATCTTGGAGTCCGCATTTAAAATCTCAGCAACATGCTCCGCAATAGCTTCTCCTTCACGATCAGGGTCAGTTGCCAAATAAACAATTTTTGCTTTTTTCCCTTCGGTTTTGAGATTTTTGATAATATCTTTTTTCTTTGGAATATCAGCAAAATCCGGTTTAAAATTATTTTCTACTTCTATTCCGAGTTTGCTTTTTGGTAAGTCTTTAATATGTCCCGCAGTTGCCTCAACAACATATGATCCACCCAAAAAACGGCCCAGAGTTCTGGCTTTTGTTGGTGACTCAACTATTATCAATTCCATAATTTATAATGCTTCAGCTTTACAAGCTTCGCTTGTATTTTCCGCCTCCTAAACTCTTGACTAACCCTTTCATTTCCATGATAGTCAGTCTAGCAGAAATCTCGGAGGTTTGGATACCTGTTATTCTAACAAGCTCGTCAAGGTGTAGGGTTTCGTTTTCCAAAAGTTCTATAAGTTTAGCCTCCTCGGGTGTATCCGGTACAACTTTTTTCATTTTTTCCTTATCAACTTTTACCTCCATATCAAGCTCGTCTAAAATATCCCGAGTTTCAGTCGCCATTTTTGCTCCGTTTTTCAGAAGATAAAACGGGGCTTTTGAAAGAGGTGATGTAATCTGTCCCGGAATCGCAAATACAGTTTTGCCTTGTTCGGCTGCGTGAGATGCTGTTAAAAGCGTTCCGCTTTTTTCCGCCCCTTCAATTACCAGGACACATGTTGCAAGTCCGGAAACAATTCTATTTCTGACGGCAAAATTAACAGGAAGTGCGGGATAGTCAAGCGGGTACTCGCTGATAACTGCTCCGCCTTTTTGGATAATCTCCTCTGCCAGGGTTTTATTTTCAGGAGGATAGACACTGTCTAAACCATTTCCCAATACGGCAATTGTGATACCACCCGCCAAAAGAGAGGCTTTATGCGCCGTCGTATCCACTCCTCTGGCAAGACCGGAAATTATTGTTACACCAAATGAGGAGAGCTCTGAAGAAAACTTCTCGGTAACTTCCCTTCCATAAGAAGTCATTCTCCGTGTCCCTACAATTGCAACTGAATTTGTTCTCAAACCGTTGAGTGATCCGCGGTAATACAAGACAACGGGCGCCCCATCCAAGGCTTTAAAAACTTCGGGAAATTTATTATCTAAAAATGTCGTAACTTTTATATTTAACTTTGTTAGCCTTTGAAAATAAGATTTAATATTAAAATCTTTCCGAAAACTTAAAAACTCTATTATTTTCTTTTCAGGCAAACCGACTTCGGTAAGCTCTCCCAAAGTGCTTTCCCATACTTTTTTGGGGCTCTTAAAATATGACGTCAAAAGTCTCACCCTGGCAGGTCCAAAATAAGTAAATGCACAAATTGCGGTTAGATATTCACTTTCTGTCACAATACCAGATTAGAACCAAATACTTTCCGAGAAAAGGGCTAATTGGCAAAAGAAGCGTAGTAGTAGTCTGCAATTTTGCGGGCGATGGGCCCAGCGGCGGATGAGCCCTCGCCGCCTTTTTCAATCAAAACAGTGGCAACAATTTGGGGTTTATCGATAGGGGCAAGAAAAGTAAACCAGGCGTGTGGTGTCCCGTCTGTACCAACCTCTGCGGTTCCAGTCTTGCAAGCAACATTTATCCCTCCGTGTTTTTCTGAAAAATCAAAAAAAGTATACGCCGTTCCCCCTTGAGAACAGGCTTTACTCATTCCCTCTTTCACTAAGTCAAGATTTTGTTTACTAACCCCTGTTTTTTTACATTTAGCCGGTAATGATTCATTAAATTTTGGCTGACACAAATTTCCGTTTGCGGCGACAGCTGAAATATATGTATTTATCTCGGCAGGGGTCACAGAAACATCTCCCTGTCCGATTGACATGTGATAAGTGTTTCCTAAAAACCAGGGTTCATTTTTCGTCAGTTCTTTCCAGGATGGGGTTGGTATTAATCCTTTTACCTCCCCGGGAATGTCAATTCCGGTTTGACTGTCAAGGCCAAAAGTATTTGCCCATTTGGCAATTGCATCCGGTCCAACCATTTGTCCAATAGCATAGAAAAACGTGTCTGTTGAACGCGCTATCGCCTTTGTCAGGTCTATTGATCCTTCGGTCCGCCCATATTCACTAAAGTACCAATTTGAATAGGAATAATTGTTTATTGTTATTACGCCCTGGTCGTTATAGATAAAGTTTTTATCAATCGCTCCTTCCTCAAGAGCTGTAATTGATACGAGTGGTTTGAAGACGGATCCGGGATGAAAGGTGCCGCTTATCACCCTATTAAAAAAGGGCAGATTGCCATCATTTAACAGGGAACTTATTTCGTCGTTGTTACCCTTGTTAATGAAAATATTTGGATCAAATGATGGATAAGAATAAAAAGCCAAAATTCGTCCTGTCGTATCGGTAACAATAACAGCACCCTTTTTGCCGTTCATTTCATTTGCAATTTCCGTTTGGAGTCCATAATCAATTGTTGTCTGCAGATCCTGTCCCGGAACAGGATCTTTTTTACCGAGTATTCTAAGTTTATCTCCGGACGCATCAACTTCAATAATCTCCTCGCCGTGGGTACCGGAAAGAAGGCACTCATACTCCTCTTCCAGCCCTGTTTTCCCAATTAAAGAATCTGAAGATATTGGACCTTTTTCCGGACAATCAGGGTTTATTTTATTTACCTCATTCTCACCGACTTGCGCCAAATACCCCAAAGCATGGGAAAATTTATCACCCATCGGATAATATCTTTTATAGTCGGTTACCACTTCCTCTTCTACCGCCCCGGTCAAATCCTCAGAGAGGATAAAACCTCCGGTATCCGTAAATTCAATGCGTTTTTTGTTTTCCGTATTTCCAGCCAAAATTTCTCCTCCGCGTGCCAAGATTTTTCCTCTTGATGCAGGAATAACTACACGCCTAATCCTATTTTCTTCAGAAAGATTTCTGAAGTAGCTACCCTTTATCACCTGCACTTCTATAAGTTTTGCTACAAGAACCATAAACAGAAGTATCAAAACCCCTCTTAAAGACCATGATAACCATGATTGAGATTTGTCCGAAGATAAAGAATGCATAGTTTAATTATCAATTAACAACTTACAATTTTCAAAGACCTTTAGTGACTCTTATTCTTTTTAATAAACCATTGTCCTCAAGACAGATTCCACAACCCCTGACCACGCATGTCAAAGGATCATCCGCAACATAAACCGGCATTTTTGCAGCTTCAGATATAGCTTTATCTATCCCGGGAATAAGCGACCCGCCCCCTGCCAGGGTAATTCCTTTTTTCATAATATCACCGGTTAGCTCCGGCGGTGTCTCTTCGATAGTATCAACAATGTTACCGACTATTTCCTGCAGAATGGGACTCAGAGCCTCTTGAATTTCTTCGCTTGTCAGCTTTATGGATTTCGGAAGTCCTGTTTCAAGATCACGCCCCCTAACAACAGTAAGTTTTGTTTCCTTTTGTGCGTCTTTGTCTTCACCTATTTCTACTCCGCCGACTCCTATTTTGACAGCCTCTGCGGTTGGTTGACCCAAAAGCAGCGAGTATTTCAGTCTTACATAATTAATTATCGCCTCATCCATTTCGTCTCCGGCAATTCTGATGCTCCTTCCCAAAACTATTCCACCAAGTGAAATTACGGCAATTTCACTGGTTCCTCCTCCAATGTCAACGATAAAATTTCCTTCCGGCCCTTCAACTAAAAGACCCGCGCCAATTGCGGCAGCCATAGGTTCTTCAATTAAATTGGCCTCCCGGGCTCCTGCATCAATTGCAGCCTCAGCAACAGCTCTTCTTTCAACTTCAGTTACTCCTGAAGGAATTCCGATTACGACTCTTGGTCTCGGAATTTTTGGAAAAGTACTTTCTGTTTCATGAACTTTTTTAATATAGTGGGAAAGCATGGCGGCGGTCGCATCAAAGTCTGCAATAACACCACCTCTTAAAGGTCTTACCACTTCAATAGTTACGGGGGCTCTGCCCATCATTTTTTTGGCTGAGGTCCCGATTGCCAAAATTTCTTTTGTTTTTTTATGTCTGGCCACGGCCGAGGGTTCTCTTATAACAACTCCTTTTCCTCTGACATAAACCAGCGTGTTTGCCGTCCCCAAATCAATGCCGATGTCATGTGAGAAAATTCCCAAAAACCTATCGATAGGATTCATTATCTTCATATATAGTAGCAACAGGAGTATACCTATTTAACGAAAAGTTGCAAAGGGTCTATGAGGTGTCGTGTGCTAAAATGAATTGTGAAATCATTTCAAAAAATAATTTTATCTCTTTTTGGAATTCTTCTTTTTCTGGTGCCGTTAATTTTGTGGCCTTACACATCTGAACTTTTTGAGTTTAACAAAATAGTAATTACATACTTTTTAACCATTTTAATAGTCACTTTCTGGGCAATGCGAATGGTTTCAGAAAGAAAACTTATCTTTCGTCGCACAATATTAGACATCCCTCTCATTGTTTTTTTGGGGTCGCAGTTAATTTCAACGCTTATATCAATTGATCCCCAAACTTCCTGGCTCGGGTATTATTCAAGATTTAACGGCGGGCTTTTATCTACTCTCTCCTATTTACTTCTTTACTGGGCATTTGTTTCAAATATTGATAAGAGTGATGCCAAAAAATTAATTAATATTACACTTGGCTCGGCGGTAATTGTTTCTATCTACGGCGTTCTGGAACGTCTTGGAATCGATAAAGATATTTGGCAGCAGGCTGTTCAACAAAGGGTTTTCTCGACGTTGGGACAGCCCAATTGGTTAGCCGCATGGCTTACCGCTTTAATACCAATAACCTGGGTATTAGTACTTAAGCTGGATAAGAACAAAATTACTTTTTCCTCGACGGTTCCTTATCTTCTCAGTTTGCTCTTTTTTACGGTCTTGCTTTTTACAGGTTCGCGTTCTGGAATTCTTGGTTTCGCTGTGGCCGAAATTGTATTCTGGGGAATTATATTTTTAAAAAGTAGATTTAAATATCTTAAAAAGTTTCTCATTTCTAATATGCTCCTGGCGGTTGCAGCTTTAATTTTTGGAACCCAGTTTACACCAAGTATTTTTAAGATCATTGAGGGGTCTCAGAACATCCAACCGGCAATATCTACTCAAACAGGAGCAACAGCTTTGGAAACCGGCGGAACCGAATCCGGAACAATCCGAAAAATTGTTTGGCAGGGTGCGATCGATGTTTGGAAACACTATCCTATATTCGGAAGTGGTGTCGAAACTTTTGCCTATTCTTACTATCTCTACCGCCCAGCCGCACACAACATGACCAGCGAGTGGGATTTTATTTACAATAAAGCACACAATGAATATCTCAATTTTCTTGCAAATACGGGGGTCGTGGGTATCATCGCTTACCTGACAATGATCGGGTTTTCAATTTATTTGATGGTCAAAAATTTTCATTCCAATTCTTTAATGTCCACCGCATTTATCTCCGGATATATTTCAATTCTTATCACTAACTTTTTCGGGTTTTCCGTAATACCAATACAGCTTTTATTTTTCCTGTACCCTGCTTTTTCAGTGATTCTCGCTATGGAAGATGTATTGAAAAAGGAACAAAAAATGAATTTAACCCCGAATCAGAAAGTTTTAAACTGGGTTTTAATCTCTATCGCCGCCTATTTTCTCTTCACCACCTCCAGATACTGGTATGTAGACTATCTTTATGCAAAAGGTCTTAGCTACAACAAAGTAGGAAGACAGGACCTTGCGTCACAATACTTAAACAAAGCAATAAAACTGGAGCCGGATCAAAGCATTTATTATGCAGAGCTCGCGAAATCATATACCAATCTTGCCCTTTCCTATAACCAGGCGAAAGAGTCTACAACAACTTTACAATTGACCGAGGCTGCGATTGATAACTCCATTAAGGCAGTCAATCTTTCTCCGGCAAATTTAAATCTCAAAAGAATGGAGTTTGGGGTTTTTGTTATGCTTTCCGTAATTGATCCGAATTATCTCTTGAATGCCAGAGATGTTCTTGTTGCTGCAGCCATGCAGGCGCCAACTGATGCTAAAATCCGCTACAACTTAGGTTTAATTTATTCCAGAATCGGACAAAATGATTTAGCGCTTCAAACCCTCAAGGAGACTGTTGAGTTAAAATCAAATTATAAGGATGCCAGACTTGCTTATGCCATTCTCCTCATTGACGCAAAGGAAAACTCAGAAGCAAGAACCCAACTTGAATATATACTGACAAATATAGACCCCACAGACTCCATGTCAAAACAATATCTGGAAAGTATTAATTAAAGCTTTTCTTCCAGATTGGCCGATTTTTTGATATAATTCGGGTATGATTAGAAAAATTGTCCTCTCAAATAACCCTATTTTGCGAAAGAAATCTAGACCGGTTCCTAAGATCGATAAAAAGATTAAGGATCTTATAAAAGACCTTAGAGATACGCTGAGTATACAAAAAGACCCGGAAGGTGTCGGACTTGCCGCCCCCCAAATAGGAAAAAATTTAAGGATTTTTGTGGCTAAATATAAAGATTTTGAAAAAGTTGTCATTAATCCGGAAATCGTAAAAGTAGGAAGCCAATCCCACTCCGCTAAAGCCAGGCAGAGCAAGAAAGAAATCCTTGAAGGATGTCTTTCACTTCCCTATTACTACGGTCCTTTAAAACGTGCTGCTAAAGTAACAATTAAATATTTAGACGAAAAAGGAAAAACATTAACGGAAACTTTTGAGGGTTTCCACGCCCAAATAATTATGCATGAAATTGACCACCTTGAGGGAATTCTTTTTATAGACCATCTTTTAAGCGAGGGGAAACCTCTCTACAAAGTTGAGGGTGATGAATGGGAGGAGATTGAGCTTTCGTAGGAAAGCGAAATCCTGAGGCAACGGCCGAAGGGATATATAAATATATGAAAATAGTTTTCTTTGGTACACCAGTTTACGTTCTGCCGATTTTGACTGCGATTCACAAAAAATTTGTGACCGGGCCGGGAAAATCTCCCATAACTGCCGTTGTAACTCAGCCACCAAAGCCCATCGGCAGAAAGCAAATTCTTGCATATTCTCCCATCGATAAATGGGCGCATGAGCATAAAATTCCAATTTATTATTCTGCGAATGATCTGATTGATAGTCCCCCTGACGCTAACCTGGGAATACTGGCATCATATGGGGAAATTATCAAAAAAGATGTCATCGATCTTTTTTCCCAAGGAATTTTAGTAATTCACCCCTCTCTTTTGCCAAAATACAGAGGTGCCTCTCCGGTTCCCGCTGCCATTGCCAATGGGGATGAAATTACAGGTGTTTCAATTATTAAAATGGATGAAAAAATGGATCATGGACCAATTATCTCTCAATCAAAAGAAGAAATACTTACAGACGATACCGCGGAAACTTTAAGAAATCGCCTATTTGAAAAATCGGCTGACGTTTTAGTTGAGCTACTGGAACCTTACATCCGGGGTAAAATTAATTTAAAGGCACAGAACGACAAAGAGGCGACATTCACAAAAATTATGAAAAAGGAGGATGGCTTTTTCAACATAGATAAAAAAACTCCGGCTGAGATTGAAAAGTTAGTAAGAGCCATGTACCCCTGGCCGGGAGCTTGGACATTTATCCGTTTATCAACCACGGATGAAAAGAATAAGAGATTAAAAATATTAAAAGTACATCTTGAAGACGAAAAACTGGTTCTGGACGAAGTTCAACTGGAAGGCAAAGAGCCTGTAACCTGGAAACAATTTAAAGAAGGTTACAATGCGATGCGATTCTGCTGAGCAGGGCCAAGCTTTGCTTACAAAGAGGCAGCTTTTGAGGAAGCTGCTTGAGGTTTTTTAATTTTTCCGATCTTTCTGAACTTGGAAATACAGCTTGCACAAAGCTTCATTTGAGTTTTTTTGCCGGCAACTACCACAGCAATCTTTTGGAGATTGGGCTTAAATAATCGAGGTGTCTTCTGTGCTCTTTTCTTCCATCTTTTTCCAGCAACGCCTCTGCCGTGTGTGCTCTGACGGCCATGGACTGTTCCTTTTCCGCAATTGTCGCAAATATATGCCATATTTTTATTTTTAGCTTCCGTAGATTATACTATTAACTACTTTAAACCGCAATGGATATCCTAATACTAATAATCGGAATTATGGGTTTTGCCCTGGCAATTATTTTGCATGAAGTCGCCCACGGACTTGTGGCTGAAAGGTTGGGAGACCCAACTGCAAGAATCATGGGACGCCTTACTCTTAACCCAATTTCTCATATCGATATTGTTGGCAGTATTATCCTTCCCCTGACTCTTTTGATACTCCGCTCACCTTTTCTTTTCGGTTGGGCAAAACCGGTACCCGTCGATCCGTACAATCTTCAGCATCCAAAAAAAGATCTGGCACTTATCTCTCTTGCAGGACCTCTTGCGAACATTTCTTTCGCACTTGTTTTATCCATATTCTTGAGAATCATTTTAACGGTCTTTCCCAACACAAACATTTTTGCAATGTTTTTCTACGTTATCGAATTCAATATTGTTCTTGCAATCTTCAACCTAATCCCGATTGGTCCCCTTGACGGCACTAAGATCCTCACCGGCCTTCTTCCCAATAAACAGGCCAAGGCTTTTGGTGATTTTTTGGACAAGTTTGGAATGATTCTGATCCTGGCTTTAATCTTTCCCATTTTCGGTGGGAGTTCCTTGGCTACACTTGTTATTAGTCCCGTAATTAATATTTTTCTCAAACTTCTTATTCCCGGGTTCTCATCCATCTGACTTGTGCACCTCTGATATAATTAATGTGGACCCTGTCGAAAAGTGTTCGGTTTAAATTTCCTGATCAAATAAAAGTGCTTTGGGAAAGCGGAGTCCAACCAAAGCTTTCATGCTGAGGAAGGCAGCTTACCCACCTGGTTTATCCAGGAATGCAGCCGGACTTTTTGAGGCAGGGTCTTTTTTCCTCGTAAATAGCTTCATTTATTGATATAATTCATTAGCGCCGGCGTAACTCAGTGGTAAGCAATAGCTTGGCCACTGAGAAAAACAATGTTACGCCGGATATACGCTTGCCGGCGTAACTCAGTGGTAGAGTAGCTGTTTTGTAAACAGCAAGTCAGAGGTTCGAATCCTCTCGTCGGCTCAGCGCTGAGGTGGCGGAGCGGTCAAACGCACGAGACTGTAAATCTCGCGTCCGAAAGGGCTACTCAGGTTCGAATCCTGACCTCAGCACTTGTTTTATTTGCCTGGGTAGCTCAGTGGTAAGAAAATCTTGCCACTTTCTCTACCCAGGTTCGGTGACTCGCCTGGGTAGCTCAGTGGTAGAGCACGTACTTGGTAAGTACGGGGTCGTGAGTTCAATCCTCACCTCAGGCTCAAATTACTATTCACTATTCACTATTCACATATAATTTGCTAGAATATCCCCATGGCTAAAAAAGGTGCTAGAGAAATTGTGGCTTTGATTTGTTCTGTTTGCAAAAACCAAAATTATATTACAGAAAGAAACAAAGTTAATATGGAGTTAAAAGGAAAAAAAGACTCAAAACTTGAACTGAAGAAATACTGTCACAATTGCAGGAAAGTTCAGATTCACAAGGAATCTTCAAAACTAAAGTAATTGACAACCGTCAGATTTTAGTGGGAACAATGAGCTCAACTGTTTCACGGATGAAGTCCATACCCTTTTTGACTTCGCTGCTTATTTCATTTCCAAAGTATTGGTCAAGGCTGGAGCTTAGAAAAGCGTATAGCCTTTCATCGGACAATCTATTTTTTTTAATTAAAAGTGAATCACATACCGTCTTTTTCAGATTTTCAAACATTACAGTAGAACCGCTCTGATATAAAGAAACCAATCTGTCCAGCACTATCACATTCATGTGATCTCTCACATCTTGGCTTTGTTGCGATAGTCCGCGTAGAGAGTCTGCCTTATCATCAACTAAATCTGAGGCAAATTTTGTTGCGATTCCAAAAACAGAATTTTTCTCCACATCATTCATAACCTCTCCCGATAATAGCTTTTTTCCTACCAACTCATAATTAATTTGTGACTGTGATTGTAATTCAATGTTTGCCATTCGTTTGGGACACATTGTATACCATTAAAGCTACTTAATCCAAAAATCCTTACATACCTTATAGTTAATTGACTTTCGAAGCTGTTTGGGATATCATTCCCCCATTCACCAATTGCGGTGAAAAAATTCGCACTTACACATTGAGGAGGAAAAGGAAATGTCACGGAAAAGTTTGTCAGAAAAAGGCATTTTGGAAAATCGGGCTGGCGGAAAGGAAAGTAAGGTCGAGATATATATTGAAGCAGTCAAGGGACGTCAGTCAATCACCCTTTGGGACTGGTCAGCCAAAATCACAGTTACCAGAAATGGGCATCCCTTTTCCAGTCAAGGCAACAACAAGCCAAATGAAAGTTTGGTCAACCTGATTAGTCGGTTATTTGATGACATTCGCAATGATATTTGTAATGCATACAAAAATTCGAATGTTGATTATGACCCAATTTGTAGGTTTGTTTCAGAAGCCCAGAAGAAATTTATAGCAGAACTATCTGCCGAAAAATAAATTCTAGGCACCATTTATTTGGGCGTTTTTATACAAGAAATTTTTGTGTAGAAACGCCCTTTATTTTTCCTTCCTTTGCCCTCACAAGCTACATAAGGTAAAATTAATAGTTGTCGATAAAGGGGCGTAGTTAAACGGCAGAACAGCGGTCTCCAAAACCGTTAATGGGGGTTCAATTCCCTCCGCCCCTGCCAAATGAGCGAGGGTGAAAACACGATAGAGGTAGAAGAACCTCCCAAGATAAGTGATCGACAAATGAGCAAGATCTATTCCGTCGTCCAAGGCATATGGGATGAAAGAGATCTCTTACCCGCAACTTTAAGTGAGAATAATATGGAGTTAGGTAAACCTTTGAAAATTCCCCTAGTTGGTGGCGCTTTTATCGAACTGGGAACCTCGGGAATAAAAGATAAGGGACAAGAAACCGTATATTTAGAGGTGTATAAGCCAAAAACCAAGAATGAGTATGTCCTGACTAAGTTTGGAACAAATATCACTTCTGTATACCTCGATCACCCAGGCTATGATTTTTGGGTATTTTATGATAATGAAAATGATCCAGGTGAAATAAAAATAATGAAATTTTTAGCAAATTTTGCGCCAATAAAAGATATTGACTGGGATAATATTAGACCCCAATCATCCGAAATGGAAATCGCGTTATCGATATGCACAAGTGTTTTTGAAGCACAACAAAGAAGTCGCGGTAAGAATCATAAAAGTACTGGAATATAACAAGGCTCTTGAAGAAGAGCGTAATAAGTTCTAACATCATTTACGACTTCCTGTAAATTATTTAGCCTCAAAAAACTATATCAGACCATCCTAAACCCTGAGAGGAATTGAACATTGAAGTTATTTCTTACTAAAAATCTTTTCAAATTCTGAGATTCCTTTAAGAGTAGCCATGTCGATAATCAAAGCTTTAGCATCTTCTATACCTTTCCAGTCGGTTGTATAAAACTCCGTATCTAATAAGGCTTGGTCAGGCTTAAAATCTATCTCTGAGAGAGGAATAAAATACCAAATATCAAAATGTCGCTTACATTTTATTGTTGGATGTTGAATTGGAGTTATTGTCAGCAATTTTGGCTTACCAATACTTTGTAAATCAATTTTTACGCCCCATTCTTCACCCATCTCCCTTTCTAAGGCTTCTTCGGGTGTTTCTCCCTTGTCTATATGCCCACCATTAAAAAGCCACAATCCTGATTTCTTATGATGGCCAATAAAGACTTTTCCTGCTTCGCGGTCAAAACCCGCAAAATAAACACAAAAATGGGAATATGGATTTTCATCTCTAGTTAATTCACCTTCTTTGGTTCTACTTATAAATTCTGGTGCAACGGGCGAAGTTGGATATTCTGAAGCAATTTCGTTTATCCTTTCAGCAAGTCTTTCAGCCATAACGGAATTTTAACTTTTTAATATGTTGAAAGCAATTGCTGGTTGAGGGTTAAGAAACTGGTTAATTCTATCTATTTCAAACGAGCTTACTTTGTGCTAAATTGTCCGAAGCTGGGATACTAAAGCCTGCCATTTGAAGTTTATATACTAGGATCTGTCGAACTTAATTCCATATCTTTCACACGCAAGATTCAAAATCTCCCCCACCATTTCTGTAAAGCTCATTCCTGCAGTTCTTGCCGCGATAGGAAAATAGGAAATTTCGTCAGGACTTGGATTAATTCCCGGAAGCGTGTTTATCTCCAAAAAGAAAAGCTTGCCATTTTGATCTAACCTATAATCAATTCTGGCACAGTCCCGAACGTCTAAAAGCTTGAATATCTCTCTCGATGTATTCTCTATTTCCTCCTCAAGTTTTTTATCTATCTTCGCCGGACAATCATAAGCGTCGTGCAAATCTCTCAAAGAATCTTCATATTGCCATTTAAGTTCAAAACTGGCAATTTTATTCATCCCCTTGGGTAAGAAATCGAACTTCTGTTCAATAATCGGTAAAACTCTGGGGTTTCCATTACCAATAATTGCGACTGTAAATTCCCGGCCTTCTATATACTCCTCAACCAAAACTTCCTTGGCAAAATTTTCGGATGTTACTTCAATTCTACTTTTCAGATCTTTTCTGTTTCTGACCACATTTTTATCCATTACCCCCTTACTGGATCCCTCAGAGTTCGGCTTTATTATTAGAGGAAATTTTAAACTATCCGGAATAATATAATCCCTACCCCTAACTACACGGGAATCGGGAACATTTATTCCATTGGCCCCATGTAAAACCAATTTCGTAAAAGACTTATCGAGAGAAATTGTGTGTGTAGTCGGACCTGAATGGGTATAAGGAATTCTTAAAATCTCACAAATCATAGGAATTTGGGTTTCCCGAGCTTCCCCCCAAAGGCCTTCGGCTACATTAAAAACAATATCAATTTTTCCTTTTAACTTTTTTAATTTTAGAAAAGCATTCTCGTCGGCCTCCACCAGAAAAGCTTTGTGACCAAAACTTTCAATTGCCTCTTTTTCCGCCTGGGTGACTTGGGGAGTATCAAACTCAATATCAATCTGCTTTTCTAAACCAACTGAAGGTTTATTTCTCTTGACATTATAAGTGAGAGCAACGTTCATTTAGTATACTAAAGAATAATCTAACAGTTTTATAAAGCTTTGACCATATGAAGTTTTTTGGGCCAGGTTTCGCCCTTTGGAGTAATCACAAACATCATTCTTATATCCTTAATTTTTCTTGTTTTCGTCCTTCCTGAGATTTTTACTTCGTTTACATCCCACCATCTTTTCTCAAAATCTTTGATTCGAAATCTTCTGTCCACTCCGGCAAAATCGGAATAGGAGTCACAAATCCTCAAATAATTGGCTTTCTTATCAACTTTAGTAATAACCGCATAATGCCCATTGTCTTCATCTTCATCTTCGTAAAAGACGCCTTGCCATTCCACCCCAACCGGATAGCCATATTTATTTATAGCCAAAGAGATGTCATTGATTGCAGATCGGTGTTTCCACCAAAAGACAACCTCCTTTTTACCCAGGATATTGGTGGCACGAGCCAGGTCGTGAATGGTAAGACCCAACTGTCTGATTTTGTTTTTGGCTCTCAAAGACCTAACAATTGCAATTTGCGAAATATTTTTTCCCAAAAATGAAAACAATTCCACAATAACGGCCGGGCCACAGTGATAGCTGGAAATTTGCCTGACACGCTTCATGCCCGGAAAAGGCTTGCCAACAACATTGTCCTCAAGCTTAAGAAGCCTTTGAAGCAATTTCCTGGTTTTAATGTTTTTCTCGAGTTCCATAATCGGTCTATTTTACGACTCAAACTGGGATTTGTCCAGGTGTATGCTAAGAAAGATTTTTGGCGTATTTTGAAAGCAGACTGGCCAAGACGTCGGAGAACTCAACCCCATTCATAGCCAAAACCTCCGTCATAGGAAGACCCCTATCCGGCCCAAAGGCTGTATTGGGATTGCTATCCGTAAAATATGGGATTCCTGTGTCAGCATCAACCCGTACATCAAATTTAGCATAATCTTTATGTTGAAGCCCTCCAAAAGCCCTAACTGCAAGTTTTGTAATCTCAAACTTATTATTTTCGTCTACCGGGAGATATTTATAAGCTTTCCAACTGTTATATGACTCAATACTCGTAAATTCATGCTTACCATCCGGCTTTATGCCAAACTTTTTCTGAGCCATAAAGACGTGGCGTTTCACTCCATCGTCAAAAACAACAACCGTTACTTCCGGACCATCCACAAACTTCTCAACAATTACAGGGAAATGATATGTGGAAATCATATTATTTGCCCTAAGTTTTGCAGCTCTTTCGGTTTCTTTGACTGCGTTGTTATTAATTCCCACGCTTCCCCCGCCCTCGTTAAGTTTCACTATCAGAGGAACCCCTAAATCTTCATCGATATTGGTTCCGGCACGTCTAATAAACTGGAATGGAGGTGTTGGAATGTCGTAAGCCATAAGAAGTCTTTTTGTGAGATTTCTGTTATTCCCAATGATAAGCCCCTCCATTCCTGCGCCTGTATAGGGAATATTTGCCAACTCAAGAGCGGCAGGTACTGAAGGCTGCAACTGATCCCGCCCTTTAAGTGTGTCAACAAGATTAACAACCAAGTCGGGCTTATCTACCAGCAGATTTGTATAAAAGTATTGATCTCCGGGAAGAGTCCTGACCGGAACACCTAATTTTCTAATTTCTTCGGAAACTTCAATGGCTCTCTCTTCCACTTCAATCTCGGCTTCATAGGCGTCCTTTGTAGCAAAATGTTCTCTTTGAACGCTTGAGTAGGCCACTACCACAAGTCTGAACTTTTTAAGTGTTTCTTTGTCGATATTAAGTTTAATCTTTTCTTTTGAGGAGGTTTTTTTTACTTGCGCTTCGTCTTCGTTTTTGGCAGTGGGCATAAATATATATTAACAAATAGTAAAAAGAAAAAATAGAAGCTGGTGTATAATCTTGTTGTGGAAATCGGGGTATTAATCATATTTACTGGCGCATCCGGCGCCGGAAAGGATTCTGTCATGGATGAATTTTTGAAAAATCCCCTTGTCCAAAAATTTAACCTTAAAAAAGTGGTTACTTGTACGGACCGTCCTCCCCGACCCGGCGAGACAGACGGAATTCAATATCATTTTGTAAGTAGTGCTCAACTTCAAAAAATGGCCAAGGATGACGAACTTGTTGAACCAATCACAAAATATGGAACATCAAATAAAGCAACTCCTAAGATCGAGATTGAGAGGCTTCTGGCCGGTGAAAATTTAGTTTGGAGAATTGACCCTTCCCGCGCGGCTGAAGTTGCTTCGGGTAAATTTTTCCAAAGAATTTTTCCTGAAAAGGTACACCTGCTTCAGGATCATACAATTGTGCTTTTTGTAACTGCACCAAAGGAAGTTATTACCGAAAGAAGAAAAATAAGAGATCTTGATAAATATGACCCGGCAGAATACAAAGTCCGTGACGATCAAGATCAAATTTATTTGGATATACTTCAAAAGAAAGCCACCCTTATAGAAAATCTTGACAGCAGACTTGATGAGACCGTTGATTTGGCCGTAAAATTCGCTGTGGACACATATGACAAAATCAAAAATTAAAGTAATTTTGACCGGCGGGTGTTTTGATATCCTCCACTACGGACATATCTATTTTTTGAAAAAGGCAAAATCTTTAGGAGATTACTTGGTTGTTGCCATAGAATCGGATAAAAGAATAAGGGTACTAAAGGGTGAAGGGCGGCCCATCCATTCACAAAAACAAAGAAAGGAAATTCTTAAATCACTAAAGTTTGTTGATCAAGTAATAATCTTAAAAGATAAAATGACGGATAGGGATTATTTAAAACTTATAGTTAAAACCCGTCCTGCAATAATTGCAGTAACAAAAAGCGATCCAATTCTTAACAAAAAGCAGGAACAGGCAAAAATAGCCGGAGCCAAAGTTGTTGAAATATCAAAAATTAAATCCCCCTCCACATCAGAAATAATTAAGAAGATGGAATTACTTTAATCTTGCAATTTGTGCATTAACCATCAAGTGAACCAGTTCTTTAAAAGTCGTTTTCGGAGTCCAACCCAACACTTTCTTTGCCTTTGTCGGGTCACCAACCAATGGCCCCGTTTCTGTCGGACGAATAAATCTATCATCAACTACAACATGATCTTTCCAGTTAAGTCCCACATAGCTATATGATTCCTCACAAAGTTCCTGAATTGTGTGGGTTTCCCCGGTTCCGATTACGAAATCGTCCGGTTTGTCCTGCTGCAGTATAAGCCACATGGCTTCAACATAATCTCCGGCAAATCCCCAATCGCGTTTTGCCTGGAGATTTCCAAGAGCCACTTTTCCGTTTTTGACAATCGGCTCACCTTCTTCATTGAGATGTTCAGAACTTTTAATTCCAAGTTTTGCGCAGGCTGCAGCGTATGTCACTTTTTGGGTTACAAAACCAAGGTGTCTTCGGGGAGATTCGTGATTAAATAAAATTCCGTTTGAAGCGAACATTTTATAGCTTTCCCTATATATTTTGGTCATGGCATGAGCATAAAGCTTTGAAGCCGCATAGGGATTGGCCGGATTAAATGGTGTCTCTTCGTTTTGAGGAATTTCTCTCACCCACCCGAACATTTCGCTGCTGCTGGCTTGATAGAATCTTGATTTTGGAACAACATCCAGAGTTGCGTCCAACACTCTGTGGGCACCAATTGCGGTAATCTCTGCTGTATGAATCGGTTGTCTGAAGCTTTCCGCGGGGTGACTTTGAGACGCCAGATTATAAACTTCATCGGGTTTAGATTTTTGCAACGCCTCACGAATTGAAATCGGGTCCAGTAAATCCGCCTGAATCAAATTTAACTCTTCTTGAATATGGGAAATGTTGGCATAAGCCATATTACTGGTTTTTCTCACAATCCCTGTAACAACATAATCTTTCTTAAGAAGAAGTTCTGCGAGGTAACTCCCGTCCTGGCCGGTAATTCCTGTAATTAGTGCCACTTTTTTAGACATTACAAGAAATCATAACATATGTTAAAATTACAAGCTAGTATCACCAGGAAGGAGGCGATTTAAATTTATGTTTACCGCATAAGCGGGGATATATTCAAAATATGTTTATTATTAAAAAGAAAAAAGGAGAAAGCGATGACAAACTTATTGCCCGCTTTCGTAAAAAAACCATAGTCGAGGGTGTTATGCAGGAGTATCGCGACCGCGAACACTACAAAAAACCGGCTGAAAGAAGAAAAGAGGCCAAGTATCGCATCGCCCACTCTATCGAGCTTGAGAAAAAGAGGAGTTATTAAAATAGCTTTCCACAAATTTCTTTCTGTGCAATCTGGTCAGTCCGTATTTTTGGATAGCATTTCTGTGAATAAGCGTGCCGTAGCCTTTATTTTTATCCCACCCGTATTTTTTGTATTTACGATTTTTAGACAGCTTGGTCATAAGCTCATCGCGGTAAACTTTGGCTATGATTGAGGCCGCAGCAATTGAAATTGATTTAGTATCCCCTTTTATAATCGGTTTTTGATTCTTTCGGCGCAACCCTCTTACATAAGGAACGTAAAAAGCATCAATTAAAATATAATTTATCTCGATCCCGCAGTTTTTTATCGCTTTCCTAAAAGCTATCTCACTGGCTTTTTTGATTCCAAATTTATTAATTTGAGCAACACTCGCCCACCCGATTCCATAGCAAAGTGCATTCCTTTTTATCCAGAACGAAGCCAGTTCCCTCTGTTTCGGAGCCAATTTTTTAGAATCATTAATAATTATTTTTTTATTGGGAAATTTATTAGAAATTAGAAATTTGAATTTCGAATTTGGAGCGAAAGCGACAGCCGCCGCGACCACCGGTCCCGCAAAACAACCTCTTCCAACCTCATCTATGCCGGCAATAATTCTGTATCCTTTTTTAGAGACTGTCTTTTCGAAGGAAAAATCCGGAAGATTCATTTTTTGATCCGTTCCCTATACTTTCTGGGATACCTGTCATACAAAAAAGTGGCAAACCTGTCTACTAATTCATTCCGTTCTCCTGTAGACATTTCACCAAGACTGATTTTAACCCTTATTGCCGGATTGCTGTTTACTACCCTTCCGGCTAATGTTACGTGCCCTACCCCGGCCAGAAAATACTGAAAACAGGCTTTCTTCAGACCCATCGTCGCCTTCTCTTCAATTTCCTCCCAATAATCCATATCTGCAACACCAAATACACTTTCCGGGTACTCACCCTTCAGTCCAACCAAAACAGATTCCCACGAACCCTCGGCAATTTTAAACTTAGGCTTCTTTTCATCCTCAAATCGGATGGGTCTTTTCTCACTTTCAGCTCCCATGGCCAATTATACACCGAGAGGCAATCTATCTTGTGCGCTTCAGAATAATTTGATACAATTCACATCTAGATGAAATCGGTCGTTACTTTCTTTTCAGAAGTAAGAAGTGAACTTTCCAAAGTTACCTGGCCAAAGAAAAATGAAGTCGTCAGACTTACGAGTATCGTCCTTTTGGTTTCGGTAATTGTTGGATTTTACGTAGGAGGACTCGATTATTTGTTCACAACAGTTTTGACAAGAATATTGACTAAATAAACATAACTATGAACGAAGACACAAAACAGCAAGAAACAGTTGCAGGAGTAGCAGAAAGAGGTATCGGACATAAAAAGATCCAGGGCCACATGATCCTTGCCCAAACAACCGATCCTAAAGCAAAGTGGTATGTGGTTCATACCTCTTCGGGCCATGAGGTACGTGTCATGGACACCCTCCGCCAGAGAGTTGAAACCATGAACCTGGAAGGTAGGGTTTTTGAAATGTTGGTTCCGACACAAGACAGAGTTATTATCAGAAGTGGTAAAAAAGCAACCATCAAGGAAAAAATCTTTCCGGGATATCTTCTTGTAAAGATGATTTTGGATGATCCGACTTGGCTTGCCGTCAGGACAACTGCCGGAATTACAGGATTTGTAGGAGCAGGAAATAAACCCACCCCTCTTTCCGATGCTGAAGTTGCAAACATCCAGAAATTTATTAGCTCTCCCGCTCCCAGATTTAAGACTAAATTTAGTGTTGGTGAGGCTATTAAAATCGTCGACGGTCCTTTTTCGGATTTTCTTGGAACAATCCATGAAATTGATGAGGAAAAAGGTAAAGTCAAAGTTTTGGTTTCAATTTTCGGCCGCGAAACACCGGTTGAGCTTGATTTTCTACAAATTCAGAAAGTTTAATGTCTGAAAATTTAAATAAAAAAGAGGGATCCGATTCTCCAGATTATCCTACAGTTCTTGACGTTGTTATTTGGAAAGACACCCATTATCAAGTAGTTGGCATTGCGCAGACAAAATCCTACAAAAATGATCTGTTCACTGTTCAGGGGCTGGAGGATAAAGATACACCTTTCCGAATTAAAGGTGCTAGATTCCATCGTACAGTAAGCCGAGATCCGCCGGAAGGAAGAGTTTATAAAAGGGAAGAAGGTGTGAGAGTTACAGGAGAACTTCTTGGCGGAAAACGACACACTTAAGGTTTTGTTGGGTTTTTTCTCGGAGCAGGCATACCTTCAACAACCTCTTGGTAAATATCTGCTACGATTTTTCCGTCTTTTCCGGTTTTGATATCAAGTCTTACTCCGTGTTGCTCAGCCGCCTTAGACAGCTTAGATGAAGAAACACTTCCTATTGGTACATCCTTAGCGACTGGTATTATCCAATCAACTTTTTCACTGGCGTCTTCTGACATACGTATATATTACAATAATTCTACTTTACTCCGCAACTTTCCAATGATACAATGCCCTTACCTCGGTTAAATCTGAGGTAGACCACCAGGTCGAAACTTCATAACCGGTTTCCCTGTGTCTTTCCAACTAAGTTAAAATGGCAAAAAAGATCAAAACAGTAGTTAAAATCAATCTTAAGGCGGCTGAGGCTACCCCTGCTCCTCCCGTAGGAACAGCTCTTGGGCAGCACGGAGTTGCCATCATGGATTTTGTCAAACAGTACAACGACAAAACAAAAGACATGAAAGGACAAGTTGTCCCCGCGGTCATCACTATTTACGAAGACAGATCATTCGATTTTATAATCAAGAAAGCCCCTGTTTCCGACATGATTAAAAAGGCTTTGGGAATTGAAAAAGGAAGCGGTAAAACCCCGAGAGAACCAGTAGGAACAATAACTCACGAGCAGGTCAAAAAAATTGCTGAGGAAAAAATGGTTGATTTAAATACAACCGACGTTGAAGCGGCAGCCAGAATTGTTGAAGGAACAGCAAGAAGTATGGGAGTGAAAGTCGAGCTTTCGTAGGAAAGCGAGATCCTGAGGCAGTAGCCGAAGGATTATATAAATAATATGGGAAAAATGAAAACAGCGTTTGTCGGAGAAGACTCCAATAAAAAGAAAGAAAAAGAACAAGAAAAGGTTCATTTGGCCGGACTTAAAGGTGGTCAAAGAGTCAAAGTGGTTGAGGCAGCGCCCGGCGAAGAGTCCCCAATTATTGAAGAAGGAGCTCAAAAAACCGAAGCCACTAAAAAATCAAAAAAGATTGAACGCATAAGGGGTAAAAAATACAGGCAGTCTAAAGCTAAATTTGATCATGAAAAATTGTACAAAGTTTCTGAAGCAGTCAAACTCGTAAAGGAAACTTCTTATTCAAAATTTGACGGAACAATGGAACTACACCTTGTTGTCAAAAAGACGGGAACATCCATCCAGATTACTCTTCCCCATCAGGCGGGCCGGGTTAAGAAAGTCGAAGTGGCATCAGATGCCACTGTTACTAAATTGCAAGCTGGAAAAATTGATTTTGATATTTTAGTAGCAACCCCCGATATGATGCCAAAACTTGTCCCATTCGCAAAACTTTTAGGACCTAAAGGCCTTATGCCAAATCCCAAAAATGGAACTTTAATAAACGATCCCAAAAAGGTTAAGTCGTTTTCAACTGCAACGGTTACGTTAAAAACAGAAAGAGAAGCCCCCCTTGTACACACTGTAGTCGGCAAAACAATTCAGGCGGATTCAGAGTTGGTTGAAAATCTTGAAGCTATTCTTAAGGCTTTTGGAGGTACAAAACAAATCGAAAAAGCATACATCAAAGCCACAATGGGCCCATCAGTGAAAGTTAAGGTATAACTTTTGGGATTTGATGAATTTTGGTTTTTTGATAAACTATAACCAAATGACAGAAGAATCGACGGAAAGAGCCTTTAATCAATTGCTCCAAAAACCGATTTTAACCACCAAGGTGCTGGAAACTCCCGACTCAATTCAGAGAGAGTTTGATGTGGCTAAACTAAACCCAACTAGACTACAGGAAAAATTGGATGCCCAAAGAAGAATTGAAAAATTAAAAAAGAGTCAAATCGATAATCCCAGTTGACTTTGCGCTTCAAAAATTAGATAATACCCCTGTCCTAAGAAAGTATGCTCCAGGAAAAAACTGGCATAAGTCATACCGAGGCAAAAGCGATTTTCGCGCCTCGTGCGCGATTTTTTTTGGACAAAATATAAAAATATGAAAAAATTGGAAAAGATAGTATTTGTAGACAATTTAAAAGTTGAGCTAAAAGACGCCAAGTCGGTAATCCTTGTCAATTACGCAGGACTTGCCGTTAAACCCCAACAAGAACTTAAAAGAAGACTGGCTAAAGTTGGTGGAAAAATGGTTGTTGTTAAAAACACGCTCCTCTCCCGTGCCGGCGATGCGGCAGGATTTGACAATAAAAATCTAACCGGCGAAATTCTTTCCGGTCAAACCGCTCTTATTATTGCAACCGACGATCCTGTTGCCCCAATTCAAGTTTTAGGAAAATTTGCTAAAGAATTTGTCAGCGCAGCCGGCGAATCAGTTCCGAAATTTAAAATCGGTATTGTTGAAGGATTATTCCAGGATTCTCAATCTCTCTCTCAAATCTCGCTTCTTCCAGGACGCGATGCACTTCTTGGTCAGTTCCTTGGTACTTTAATGGGTGTGGAATATGGCTTGGTTGGTACATTGAATGCAAATTTGCAGAAACTGGTTTATGTGTTAGACACAGCCAGTAAAAAATAGGGATCGGAGGTGAATCATTAAATGGCAGAAGAATCTAAAAAAGTATCAGAAAAAGTTGAAAAGATTGTGGAGGAAGTTTCTAAACTTTCTGTTTTGGAACTTTCCGAATTAGTCACAGCTTTGCAAGACAAGCTTGGTGTTTCCGCAGCGCTTCCGGTTGCAGCAGCAGCCCCAGCAGCCGCAGGAGAAGCTCCAGCAGAAGATACCGGAAGTGCTAATAAAACAGTCGTCATGACCGACTCCGGTGCAAATAAAATTGCAGTTATTAAGGCTTTAAGGGAAATCAATCCCAACCTAACCTTAATGGACGCCAAAGGAATGACTGACACTGTTCCGGCCGAAGTTTTGAAAGACGCTAAAGCAGAAGACGCTAAAGCAGCTTCCGACAAACTTACAGCAGCAGGAGCAAAAGTGGAACTTAAATAACTTTAATTAATTTGAGGTTATTGATAGTTCTACAGTGAAAGCTGAGGAACTATAAGTTCCTACAACAAAAGGTCCCGCCAAAAAGGCGGGATTTTTTGTTGAGTAAGAAATGTATCTTCGTATTTTATTAGGAGTATAAAAACTTAAAGATTGTCGTTGTCTTTAGAATAAAAAATTATCTCGATATATACAACTAAAACCAATTGTACGGAATTTAAATGATGGAGTTTTTTTAGCTCCTTTGAAGCTTTGTCTTAAAATTCTCTACAAGTTCCTGTAAAAACATATCTTTTTTATCCATCTCCCATTTTGGAAAACCCATTTGGTCATTTATTTCAAAAATGTAGGGTTTGCCGTTTTTTCCAACCCCAAAATCCAAACTATAAATTGGGTTATCATATTTCCATGAAAAAAATGTTGTAATATTACCAACAATTTTTTTGATAGATTCCGGAATTTTATCGTAATCTATTTCTGTAATATTTCCCCCCTGTGCAGCGTTTGCCAAAAGACTTCCATCAGCCGGAACTCTAACATGACACCATACCGGTTTGCCATTTACTATCACAATTCGGAGGTCATGTAGCCCCAAAGTAATGCCGGGGATTCCACTTCCCGTGTCTACAAACCCCTGAGCAATATAACGGTTGTACCTTTCGTTAAATTTAAAATTCAGTGCTTCTTTTTTTGGTCCGATAAAAATTCCGATTCCTTTGAGTCCGTTAAGTGGCTTAAGAACTACACAATCGCTTTTAATTTGAGTGAGAATTTTTGACAGCTTCTTTCTGTCCTCAATAATAAAAGTTTGTGGCATGTATTCACCAATGATATTGAAGGCTGCCCATTTGTCCCATGCTAAAAGCTTAAAGTCTCTCCTGTTAACCCAAATCAAACTTTCATCCCCAGACGGCGGTAACATTACCCCACCCGACCTGTCATATACTAAATCGATTTTGACTGGATCTAAAACTTTAAAGAATTTTCCATTATCAAAATGCCAAGCGCCTTTAAAAGTTCCGTTGCCAACATAAGTTTTGCGGGTTAAGACATATACTTTCCAACCTTCCGCCTGGCAAAGTTCAAGAAACCTCTTATAAACAGGAAGCTTAACCACAATATGGCTAAGTGGTTCATTCCCTGTAAAATCTTTGGAAAACATTATCCCGATTTTAATTTGTTTCATTTAAATGTTATTTTTCCGTTTCCTCTTTTAAAAATTTAGCAATTTCATCCATCTCGGGTGACACTTCAGTGTCGTAAGTAAATCCCGGCCCTCTATTAACTTCAATCAGATAGTATTTACCGGTATTTTTATCTGCCGCAACATCAACTCCTGCTATTTGTAAATTTAACTTAATAGCCGCATCTTCTGCAATCTTCGCAAGGTCATCTGGGATTTTTTCTATATCCAAAAATTCTTCTCTGGCACCCAAAGAAACGTTGTGGCGAAATTCGCCGTTGACAGTTAAAATCTTTTTCTCCCAAACACGAACCTTTCGTCCTAAAACCAATAGTCTGTATTCGTCTCCCAAATTTTTATATTCTTGAAAAAGAAACTGATTATCCGAATCGCTTGAAGATTTTGCCGGAAGTTTTGCAAAATCCAGGATAGATTCTATCTTATATACCCCTTTTCCCTTTTGCATTGAAAGCTCTTTTGCTACCAGTGGAAGACCCAATTCTTTGACAATCCTCTCGTTATATTTATTTATTTGTTTTTGCCTTACATAGATACTTTTAATTATCGGAAGCCCTTCTACGCAGAGTTTTACCAAAGACGTAAACTTACTTCCTAAGGGCCCTATTTCACCCCACGAAGAATCTATAAACTTGATGTTTTTTGCTTTAAGACAGGTGGCAAGTGTAGCAGCAACAATTGAAAAACCTCCCCCTGCCCGTCTGAAATAAACCAAATCAAAATTGGTAATTGGCGTCCCTGCGATCTCGACATAAATATTCTTGTCCGAAATGGAAAAATACAAATCCGAAAATTCCGCCAAAGTAATATCTGTATCTTTACCAATTCTTGAGGCAATATCTTGAACAAGAACTTCTTTTTTAGGTCCCATCACTCCTACTAAAATTAATATTTTTTTCATAATTTCTTGCCTATTTTTATTTTGCAACATCGTCTACTTTAACTAAAAACCCCTGAAGGTCACGTCGTCCAATAATAAAGATCTTTTTCAAACCTTTTCTGTTTGATACCGATGCTATTGTATTAATCCGTCTTCCCGCCAAGTAAAAACTAATATTAATAACCGCCCTTTCCTCGGATCCTAAAGCGCTTTTAAAAACTTTTGTCCAAAGAATATTATCTTTTTGCAAAAGACCATTATTCTCTGCAAAAGTTTTATCTATTGAGCTTCTCCATGCTCCTGTATCGACCTTGGCCATAACTTCAACCCTTCGCTTGTTGGGAAGTACTATTTTAATTACTTCATCATTTTTGATTGTTTTAATTCCCTCCTCTAAAGCTTTTCTATTTTCAAACCTACCCGCAAAAAGAGCCCTTGCAATCCTGATTCCATGTTCAGCATCAGTAACTTCAAGGTCTTCCACCCTTTCAAGTCTTTTTTTAAGACCCTCTCCATTTGCAAGCTGTATTTGAAGCCCTGGCTGGGCATTAAGTTCCAATATCATTGGGCCTTTTTCGGGGTGAATTACAATGTCTACTCCCAAGTAGCCCAAATGAGATACCTCCTGCGCTTTGATAGCTGTCTCCAAAATCAAATTCCAACCGGGTATTTTTATTCCCCGAAGCTTCCTCTCTGTCCCCGGTTTGAACACAATTTCCTCTCCATGCCAAATGGCTTTTGTTGTAATCCCTGTAGCAATATCAACCCCAACCCCAATTGCCCCCTGATGTAAATTGGCACGTCCACCGGATTCTTTAGTGGGAAGCCTGAGCATCGCCATCACCGGAATTTTATTAAAAATAATAATACGTATATCAGGAGTTCCGCGATATGCCCACCTTCGGAAGACTTTAGCACGCCCTATATATTCCTGTATAAAGGCAACGTCAGGAACGTTTCCCATCGAATAGGCTCCTTCCAAAATATCCAGTGTGTGGAGTTTGAGATCATCGACCTTTATTCTCTCTTTTTGAGTAGTTAACCATCCCCCATCTTTAAGTCTTCTTTTTACAACTATAATTCCCTCCCCCCCCATACCACGGCTGGGCTTTAAGGCAAATTTGGGTGGAAGGGCATTCCAGTCAAATTCCATAACTTGCCTGGGATCGATAAATTTTTTATAAATTTTAGGACGAGCTACTTTTGCCTTTTTAAGCACCCTGGCTGACTGAATCTTGCTATCAGCAATATTTTTGCCACGTTTGGTATTGTACTTGTACGCAAAAAGTTGAGTACGGGCATTTAGACCAAGAATAGATGAGACTTTCATAAGTGAGAGCTTTTAATATTTAACTTCGTATAAGTTTTCTAAAACGATAAAATTCCATAACCCTAAGTCCGGTGTATTTTCCGAGCACCAGGTCGGCTATTGCAACTGAGATTAAGGAAATCTCGGGTCTTAGAAGCACGTACTCCCTTAGTGGATGGAGTGTAAGGAAAAGATAGGAAATTAAAGACAAAATTAATGTTTCAAAAGTAAGGTTGGCTGCCGTTTTGGCACTTTTTCCAAGCTGAACCCGGCTAAACTCTTCTGCCAGAAGAATCAGGACAAGTACGGCAAAGATTGAAACGTTGGCAAGAGACGGAAAATTTAGGACTGGCGCTAAGAACAATACCCCCAAGACAGCAAAAACCACTGCCCAAAAAATAAATGACATTCTCGGGAGATATTGGAGTTTTACTTTCAGTTTGCGAAGTATCATACGAACAAGAGTTGAGACTGCAACAATCACCAAAAAAAGCCCAATTCCCACAACCGGACCTGTGGCCACAAACACGACAGAAAGAGCCGCAGGTAGGAAGATACCAAATCCTCTGATACCCACAACATTACGCGAAAAAGCTATAACAAAAGTAACAATCGGCAGAAGAAGCAAAAGGACTAGTGTATTTGCAGGAACTCCGGCATCAATGGCCCCTCTTATGGCATATTTAACAGGGTTAAATGGCCAAACAGACCCTAACTCCTGACTTTCCAAAAGTCTTTCCAAAGGACCCAGAGATTCCATACTTTTTTGGGTAATATCAACTGGAGGAGCAATGGGAGTAGGTTCTAGGGTTGCGGTTGGTGTGGGAGACGGAACTGGACTGGAAGTCACAGCCACTACAGGCAACGAGCCTGACACGGCCAATACCAAGACTATAGCAAATAGCAAACCAATTAGTTTTCGCATGGAAGTAAACTTTTTGAAAGTATGTATATTGTAGCACAAACTGGCTTAAAAATCTCTACCTGCAAGGCTAGATCTTTGGTATGCATAAAGTACTTCTTGAATATCAACTTAAGTTGAGCTTATAATTGGGTTTCGCCGCCAAAACAACCCCGTAAGGCTATAGCTCTGAGCTTGTCGAAAAGGGTTTTGTGGCGTCTTGTGAAATTATAAAAATGTTAAAAATTATCAGAAGATTTTATTCGTTTATTTGGAAACATAAGTGGTGGTTTATCCTGGCAATGATTGCCACCACCTTTGCCTACGTGTTTGAACTCATTACTCCCTATTTTTTCAAGCTGTTTGTAAATGCCCTGCAGGATGGCAACCTTGACTACCTTTATAAGTTGATCCTAATCTATATTGCCACCCAGTTTGCCGGTCTTATATTTGCCAACCTCAAATATCTTTTGGGTGATATTGTCGCTATAGATACATCTATTGATATTAGAAGAGCGATATTTAAGTACGTTCAGGAATTGGATTTTTCCTTCCATTCCGGAAAAAGCACCGGAGCTTTAATTAGTGCTTTCAAACGCGGAGATAATGCTTTTTGGGGTCTTTATGACCGGCTCAACCAAAGAATGTGGGAAATTGTCATTGGATTTACCGTCATGGGCTACTTTTTCATCCAAATCGACTACAGGTTCATCCTTATATTTGTAGGCTCCTTCCTGCTAACCCTGGTAGCTACTAAATATTTGGCCGGCTACAACATCAAAACACGTAACGAATTCAACGAATGGGAAGACCAAATATCGGGAATTATCACCGACAACCTTATAAATTATGAGACTGTGAAGCTCTTTGCCAAGGAGGGCTGGGAACAAAACCGTCTCAAAAACACATTCAAAACCTGGAAAAGGTTCCTTTGGAGACATTTTTGGACTTACAGAATGATCGACATGAGCGTTGGCTCCCTTGTAAACATTTCTATTTTTCTGGTACTGGCTTTTTCCTTAAATTTGATAAAGGCAGGTGGCATTGGAATTGGAGATTTTGTGTTAATAATCAGCTACGTAAGTATGTTCTTTCCCAAACTTTTTGATCTAATTTATGGACTTAGGGAGATATCGACCAATCTTGCCGATATTAAGAAGTATTTTGAACTTTTAGATTATCAAATTGACGTAAAAGATCCGGAAAAGCCGATAAAGGTCGGCCATGTTTATCCCGCAGGAAACAAGGGAGAATATACCTCCGAGGTAAGACCTGGTCATATTCATGGCGAAGTGACGTTTAATAATGTCAAATTCGCATACAAAAATAGGGTTAAAAATGCAATCGATGGGATTAACCTAAAAATTGACCAGGGTCAGTCTGTGGCCCTTGTTGGACGAAGCGGATCCGGGAAAACCAGTTTGGTCAAACTTCTGATGAGATTTTTCGACTTATCATCCGGCAGTATTATGATTGACGGCATAAATATTAAGGATTTTACAAAAGATACTTTAAGAGGGTTTATTGGAATTGTTCCCCAAGAACCGATACTTTTCAATAACACCATTGCATATAACATCGGCTATGGAAAAGACCACTCGAAGCTGTCCGAAATCAGGGAGGCCGCAAAAATAGCCAATATTGATGACTTTGTCCAAAGTTTGCCCAAAAAATACGATACCGAAGTCGGCGAGCGCGGAGTTAAGCTTTCCGGAGGCCAAAAACAGAGATTGGCAATCGCAAGAATGATCTTAAGTGACCCCGATATTGTTGTTTTTGACGAGGCTACAAGCCAGCTTGATAGCGAATCCGAAAAGCTGATTCAGGAGGCTTTCTGGAAGGCTCGTGCCGGAAAAACCACTATAATTGTTGCCCATAGGCTTTCAACTATTATGAGAGCAGATAAAATTGTGGTTATGGAACACGGCCGAATAAAAGAAGTGGGAACTCATGAGAGCCTACTCAAGAAAAAGGATTCGCTGTACTCACATTTCTGGAATTTACAAATTAAATTGGACTAATTGATGAATTTCGAATTTAAAATTTTAAATCAAATTCGAATTTAGAAATTCTAATTTTTAATTTTATTCGTAATTTTAAATTTATAATTAGTAATTATTGAGGGTTTATTCTTCCTTGGATTGCATTCCTAGTAACCAAAGTACGGCTTCTTTCTTATAGCGCCTATCTCCTCTGGAGTTAATGCGGATTGCGGGAAGTTTTCCTCTTTTTCCCCAACGCTTGATAGTTAAAGGAGAAACTCTGAGAAGCTCGCTCACTTCACGAACGGTGAGCAAATCCGGAAGATCTTCCAATCTGATTTTCTTTTTAGTATTTTGATCCATTTTTATATGGTCACCTGCCTAACACTTATCTATCTTAGTCAGAAGATAACAAAAGGTATCTATAATGTCAATATGGAGTTTCTTACCTTTTTGTCAAAAGGCAACAAAAGGTATCTATAATGTCAATATGGAGTTTCTTACCTTTTTGTCAAAAGGC
>CAZAXL010000005.1:0-7024 GCA_964489145.1 uncultured Gammaproteobacteria bacterium | reverse complement strand
AACAAAGTAGTTCAAGTGTATCAAGTGCCTTTTTTATTGTTACCAATAACACGCGACCCTGAGAGGTAAACAAAGTGAACCGAGGAGTTATGCCACCCTCTCTTTGAGTGCTGAATAATACTTTTGAAGATAATCTTCTGCCCTCTCCCAATGTACTTCTCCCATTCCGGCAAGAGCTAAATTTTTCTCAACCCCAGCCAAAACTCTTAAATGAGCCGCTTTGGTAGCCTGAAGAATTGAAATTCTATAAACCTCAGCCAAATGTTTGCAGGCGATGTCTTCAGCCTCTGATGCCGAGGCCATACTGTCTTTTTTAAGCATTTTTCTATTAAAATCCACCTCCATGGAGGCGACTATTTTAGGCTCAAAAGCTAGTTTTATTTCTCCCTTTATGAGTTTATAGAATTTTTTCATTCTTTCTTCAGCCTTCTCCCATTTTTCGTCTCTTTCCTCAACAATTGCCTCAACAAAATATTTAGCCGCCTCTTTAGCAAGCTCTTTTGAAAGACTATATTGTTCCTTAAGGTGTTTCATCGCATAGTCTCTGAGTCTCACACCCTCAGGAATCTTGGAAAGCCTCCACCAGGAAAGCTCAAGTTTGGCTGTAATTTTAGGATCAAAGGTAAGATGTTCGACCTTGTCATTTCCCCCAAACCTGCGCCTGCGCCTCGAGTAGTCAAGAACAATATCGGCAAGTTTTTGAGGAGTCATATCCGGAAGATTGGAAAGTTCCCAATAATATTCGGCGTAATTCATCTGCCAAGGCATAAAACCTGAAGTTCTCTGCTCACCGGAGGTTCTCAAGAAAAGATCCACGTACGGATAAGGCTGATCCCTTGTGTCAAGATATGATGTAAGAAGCTTTTCACTAATCTTTTTTGAAGGAACTTTGTCATCCACAATTTTTCTGACAGCACGCAAGATTTCATCATGTCCGCCATAATCCAAAGCTACGTTAAAAACATGGCTTTTGTTGTTTCTGGTTTTTTCCTCAACCTCCCTGATATAGGCAATTAGTTCCGATGGCAGTCTATCCTCACGGCCCAAGTGAATAAAACGGATGTCGTCCTCCACCGCTTCTTTTTCAACTACGCTAACCATTTTCTTAAATAGTTTAAAAAGATATGAAATTTCGTCTGGAGATCTGTCCCAATTTTCAGTAGAAAAACCCCAAACGGTAAATGTATGGACTCCCCAACTCCTGGAAGCTTTGGCTATTTTCATACCGGCTTCAAAACCTGCTTTGTGACCCGATAGGGTCGGAAGATTTCTTGCCCTAGCCCAGCGGCGATTACCATCAAGAACTATTGCGATATGATTAGGGACGATTGTTCTCTTGGGAAGCGTAATTTTATCCTCGGACATAACAAGTATTATACATTAATCCTCTTCAAAATAATCTTAAACCAAGGAGTGTATTTTTTAGGATCTTTTACCACGTCTTTTTTTAGCTTCCCTATTTCGACCCACTCATAACTTTCAATTTCATCAGGATTTGGCTTAATCAGTCCTTCATGGCTTCCGCTAAACACATGGTCAAGCTCATGCTCTCCCCAATCACCGATCTCCATTTTAGCTTTGTAGATGAAGGAAAATATTTCTTTAAGCGGGGTTTTGAAGCCAAGTTCCTCAAAAATCCTTCTTTCGGCTGCTTTTTGGTAGGTTTCTTTTGGATATGGATGTGTGCAAACAGCGTTTGTCCAAAATCCGGGCCATGTGGGCTTATCCTCCGCCCTTTTGGTAATGAGCATTTTATCCCCATTAAACACTACTATTGATATAGCCCGATGAAGCGGAACCGGGATTTTGTGAGTCTCAAATTTTTCCTTAAAACCTAAAACATTGTCTTTTTCATCCACTAAAACAATTGGTTTTGCCATTTTTTTAACAAATTTACCTATGTGTTATAATACAGCACCTGTATGGAAAGAGAAACACCTGAGAATTCTCATACAATTAATGTCTCAGCTGAAAAAATCAAGGCAGACATGGAAACTGCTATTAAAAATGGTGTGCACATTGACGTTGCCGTAAACCCATTTATTAATGAGGAAGAAAGATTGGCAATCCTTTTCGGTCAGATGCAAGACCCTGAATGGGACTAGCTGATTATAGTACCCCCAACTTTCTTTCCCAAGATTACATTTTTAAGTAGTCCCGGTTTTTTCCCATTAATAATTTGGGTTTTTATTCCTGTTTTTTTAGCTAGAAAAAGTGCTTCTTCTACCTTATGGAGCATTCCCCCTGTGACATCTACGCCCTTTGCCCCAACAATTGAAGATTTTAATTGATCAAAGTTTTTATTTGTGATAATAGGGATTACTTTCCCTTTTTCATCGTATACCCCACCAACATCGGTTACATAAATCATTTTAATTTCGTAGTTTTTCTTCATACGGTTCGCTAAGATTGAAAGAATTTTTTCTGTTGAAAATATAGTAAAACCAATCTTTATATCTAAAACAACATCACCATAGACAATGGGTACAATTCCTATTTCCAAAGCTTTTATAATAGGATCTATATATGATTTACTATAAACTTTAGCATCAGAAATTAGAAAACTTCCAGGAGAAAAAGCATAAGTTGGAATTTTCGCACCAATAAACTTTTTAACAACTATTTGGTTGAGAAGCCTTGCCGATTCTTCGGTCACTCCCATGCCAAAAAGACTGTTTTCGGTAATTAAACCGTCCTTTGTCTTGTATTTATATGCCGGCGTGTGGGCAAAACTCCCCGCCCCATGTCCAACAATAATTTTAATATTGGTTTTGTTTAAAGCCAGTTTAATTTCCCTTGCAAGGCGGGTGATGTTTTCCTCACGGGCAAAATATTCTTTCCCTTTATTTGTAATTATGCTGCCTCCAAGCTTAATTAGGATTAGTTCTTTCATTGGTGATATTATAATCTATAACCGTGCAATTTGAAAAAATTTACAAAGAATTTGCCATGCCTTTGACCAAGTTTGTAATGAAAAGGATGGGAGCAAACGAAAAGGAGGTTGAGGAAGTGGTAGAAGAAACGGTTGTGGCTGCATGGAAGGGTTGGAACACCTTTAGGCACAAAAGCAGTTATTTTACCTGGCTTTGCAGGATCGCCTTAAACAAGATCGCTGATTATTACCACGACCAAATCAACCATAATTCAAAACTAATTGTTCCTTTCATCGAAGCTTTGACTGATGCAGACAACAGATCCCTGTCCCCCGAAGAATCTTTGGCACTTAAAGAACTGAGAAAATCCGTTAACGGTTGTTTAGATCTGATGTCCCCCGAAAAGCGTAAACTTCTGCAATTCAGGTACTGGTATGATCTTTCCTACACCGAAATAAGTAAAATCTTAGGTATCTCCGAGCGTGCAGTTGAAGGACAAATTTATCGCGCCAAGAGTGAGTTTGTAAAAGTGTGGACCGATAATTCTAAGTAAACAATTTGTAGATAAAGACTCTCCAAGGAAAAATTACCACCGCATTAATTACACGCGCCACTCTCCTGGGCTCACTAATGAGCCTCCAAAGCCACTCAAGACCAAATTGAACCATCCATTTTGGCGGAAGCGGAGAAAGACCTCCAACATAGCGGAAAGCCCCTCCTACGGCCATTGCACCGCCAATATTCAGCTTTGAAAGATTCTCGTGAATCCAAATCTCCTGCTTAGGATTACCAAAGGCTACAAAAAGAAACTGGGGTTTAAATTCATTAATCCGAACAATTACTTCTGCTTCTATTTTTTTATCGATATCAGATATAGCTTTTGCGTCATTATCGAGTCTTGGTCCTTTATTGTATTCAATTTTGAGATTTGGGTTTTGAAGTTTGAATTTTGAGGCTGCACGGGCAGCTTCATCATCAATTCCGCCCAGTAAGAATATTTTCCAGTCTTTCTTTTCGGCAAGTCTAATAAGTTCCATAAATAGTTCCCTGCCTTTAATAATTTTTAATTTAGAATCGGCCAATTTAAGACCTATTCCGTCCGGAATTGACAGGTTGGCCGAGTTAAGTGCAATTTTTAGTTTTTTATTCCTCTGAGCCATCAAAATGAGCTCAGGGTTGGGTGTAACTATGTAGAATTTAGAACTATGGGATATTGAGTCTTCCACTCGTGCTAGCACTGAGGATGTCGTTGTGCTATTTACGTTAATTTCCATAATTTTGCCGATTTTTAGGTCTTTTTCGATAATCTTTTTATTCCTGTTTTTCATAAATTTTTAAATTTTAACTTATAATTTTTAATTTTATTTTCATTCGCCTCACTTTTACCGCACCCCATTATATCTTATATTTAATTGCAAATTGTTACTTGTTAAATATCGATTACATCAAATACTACAGGAAATATCTCAAACAATTATTCTTTTCTTTTTACTTGGAATTGTGTATATTTTTTATTCAATTTTCGATATTCAATTTTTGTCAGTTATCCTCAATCGACTAACATTTTATTCGATCTAGATATGATCTTATTATAAGTCTCAATTATCGAAAATTTAGTCATTAGAATTTTATTAGAAATTAGTTATTAGAAATTAGAAATTTTAAGTCTTATAATACAAAATACCCCCTATTTATCCCTATATCCTATATATATGTAATACGCACTATCCCTTTGTCGTAACACTTCTCTTCCAAAGCTCTATGTTTTCCAAAACAAGTCCCGTTCCCCTAACAACACAAAGAAGTGGGTCATCGGCTACATGTGCAGGAACACCGGTTTCTTCGGTCATCAACTTATCAAATCCACGAAGAAGCGAGGTTCCCCCACTCATAATTATGCCTTTATCGATAATATCCGCAGCAAGCTCGGGGGGGGTATCCTCCAAAACTCCTTTTACGGCATTTATTACTTGTATTAAAACAGGCCTAATGGCCTCGGTAACCTCATTTGAGGTAAGAATTATTGTTCTTGGAAGCCCAAAAACAAGATCCCGGCCTGAAATTTCCAGTTTTTCCACCTTCGAGGTAGCTACGGCTGAGCCAATTTTCAGTTTGATGTCTTCTGACGTTTGATCCCCGATAATTAAATTATGCTTCTTTTTAAGATAGTTTTGGATTGCCTCATCGATTTTGTTACCGGCAACGCGGGCCGATTTATGAATAACAACTCCGCCAAGAGAAATCACCGCAGCCTCAGTTGAGCCTCCTCCGATATCCACAATCATATGTCCTGATGGTGCCGAAACAGGGATTTGGGCTCCAATTGCGGCAGCTAAAGGTTCATCTATAAGATAAGCATGCGACGCTCCCGCAGATAGAGTGGCATCAAGAGCCGCACGGCGTTCTACTTGGGTACATCCTGCAGGCACGCAAACCATAACATCAGGCTTAAAAAATTGAAATCTCCCCACAACTTTACCTATAAAATATCTGAGCATTGCCTCCGTTACCTGGTAGTCGGCAATAACGCCATCTCTCATGGGGCGGCTGGCGATAAGAGCCTCTGGAGTCCTTCCCAACATTCTTTTAGCCTCCTCCCCCACGGCCACTACTTTATTGTCGTCTGCAGAAATGGCTACAACCGTGGGCTCGTTTACTACCAAGCCCTCTCCGGCAACCCAAACAAGGGTATTGGCAGTTCCCAAGTCTATGGCAATATTTTTACGAAGCATAAGTGAGTAGATTATAGCAGATTCAAGAAGGCTCTAAATTACAAGTAGTCTCGAATCCTGATATAATACACCTACATGACAAAAATAAGGGTTTTCTTTTTTATTGTCACTTTAATCATTGTCGGAAGCATTGGAATGTTTGCGACATATTACGCCAGAGGCTACAGATTTGATTTTAAGGCGCTTAAATTCCAACCAAATGGTATTCTTGTTCTGAAATCCGAGCCTGATGGCGCCTCCGTGTATATTAATGGTGAGCTCAAAACCGCCACCAACGCCAATCTCTCAATTGCCCCGGGAACTTATGATGTCGAAGTCAAAAAAGATGGTTATTTTGGCTGGTATAAGAGGCTGACAATTGAAAAAGAGATCGTAACACAGGCTTCAATTTCACTTTTTAAAAATGTCCCCTCACTCTCGCCCGTCACTTCATCGGGAGCCACCAATACAATTATTTCTGAGGACGGATCAAAAATTGTTTACAGCGTTCTGCCCTCAAAAAATTTAAGTGATGATAAAGTCGGTCTTTGGGCACTTGATACTTTTAGTTTGCCTCTTGGTTTTGATACCGGACCAAAAAGGATAGCTGACGGAGACATGACTGACGCAACTTATGTCTTTTCTCCTAATGGTAGACAGTTACTTTTGACAGTATCAAACGGTATATTTCTAATAGACACAGGATCATTTACATCCCAAAATCAAAGAGTAAATGTCGCTGTCCGTAAAAATGAGATTCTTACCGGATGGAATACGGAAAAGGAAAACACTAACCAGAGTATTATTAAGAATCTACCACCGGGCCTTATTGACATTCTTTCCAGGAAATCATCGGCTTTTATCTTTTCACCTGATGACAATATGATCCTGTACTCCGCAAGCTCATCGGCCACATTGGCAAGCAATTTAATCAAACCATTACCCGGAGCCTCAACTCAAACCCAGGAAAGAAACATAGAACCCGGCCGCACTTATATTTATGATATAAAAGAAGACCGCAACTTTCTAATCACAGATCAGCCTGTTACGATCAATAATAACGACAAAGCCCAGATTCCGGCTTTAAGATGGATGTCCACCAGCAAACATTTGCTTTGGGGAGGACAAGGTCAAGTTGTTATTATGGATTACGACGGAACGAATAAACAAACTGTTTATTCAGGATCATATACCATGCCGTCAATTTTTCCCTTTTCAAACACGACAAAACTTTTAATCCTTACAAACCTAGGATCACCAGATTCGGTGGCAAATCTTTATACCCTGACAGTAAAATAAAAAGTGCCCCCAGCAGGAATTGAACCTACATCATACCCTTAGGACGGGTCTACTCTATCCGTTGAGCTATGGGGGCCTGTATTTTTGTCGGGGTGCTGGGAATTGAACCCAGTGTTTCTACGTCCCGAACGTAGCGTGATA
>CAZAXL010000004.1:0-72771 GCA_964489145.1 uncultured Gammaproteobacteria bacterium | reverse complement strand
GGAGGATATGCCGAGCGGCTAAGGCAAAGGTTTGCTAAACCTTGACCACGCAAGTGGTCGGTGGGTTCGACTCCCTCATCCTCCGCCACGGTGGGTGGGCAGGACGGTAATGCGCGAGTCTTGAAAACTCGTGGGCGCAAGCCCTAACAGGTTCGACCCCTGTACCCACCGCATTATCTCGCAATGGTTAACCCCCAAACTTTTTCTACACCCGCTCTTTTTAGAACTTTTGCAGCCTCCATCATGGTTGAACCGGTAGTAAAAACATCATCAAAAAGAAAAACTGAATTTGGAATTGTAAACGATGAATTATGCGGGTACAAGGAAAAACTACCTTGAAGATTTTTTCTCCGTTTCTCCCCCGAAAGCTCAACCTGAGAAATTGTAGATTTGTTTTTAATCAAGAGGTCCGGAGTAAACCTCAAATTCATTGAATCGGCAACTCGTTTTCCGATCTCTAAAGACTGATTAAATCCCCTGGTATTTTGTCTATACCAATAAATCGGAATTGGGGTCAAACATTGAACACTCGGCAATATCTTCACCCTTAACGAGTTAATTAAGTAATCAGAAATTTCGTTTCCGATTTCTGTTGCGTATTTATATTTAAGAGAAAGTATTGCCTTTCTAATAACCCCTTCGTATTCCCAAACTGAAGTTAAGCCATCAATTCCCAGTTTTTTTCTGCAATTTATGTGTGTGGCTCCATCAATTGAAGGGTGTTTGCAATATGGACAAATTGATTTGGCCGAAAGACATTTTGCAATACAATTTAGACATAAATATCTCCCCTCCCTGCCGCATCCGAAACAACTTTTGGGAAAAACAAAATCCAAAATACCCATTTAGAACATTTTTCCACTAAAAAACCCGCCGATAAAGCGGGTTTTTGCTTTGTGGAGACGGCGGGAATCGAACCCGCGTCCGAAAATACTTAAAACAACACTTCTACAAGCTTATTTAGTTTATTTTATGTCCTCTAAACCTAACCAACTAACAGGACGGTTTAAAGTAAAACTAAAATTCTTTCATTTAAATCTCTAGTTAAAAATTTGAATGGCATCCCGGATTGGTTTACACCCTTTCGATTCAACCGAGAATCAAATCTAAGGACGTCAGTTAAGCGTACGCTAATGCGTAGTTAGCTGAAGCTGACCTGTTAGAGTTAGCTTTTGTTTTTTGATCTCTTTTGACAAGTGTTGATCAAACTTGGCTTGCAGTATTGTAAAGAGCTTTCCGTCGAGACCGATCGTCCCCGACTTAAATCGAACCCTTGAGTTCCTTTTCTATGTCTCGGTTTATGTCGTGACGCTTAAGAGCTTCCTTCTTTTCGAACTTGCGCTTACCCTTCCCAAGCTCAAGGTAAAGCTTAATTAAGCGACCTTTATTGTATACCCTAAGAGGCACAATTTGCAACCTTTTCTGCTTCATTTTGGTAATAAGTGAGAGTATTTCGGCCCTGTGAAGCAAAAGCTTTCTCATGCGGGTCGAGTCATGTTTGGTCAACCCGGCAGCAGGAATATTTGCATTAATCAAATACATTTCATCATTCAAAATCCTAACCGCTGACTGGGAAATATCGACTCTTCCTTCACGCACAGATTTAGCCTCGGCTCCCAAAAGGGAAATCCCTGCCTCAACCCCTTCACCGGTAAGCTCATATTCAAATTTCGCTCTTTTGTTGAAGATTTTCACCTTACCCTATTTTAGCATTAAAGACATTTTTCATCAGAGATGCTTAATCTCCATTGAAAGAAGTTTTTCCCCTGTGAGAAGTATTATTTTCTTCTGCTCCTCCGAAACCATCAGTCTTGATACGCCGGAGATCTGGTCGTTTATATATTGAGCTTTATATTTTCCGTTCCTGTCGATAACCACTATTCGTTTTCCGGCTTTATCCAAAAGATAAACATATTGATTATCGGGGTCTGCATATATAGCATCTATGTTACCCACCTCAGGAGTTACCCCCGAAATTGAAAAGCTTTGGGGAGACCCCAGGCTATATTTCAAAATTCTTGATTGGGGATAGAGCACATAGATAGCCCCATTCATTCCCCATCCAAGCGCCCCGGAAAAGTCAGCCCGGGTCGAACCTGACAACCAGTTCTGCTGGCTCCCAAAAGTGTTTCCGGTCTGTCCCGAATATCTGTAAATCATATTTCCGGCCTTATCGAGCACATACAAATTGCCCGCAAATGAATAAATCAGGGCATCCCCGGACCAAACCTTATCGATAACCTTGGTTTTTTGAGATCCAACCAGATAAATTCCATCGGAAAGAAGGACATAAACACTATTTTCATATGCGGCCAGGTCAAGCGGGTTCTCGATAACGGCAGGGCCGGCAACTATTTTGCTTTTTTTAGTATCTACGGCAATACTGACCACTCTGGCACCGACTTTATCAAGAACATAAATATTTCCCCCTGAAGAAGAAACCGTATCTCCTTTAAATCCGGATGACAAAAGCCCAAGATCCAAAAAAAGCTCCGGCTCTGCCGCGTATTCCCCCAAAACCGCAGCACGGCTGTCTTCAATCCTTTTCTGTAATTCATCAATTTTTGGATCTTTAACTTTTAGCGCCTGAATTTGCACCAATTTTTGTTCACTATCTAAAAACAGCTGCCTGGACTCGTCAGGGTTGACACTGGCAAGACTAATTGCCTGTTCAACTTCGCTTGTCGCCTGAGTAAGAAGATCCTGGTATTCTTTTTTCAGATCATTCATTTTTTTCTGTCTTACACCAAAGCCTATACTGACAACTAAAATTACAAGAAGTATTACGCCGACGGAAAGGGTGAGTTTACGGCTTTGTGAGACAGCTTCGTCCTGAATACCCGGTTTTATATATATATTTCTTCTGGGAAATTTTTTACCAATTTTGTCAAAAAAACCGGAAAATTTTTGTTTTAAATCGATGCCTTGCTTTCCGGCAACAGGGGTGGTTTCACTTCTCAAAACTTCGGGTTGAGCGGGTATAAAGATATTCTCGGATTCAGATCCTTCTTCAAACTTAATTATGATAGCCCCGGCAGTACCGATCTCGTTTCCCCCATAAACAAGCGGCGTCAGTTCCTCAACGGAAGATTCCGGATTTTTGGCAATTAAACTGTTTTTGATGCTGGTTGATGAAACTTTTTCAAAAAAAGGTTTTGTTCCGACAAGAATTATGTCTTCATTCTTGGGAAACCCTGAGGATGTGATAACTTCGCTGCCACTTTCTAAAATTGTAGCTAAAGATCCGTCGCGACTGATAAGAACCCTGCTTCCCCCTATGGCCGCGGAGTAAACAACTCCGTCCGCAAAGGCACAACAGGCAATTTCAAGGTCGGTTGCATTGGCACCGAATTCAGCAATAACCCTTTGGGTTGCACCTCTTAACGCGTCAAACGCTTTTTCTTGGGACTCGTTATAGTATTCTTCACGAAGTCTTCCGACAATTTCCCTTTCAAAAGAGATTGCCTCAATTCCTTCCTTTCCGTTTTTTGAAGCAACAACCACAAAAAGTTGTCCTCTGGTCTTTAATTTCTCGGGTTCTCCTGGAGTAAATCCATGAATCTGAACCCAACCTGAAACTCCCGGAGAAGCGGTAACTTTAGCGCTAGTTATTCTCAACATTCTAAAGAACTATTATTGCAGCCAGAAAAACTAAAATTGCAAATATCAAATGGAAAAGCGACAAAATTTTGACAATTGGCTCAAAACCCAAGGTAAGTGTTTCCGTCATAAGTTTAACCTGCCTTGTTATAACAAACGCAAAAATTATATACATCCCCAAAATTATCAGGGAAAATATTTTTATCACAATCCAGATATCAAAACCAGGTAAAATTAAATTTTCCATATTATTTAGTGTACATTTGCTCTAAGATCATTCAGTATTTTGGCAACCTTTTCCGGTTTCGGAACCCTCCCAAAATCAAATTCCTGAACTTCCGATGCTGTTTGAATCATCACATCACCAAAATTTAAAGTAGTTCCTAAAACGCCTTTAGTCGTATAACTAACATCCTGTATTTTTTCAATTTCCGCATCCGATACTCTTTTATCTATCAGATTAAAAAAATCAACATCTATTACTCTTCGGGTAGTAACAAAGTACACATTAAAATACCATCCCAAAAATCCTTCAATAGCATAGGTCGTGGTAAACAAATACCAAACAAGGGAAAGAATCACTTGATATCCTATCGGTAAAAACGAAGTCACGCCTATTCCTGCTAAAACCGACGGACCGGTCAATAGAAGGAGTGTAATGAGAATCCACTTAAGGTTAACCACCGGATGCTGCCTAAGCATTAAAATTACCTTTTCTTCTTTTTCTTTCGTCTCAAAATTTATACCATCCGGGTAGAGATTGAAAGCTGAAAAGCGGTTGTGTGAATGGCTTCCAAAGGTACTTTTTTGGGTTTCTGTTGTAGGTATTTTACCAACCTCTTTATCTGGGGAAACAAATATCTCAGGCATTCTAGGATGATTATATCATCTCAAAACTAAAAGTTTTTCACTTTCTGTCTTTTAAAACTTCTCTATGTTGAAAAGTGAACTTTTTAAACCGATATATCCAGGAGCTCTAAGATTGAATGCTCCTTCTTTCGAGTCTGACAATTGCCATCCCTGTACCGTAATCGTACCTTTATTTGTCGAGAAAGAAGCGGATAGTGTTTTTCCCTCATTCGAATAAACAACTGACACATTTGACACACTAGTTATTCCCCCAATATCTCTTAGTTCTTGCATCGAATAAGGATTACCTCCCCAACAGGACACAGGGACTATTCTTGATTTATCTCCACCGGCTCCATCATGTAAAACCCTCCATGCGTTCAGGATATCCGCCATCTCCTCAGAGGTTAGCCAGGGATTATTTCGTCCACAAGTTGCCCCACCGCGACTTTTATACCAGCCTTTATAAAACCAGGGCGATCCCCCGATTTTTTCATAAGCCGTATCTGGCCAATTTCCTGAAGCATCTTTAATTCCACTCCAGCCCCACTGAGAAATTGTGTAACCACCCGTACTCGCCGAGAAGTAAGCAGCCGCCGGACTCCCTCCTTTTTCTAGAACCCAGCCAGGAGTAGCATTTACTGCTGTCTCCCAATTTCCACCCTTATTTGACGGCTTATATACCTGACAGGATTCGGTAGAGCAGATATATCCAACACCTTTCATCTGATAAAGAGCATACGAACGGGCTGCCACCGCCTGGGCTTTCAACGCCTCCATACCATTGTTGTCTCCCCAACTATTTGGAACCTCATATATTCTTTTTACATAGGTTTCCAGATCCACATTTGTACAACTCGATTTACTCGATCCAACACATATGTTTGTAGATGTGGGGTAACTCTTATTTAACGAAGCACCTTGATAATAAGCCGAAAGAATCGTTTCCGCGGATTGCCCAGATTTGCTTCTTCCATAAGCGCCATACTGACTCATGCCAGTTCTATGGGGTGCACCAAAAGAAAATGCAGCAAAGGCGGGAGAGAAACCAGGATTGCAAAACGCGGATGATCCGGGAGGACCACTACATGGCTCAAGAGTTGGAGGGGTATCACCGATTGAGGTCTGGAATCCGCCTGCCTTGAGGGCAGCGAGTTCGTTCTGTTTCGCTGAGAGGGTCGAAAGGTAGCTGTCCACTTTTGCAACTTCTCCTGCCAAAAACTTTTGTTTTTCAGCAACTTGTGATTGGAGAGAGGAAAGACTTACTTTGCTTTTTTCTAAAGTTTCTTTGTCTGTTTTTAAAGAAGATAAATCAGTTGCATACTCCTCCATCACCTTTCTGTCAGAATCAGCCGCTTTTTGCCGCATTACAATTTCCTGAAAAGCTTGCGACGCACTGTCGGAGAAAAGAAACGGAGTAATTGGGTCGTAAAGCCTCAAAAATGTATAGTGCCCTTTTGCCTTTTCATCAAATATTGCTTTTGTGTAGACTAAATCTTTTTCTCTGCCGGAGATCTGTATTTCAAGAGATTTGAGTTGCGATGTTAATTTTGAAATCTTAAAGTTCAGGTCGGCAATTTGTTTATTAAGCGCTGTCAAATCCTGTTTATTCTTTTCCTGAGCCGGAGAAAGTGCGTCAATTTCCTTTTGAATCTGAGATATTTGACAATCAAGGTCCGTTCCGCAATCCTGAGCCTTTACAAAAGTAAAGGTGAAGAATGAAAAAACAAAAACCAGGACTGCAACCAAAACCAGCCTCTTGAAAGCTCTTTGTTTAATTTTAAATTTTAAATTCTTCATTTTTAATTGGCCACCCACGGCAATCTATTATAACAGGCCCGCTCTTTTCTTTTTATTCAGTTGAGTTAAAATATTAATAATGAAAAGATTCTTGGGAAGTGTATTTCCCCTAATGTTTCTGTTTGTCAACATATTTTTGGCCCCAACACCCATTAGGGCTCAGTCTATGGACTCTAAATATTGTGATTTTTTAGGAACAGAGCTTAATACGGCAATCGGATGTATTCCGGTATTTAATCAGTCCGAATTCATATCTTTCGTCCTCAATTGGGGAGTTGGCATCGGGGGAGGAATTGCGTTTCTCCTGATGCTTTATGCCGGGTTTATGACCATGACAGCCTCAGGGAACCCCGAAAGATTGAAAGCCGGCCAGGAACTTTTAACTTCGGCCATTGCAGGGCTTATTCTTTTGATTTTTTCGATATTCATACTTAAGTTTATCGGAGTTGATATACTGGGATTGGATAAATTTGGTTTTGGAAAATAACATGCTTGCACAAAATTTTGACGATATACAAACACGCGCATTTCCAAATTTTAAATTTGGCGGAGAAGCAAAAGTTGGGGATGTCATTAGTATGATACTTCCATATATATTTGGTGCAGCCGGAGTCGCACTTCTGATTTATCTAGTGATCGGCGGCCTGCAAATGATGACCTCAAGAGGAGACCCCAAAGCTATGCAATCTGCTCAAACAAAAATCACGAATGCCGTGATTGGTTTTATTATTGTCTTTTTTGCCTTCACAATCGTCCAAATTTTTGGGCAGGTTCTTGGTCTTGAAGGTACTTTTTTTAGTCAAATCTTCGGTGGAAAATAACAATCTACACTGACTTGCTTCAGAAGGTCTATTATAATAAAATGGCTTTACAATAAAATTGTAGTATGAATATAGGTGATGCCTTTCTAGGAAAATCTGGTTTAAGTGCTTTCAAAAACATTACAGGGATAGGTTCTGTGGTTTCACTTTTCTTAAATATTGCTTTTGTTCTTGCGGGTCTCATTCTCCTTTTCTTTTTTATCCTGGGAGGGATCGGCATGATAGGAAGCGCAGGACAAAGCGATCCCCAGAAAGCCGAGCAAGCTAAAAAAACTATTACTTCGGCCGTAATCGGCTTTGTTATTGTATTTACATCCTATTGGATAGTAAAATTGGTTAGTTCTCTTTTGGGGGTACAAAATCTTATTTTCTAAAATGACAAAATTATTAGCAGCAAATCCTTTTGGAGTCATTCCTCCCCCATCGGGTTTGGAAAAGTATAGTGGGGAACCGGGTGTGGCTATCGGAGCATTGATACAAAAGGTTATTTGGATTTTGATAATAGGAGCCTCAATATATGCTTTATTTAATTTTGTTTTGGCCGGATACGCATTTATGTCCGCAGGGGATGACCCCAAAAAAGTTGCAGGAGCTTGGGCAAAGATTTGGCAAACAGCATTAGGACTTGCATTTTCAGCAGGAGCCTTTGTTCTCGCAGCACTCTTTGGTCAATTGATTTTTGGCAAATGGGATTTTATTCTTAATCCGGTAATTCCAACACTTTAATGAAAAATTTATTGGCAGAAATTAAAATAGCTCCAGATGGCGGATTTAAAGGGTTTGGCAAACTTGGACTCCAAGGAAGCGAGGCCGGTAATGCAGATATTATCTTTACAAACTTCCTTTCTTCGTTTATAGGAATAATAACTGTTATAGCAATCATATGGTCGGTTTTCCTATTTATTACCGGTGCAATTAGTTACATGTCTTCTGGCGGGGATAAGGCCGCAGTCGAATCTGCAAGAAAAAGGATTGTAAACGGAATAATTGGGCTTATCATCGTTATTGTTTCAATATTTGCCATAAAACTGGTAGGAGAACTCCTTGGTATTCCCGATATTTTAAATTTTCCATCACTCTTTAGTGTTATTACAGGCAACACTGTCAATCCATAAACATAAAAATGTCAAATAATTTACTAGCGGGAGCAACAGGGGGAGCTTCTGAAATTAAAAATCCAGTATTGGGGGGCTTGGGTGATAACGCAAGCGGTTTAAGTTTTTTTCAGACCTTCATCCCCAACCTTATAACTTTAGCCTTCGTTGTTGGGGTTGTAATTTTTTTCTTTATGTTAATTATTGGAGCGATTCAATGGATATCCTCTGGTGGAGATAAACAATCTCTTGAGAACGCAAGAGGAAAAATCACGAGCGCTATTATCGGACTCGTTATTATGTTTTCTGTGTTTGCTATCGTCAAACTTATAGAAGGCTTTATTGGTGTTTCAATATTGACTCTTGACATAGGTAATCTAATAATTCGATAATATACACAATAAGATATGCAAAAATTACTCGCCGTCGCCGATAACGCACCTATAGATCTTCAGCCAGTTGGGCAGTTTTCTACGTTGGGTAATCTTACGGTTTCTGGAATCGTTTCCGGTCTAATAAGACTTTCAGTTGTTATAGCTGCAATCATATTCTTCTTCATTTTAGTAATAGGTGGAATTCGCTGGATCGCCTCTGGTGGAGACAAGGCTCAAACAGAAGCTGCAAGAAATCAGATAACAGCGGCCTTAGTTGGACTTGTTATCGTATTTGCTGCCTGGGCAATTCTGGCTCTCATCAAGGTCTTTTTTGGGCTTGATGTGTTAAACGTCCTGACCATTCCTACCATTCCTCAGTAAGTCTCTCTTGCTCGACTTCGCTGTTTACTCTAAAATGGTGTTGTTATGGAAGATGTTGCAACAATTGAGGATTTCGGGGTTCTGTTCCAAAGGGTTGTAGGCTATGCTTTAGGTTTTGCCGGAATTGTTCTCTTTGTTCTTCTTGTAGTTGGGGGGTTCAAATTTATCACTTCCGGTGGTGACCCAAAAGCTGTCGAGAGCGCCAAAAAAACCCTAACTTCCGCAATTGCTGGACTTATCATTATTCTTCTTTCCTATCTAATTCTTTTGTTGATCACAAATATCACAGGGGTTGATGTAACAAACTTCAATATAGTCCTCCCCTAATAAATCTTCTCAGGTTTAACTGATATAATAATTAGACATGATTCTCAATCTCAAATCTAAAATCTCGAATTTTAAACTTTCAGTTCTTGTAATTTTATTAATTGTAATTTTATTAGAAATTAGAAATTTGAAATTAGAAATTGGAACTGTAAATGCCCAAGTTCCTGCTAACACAAATATCTCCTGTGGAAATGTTTCCGATACTGAATTTAACTCTCTTCGTCCATACCAAGCAAATACCCAATGCACTTCTCAAACGGCCAGTGAGGCAACTTTTTGCGGAAACAATCTCACCTTGAAGGAAACCATCGAAAAAACATACACAGGAGGAGGCGGAAATTGTACCACAAAAGGAAGTAAAGTTTATTGCACATACAACGTGTCTGTCCCCAGCCACAAAGTAACGATTGATTTAAGCGGTGCGGACCTGCCTTTTATGGGCAACACCGAAGACGCGCTTTCAGACGCCGACAAAATGAATGATTACGTAAGTTGGTATCTTGGAGGAGTAACAAACAAAAAAGAATATCCTGATAAGAGTGACGATGATTCATTAGTAAATTTTTCTGGCCCCTTAGCCAAGCTTCTTCCGTTGGAAATCCAAAACGCAAATAGGTTTACGCAAATAAAAAACGCAAAAGTCACAAGACACGACCAGGTTGTGGTTTGCACAAAAAAAGAAATCAACTCCAGCCTAATTCCATCTTTCCTTAAATGGGGTTTGGAGAACCTGGGCGTCGGTCAAACAGTTGCCACCGATTGTCCGGGTGAAGAGAAATGGAGATTAACAAACTGGGATGGAAATCTTTCGATTGTAAATACCCTACAAAACGCCGGCATTTCACTTCTCGATCTTTTTCTTAATACATTTCCATCTATTCCGGGAGATATTATCACACAGGCATTAGACCAGAATAAAGCTTGGCCGTATCGAGTCCCTCCGCTTTCCTGGGGAGTTGATCCAAGCGGCAAGCCCTTTGACTCTTTAACATATCAAAAAGCGTATAAGGAATGGCAGGGAAACTCTTGTATTATTACTCCTTTTCCTAAAATACTTTTGTGCTTGAATAATATTCTTATTTCGAATGAATATTCGGATCTCTTTTCCTACATTCCCCTCTCTTCAACTGAGGATGTCGAAGGAAATATTTCCATCGACCAAGTATCATCCGCGCAAGGCACGTCAGACTCAAATGTAATCGTAAAAAATATTGCATTCTCAAATCAAAATCCCGCTACTCTTTTTTTCTCCCACATGGAAGAATCTGACCAACTTAGTTCTCTCCTGCAAGATACCTATACTCCAAAAGGGGAGGATAAAGTCGGGAGTCCGACAAATGTTGCATCGGAAACTTCCTGTAATACCGTTGAGGTGCGTTCAAATAAGGGAGATGATCTTTTTGCCACACAGCTGACGGGGGATCTTTCCTATACAGCCAATTTTTCTTGTACTTTTGACGCCCCTATCCCCACCGGTTGCTATGAAAGATGTACTTATTTCGGAGGCGCGCCCAACGAATGCCGAGCAGATTGTCTCTATCCTGATGCTAACCCGACCTCCGCGCCCACTTCTACCCAGGAGTGTAAAAAAGATGTTTATATCAACCTCTCAACTACCTCAAAAATTCCTCTCGCCGACGATATTTGGTCGCGCCTTGTGGCGGGTCCAATGGCGGTTTTCAAGAGAATTTTCCCAAAAACCAACACGGCTGGAAGCGTCGGGCAGATAATGGATATGCCGGGATCTACTAATATTAATTATTCAGGCACGAATGTCTCTCAATCAAACACCGATTTAAAACTCCCCCATCTGGGAGGAATTTCCGAATATTTCTTAAATGGTATCCAAACCGCTCTCAGACCCAAAGGGCTTGGTGACGCAATTTCTTTTGCACCGAATTCTGATGAAGATTCGAGCAGTAGCGGTGAAATAAATTGCAATCAAACCATTCCGGAAATTGCTGTGAATGGTTTAAACAAAACCGAGGCGGAAAATATAACCAAGATCTGGTATGCGACGGGTCCCGGCAGACCTTACTTCAAAGAATGTAATAATGATGTTATTCAGAGGTCAAAAAACAAAAATATAGATCCAATATTTACTCTTGCCATCTGGATACATGAATCCGATGCAAGTAATTACGAGGCTGTAAACTATCCTGTCGAAGATTTTGGCATCCACGGTAATCAAAGTGTACCAACTAATAATTTTAGTAAACAACTAGACTTCTTTTTAAATTTACCAAGTTCATACGCTGCCAAGTGTGGTAAAAAGGATATGAGTACCTTTATTTCAATGTTTTGGTTTGGACACTGCTCCCCACTAAATCAAAACGAAAAAGATAAAATATCAAGTTATACGAACGATTTGAACTTTATTTATTCCGTCATTGCACCGGGAATAGCACTACCTAATTACCCAAATTAATGCTATCCTAATAATCAATTAGAGGCACCTGTCATGTTTAAAAAACTGCTCATATCCATCCTAATCGGCACTACTTTTCTTATTTCCCTCGGCCCATTCTCTCAGGCCAAGGCTCAAACAACTTGGTACAACCAATCTCTCCCTGAATGGTACCTAAAGGTATACGACAATTCAAATCAAAATGAAATTTTTGGAGAGCGTTATACCGCAGCTCAGGTTCAATGGATTATCTACAGCCTTCCTTCTATGTTTATTAACTTGGTAACCGGAGGCAATACTGATGTTGCCAGTTGTTTTATGGGGGCCGTTGCGTCAAATATTCAACTAGATGCTTGTGTTGATGGTCTCACTAATTTTATAAATGATTCTACAGCCGACCTTGGTTTAACCGAAAACACACAACATCAACCATCTATTGCTTCCCAGATTTTTGCTGATAGACCAATTTCTGGCATTAGTTATGTCAAAAACATAATAAGAAAACTGGACCCGGTTACGGAAGTTCACGCCCAAACCACCGGATATGGTTATACGGTATTAACAGTAATTAGACCACTTTGGGGACTAACCAGAAATTTCTCCTTCTTCCTGTTCGTAATAGTAACAATTGTTTTCGCTTTTATGATCATGTTGAGGGTTAAGTTATCCCCTCAACTAGTAATTAGTGTTCAATCTGCTTTACCTAAAATAGTTATTTCGCTTATTTTAGTAACATTTTCATTCGCGATTGCTGGATTCATGATTGACCTAATATATGTCATTATGGGTGTATTTTCTGCTATGATGTCGTCCTTTATTCCAACAAATTTTTTGAAGGTGGCAGAGGGAAAAATTATTTTTGCTTTCATCAACGGGTCTATCCCACTTCTACAAGATGGTGGTATCGCAATATTTTTTTATTTTATCGCATATATAATATTATTTTTTGTTGCTGCGGTCGTTGCTTTATTAGCATCGGTTTCAGGTTTCCATATTTCTTCAACACTTTTTAGCCTGCTTCTCATTATCTTCACAATAATCTTGCTACTTATACTTATTGTAAGCACTGTCAGAGTCATATTTATGCTTTTTAAAAACCTAGCGGCAGTGTATGGCCTTATAATAATTGCCCCACTCCAGATCACCATGGGCACACTCTTTCCACAGTCGGGTTTTAGTAGCTGGCTCAAGAAATTGTTTTCAAAACTACTAGTATTTCCCCTTACCGGAATATTCATTTATATATCTTTTTTCCTACTGGGATACTCCATGGCCACATCTGTATACGGCGCTATTTGCAACAACGGTCTCATGAGCATACTTAAACCCGTACTAAGATTGGAGTTGGGGTTGATAAGTAAATTTACAGGAATTGAATTTTTTGACCCTGCTAATACTCTAGATTTTTGCAATGCTTGGGGACCTCCAATGCTAGGAAACCCCGCTTCTGCTACGGCAATTGCATTTTTGTTGATGAGTGTTGGTATAATCATGATGATACCAAAAATATCTGAGGCTATCGAATCATTTATGGCAGGCAAAGAATTTGCAGGAACAGGAATTGGTGAGGCTCTGGGACCGTTTAGTGGAGTTGCCTCCGGTGTACAGAAATATGGAGCAGAAGCTGGAACGACATATGCAGCGGGAAGGTTGCAGCAAGCAATTGAAAGCAGGGGTGGAGGACGAGGAGCAATGAAAGTGTTGAATGATATCTTGAAGAGTATGCAAAAACAAGGCGGACAACCAGGTACCGGCGGCCAGAAAGGGCCCGGGGAGCGTTAGAAATACAATTTAAGTAAATCCTTCTTCTATTTGGTCTATAGATTTGTTAACGTCCAGCTTTTGACCATTACTGTGGGCAACAGCAGAGGCTATAATTCTTCGAACTTGAAGGTAAGACACCAGAAGTGATTGAGCAGCTGTTCCTCCATAATTTTTAACCTTGCGCACATCGGAGGGCATATCTAGCATTGTGTTTATCCAAGGGGCTATCCAATTTAATCTCCATGTATCCAATTCCTTATTCAAGGAAGAATTTCTCTCATTTACATTTGTAAGCGCAGAAACATCCACACCCATAACTCCACTTAACTGGACCGCAGATAGCACCTTGTTTTGGGCCAAAACCGTTGCTCTAATAACTCCATCCACCCAACGTGAGCCCCTTGCTCCCAATCTTCCTCTTTTCCCTGCCTCTTTTTCACTTTTACCACCTGGCATGTTGTAGTGTTTTTCAAATTCCGGCGCGGTTGACTTATTGAAATCGTGTGGCGTTACCATTGGCCCAAACCAGCGCTCCATCTGATCCAGGTTCACCATTGTCCAATTGTATTTATACTTGGACATATATTCCCACCGCATTTCTGACAACTTTTTCCCTTCCATCCTTTCATTCCAAAGACTTTTTGGATCACCCTTTTTAGGATCTGCAAGAGGGTAAGTATTAATTTTTTCAGACGGTCCCTGGAGGCTAACAGATCTCCAAAAATTAACATCTTCAATCATTGTCGGTAAAAAGACTGGGAAGACAAGATTGTATTCATCGCTCCCTTTACCAGGTTCGTTTAACCAACAAGTAACAAATGCCCAGGCGTTCTCTTTGATATACTTTGCACAAGACTCATCAAACTTGCCATATTTTTGCTCTTGCCACCCTTTCGCCCCCTTAAAGTACGTTTTTCTACCAACTTTATCCTCCAGGAAATTTTTCTGGGAAAGAATCCCATAACTGCCTTCCAACCCTAATCTTCGAAGAAGAGTGTTATCATTTTGGGCAAACTCAGTCAATTCCGGCTTCCAATATGGAGGTTCGCTCATCCACCTTTCTCTGTAACTGCCAATTGTAGGAAACAGAAGAGCTCCCCGTGTCTCCCCCATGTTATCGTAGTCAATAATGTGCCTAGCCCAATAAACCATAGTTGTGAGATCGTGGTTATCATATATGCTTCCAAGTTCAGATTTCCTTACTACCACAACATTTCCTCTTTTATCAGTCTTCTCATTATAAGACCAACCCCAGCCATACTCTCCACTTGCAAGAATTCCGCGTTCCAGATTAATTTGAGAATTAATTACAGTATCTATTAACCTGTCATACGGATGGCCTTCGTCTAAAGTTCTTTGTGATTTAGCTCTTTTATCCGCTTTAGCTACAATTCCGTCGGCAATTGCTCTAATTTTTTCGTCTATATCGTCTTTTGACAAGTCTGAAACATTCCTAACTTCATCAATTTGACTACTGTAAGCATCATTCCAATGAAGCATAAGCTCATGCATCCTCGAATAATATTGACGGTAGGCAAGATCGTCATCCCTCTGCATATTGTGAGGGTTCAAAATCGGATGAGCTTTAACATTAAATCCCTCTCCTTTTCGATTAACATAAACTAAATTCTCGTCCTCTGCTTCCACAACTTTTCCATCCTCAACTGCCTTAGAAGAGCTAAAAAGTTCATTCATTAAGCGAAAGGTAACATAATCTATGTTTTTATAATGATTTCCAGCTTCTTTATCGTCTCCAGCACCGAACCCATATTCAAGATTTTTTTGGGCCGAAGCGAAAGCATCGAGCGACAGTGTGCTATATAAATCTTGATATTCTATTGCCTTTTCCACCAAAGTCTTTTCTTTAAAAGTGTTTTCTCCGTCCACATCTTTAAGATATTCGGGTGGAATCTTCAAAAGTGTTTTCTGTATTAATTTATTTTCTTCATCAAGTACATCCTTCTCAAAACCGGTTTCGTGTCCCTGAAAAGCACTCATGAAATCTGATGCTTTAACTTCGCTATGCGGAGTTCTTAGGCGCTGCATTTCTAACTCACCGTCAAAATAAAGCTCGTAGGCTGGCCCCATTGCTTCGTTTATTTTTGCTGTGGCTAGCGCCCACTTCAGATCCCTTTTGTACATATGGAGTAGCGCCCTACCTTCACCATCAACTGCCCTACCTTTCTTTTCCCTAAGTACTCCATTTATTCTTTCTTCGATCCTTTCAAAAGTCTGGATTGTCCACCTTGAATCGTAAGGGAATGGGTTTTTCAAATCCTCAAGATATTTATTTATTGTGTTTATTTCATCAAGCTCTGCATGGCACAGATGAACGTAAGCCTCTGCAATATTCTCCCTAACTTTATCTTTCTCTTCCTCGGTTTTATTTCTTGACTCGTGAGTTGTGGGGTCTTCTACTTTTTTGGATAAACCCCGAATGTTGTCTATAAACTTATTTAAATAACCCCCACCCTCTTCTGAACCCATAAGCTCACCCATTCGTATTAAATATTCCAGCTTTGCACGCTCCGCTGCTGCATTACTTTCTTCATCACCATTGCCCACCTGCATCCTTATATCCGGAACATTAGCTCTTGATTCAGGTTGAGGAAAATCTTTCGCAGCCTGGCCTGTTATTTCATTAGCAGGAAGTCTGGTCGGTCCTCCGAGGGATTTCATAAATTCAATACTTGATTGTGGTTTGTTTTCAGGTGACATACCGTCGGGCATATGTAAATTATATAACAAGATTGCCTTGAAGCGAAAGATTAATACTTATTTGTTGTGAAAAAGTATACCACTTGAAAGCAGTCGTTCACGCTGTAGCCTAGAAGTATAGGGTAAAGACAAAAAAGATTGCTTTTAATATTCTTCGCCCTGCCTTAAAGCATGGAACAACATCCAATTCCGCAAAATATATCTTCTTACCAATTCCGGTTGGTGGGAGATATGACTCTCAAGCAATTCTTTCAGCTTGCGGGGGGGTTTTTGGTTGGTTTAATTTTTTATTCATCTCCTTTAATTGGAATAATCAAATGGCCGTTTGCAATTGTCTCTGTAATTTTGGGCGCCGCCATGGCTTTTGTCCCTCTTGAGGAGCGTCCCCTGGAACAGTGGATTTTATCGTTTTTTAAAACAATCTATTCTCCAACAATTTTCAACTGGAAAAAAACAAAAGAGGTTCCCAGGTTTTTTCAAGATGAAACTGCGGTCAGCAATATTCCGCCCCAACAGGGAAATCAAAACCAAGACGCTGCTCTCAAAAACTATTTGGAAAGCGCTAAACAAATGGCCGGACCTCTTGCTAAATTGGAGGGTGCGGAACAGGGTTTCCTGGCTGCCCTTGCCGGTATATTTGCCGGCATTAAAGGTCCTGTAACTCCTGTGGCCACAGCCCAAACCCCCACCGTCCCAACACCCCCCCCTGCTCCCAAAAAACTGGAGATTCCCGTAAGCACATCTGTCAAAATAACCCCCATGCAGACCACCCACCTTGTCGTCGAGGAAAGGGTTCAACCCGTTTCTCAAACAGTGCAAGTCCAGACTCAGCATGTTAATCCTACAATTGCTGGGGAAGAAATAGTTTCTACCAGAGAAGCCATTTTTTCAATTGACGCCACTCCCCCAAACCCGCCTACATATCCCAACGTAGTGGTGGGTCAGGTTGTTGACGAGGCAAGAAGAATTATTGAAGGAGCAATTATTGAGATTAGAGACGAATACGGCAGGCCCATTAGAGCCCTTAGAAGCAACAAGCTCGGACACTTTATGGCGGTCACTGCTCTTGATAACGGCCAATATGGCATTATCAGTGAAAAGGACGGATATCAATTCATGCCCGTTAATTTTGAGGCCAAAGGAGAAATTATTCCCCCGATTCTGGTAGAAGGAAGGTCACTTGTGACGACTCAAGCAACCCCAATGCAACAACCGACAAACATACTAACAAACCAATGAATATACCTAAAATTCCATTTATAAATATTCCCGACAAACCTTTAACTTCAACCACTCAAGATTTTGTACCTGTTGCCGACATTACCAATGACATCGTTATTTATAAAGATGGCGGAGCAGCACTTATCATGGAGTCAAGTTCCCTAAACTTTGGGCTCCTTTCGGAAAAAGAACAGGAAGCCGTAATTGCTGCTTATGCAGCCATGGTAAATTCACTTACTTTCTCCGTACAAATTGTTGTTTTAACCCAAAAGAAAGATATTTCATCATATCTAAACTTTCTGGATGAGCAATCAAAAAAGATTACTCAGCCCCTTCTTGCAAATCTCATGCAGGATTATAAAAACTTTATAACCGAATCCGTTAAAAAGAAAAATGTTTTAGGAAAAAGATTTTTTGTCGTTCTTTATCTGTCTCCACTTGAGCTTGGGGTAGCAAAATCTATAGCCGCGGTTACGAAATTATCCGGACCCCTTCCATTTACTAAATCATATGTTATTAAAAAAGCAAAAATTGCTCTTTACCCAAGACGCGACCATCTTGTCCGTCAGGCAGGACGACTTGGAATTAAATTCAAACAACTTACAACCCCCGATCTTATAAACTTGTTTTATTCAATTTACAATCCGGAAAAGCCAGCCGTCAAAAAAGAGCCCGAGGTAATACTTGAAAACAAATGAAACCAGACAATAAACAAGGCCAGCAACCGACGGTTCCCATCCAGGAAACCGAGGCTAAACCGCAGATCATATCTCCGGCTTTTTCAGTCATGAATCAAAAAATGAGTTTATTGGATGTGATTTCCCCTCAATCTGTCGAGGTAGATTTTGATTATTTAAAAATAAACGATATCTACTTCAGGACTATTTTTGTTGGAGGTTATCCGAGATTTGTTGCACCCGGATGGCTTGAGCCGGTTGTGAATATAGATACTTCTCTCGATATTTCTTTTTACATTTATCCTGTAGACGGAAAAAGTGTGCTCGATGATCTAAGACGTAAAATTGCCGAAATGGAAGCTGAGATAATGACCGATATCGAACGCGGTAAAATCGTCGACCCCGTTACACAGGCTAAACTCGAAGACGCACAAGCTCTTCAGGAACAACTTGTCAAGGGAATCGAGCGTTTTTATGAATTTGGATTTTACATAACAATTCCCGCCAACTCCCCCGAGGAACTTAACCAAATAACCAAACAGGTTGAATCCCAACTTGGATCCTTAATGATTGTCAGTAAACACGCCATGCTTGATATGTCCGAGGGTTTTACGGCAACGGCTCCCTTTGGAATAGACAGGTTAAACATTACGAGAAATATGGACACAACCTCCGTAGCCACAACTTTTCCCTTAACCTCAACTGAGCTTTCAAGCGACCGCGGGGTGCTCTTTGGTATAAATTCCCAAAACGAGTCTTTTATCATTTTTGATAGATTTAGCCTGCAAAACGCCAATATGACAATCTTCGCAACCAGTGGCGCCGGCAAGTCTTATTTTGTCAAACTGGAAGCAATTAGGTCACTCATGGTTGGGATAGAAACAATTGTTATTGATCCGGAAAGCGAGTACAAAACCATTGCTGAAGCTGTGGGGGGCGAATACATTTCTTTCTCCTACAACTCAACCGCAAAAATAAACCCCTTCGACTTATCACAAATCAGGGAGGAGGGAGAAAACCAGCTTGGACTTAAAATTCTCTCACTTCATTCTCTGATGAAAGTAATCATGGGAGCAATTACTCCAACTCAGGAAGCACTTTTGGATAGAGCCCTGATTATCACCTATAAAGCCAAGGGAATAACTATGGATCCTGATACTCAAGGAAAAGAACCGCCTTTAATGGAGGATCTTTACAAAACTCTTATTGGAATGGAGGTCCCCGACGCACTGGATCTGGCCGCCAGAATCGAGAAATTTGTCAAAGGAAGTTTTGTGGGAATTTTTGATCAGCAAACGAATATTAATATCACTAACCCATTTACTGTTTTCTCCGTTAAAGATCTGCAGGATGCACTCCGCCCCATCGCCATGTTCATAATTCTCGATTATATTTGGACAAGGGTTAAGAAAGATTTAAAGAAAAGAATTCTGATAGTTGACGAGGCTTGGCACATGATGAGATATCCAGATACGGCGCAATTTCTTTGGAGTGTTGTCAAGAGGGCCCGCAAATACTATCTGGGACTCACTACGATAACCCAGGACGTCGAAGACTTCCTCGGACAGGACATAGGAAAGGCTATTGTCACAAACAGCGCTATGCAGGTCCTCCTGAAGCAATCACCGGCGGCAATTGATAAAATCGGCGAGGTCTTTTACCTTTCCCAGGGAGAAAAGAGACTTCTTCTGGCTGCCAACGTCGGAGAAGGAATTTTCTTTGCCGGACCTCACCACGCACCAATCAGAATTGTTGCCTCGGAGAATGAGAACAAGCTTATAACAACCAAGCCGCAGGAAGTAATTAGGGTGGCAACAAATCCCTACTCCGGTAAATAACTATGGCAAATAAAATTAGTTTGACTTCCGAAAACACAAAATATTTAATAGACGCATTTGCCCATTTTTTCCCCGAAGACACAATTTATGCGGCAGACAAATCTTATGTTTCGGGTGAGTTTAACTGGAAAAACCGTGCAGATTTCATAGATTTCATAAGTCGTCTTACAGGGGTCTTAATTAAATCCGAAAGGGATCTGGAAAATATAAAAAGGGCACAGCTTGCCGTTGAAGCACTCACTTCAAATAAACAAGAGGAAAAGCCGGTTGATTCAAATCTGCCGGATAAAGAAGCGAGGGAACTTCTGGAACTCGAACGGCAAAAAAGAGAAGCTGAACTAAAAGAAACCCAAAAAAGTGCTCAAAAAAATGTTGAGGAGGCTTTAAGAAAAAAACAAGAAACATATAAAAGACAACAAGAAATCGAAAGAATAAAGAAGTCTTTTGAAGAAAAAACACAAAAACAAAAAGAAATACAAAGTTTTTTGGAAAATAAAAAAATTTATGTAAAAGTTGAGGCGCCTCAAACTCAAACACCGGATGAAAACACCAAACAGTTTATTGAGGAAGCCAAAAAATATCCTCAATCTTTCAGAAAAGAAATTTCCAACATTGTAAAGGCAAAAATTCACTCGAGCGAATTTGCCAAAAATTTGTCAGAAGAAGAAATTACGGTTTTATCTGACAAAACGGCAAATGACACAGTGCTTGCAATTAACAACCCCTCACAGCAAATAGAAACAAATTTCCAAACAGCTATTTTGAAGTCTGTCTCTAAAGAAACCAATATCGTCAAAAGTATTAGTTCCGACGCAAACGTACAGAATTTTTTAAAAACAGCTACGCAAGAATTAGCCTTCTTTAATAATTCCACTCAACTAAGCAGAAACATTCTTACGTCTGTAAATGGAGATCTTGCTGCTGTGGTTTTTGGACCCGATCCAAATGAAATTAAAGTTACACTCACTACCCAGCCGATAGAGGGATATACACACGAGATTGATCTTCATCAACTAAGTGACGGCTATTCAAACCTTCTTCAATCTCAATCAAATTTACTGGACAGTGTGACCTCATTTAGCAAAGACCAAGCCCAAGGTTTCCTGCTTGGACAAGCCCGTAATTTTCTCGACTCTCAAATTATGAAATTGCCCTCCGACAGTTTAATTACGGGAATATATAACAGTGAGCTTGGACAACAAGCTCTTTCTGTTGTTGGACTAACCAAGTACACCCCCTTTGGGGACGGTGTGTTTATTCCTATTATCCAGCAAATACCAGGAGCCTCAACTTTTTTTGAAGGACTGGGAAGCTCATTGGGAATTGATTTTGGTTTTACGATTATAACACCGGCTGCGACTGAGGTTGCTAGTACAGCAATTGTCGCCACCGAGGGGGTCAGTGCCATTGCGGGAACCGCCGTTTTAGAAACCGGAGTCGTGACTGCCGGGGTTGGAGGTGTGATTGCTGGTGAAGCCGTTGGAACAGGTGTCGGAGTTGCAGCGGGTGGGGCAACTGGAACCGCAGTGGGAGCAGCCGGCGGTGCAGCCACCGGTGCCGGAACGGGTGCGGCATTAGGACTGGCTGGTGGTCCGCTCGCAGTAGTAACAGCTGCAATTGGTGCAGCAGTTGGCTGGATTGCAAGTAAAATCCCCTGGGACAAAATCAAGAAAAACGCCCCCTACATAATAGGAGCTGTTCTGGGAATTGGATCTTTCGCAATTGCGGGACCTCTCGTGGGAGTTGTGGTCGGAATAGGTTCTTTCGGCCTAGCATCGGCGGCCGCAGGTGGAACAATCAATCTGGGAACTGTCGGAACAAGTATCGGCAGTTTTTTTACAACCCTTGGAGGGGCGGTTCTTGTCTCAATTGGAACACCTGTTTTGATAACTCTTTTAGTTTTCCCTGTAGTAGTTGCTCTTATTCTTTTTATCATTAACTCTGGCGCTTATGTTGTTCCTCCTACACAAATAACAACTTTAAGTTCGAACCCCCACATTCAAGTTGACAAAGTAGCAACCCCTCAGGGACCATTTAAAAACACTGAATTACCACTACAAATTAGCTATACCATTACTGTTACCGCAAAGAAAAGCCCCTTAACCAATATTGCCTTCAAAAATGACTGCCAAATATTTTCGACGGGTCCGACAAAAACCTGCCCATCTGAAGTGTCCACCGACATTCCTGATTCAATATCTCCCAGTGCCCCTTATGTTTTTACTTATACCGAAAATTATTCCGGAAATGATTATAAAGATTCCGTTATTTTAGATACTTTTACTGTCATAGCAGATTCAGAAGAAGCTGCCCAACAAGAAGTGTCCGGTGCGGCCTCTATATCAATAGGCACTCCCCCGGCGGCATGTTTAAATATCGATTCCAACGCTTGGCCATCAGAATATTATGCCAACATTGTTAATGCAAGGGGTGTCATGGTTTCAAAATATAGCAGTTACATCTCAAAAGTTTGTATGTCTTATCCATCATTACCTCTTAGGTACAATCCCTTCTCATTTGAAAGCTTTTGGGGCTGGAATCATGGAAGCTATGTAGATTTTTACAAACTTGGTGTTAAAAATCAGGCAGATGCCCTTTACACCCTTTCTCACGAACTAGGACATTCATTATCGTGGGGAAATAAAACCGCAAAACTCTATCAGTTGTATTTAGAGTATCCGGGAATAACAAGTGAGTCGCCGTATTGTTTTTATAGTGCTACCCAAAATTGGAACGATGGCGAATCTCTACCGGAAGCAATAGCTCTCTATGTTGTCCAACCTAGGTGTGGAAACGTCCAACAAAAATGGCCAATTCACTACCAATTTTTAATGAGATATATTTTCAATTAGGGTAAAATATAAATATGTTTAAAAACAAGAAAATAATTTTAGCAATCGCCGCAATTTCGCTGTTATCGATAGCTTATCTTGTCTACATTTCCCTTTCCGGTAGAGGTGACACCAACCAAAAAACTAAGATTCCCGAAACCGGAGCCTCATATAACAGTCTTACGCCCGGTATTAGCACCAAAGACGATGTTGTTGGTCAAATGGGAACCGCAGTGAAAGAAAACCGAAGCGATACGCTCACAACACTTGAATATGAATCAAACAATCCAAACTTTAATAATCAATTTTCTATAGATTCCGAAATACTAACTCTGGTTAAACAAATTGTTTCATCAAAAGATGATATTACAATTTCAGACATAAACGAAAAATACGGCAATTACAAAAATGTTTTGTATAAATCAAGTTCATATAGCGGATTTAATCTTTATATTTACCCTGATAAAGGAATTGCATACATTGGACACCAGGGATCGGGAATTGTATTGGAGGTTTGGTATTTTAAACCAACAACTTTTAATGAATTTAAAACAAGTTTTGGACAAGCCTTTTCGGAAAATCCCGTCGAGGGCCAGTAGTGTTATATTTTTACCGGCATTATCAAATGAAGATAACTTGAATCATTCGTATCTCTAAAAACTCCTGCAGAGGTCGAATTCAAAAACTCCATTTTTATTTCCTCCCCTACCACCGAATGTAGAAAATCTTCTATATACCTGTAGTTAAAAGCAATTTCAAATTCCTCAGAACTTCCCTTGTCAATTTTTGCATCAACCTTAGTTTCCTGACTTCCCGCCGCGCTACTTTCAGCCGAAACTTTTATCAAATCTTTCAAAATTTTAATTTTTACAACATTCGCGGATTCTCTGGCAAAAATAGAGGCAAGCTTCACCGCTCTCAAAAATTCTTCTTTATCCAGTGTGATTTTGATATTAGACTCTTTGGGAATTATCTTTTCAAAATCAGGATACTCTCCTTCCAATAGTCTGGATGTTAAAACAGTATCTTCTATTCCAAAAATAATTTGTTTTTCATTTTCTTCCAAATCAAAAAGAATTTCATCAGCTTCGAAAATTCCCCTATTAATTTCCCCTAAAACACCTTTTGGAATAACTACAGTTTTTTTGTCACTTTTAGAGTCTTTAAGAGGAATAACTTTTTTGGAAAGCCTAAATCCATCCGTAGCGACTAAAGATAAGGAATTTTTATCCAATATAAAAAGAACTCCCGTCAAGATTGGCCTTGTTTCGTCAACCGAAGTGGCAAAAATAACCTTATTCAAAGAATCAGATATCTCTTTTTTTGAAAAAACAATGGTGTTTTTATCGTTAAGTGTGTTGGGAACCTTCGGAAAATCCGTAGGATCAATTCCTAAAATAGTGGATGAAAATCCTGTTGTTGAAACTTTTAATTGTTCTTTCTCAGATTCAAGGTTTATTGTTTCTTTGGGTAAATTAGAAATAAGGTCTGTAATGACTTTTGCCGGAATGCTTATTTCTCCTTCTTTCTCAACTTTTGCCCCAATTTGCACTGATGCTGATATCTCCAGATTTGTTGAAGATAGGAATATTTTGCTTTTTTTTGCAGATAAAAGAATGTTTCCTAAAATAGGAAGCTGTGCTTTAGTGCTCGCAAATCTTGTCGTTATACTGACTGCTTTTTCCAGATTTTCCTGAAGTACCTGCAATTTCATATTTCGTTAATTTTTCTTTACCTTGTTTATCATAAACGGTAGTTTGTGACAAATATCATAAACGGTAGTTTGTGACAAATATCATAAACGGTAGTTTGTGACAAATATCATAAACGGTAGTTTGTGACAAACTTTGTTTATCATATATTAACTAGTAGTTCTAGTAGTAGAGAGTGTTGATAAGTAGAAAACTTTTCAAAAACAAATTTACTTTTCGGGATGATTTTGTGTTGATGGTAGGCATAGACAATTGTGAATAGATTTGTGGATAATTTGAATCTTGTTGTTGATAAGTCAATAAACTTTAAAATTGTTTTCAAATGGTTTGTTTTATCTTCAAAATATCCTCACGGATTTGCACATCGATTGTGGCCAATCCTGTTATCTTTTCCACAGCGTGCATTACTGTAGTATGGTCTCTTCCTCCGACCACTCTCCCAATTTCCTCCAGAGGAATTCCTAGATGAGTTCTTAAGATATACATTAAAACTTGTCTTGGCCTTGCGATGGGCCGCGCCCTACTCTCCCCCAAAAGCAGCCTCTTTCCTATCTGGAAGTATTTAGAAACAGCATCAATAACTTCATCGGGAGAACTTCGAGTTATTTTCCCTGAAGTTTCTAAGCTTTTTGAAAACATCGACTCGATTAACTCGTTTGTAACAACAACATTCTTTATGTGTATCTCGGTTAAAATTCTTGTCAGAATTCCCTCAATTTTTCTGGCGGATTCAGTATTTGCTGCAATCATTTGAACTTGTTCAGAAGAGACATCAACTCCCTTTTCTCTTGCTTTAATTTGGGTGATTGCGCACCTTAGTTCAAAATCCGGCGGGGCTATGTCTACGATAAGACCGGCCTCAAATCGGCTTCTGAGCCTTTCTTCAAGTTTGGAAATTTCGGAAGGTGGTCTATCGGAAGTTAATATAATTTGTCCTCCGACGGAAGTAACTGAATTGAAAGTATGGAAAAATTCTTCCTGTACGGTGACTTTGCCGGCAATAAATTGAATATCATCAATAAGAAGCAGATTAAGCTTCCTGTATTTGTTTCTAAAAGCCTGTGTTGTCTTGTTTCTGATACCCTCAACAATATCATTTGTGAAATCCTCTCCGGTGCAAAAAAGTACTTTTTTCTCGGGATCTTTTTTTAGAACAGAATTTCCTACGGAAACCATGAGATGAGTCTTTCCGACTCCTACCCCACCCCAGATAAAAAGAGGATTATATGCAGACCCCAAGTTTTTAGAAACTGCCTCTGCTGCGGCATGAGCCATTTGATTTGAAGAAGAAACTGCAAAATTTTCAAAAGTGAAACTCGGTCTTACCCTTGCTCTTTGTAAAACCTCAAGAGAGCTTTTTTCATCTTTTTCAACCGAAAAGAGCGGAGAGGACTCCCCTAGTGTGTCCTTAATTATTTTAGGATTTGATTTAACCATGAAAGTTAAGTCACACTTCTTTCCCACCACTTTTGATAATGAGTCCTGGACCAAACCGAAATATCTAGCCTCAATAGTATTTTTTGCGAAAGAAGTGGGACACCCTATTTCAACAATAGTCCTCTCGCTTAAGTCTTCTATGGAAACAAGATGGGTTTGTGAGAACCAGGTAGAAAATATTGCGGGTGAAACCGTGACCTTTATAATTTCTAGCGAATCTTTCCAAACTTGTTCATTGTTCATAATTGATTAATCTGTACCTTGTAAAAATCAAGAGGCTTTGGAGCAGAAATTTCTAAGTACTTAGTACTATTTACAAAGTTATCCACAATTCGTCAAGCCCCAATTGCCAAAATTTAATAGTTAAACTATAATAAACGTCATGGCAACTAAGAGAACCTATCAACCAAGTAAAATTAAGAGAGTTAGAGCTCACGGCTTCAGAGTCAGAATGAGCACCAAGTCCGGCAGAAATATAATCAAAAGACGAAGACTGAAGGGGAGAAAACATCTTTCTGTTTAAGCTCCAATTATGCTTGCAAAAAAATTTAAACTTACCGGTGCAAAGGATTATGCCAGGGTTCAAACTGAAGGAAAAGTATTTCAATCAGACAGTTTCGGAATAGCATATGTAGAGAGAGGGGACAAGGAACCCAGTAAATTTGGATTTATAGTCTCTACAAAAATTGCAAAAGATGCGGTTGATAGGAACAGATTCAAAAGAGCAATGAGCGAGGCTGTTCGAATCGATAGTATCAACCTTGTTCAAGGATACGATGTGGTTTTTTTGGCAAAGACAAGTATTTACAGAGTTTCAACGACAGACATAATGAAAGAGGTTCGTTTCTCGCTTAGAAAAGCGGGACTAATGAAATGAAAAAAATATTGATCTTTGTATTAGGCTTTTATAAAAAATTTATCTCTCCGGTTCTGGAGACTGTTTTTGGTAAAGCCTGTCGTTTTACACCGACCTGTTCGGAATATACAATTGAGGCCTTGGAAAAATTTGGTTTTCCCAAAGGTTTGGAAATGGGTTTAAAAAGGCTTAGTAAATGCCATCCTTGGGGAGATTACGGATTTGACCCCGTAAAATAAACAATAAATGGGAAATATTTTTACAACAATACTAGTTCAGCCATTAACAAACGGTCTTATTCTTTTTTATAAGTATTTGGGACAAAATCTTGGAATTGCAATTATTCTTTTTAGCGTATTTTTAATTTTTCTCCTGAGACCTCTTACAAAGCCGTACATGGAGTCGATGAAAAGAATTAAGGAGATGGAACCACAGCTTGCGAAGCTTAGGAAAAAATACGGAAGCGACAAGGTAAAGATTTCACAAGCACAAGCAGAACTTTATAAACAAAACAAAATCAACCCCACGGCGGGATGCCTTCCTTACATATTACAGTTTTTGGTATTAATTGCCCTTTTTCAGGTTTTTACAGCAGCTTTATCCAGTCAAGATATAGCATCAGGAAAACTTAATAATCTTTTATACGCCCCTCTCAAGTTTTCGGACGATCAACCACTCAATACGCGCTTCTTATATTTAGATATAAGCAAACCGGACGCTTTTCACATCCAGGGTATACCGTTTGGCATACCGGGATTATTCTTAATTCTCGCAACTATTGCGCAGTTTTTGTCCGTGAAAATAACAAGTCCATACATAACACAAGAGCAAAAAATTGCCAAAAAATCCAAAGGCACACTTGATGATACTCAGGTTGCCATGCAAAAGTCCATGACTTACATGATGCCTTTAATGACTTTAATTTTTGGATTAAGTCTTCCATCCGGACTGGCGCTTTATTGGTTGGTTTATTCGCTGGTTAATGTTTGGCAACAGGTTTCAATGTCCGGTTGGGGAAGTTTGACGCCCGCAATAAATCTGGTAAAATCTAGACTCATAAAGAAACAATGAAAGAGAAAACCGAAATATTAAAAGAACTTGTGAATGAACTTTTTTCTTTAATGGCAACCGATGTTAAGTCCTCGGTTAGCTTCAACGAGAGTGATGAAGTTTTTACTGTGGAAATTGATGCAGGAGATGCCACAGGCCTTCTGATTGGCAAAAGGGGGGAAACACTTTTAAGTATTCAAAATATTTTGTCGGTTCTTTTTAAACAAAAGACAGGGGAGTGGTCAAAAATTGTTGTCAACGTGGGGGATTATAGACAAAAAGAGGAAGAGTATCTTAAAGATTTGGCTACTACAACCGCACAAAGAGCAATTGAGACAGGAACCGCTCAAAACCTTTACAATTTGAAAGCCTGGCAAAGAAGAATCGTCCACATGGTTCTTGCTGACAATAAAGATGTGGAGACTATTTCTGAGGGCGAAGGAGAAGATAGATTCTTAATTATCAGTCCTAAAAAGTGATTCTTAAATCAAAACTTCTTGATAAATATTTAAATCTTCTTTTAATTTTTCTTTTTCCGACACAATTAGCTCTTCATTTTTGGCCAAACTTTGCATTTGTATTCGGCATACGTGTTGATTATCTTTCACCAACAATATATTTAACGGACCTTTTATTTATTAGTCTTTTTGTGCCATGGATTATTAGAAAAAGAATAAAAGCCATATCTGACATCAAAAAATATAAATATTTACTGCTATCTCTTTCCGGGCTCATTGTCTTTAATTTATTTTTTTCATCTGTTTTTTATGTGTCGTTTATTAAATGGCTGAAAATTATTGAGTTTATAGCGCTTGGGTATTATGTCAAAAACAGAGAAGACAGGTTTAACATCAGGAATGTTTCTACGACATTGTTTTATTCGTTAATATTTTTTTCGTTTATCGGGGTGTTGCAGTTTTTCAGAGGGAGAACACTGGGTAACATTTTATATCTATTGGGAGAAAGATCTTTTACAATTTTCACTCCCGGCATTGCTCTTGTTAATTTGTTTGGAGATAACCGTCTTCGGATTTATTCGACATTTTCTCACCCAAACTCGTTTGCTGGATTTTTGGGAGCATCACTAATTTTTCTATATTTTAACTATTTGAAAAATATTAATATCTATAGATTTTTTGGGCTACTGGTAATACTGTCGGCTTTTGTTTTAACATTCTCATTATCTGCTTTTGTTGGACTTTCCTTTTGTCTGTTTTTATCCCCCTTCGCGAATACCCCGGGCTTAAAGCCTCTGTGGGTGCAGCGAAGTGGAGTTCGCTTCGGAGGGATTCCGCTCCCGACGAAGCGCTGGGAGAAGATACCCCGACCGTTAGGTTGGGGAGCTTCATATTTTGCTTTTAAAAAGCATATCTTTAATGTTAAAGGGTTTAATTTATTTATAATTTTATTTTTTTTGTTAAGTTTTTACTTTAGTGTTTTTTCCGGATCAATACTTGAGAGTAGAATTACCTTTTCGCAAAGCTTTAGTGAAAGGTTGGAACTGGCTGATATTGCAGGGAAAATATTCTCCGGAAGTTGGATAACAGGGGTTGGTTTAAATAATTTTGTTATTAATGAAATTTCTTATGCAGGCACCTCCTCCGGCGTTTGGTTACTGCAGCCTGTCCATAATATTTATTTACTTCTTATTACGGAGATAGGAATTCTCGGCATCCTCCTTCTTTATTATTTTATTTCGCTATATTTCGTTAGAAATATTAAAACGAAAAACATCTGGGGGATTTTAATAATATTTTTCGTTTTGACGACGGGACTTTTTGACCACTACTGGTTTACTATTCAGCAAAACATGCTTCTTTTATCTCTTTTCTTGGGAATTTCTTCCAGAGAAAAAATATAATTTTGTGGTAAGCAGAGCTTGCTTATCGTAAACTCAAAGTAAGCAGAGCTTGCTTGTGGTAAATCCAAAGAAAGCAGAGCTTGCTTATCGTAAACTCAAAGTAAGCAGAGCTTGCCACTCGGCTAAAACACAGCTTCGTGGTAAGCAGAGCTTGCCACTCAACGAAACGAAAGTCTCGTGGTAAACTTATTGCATGCAAAATGATGCAATAACCATTCATACAGATGGGGGATCAAGAGGAAATCCTGGACTCGCGGCATGTGCTTTCGTTGCAGAGTTGAAAGGTAAAGTTTTAGAGAAACAATCAAAATTTTTAAATACCAACACAAATAATGTTGCAGAATATGAAGGGGTTCTTCTTGCTCTTGACTGGTTGTTGAAGAGTAAACACACATTAAAAGAAAATGATGTCATTTTTTTTCTGGATTCCGAACTGGTTGTTAAACAGCTGAACGGCGTTTATAAAATTAAAAAGCCGGAGTTGCAGATTTTGAATTTGTCGGTTAGAAAAATATTTAGAGAATTAGATAAAAAAATATTTTTTAAACACATACCCCGCGAGCAAAATAAAGTCGCAGACTTCTTGGTAAATGAGGAACTAGACAAACATTTTTAATTTCGGGATATTTTCTGTGAAAATTTCACGTTCCGAGTGAGACTCAAGTTTTAATAATTTTTACCAACTTGAAAACTAATTTTCCTGCAGCATTTTAACTAAATAAAAAATAAGGAGTTGCGGTAAAATATTAATTAACATGAACCCTGATGGCAAATCGTTAGTTCTCCTTTACTCAGAGCCAAACTTCCTGTCGATATATATATTAGAAAATCTTCTGGCAAACAATTGTTTTGTAAATGTGGTGACCTCCGATGTAAAAGGTTGGGCAGAGAAGACGTCTCACATTGTCGTAAGAAATAAGTTTAGTATTGGCGCATACGACACCTTTCAAAAAAATGTGGTCTACGGTTATACATTTTTTTGTTCAGGTTTTTTAAACAAGGCAACAGCAGAGGATGATATAAAAAAGTTTTTGAAGACTGTAAATTTTAAAAACACTAAGACGTTTGTAATTCTACCCAAAGAAATATATGGAGTGTTAGGTGTCGAAGGGTTACAAATCCCGGACAACGCAGGGATAATTTATGTGGGTGATCTTTTAGGTCCTAGAATTGACCTGGCAAGTAATCTTAAATTACCCCGTTATCTAAACGACATAATAGGAGAAAGGTCTGTTTCAATGCCAGTGGGGGAGCTTTTTTATCCGGTCTTTGCCAGTGATGCGGCAAAACAGATTGTTAAGTGGCTTTTTGCTTTTGGTCCCTACGGCAAAGAAATTCTACTGTTGGGGACAGAAATCTCCTCTAATGTATTTTGGCAAATTAATACTAAATTGGTGGGAGACGTAAAATACATCTCTCTTCCTAATGCCCCAACCGATAAATTACCAAGGAACATAGAGATATCCAGGATGAATAGAGATGTTAATTACTCACTGACAGAAACGTATAGATGGATTAGTTCCAGACCCTTAAAATATGTAAGACAGAAAAATTCACCATTAAAAAAAACCAACAAACAAATTATTGGAAAACCTTCCGGAAAAAGAATGAAAATAATTTTATTACCATTTTTAATTGTCTTTTTGCTGCCGATATTAAACCTAATTGTTAGTGGAGTGTTAACCTACTTTGCATACCGCGAGTTTAGGGCTGGACGTGATGATATTGCTCTAAATCTGTTTTATTCAAACAAAATTGTTTCTAATGTGGGACTGTATGAAAGCAAAGTCTTAAAATACATACCCCTTATAGGGCAAATTTACAAAGAAACCGAATATACATCATATGTATTTAAAAACACTTCCGATGTGGCAATAAACGCAATACCTCTTATTAAGAAAGGGAAAACGCTTTTTAGCAGTATGCTTGGAAATTCACCATATTCAGTGGCCGGTGTTCTTAGCGATTCAGATGGGGAACTTGGCCAAATTTATACCAGTATTTTAACCCTTGAAGAAAAAACAATAACAGGCAAAGGGGAGGGGTCGATTGTTGCAAAAATGGTTTTGTCCAAAATAGATTTTGAAACTTATAAAAATCTGGTTTCCCAAATGACGATTATTGTAGAGAAACTGCCGGATATTTTAGGCAGCGAAAAAAGTAAAACATACTTGGTCCTTTTTGAAAATAATATGGAGCTTCGTCCTACAGGAGGCTTCATAGGTTCTTACGGACTTTTGACTTTTGACAACGGCAGACTTTCAGACTTTGCAATTAGTGATGTTTATTCGGCTGACGGACAACTTAATGGCCACGTTGAGCCGCCGGCACCAATTAAACAATATTTGGGTGAGGCAAATTGGTGGCTTAGAGATTCAAACTGGGATCCGGATTTTCCAACGTCCGCGAAGCGAGCCGAGTGGTTTTTGGATAAAGAAATGGATAAACGGGTGGACGGGGTTGTCTCTATCGACCTGTATCCGATTAAAGATTTTCTGGAAGTAAGCGGTTCAATATTTTTATCCGATTATAATATGGATATAACATCAGACAACTTGTATGAAAAAGTCCAATCAGAAGTTCAGGATAATTTCTTCCCCGGTACTCACAAAAAAGCCAGTTTTTTGACAGCCCTTTCAAGAACCATACTTGATGAAATCGGAAATTTATCATCATCACAGAAAATATCCGTTCTAAAGTTAATTTATGAAAGTTTAGACCAAAGACACGTGCAGTTATTTTTACATGCCACAGATGTTCAAAAATCAATAAGTGCGCTTAATTGGGATGGGGCGGTGTTTATCCCGAGTTGTGATGGGGATTGTTTTTCCGATCTGGCTGGCATTGTCGAGGCAAACGTTGGTGTTAATAAATCAAACTATTTTGTTAAGAGAAGTGCTGAAGTTGACATAAATATCAAAGGAGGAGAAATCAACAAAACCCTGACATTAACTTTACAAAACTCTGCAAATACGGACCTTGGTGCTTCGGGAAGATACAAATCTTATGTCAGGCTTTTGGTTCCTGAAAATTCCACCAACATAAACGTGACCAGCACATTCGGCCAAAACTATCAGGTACTGACACCCGAGATTACTGATTCAAAGGGCCGTAAAGAAATTGGCATAATAACTGAAGTATTAGGAGGAGAGAGTAAAAAGTTGATATTTTCTTGGACCAACAAAACAGACAGTGTTTTGAACCAGTATGGTTTTTACTTCAGGAAACAAGCCGGGATAGATGGCTTTCCGGTTAGCATAAAAGTAACTACCCCCGTCAAGGTTTTGGGATCGAACCCGGTCTTTGCTTCCCAGTGCTCAAAGACTCCCCGTAACGCGCCGTTGCAGGGTGGGTATGAATACTGCTATAATGCAACATTGGTTCGCGATTTGTTTACGCGAATATTATTTTAAAAATGCCGAAAACAATACTTAAAGCAGATAAAAGAACGGTTGAGGGAAGAAAGGTTAAAAATCTTCGTAAAAAAGGAATAATACCCGGAAACGTTTATGGAAAAAAAGTTAAATCACAGGCCGTTCAGGTCGATTTAAAAGATTTCGAGAAAATATACAAAGAGGCGGGGGAGACGGGCCTTCTTACTCTTACCTTGGGAAGCGAAGAAAGACCTGTTCTTATACATAATCTTCAAATTCATCCAATCACAGATGAGCCTGTTCACGTAGATTTTTTGCAGGTTGATCTTAAGGAAAAAGTAGAAGCAGATATTCCCGTCGAACTGACCGGTGAATCTCCCGCAGAAAAACAGTCGATCGGTACTGTGGTTCAGCATCTCAATGAAATTAAAGTCGAAGCACTGCCCGCAGACTTACCTGAGAAATTTACGGTGGATATCAGTGTTCTTTCTGAAGTAGATCAGGCAATAATGGTTAAGGATCTAAAATACGACAAATCTAAGGTGGAGGTTAAAACTGATGCTGAAGAAATTGTTGCCAAGGTTGAACCTCCTCAAAAAGAAGAAGTGGTAGAAGCTCCGGCTCCGGCCGAAGGGGAAGCTCCTGCTGAGGGTGCAGCCGAAGGAACGGGCGAAGCACAGCCGGTCGAGGGTGGAGAAAACCCAACAGAAGCTCCTAAAGAATAAATTTATCTGTTTAAACCTTCAAAGTTTGGATTAATGGAAGCGGCTTTTTCAAACTTACCTATTTCAATCCAACCGGGAATATAGTTTGGATTATTTATTAAAAAATCATCCCAAAATTTTTCATCGGATTCGGTTTGAGTTTTGATGCCAAGAACTTCTTTGTTTGTAGAAATTGTTTTAATGTTGACCATGCTAAGAAGTAGCAATATAAAAGCGCTAACAATAAGAATTAGGTACGTGGTGTTTTTATTGACCTTAACCTTATTCATGTGTTACTCTAAATTATGGACCCAAATACTTCGATACCACAAGGGGAAAATAATCCACCCCAGCCATCGGAACAAATACCCCAAAGTTTGGTGACTGAACCTATAACTCCCAAGGAGACTTTTGTTCCTCCTGTTCAGATACAAGACAACTCAGATGTTCCCAGCACTCCTGTCGCACCACAAACACCAACCATGCCAAACTCTCCAGAACCTGCAAAGAAAAGCTCTCCAATTCTGATTGTTGCAATAATATTAATGTTAATTGCGGTTCTTGCTGCCGGCGGTTATTTGTTGTGGTTAAAATATTTTAGTGGTTCCGGTACGACACCAACCCCAACACCCATTGCGATAGTTACTGCTTCACCAACTCCTGATCCAACTGTAAATTGGAAGACATATACAAATACTCAAGCTGGCATCTTATTTAAATACCCATCTGAAGTGTTTGTCTATCAAAGTAACCCACAACAGGATGCACAATTTTGGTCAAATAAAATTAATGTGGGTGCGCCGCTTGAATTGGGACTAGACGGAATATGGTTAAATATGTCGTTTTCTAACCCAGGTGCTGTCATGACCGACTTCTACAACAAAATAATAAATCTGAAGGTCAACGAATCTATTACCCAGTCTGCTGTTACAAAACTTACGAATATCAAGTCTGGTGATGTAATGGGCGCCACCTATTACCAAGGGATTCCGCCAAACTTTGCAGGAGCGCCAGCCTATACATATGAAGCGGTTTGGATAAAAGAAGGTATTGTATATCGATTAAGCCTTAGTGTCCTCACTGAAGAAAATCTACAGAAGTATAAGACCACATTTGATCAAATGGTCTCCACTTTTAAATTTGTAGAAGCCACACAGATGGCGAGTCCTGCGAGTTCACCATCGGCAACAGCCAAGCCTTAAGCTTTCGGCCAGGGAGAGGTAATTAGAAGTCCGTCTTCACCAATTTCACTCCAAATTTGTTCTGTTACAAATGGCATAAAAGGATGAAGTAATTTTATAAATATAAGTAGACCTTCTTTAAGTTGTTTTGCGCCAATCTCTCCTTTTTTGGAGTTTTCTATACACTCGTCGCAAAACCAATGCCAGAATTCTGAATAAAGAAGTTCCGCAGCTTGACTTAGCTGGTATTTTTCAAGACGTTTTGTAACGTTTTTGGTGACTTCTTTTAGATGTTTATCAAACGATTTATTAAATTTAGCCTCATCGCTAAATTGGGAAACAAATCGGGAGGCGTTCCATATTTTATTGCAAAATTTTCTTTGGGCATTAATATTCTCCTCCGATAGAGAAATATCGTTTTCCACAAGGGCACCCCAAAGTAGACCCATGCGAAGCGCGTCCGCGCCATATTTTTCAACCATTTCAATGGGGTTAATCACGTTTCCCTTGGACTTACTGATTTTTTGACCTTCTTTATCTCTAACGAGCCCATGGATAAGAACTTCTCTAAAGGGAACTTTTCCGGTCATATAGGCTCCAAGCATAATCATTCTTATAACCCAGAAAGGAAGAATGTCGTAGGCCGTTTCCATAACACTGGTCGGATAAAAAATGTTAAAGTCCGATTTTTTGTTATCGTCCGCAAATTTTTCATTTTTAATTCTCAATTCTGAATTTGAGCTACTTAGCAAAGTAGCGTATGGCCATTGTCCCGAGGAAAACCACGTATCAAATGTATCCAGGTCTTGAGTTAGTTTGGTGTGTCCGCATGACTCGCATTTTTCGGGAGCGGGTCCGTCCGTAATTGTCCATTCAAGGCATTTATCGCATCGGTAGGCAGGAATTCTTATTCCCCATACGATCTGGCGGCTAATATTCCAGTCTTTAAGATTTTTAAGCCAATGAAGAGCAATCTTTTCAAATTTCTTTGCGGCAAATTTAACATCGCCCTTATCGATTGCAGCTATAGCCAGTTTTGTTAACGGAGCAACTTTCAGGAACCATTGTTCCATAATCATTGGTTCTATGGTGTTTTTGCACCTGTAGCAAATGCCGACGTTGTGTGTGTATTCGTTATCAACTTTAACCAAAAGACCTGTCTTTTCCAGATCTTCCACAATTTGTTTCCTGGCTTGGTTGACATACAAACCCTGATATTTGCCTGTAAGTTCATTCAGTTTTCCATCAAGACCAATTACCTGTTTGATTTCAAGACCGTGTCTTCCCCCCATCTCAAAGTCGTTAAAGTCGTGTGCGGGGGTTACTTTTACAACACCGGTTCCAAAGGTTGAATCAACCAGTCTGTCGGCTATGACTTTGACTTTGAAATCTCCGATGAGTCCCTTTACTGTGATAGTTTTTCCAACATACTTTTTGTATCTAATGTCATCCGGGTGCACTGCAACCGCAGTGTCGCCAAATTTTGTTTCGGGCCTGACGGTAGCTAAAGTAAAAGGCCCGTACTTCATATAATAAAGGGGATCCTTCCTTTCAATGTAATCCACTTCAAGATTGGAATAAGCGGTGCCGCAATGGGTGCAATAATTCACAAGTTTTTTATCTCTATAAACCAGTCCGTCATCTGCAAGTTTTTTGAATGTCTTATAAACTATTTTTATTATTTCCGGATTAAGTGTAAACCTGGACTTTGTCCAATCACAGGAAGCACCCAATTTTTTGAGCTGTGCCTCCATCACACCAGTATTTTCCTGAACGTAGTTCCAAATCATCTTGAAGAGAGTTTCGCGGTCAAAATCAAAACGGCTTTGACCCTTTTCTCTGAGTTTTTTTTCAAAGACATACTGCGTTTCTACACCGGCATGATCACTTCCAGGAAGCCATAAAGCAGGATCTCCTTTCATTCTGTGATAACGTATTAATGTATCCTCGACAGCAACAAACCTTACATGTCCTATGTGAAGGGGATCATTGGCATTTGGAGGGGGCATTATTATAGTGAACGGTTTTTTGAATTTTGAAATTTTTGGGGTAAATGCGTCGGATTCTTCCCACTTTTTATAAATTTTGCCCTCATATTTCTGGTGTTCGTAAATTTTATCCATCTGAATATTGCCTTGCCTGTATTTTAGCATCAATCAAAAATCTTTGCGCCCGGCTTTCTGTCAATCAAATTCGGATTTATATATTCATTTCTTTGAGCTTTAAAATACGCCGCTATACCAATCATTGCGGCATTGTCTCCATAAAGTTTTTTAGATTTTGGAAAAAGTACATTTATAGAATATTGACTGCACAGTTTTCTTAAGCGTTTACGAATTTCAATGTTTGCAGAAACACCACCACCCACAAGCAAATTATGAATTACGAATGATGAATTATGAATTATGTAATAACGCAAAACACGTATCAAATGAATAAAGGCAATATCCTGGAAACAAGCGGCGAGATTCTGAATTTTTACTTTAGTCAGCGGTTCCTCAGATTTAACCAGACGGGAAAAGGCGGTTTTAAGTCCGGAGTAAGTAAATATTTGCCTTTTCTCCTGTCCCGCAATTGGGACAGGCAGGGTATAGGTTTTTGTATCTCCACCACGTGCGACCTTTTCCAAAACAGCGCCACCCGGATAACCCAACCCCAACATTCTTGCCCCTTTGTCCAAAGCCTCTCCTAAAGCGTCGTCTGTCGTCTGGGCTAAAATCTCGTAGGAGCCGATTTTATTTATTTTAACGAGTAAGGTGTTCCCTCCGGATACAACAAGTCCTAATGCTGGGAATTGTAAATTATTAATTTTTAATTCTAAACTCTCAGTTTTTGGCCCCGCCAAACAACTGAGTACGTGTCCCTCAAGATGGTTTATAGCAATAAGTTTTTTATTGTGTTTAATTGCCAGTTTTTTGGCTCTGTCTATTCCAACCCCCAAGGCAATTGAAAGACCGGGTCCTGTGGTTACCGCTATCGCATCTAAATCACTAACTGTACATTTTGAGTTTTTAATGGCCCTATCTATTACCCAGTCGATTCTTTCCTCATGCATTCTCTGTGCAAGTGAGGGCATGACACCTCCGAATTTTGCATGCGCGGAGGATTGAGACCAGATAATGTTGGAAAGAATTTTTGTTCCGTCCGTTAATGCGGCCGAGGTTTCATCACAAGATGTGTCTATTGCCAATATTTTCATAAATTTCCCCAGGAAATTATCCTGTCATTTTCATTTACCCCAAACTTTATTTTGATCCAAATAATTATTGCCTCGTTGTCAAATCCACGAATAACGTCAGCAACTTTTTCGGCCCATTCCACAGAAATAACTGATTTTTGCAGGACCAATTTTTCGAATCCAAGAACGTTAAGCTCTTCCGAGTTTTCCAATCTCCATGCGTCAAAATGATAAAGCTTATTTTTCCCGGTTTCGTATTCATTTTCGATGGCAAAAGTGGGGGAGGTAACAAGTTCTGTTATTCCCATTGCGCGGGCAAGCCCCTTTGTAAATTGGGTTTTGCCGGTTCCCATTTCTCCTTGAATGGCAAAGACAATCGACCTTTTACCCGAGTATGATTCAAAATGTTGCCAAATTTCCTTGGCAACATTTTGAGTGTTCTCTTCACTTCTGCTTAAAACTTCATTTTTATCTGAAAGTTTTATTTCTCCTTGTCTCAATGTCATCGGTTCATCAAGGGTTGTATCGATAACGGTAGAGGGATCTCTTGCTGGGAGTTTTCCGGCGTCGATAACAAGGTCAATTAAATCTTTCTGTTTTTGACCTAGGTTGTCCAATATATCGGAAACCTGATATGGCCTTTTTTTATAACTGGCATTTGCCGACGTCGCTGTGATGGGTTTGCCAAATTTGCCAACTAGCTTTTGGACAAATTCGTAGTCGGGGAGTCTTATTCCAAGCTTTCCATTTTCGGATTCAATACCTCTGGCGAGTTTATGTTTTCCTTTAACAATGACAGTTAAAGGTCCGGGCAAAAACTCAAGAAAAAGATTTTTTGCGGTTTGATTTATGTTTCCATACTCCTTGGCCATTTTGATATCCCTAACTGCTATAGAGTAGGGTTTTCCCAAAGGACGGTTTTTGTAAACGGTAAGTTTTTTAACTGCTTCTTCGTTTGTTGCATCAACCCCGACACCATACAATGTTTCAGTCGGATAGATTATTAAGCCGCCTCTTTTTAAGATACCGTCGGCAATTTCAATTGAATCTTTGTTACATTTAACAATTTGCATGGGGACATTTTACTATAATTTGAGGCTTGTCCCAAACTAATTTACAGGTCCGGTTCCTCGTAAGTAAACTGCCTGCCAGGGCTTATAGTTGCTTACAAAAGTTTTATTAATGATTTCCTGGCCGTTTTTGGTGACAACATACTTGAAAGTAACCTTGGCTCCCCATGCTTTGTACTCAATTTGTTTGATTGTTCCGGTGGGAAGGCTTGGGTCGTCTTGATAAAGATCTTCAGGAGGCGAGGAAACACCTGTTACAATTGGTTTGGAAATACTGGCAACTCTTCCGTCAAGTGTTCCGTAAAGTTCAAAAACCAAAGAATAATTTTTTGGATTTGCACTTGCTTCAATCAGGATATAGTTACCGGTGTCATTGGTAAATTTCAAATCTGGAGAGGGTGAATAGACAGTAGCATCAAGCCCCGGGGGAGAATCCTGTTCGTAATACCCCACACGATAGGCGTGGGCTTGACGTTCAATAATTGGAAGCCCCGCATCCAGAAGCGCCCTGAATAGTGTAGTTGAAACCTGGCAAACCCCACCACCATCACCAAGAATTGTTTTACCGCCACTGATAATATAAGCCTGTTGGTAACCCGTAAAAGCTGAGACGTCTCCCAGGGCCTCATTAAAAGAAAAAGTTTCACCAGGTTTAACAAGAGTTCCGTTTATTCGGGAGGCGGCAAGGGATACATTGTGGACACGATTTGGAATAGAGTGAAAATATGTTGAAGTTCCCCTCCCAATCAACTCCTTAATTCCCAGATTATTGACTTTATCTGTTGTGATTTCAGGTGGCGATTTAACTACAGGAATGTCAAGATCTAAATTTTTGTCCGTTGAACCGGCTAGTGTATCCATTTTTTCAATAAGTAAATTTTTAAAGTTTTCGTTGTCTATTTTTATACCGGGGAGGGATGGTTGGAATTCAGTTACTTTTCCATTTTCAAATACAAACTTTGGGTTTTGCGGATCCCGTTCGATTGTTTCCGCAATTTTTTGAATAGATCCGGAAAGGGTATCGTCTTTATAACCACCCTTCGGATCGAGAAGTTTGAACAAATCAGTATCTTGAAGCTGGATATTGTTGTACTCGAATTTTAATGAAATGGTTTTTCCGAGAAATTTCTGCGCACGTTCCGTAAACGCTTTTGCTCCAGCCTCATCCAGGGTGTTATCGATATTATCAACTGGAATTGAAATCTGATTGGTCGAACCTACAGATAAGCTTTGCACAATATCAGATGTTAATCGTTCCTGGTCGACCTCTTTCCCGGGGGAACCCCTGTTTACAACAATGCTGCCATTAACTTTACTAATACCCGGATTAATTGGGTCAATAGAAATTTGCCCAGCAATAATAGAAACCGTTTTTGCAAGCTTATCACTGCTTATATTGGTAACAAGGCCAAAGTTTTTAGGGTAAAAGAGTAATCTAATACGGTTTTCGAGATCGTAAAGAATATTTCCTGTTCTTGTAAACACGAAAACTCTATCGGCAGAGGCTGGAAAATCATAGGAAAGATCGATGTCGTCTGTTTTTATTTTGAAAACTTGGTCTTGATAGGTAAGGGTCAGTTCTGGGGGTGTAATTGTATTTTTAGATAAAATACCGGAAGCTTCAGAAGAGGTAACTCCGCCAACTTTGATGCCAGCCACAGAAATGTTCGGGTAAATTTTTTCGTTATAGACTATTAGATAGGATAAGATTCCTGCAAGGACGATTAATATCAGTGTGCCGAGAACGACAACACCTCGGAGCAGATATTTTTTGAAAAAAGATCTAACTATCTTCCCCATTTTATTACCGGAATTACTTGCCATATTCTAGGCATATGATACCATTTAAATATAACCCAAAACGCAGAGAAAATGCCACCTCTTAATATTTACCAAAACAATAACACTCAAAATCCTGTTGGTGTGCCCGTTGGCACGCCGGATAATCTGTCAAACATTCCTCCTCAAGTCGTTCTATCACCAAAGAAAAAATTCCCCAAGATTTTGCTTTTTGTCGGAATAATATTTTTATTGGCAGTACTGGGTTTTACCGCATTTAAACTGATTGGAACCCCCATAAATAAAAGTTCGGGAAACATAACCTGGTGGGGGTTTTGGGAAAGTCAGTCTGTTGTTGAACCCTTAATTTCTGCCTATGAATCGGCACATCCGGGTGTAAATATCACCTACGTTGAACAATCAAAAGAGGATTATCGCGAAAGGCTGGCAAATGCTTTGGCAAAAGGGGAGGGTCCGGATATTTTTACATTTCATAATACCTGGACGCCAATGTTTAAATCCGATCTTGATGCGCTTCCTTCTTCAGTAATGACGGCAGCGGATTATTCCAAAAACTTTTATCCGGTTATTACTTCTGATTTTTCCTACGGTAATTCTATTGTTGGTATCCCCATTGGCTACGATGCTCTAACATTGTATATAAACCAGGACATCTTTGATAAAGCAGGAAAGATTCCTCCCACAACCTGGGATGGTTTAAGAAGTTTGGCAAAAGAGCTGACTATAAAAGATGATAAAGGAAGTATAACCCAATCCGGTGTAGCTCTTGGGAGGACAGAAAATGTTGATCATTGGCAGGAAATTTTAGCTCTTCTGATGCTCCAAAACGGTGTGGATTTGGGCAATCCTGTCGGAAAAAATGCAGAGGATGCTTTGACATTTTTTACCATTTTTTCATCAGTTGATGGAGTCTGGGATGCAACCCTTCCAACATCAACTCAAGCCTTTGCTGCAGGGAAACTGGCTATGTATATAGCTCCGAGCTGGAGATCGTTTGAAATACAACAGAAAAGTCCGAATTTAAAGTATAAAACAGTTCCTATTCCTCAGCTTCCCAAAGATAGTCCTAATGAGGTAGATATTACCTACGCAACTTACTGGGCGCAGGGTGTTTGGTCAAAGAGCCCGAATAAGTCTGCTGCTTGGGGTCTGTTAAGTTATTTGGCTAGTACGGATTCCTTACAAAAACTTTATAAAAACGAGTCGGCTGTAAGGAGCTTTGGCGAGCCCTATCCCAGGACTGATATGGCAGCACTACTCAAAGACCACCCCATTATTGGATCAATTATTACGCAAGCACCGGGTGCCAGGAGCTGGTATCTTGCCAGCCGTACTTTTGACGGTTCTACTGGAATAAATACTCAAATTTCCAATTATTTTGCAGACGCAGTCAACGCTGTTGTGACGGGTAAAAAATCAGCAACCGAGGCTCTCGCCACAGTTGCTCAAGGTGTTGCTCAAGTTCTGGTACAGTACGGCATCTCCGTAAAATAATGTCTCTTTTGCATGAATTTACTTCAGGGAAAATCTCGCCGGAAGCCGGTTTAAATGCTTCAGAAAGATTTTCTGTTTTTTACCACAACCTTTTTGAATATCCACTAACTTTCTCTGAACTTGTCAAGTGGACCCCTAGGGGTGCACCGGAAACCGGTTCTAGAGTTGATTATAAGAATGGATATTATTTTATTGAAGGGAAGGAGGGGTTGGTTTATAAGAGAACTGTCAGAAAAAGATTTTCCCTAAGGAAAAGAAAAATTGCCGAAAGAGTTTCTAAAATTACCTTTTTCATTCCTGGCGTAAAAATGGTTGCTATAAGCGGTTCATTGGCGATGGATAATGCAGGAAAAGAGAGCGATATTGATCTGATTTTTATTACAAAAAAGGGAAGGCTTTGGACTACAAGAATCGCAGTTTATATGCTTCTCAAACTATTTAATTTTCGTTTAAGAAAGCCGCTAAATCTGCGCCAGAAAGACAGACTATGCTTAAATATTTGGCTCGATGAAAGCGATCTTACCTGGAGCAAGAAAGAAAGAAACTTTTACACTGCTCACGAAATTCTTCAAATAGTTCCGCTTGTTGATAGAGGGGGGGTATACGAACGCTTTTTGTCATCAAATAAATGGGCTTTAAAATTTTGGCCGAATGCTGCTGAAGTGAGACTAAACAAAAATAGTTCATCATATACGAAACCTTTAAGATTAAACATAATAGAAACGCTGTCTTTTAAAATTCAATATTTTTATATGAAACATAAAATTACTCGTGAAGTAGTCACTCCTACGAGAGCAATTTTTCATCCAAATAACCTGAGTAAGAAGATTCTTAGTAAGATCGACTATTGACAAGAGAAACCCAAATTCGTAAAATAGCACTCATTGGGTTGGAATGCTAACCTATTTGTTACCCACAAAATTAAAAATATGGCAAGTAAATTAAATCTTAAACCGACCGCAGGATATCTTTTAATTGAACCTTTGGAGGCAGAAACGAAAACCGCCTCCGGGATTTATCTACCCGATAACGCTTCAGAAAAACCACAAAAAGGAAAAGTGATTGCAGTGGGAGCATCTGCCTTGCAAGAAGGTCAAAAAATAGAATCTCCCGCCAAACTAAATGAAGTTGTTTTTTATAAAAAATGGGGAGGAAATGAGGCAAAAATTGAAGGCAAGGAATATATATTTGTTAAATTTGAAGATATCTTGGCCGTCGAGGCCTAAGACATCTATGCTTGGATGTACCATATATGGCAAAACAATTAAAATTTTCAAACGATGCTAGAGAGGCGTTATTAAAAGGAATCGATACTGTTGCTAAGGCAGTTATAACAACCCTTGGTCCGAAAGGCAGAAATATTGCCTTAGATAAAAAGTGGGGGGCCCCGAACATAGTACATGATGGAGTAACTGTAGCCAAAGAAATTGATCTCCCTGATCCGTTCGAGAATATGGGTGCCCAGCTTGTTAAAGAAGCTGCCAGCAAAACCAACGACAATGCGGGTGATGGGACGACAACCTCCACACTTCTTGCACAAGTAATGACCCAAAAAGGAATGGTTGAGATTAATGCTGGCGCAAACCCAATGATTGTCAAAAAGGGAATTGAGAAAGCAGTTGAAGCTGTTTCTGAAGAACTCAAAAAAATGGCCAAGCCAATCAAAAACAAAGAAGAAATTGCTCAGGTTGCGAGTATATCTGCAGGAGACGACGAAATTGGCGCCAAAATTGCCGAGGCATTAGATAAAGTCGGACGCGATGGTGTTGTTACGGTTGAGGAAGGAAAGGGTTTAACAATCGAAATTGAATATAAAGAGGGTATGGAGTTTGATAGGGGTTATGCTTCAGCATATTTTGTTACCAATCCGGACAAAATGGAGGCGGAAATTGAAGATCCTTATATTCTTTTGACTGATAAAAAGATATCTTCAATTCAAGAACTCCTTCCCTTTTTGGAGAAATTTGTCAAAGTTTCGAAGAATTTGATAATTATCGCCGACGAGATCGAAGGCGAGGCCTTGGCCACATTAGTAGTTAATAAACTTCGCGGTACTTTTAGTGTTTTAGCCATTAAAGCTCCAGGTTTTGGAGATCGTCGAAGTGAAATGTTGGAAGACATTGCAATTCTGACCGGCGGGACAGTTATATCAGGGGATACCGGACGCACATTTGAATCAATTGAGGTTACGGACTTGGGGCGTGCCGATAAAGTCTGGGCAGATAAAGATAACGCGAGAATTATTGGAGGAAAGGGAGACAAAAAAACGATAGATGCGAGAATTGCCTCAATCAGAAAACAGATTGAGGCTAGTGATAGTGATTTTGACAAAGAAAAATTTGAAGAGAGACTTGCCAAGCTCGCTGGAGGAGTTGCCCAAATAAATGTGGGGGCGGCTACAGAGATTGAACTTAACGATAAAAAAGAGAGAGTTAAAGATGCGGTTGGGGCTACCAAAGCAGCAACTGAAGAAGGAATTGTTCCGGGTGGTGAAACAGCATTTCTCAGGGCTAGGTCCGCTGCGAAAGGCGCTAAAGTTGAAAAGGGTGACGAACAAATTGGAGTGAATATTGTTTGGGAGGCGTTGGAAGAACCGATTAAATGGCTTGCTAAAAATGCAGGAGAAGATGGGGAAAGTGTTTTGAAAAAAGTTTTGGCAAGTAAAGACAATGATTTTGGCTACAATGCTCTGACCGGAAAATTCGGATCAATGACCAGAATGGGGATAGTTGATCCGGTTAAGGTTGCCAGAAGTGCTCTCCAGAATGCTGCAAGCGTCGCTATGATGGTTTTAACCACAGAAGGCTTAGTTACTGATATTCCCGAAGAAAAGAAAGAGCCGGCACTTCCCGCAGGCGGAATGGGTGGAATGGACTACTAAACTTCTAATTTCCAATTATCAATTAATAATTTACAATTGGTTGCGTGTGGAAAAATGCTGAGGAATTTCTACTGAAAGACAAAAATCTAGGGCCCCTTATTAAAAAATGGGGGCATTGCACAATTGAGCCCAAGCTCCATATAGATTATTTTCAGGGGCTTGTGGGCGACATTATCGGCCAACAGCTTTCAGGTAGGGTTGCGGACGTAATCGAAGGCCGTTTGAAGGCCAAGATTAAAGGCACAATGACTCCGGAAAAGATTCTGAAGATGAATGAAAACATTTTAAGAAATTGCGGAATGGCTTGGAGCAAGGTCAGAGCCATTAAAGATTTGGCCTCAAGAACCCAAAAGGGAGAGCTAAAAGTAAAAAGTTTGGACAAACTCTCCGATGAGGAAGTCCGGAAGGAATTAGTAGCGGTCAAAGGTATAGGGCCCTGGACTGCAGATATGTTTTTGATGTTTAAACTGGGTAGGCCAGATGTTTTTCCTGTAGAAGATCTGGGTATTAAAAACGGATTTGAAAAAGTAACAGGTAAAAAATTTAACAAAGAAAAATCCGCCAAATTTGCCCTTAAAAACTGGTCTCCTTATAGAACAGTTGCCTCTTGGTATCTTTGGAGATCTTTGGAAAACAGATAGCTTATCTACTTAAGACTGTTAAAGGATTGAGAGAAACTCCATTTTGGTGAATCTCAAGATGAAGATGTGTACCGGTAGTGCGCCCCGTTACACCCATTTTTCCGATTTCTGTACCCACTTCAACGGTTTGGCCGGTTTTAACCTCGATTTTGGAAAGATGAGCATAATATGAATCAAGGCCATTTTTGTGTTGCAGTACAACCAAATTTCCATATCCCGAGCGATCCCACCCGGCATAGGCAACAACCCCAGCCATAATGGGTTTGATGGGTTCTCCGGTTTTTCCCCCAAGATCCAGTCCTCTGTGAAAAATACTGTAACCTTGGTTAATTTTTATCGGACCAACAGGATAAAGCATGCCCTTTTCGGTTACAAGGTTGGTTTGAGCCTCGATTACAATATTTTCCGATCCTTGTGCCTGGACTCCACCAGACTGGGGAATAAAGGTAGTGGTAATAGCAATGAAAGCAAAACTGGAAGCAAAAATTTTCCGTATATTTTTATGATCCGCAAAATATCTAGCAAGCCTGCCGAGAAAAGTCCCTTTTCGGTATTTTTTTCTCACAAGAGAAGCCTTGGGAAGAATCGGTTCTTCCAGCAAAGGTTTTCGCCTTTTTACCAGCTTTACATTAAGCTGAAGGCGATACTTAGGCAGTTCAACGTTTATTTTTCTCATAATGTGCCATTAGATCCTGGCACAGGATGTCATATTCCAAGCTCGATTTTTGGCAGAAGCTAAAAACCTCACCCGTATGTGTGGGCAGACACAAAAAATCCCGCTATTGCGGGACGAGTCGCTATTGTAGCTTATGAAAAGCCCCAAAGTCAAGTTTGGGGTGTTCACAATTTCTTTAGAGACCGGAGCGGGAATCGAACCCGCGCATGGGTGTTTTGCAGACACCTTCGTTTCCACTTCGACATCCGGTCGAGTCCCTGTATTCTATCATGCAAGTGGCAAACTTTCCTTGCCATATGTTACACTCGGTGACTATGAAGACGGTAAAAATTATTCTAATTTCTGTTGTCTCTTTGATAATTTTGACAGGAACCGCTTTCTATCTGGTTGGACTTTTAAGTCCAAAACAGGGGGGAATAAGAATCGAAACTACCCCAAAGGCTACAGTTTTTGTCAACGGCAGTTTGGTTGGGGAAACTCCTTTTACCGGGATGTATAAAGCGGGTGCGGTTATTTTAAGACTGGTTCCGACAGGGTCCTCTGAAAACCTCGTGCCTTTTGAGACATCAATAACTTTAACACCCGGTATCGAAACATTTGTAGGTAGAAATTTTGGAACAAGTGAGGATACATCCTCCGGTCGCATCATTTCTTTTGAAAAAACCGGGGCACAGTCTGCAGGATTGGTGGTCATTTCCCAGCCGGACAACGCTCAGGTACTGGTCGACGGAGTTTCCAGAGGCTTTTCACCGTATAGTGCTTCGGCAATAGCCCCCGCAATGCACACAATTTCAATTAAAGCTCCGGGATATTCGGATTTATCAATGACAGTAAAAACCTTGACCGGTTACAGACTTACATTTTATGCGAAATTGGAAAGAACAGATTCTCAAAATACGGACTCCATCAAAGAGTCCTTGAAAACGGAAATCAAAATTGTGCAGATTTTAGAGACCCCAACAGGGTACCTTAGGGTTAGATCAAAACCGGGAGCCGGTGGAGAGGAAATTGCTCAGGTAAAACCGGGCGAAACATTCCCTTATCTTGATACAGATGCTGCAACCGGCTGGATTGAAATTCAATACGGAGATCCAAAACCCGGTTTGCCATCAGGAATTGTCGGATGGATCTCGGCAGATTATGCAACGGTGAGCGCTGTGGCGAGATAAAGAGTTATTGTGTAACAGTAATGCCGCTGTAAAGAACCCAGTAGACAAGAATCACCCAAAGAGAAACTGCCGCAATCAAGGCTTTATCGGTAAGAAGTAGCTTTTCCGGGGTTTCGCTTTTGCCTTGAAAGATTAAAGCCTCATATCTCATCAGTCCGAAAATTGTTACGGGGATAGTAAACATTAAAAGTTTTCCTATCGTTGTTGTCTTGGATAGCTCTGCAAGTACAAGCCAGAATGGAAGCGAGGCGCGCGGGCTTTCAAAAAATGTAAAGAGGGCCCATGACATCCAGGATGCGTTTCCGAACATGGTAACGTAAGAATTTAATAAGTCCTTTTCGTAGGCTCTAAGACTCTTTCGGGTTGTCGTGTCGGTATTTTGGATGAGGTTTAGCTCTGCCCTCCTTTTCCCCGACGCCAGGAACAAAGCAACAGAAATTACACAAAGAAGAAACCAGACGGAAAGGTGTGCGTTGATCACGAATGCTCCCGCATAAACCCTTAAAACGAATCCGGCCGCAATAAGGATGATATCCAAAATTGCAATATTTTTGAGGCCCAGGCTGTAGAAAACCTGCAGAATCAGGTAAATGAGTATTATTGTCAAAAAGATAGGATCCAGATTTCCGGCGAAAGTAGCCATAATTGCCCCCAAAATCAGAAGGAATGCTTCAATTAAAGCGAGGGGTATAGAAAGAGATCCGGAAGCAATGGGTCTATTCTTTTTAATAGGGTGCAGGCGGTCCATCTTTCTGTCAAAAATATCGTTGATAATGTATGTTGCCGAAGTTGTAAAACAAAAAGCCACAAAAGCCCATGAAGTTTTTAGGAAGAGATCTTTTTCAAATAAATATCCCGATAAAAAAATGGCGGCAAAAACAGAGATATTTTTAATCCAATGCACGGGTCTAGCAACTTTAATTGCCGCAATTATCAAAGGGGTTTTTGACTGTTGTTTTTCTTGGGTCGGTACGTCAACCATAGTATCAAGCCGCCTAACAACATGGCTATACCTATCATTGTATAGATCTTACTGGTTGTATTCAAATTAAGTGCCAAAAAACCGAGAACTCCTGTTATTGCCCAGTAAAAAACTGCAACCTGGGTTTTGGAAAGACCGGCATCAAGAAGTCTGTGATGGAGATGCCCCTTGTCTCCCCAGACAGGGGATTTGTGATTAACAATCCTTCTAATAATTGTGTATCCGGTATCAATAAGGGGGATTCCCAGTACAACCATCAAGGCTCCAACCTTTGTTGTTGAAAGAATTGAAAGAACTGCCAGAAGATACCCTGCTAGGGTACTACCGCTATATCCAGGCATAATTTTTTGAGGGAATATATGCCAAGGTAAAAATCCCAGATAGGCTCCCGCAGTAATTGCCGCTAAAATTATAACCGGCCATTGGGTAATATCAGCCGAAAATCTCAAAGATAAAAATGCAATGGTTAGAGCCGCAATTACAGTTACCCCGCTAAGTTGTCCATCAACTCCCTTTGCCCCCATGTTTACAATATTCATTAAAAAAGTGATCCAAAGAATTGCAAAGACGTCGGAGATGATCCAGATACTGCGTGTTTCCCCAAAAAGCTCAAAATTAATTTGGGGCTGACTCAGGCTTATTGTTCCTCCCAAAGGGTTTGAAATAAATGAAATTCCTATTCCGGCTGCGATTGGAGCGGCTGCTGCTACAAATCCGATCAGAAGTCTTAGATATGGATTTAGATTATATTTATCATCAAGCACCCCCATAACGACCAAGATAGTAGCACCCACCAAAATTCCAATTAGTTGTTTGTCTATCGGTAAGAATATAAGGCTAGACACAAGAACCGCTATAAAAATTGGAATTCCGCCTCCACGGGGAACTGGATAGGTGTGAATTACTTTAGGATGCTTATTTTTAGCCGGATCATCTATGATACCAATTCTTTCGGCAAACTTAATTGCCAAAGGTGTTGTCAGAAAAGCAACTACCGCTGAGATAAGCCATGGTATTAAGAAAATATTACGTAATTCATCCATTTTAAAAAAATCCAACCAAAAAGACTATTTTCAAAATAGTCACACTTGCCATCAGTGAAATGGCAAGGGCGCTAACTGCCAATATTTTTTTAATGAATACGTCCTTTATCGATATGTTAATTAAAAGGTTAATACCTGTAATTAAAATTGAAACAGCCGGAATGATAAAGAAAAACCAAAAGGTGCTTAGCTGTTCCGTTCCTACCGGTTTTCCATAAAAAATAGGAATAACAGGCGGGAGGAATTTTTTGACAAGAAGAATTCCGACGATGAATAAAACACTCAAAATTAAGGCAGTCAGAAAGTAGTTATAAAAAGTGACTTTTTTCCAATGCATATCGCTTAAGGTCTATATTGTACGATATCTATTTTGTGGGAGCAAAATTGATTCGGGAATAAATGTTGGCATCATCGATCTGATTTACCAGCAAATATTTGCTTTTAAGAAGAAAGTTAAGTTCCGGGTAGGGGTAGAGGTCGGTAAGGATTATAAATTTAGGGGGATCTTTCGCAATATTTTCCGCCTCCTTTGTTTTATCTGAATAATCGTTTATGTGATAATCAACGACATACTTGATAGGGGGTAAATGTTTCGACAAAGCATAAACGGCGGGAGAGCCGGGATCCCACATAAAGACTTTATCATCCAGCGTACTTGAATTTACCAAAAAATCCGCGATTTGATAATCTCTGTTTATCTTTGGTGAGAAATCATTAAAGTATGCCGATTTATTCCCTCCTCCAACGGCAAAGCTGACAAACCTTGAGTAGTAAGCCGTCGTCGGATAAAGCCAGAATTTATAATAAACCGGGACGAAGAAAGTCAGAGCCAGGGGAAGAACAACAAGAGATTGTTCCAAACTTTTTTCCGCAAAGAATATCGAGAGAAGTATTGAAATGGGAGCAACAGCCTGGATAAGGTAGTGCGGGTAAGGACGTTCCGAGAGAGTGATCGCAAAAAGGGTAAAAAGTATCCAGAGAGACAATAAAATAAACTTCTTTGAAAGCTTTTTTCGGAATACAAAAAGAGTTGCTGATCCAATCAGTACAATAAGACCCCGGATCAAAAGCGGGGCATTCCTAACTAGAAATGATTTTTGAACGTCACCGGGTCTAAAACTGCTTAAATAACCAACATTTTGCAAGAAAGCAGCCTTTATATATTCGGGAAGTGCACCCCTGAAATAGTACCAAATTAAGGTTAAGACAATTGGAGATGCAAAGCCCAACATAAGTATGAAAGTATTTTTAAGAATCCCCCTCCAATTTTTCAGGCCGTCTGTAATGATCCAGTAAATTACGATAATCGGTGCGTCAAATGCCGCAGGGATTTTAAAAAGTGCGCCTATACCCAAAAGCACGCCGGCAAAATACACTCCCTTTACCTTTAAATCATTTTTCAAAAGTATGATAAATGCAGCAATTGTAAAGGCAATCATAAAAAGTTCGGAATTTATTGTTAAACCCTCAAGGAGGGGAAGCGTGGTTAGTAATGCAAAAATCAGTGTAGATATTTTTTGCGCCTTTTCATTTTTTTCCAGGATTATTTTTGTAAGTTTGTAAAAAAGAAATATTGTTATCAAACTCCAAAAGGCTAAAATCACTTTAAACCAAAAAAGATTTCCGGCAACGGCAGCGGTCAAATATAAAAGAGGTGGCTTATTGTCGTAGACATCTTTGTAAAGAGTAAGTCCCTGGCGCACCCCTTGTCCAAGAGTCAGATAAATCATCTCGTCACCATAGTAATAAGGTTCAAAGAATGAGGGAACTCTCAGGAGAAACACCAAAGCCAATATTACGATAAGCCAGTTTGGAATATCCGGCAGGTGGAGGGAATCACCTACTTCATGAAGCTTTTGCCAAAGTGATTTCATATTACTCTTAGTTTAAGATATAATTCGCTCATATGCAAAATGTGTTAATAACCGGGGGGGTTGGGTTCATAGGAAGCCACTTATCCGACAAATTATTAAATGATGGCTATAAAGTAATTTGTTTGGACAATCTTCTAACAGGATCAAAAAAAAATGTAGAGCATCTTTTAGACAATCCCAACTTTGAATTTGTCAAAGCAGACATTACTCAACCATTAATTTTTAATACTCAGTCATTAGATTACATTTTTCATTTAGCGTCTCCAGCATCTCCAATTGATTATCAAAATTACCCGGAAGAAACACTTTTAGCCAATTCTACGGGTACTCTAAACGTATTAAAACTGGCCAAAGAAACTGGAGCAAAGGTGCTAATTGCGTCGACGTCAGAAGTTTATGGAGATCCCTTGGAGCACCCCCAAAAGGAGACATATTTCGGAAATGTAAACACGTTTGGTCCGAGATCGTGCTACGACGAAAGCAAAAGATTTGCAGAAACAGCAACATATGTTTATTTTCGAAAACATGATATTGATGCCAGAATAATACGCATTTTTAATACGTACGGACCCAAAATGCAAAAGGACGATGGGAGAGTGGTAAGCAACTTTATTATGCAATCTCTTTCGGACGCTCCAATAAAAATAGATGGCGATGGGAGTCAAACAAGATCTTTTTGCTATGTTGAGGATTTGGTTGAAGGCGTTGCAAAAGCAATGTTTACACAAGGAACCAAGGGGGAGATCTTTAATTTAGGGAACCCTGATGAGTTTACCATCAAGGATTTGGCTGAAAAAATTATTAAACTTACAGACTCTAAATCAGAAATTGAGTATAGCGGAACGTTCAGGGAAGACGACCCAATGAGAAGACAACCAGATATTACAAAAGCAAAGGAAATACTTGATTGGGAGCCAAAAACAAACATTGAGACAGGTCTTCAAAAAACTATTGAGTTTTACAAAAGTAATTTTTAATTTTAGATCCGAAGCTTGATCTACACCTTCTCAGTTACTTTGTATTGAATATATTTTCCGAGCATAAGACGGGTGTGGGCATCGATTCCGGGAAGAGCTGTAAAAAGAAAACCCGCCAGGGGCATTAGAATAAATTCAAAAGGTATTAAAATCTTCCTGAGCAGAGACACATTGCTTGGCCTTTTTGGTTTTTGAATGTTGTCGATAATTATCATTACAGACAGAAATACAAGTGCGAGTGTCAAAATCAAAGATGATAGTTTAGGAACGGTGTAACCCAGGGCTGTTCTTCCAAAAGCAGGGTTAAGAAGGGTTGGTATGGTCAGCCCCACCGAAATAATGAACCAATTAACCGGCCATAAAAAGTGCGACCAAAGAACCTGGATTAGTCTCATTGTTTTATCCCAAAAAGGAATATTCCTTGTTAGGAGATAACTTTTTATTATCCAGGGATCATCACTTACTCCCCAAGCCCATCTTTGAAGTTGCTGATACTGATTTTTAATTGTTTTCCAAAAAGAGCCGGATTGCGCGGCATCGGCCATAAGCGGAAGATAAATCGGTTCGACTTCAATTCCGCCACCACTTTTATAGAATGCTTTAAAAAATATTCCCCAGTCCTCAGGAATTTTATCGGCATCCCAGTATCCAACGGCATCCAGTAATTTATAAGAAAGTGAATAATTTTGAGTATTAATGAGTTTGTCTTTACGCGCAAGCTGGGAAAGATTTGAAATTGACATTAGTGTATTTAACACACGGGTAATTGCCGGTATTTCCCAAATATTGTTATAAAACATAACAGAGGGTTGCCAGAACACTTTATATCGGTTGGGATTGTCCAAAAATTTGAAAGTAAGGTTGGCAAAGTGTTTGGGATGAAACTTATGATCCGCGTCGCAAGAGGTGACCGTAAAGTAATCAATATTAAGTCTCTCTGCGTCTATATAGTTCTCTTTTACCCAAATGGCGGCGTATCTTTCGTTTGAAGCTTTCCCTGTAACCTCGCCGGCTTTAAGTTCGTGTACGGTTACAAAAAGTTTGCAAAACGTCTTTCCGTATTTTTCGTTTAACGCTTTCCATTTAGACAATCGGTCTTTTTCAGGCTCGTTTTTTTCCATCGCAAGAACGGGAACGATTCCTTTAGTGGGAAATTCCTGGGTGGCGAGGGAGTCGAGAGTTCTTTCGAGAATATGAAGGGGTTCTTTGTAGGTAGGAATTATGACAACGTGTCGGACCTTTTTCCAATCCGGAAAATCTTTTACATCTCCCATCCAGTCATAAATTTTTGCGGCCTGTATTCTCATATTTGATATTATGGCTGATATTGCGATTTGAAATGATTGGTAAAACCAATAAATATTAAAGAATAGAACGAAATAGGCCACGACCTTAGGGATCACAAAAATTCCCCAGTACGGAAAAAGAATCAAGTTCCAGGAGGTAAATCCTGGCAAAATTTCCAGGGCTCGTAGAATTCCTTTGTCATGCTTTTCAATGAATTTACGCATAGCTAATATTTAACCCAGGCGGGGGAATAATGGACTGCCTGATGCAATTTTTGAACCCCCAAATTGTCTTTGAATTTTTTCGGAAGTTTCGGGTAAAAAAGGTTCCAAATTAAAAGACATTTCTCTTATGTGGTCAACCAGGTGAATTAAAACTTTCTCAAGTTTACCGCCGGTTAGCTTCCATGGTTCCTGCTCGTTTATAAATTGATCGGTTTGGGTAATTCCATCCCAAATAGTTTTGAGAGCAAGATCAAATTTATATTCTTTCAGTGCGTTTTCGATTTTTTCCTCTTTTTGTATTTTTGTGGGTTTAAATTCAAGATCGGATTTCTCACAAAGCTTTGCAACCCTCGAAACTAAATTCCCAAGTCCGTTAGCAAGCTCGCCATTATAGACTTCCTCAAACTTTTTAAAAGTGAAATCAGAATCCTCGGTTGGATTAATTTTGGCGAGTAGGTAGTATCTCAAGGCGTCAGCTCCGTATTTTTCGGTGACTTCAATAGGATTTATTGTGTTGCCCAGGCTCTTGCTTATTTTTTTACCGTTGGCAGTGACAAACCCGTGGATAAATATTTGTTTGGAGAAAGGAAGCCCCGCCGAGGCAAGCATTGCTTGCCAGATTGCTGTTTGCTGTCTTAGATTATCCTTACCTGCAACTTGGAATCCTGGCCAGTAATCTTCAAAATTTTTAGTATCTTCCGGCCAGCCTAGGGTTGAAATATAGTTGATAAGGGCGTCAAACCACACATACATCACTTGGGCTGGATCTCCCGGGACGGGAATTCCCCAGGGCATCTTGTTTTTTAGTCTTGAGATGCTGAAATCCTGCAAACCTTCTTTGACAAAACTCCTAATCTCGTTAAACTTTCCCTCCGGCACTACAAAATCCGGATTTTCCCCATAAAATTCTAAAAGCGGTTCCTGGTATTTTGAAAACCTGAAGAAGTAATTTTCCTCTTCAATTGTTTCCAAGTTACGGTTGGGATGAAGGGGACATTTACCATCGGTAAGTTCAGAATCTGTTTTTTCCAGCTCGCAGCCGACGCAATACTTGGTTTTATAAAGTTTTTTGTAGATGTCACCATTCTTATCGCAAAGTTTCCAAAATTCTTGGGCTGCTTTAATATGGTGAGAGTCAGTTGTTCTTATAAAATGGTTGTAGCTTAAATTTAGAGCACTTTTTAAGGCATTAAACTTGGCTGCATATTCGTCACAATATTTTTGAGGATCTTTTCCTTCCTCAAGCGCCTTTTGATAAATTTTCTGGCCATGCTCGTCTGTGCCGAAATTAAAAACGACATCTTCCCCCAAAAGCTTATGAAAACGCGCCAAGGCATCTGCTTGCACGATTTCAAGCGCAAAACCAATATGAGGCTCGGCATTCACGTAAGGCAGTGTTGTTGTCAGATAATATTTCTTGTCCATGGTTGTATTGTACAGCTTAAGAGGGGATTGAAGCTACTTCTTGGTAAAATTTTTAATTTTTTCGGCCCAGACATTGGCCCACTCTTCAGCCTCCATTTTCTTGAGAGCAAGTTTGACCCCGTCTTTTTTGAGTAATTTTTCCGCATCAAGTATTTCTTTTGGGGTGGCAAGTAGGTTTCTTTTAATATTTTCTTTATCTCTGCCTTTTTTGAGCCAATAAGCAATGGCTATTCTTTTGATATATCTTTCAAGCTCTACATCGTCAAAAAAATCCTTCAAAAATATTTCAATCTCACTCAAACCCTCAAGGTCATCTATCATCTTGGAAAAAGTTTTAAGAAGCTGCTTTTTGAGTGATGGATTCATCATAATTTTCCTAGCTGTAAGCTAGAATCTATACTTGTATGACAAGACCGTTGGTAATTTTATTGCCAACGCAGCTTATCTAGTTGAGAAATATAGCTCGACACAGACCGCTATTGCAAGTATTAAGATCAAATTTAATACATTTCCGATGCCTAGGAGTAAAAGAATAAAAAAAAGAATGAGAGACAGGGAAATAACAAGACCGCGGCGGGAATTGGCAAAAAGCAAGGAAAATGTAAAAAGTAAGGTGATAAAAAGCAACAGGAAAAATAGTGGCACTGCTCCAAATGTTTGGGGATCGACAAAATAAACAAGTCCCGCAAAAAGAATCCAAAGAAGAATTGTCAAAAGTAGAGTCGGAAGAAAATTCTTTCTTTTTAAAATTTGTTCTTTTCTGAAATGTTTCTTCATTTGTAATTTTAAATTTTTACTCTAGAATTGAGTGATGGATCCTATTATTACCCTTATTATAGTATTAGCCGCCCTCCTGATTGTAGCCCTATTTATTAACAGAAAACTAATTGATCTGAAAGAATCCCAAAAGCCCTCCGATGAGCTTTTGGAAATAATAAAAACTCTTCAAAGTGGTTCCCGCGAGGACAGACGGGATCTTCTATCTTCCTTGCAAAAAAATACTCAGGCAATGAATGAACGGTTAGATAACGCCGCTAGAGTCATCTCACAAGTACAGAGAAATTTAGGTGAAATGAGTGAGATTGGAAAGGGAATCCGCACCCTTCAGGATTTTTTGCAGTCGCCAAAACTCCGCGGGGGACTTGGGGAGGAAGTTTTAAAAGAGATGATTGGGCAAACTTTTCCCAAAAACGCTTTTCATTTGCAGTATCCGTTTAAAAGTGGAGTGAAAGTTGATGCTGTTTTGAAAACCGATGCGGGGTTGCTTTGTATTGATTCCAAATTTCCGATGGAGAATTTTAACTTGATGCATACAGCCGAAACCGAAGGAGAACGAAACTCCGCTAAAAAGCAATTTATACAGGATGTTAAAAAACACATCGAAGATATCGGTAGAAAATACATACTTCCCGAGGAGGGAACAATGGATTTTGCTTTAATGTATATTCCGTCGGAAGCCGTTTATTACGAAGCAGTCAATATTCCCGAGCTTTCTACTTTTGCCAGACGTCTTAGGGTCTATCCGGTTTCCCCCAATACTTTATATGCCCATCTTCAAGTCCTTCTTCTTTCTTTTGAGGGAAAGGATCTTGAATTAAAATCAAAAGAGGTTTTCAGGATTTTAAGAGCAATCCAAAAAGATTACGGAAAAGTTGAAGAAAATTTGGGAACACTTCAAAAACATTTAAACAATGCCTACAACATGATGACTAACGTTTTCTCTTCATTTAACCAGTTGGGTCAAAAAATCTCTTCTACACAAAACTTAGGAGACGGACTCAAGAAGGATGAAAAGGAAGTAGAAGGACAATGACGAAAAACCTTTCAAATTTAAAACTAAATAAAGAACAAATCGATGCGATTAAATTTGGCAAGGGACCTCTCCTTATTATTGCCGGTGCGGGAACCGGAAAAACTACAGTTGTTACAGAGAGAATAAAATATTTAATTCTTGGTAAACATGCAAAACCCTCTGAGATCCTTGCCTTAACTTTTACAGATAAAGCAGCCCGCGAAATGGAGGAAAGGGTGGATGTTGGTCTTCCTTACGGTTATACACAAATGTGGATAATGACCTTTCACTCCTTCTGCGACAGAATTCTCCGGCGGGAAGCTCTACACATCGGGCTTGACCCAAGATATAAATTGATGTCAGAGGCGAGTGCCATCCAGCTTCTGCGAAAAAATCTTTTTAAACTGGATTTAAATTATTTCAGACCTCTTGGAAATCCAAATAAATTTATAAGTGGAATGCTTCAGCACTTTAGCCGGTTGCAGGATGAAGATGTGTCGCCCAGTCAATATCTTGATTGGGCAAGTTCCAAATTCCAAATTCCAAATTCCAAATTGAGCGACGAGGAAAAAATTGAAGGAGAAAAATATACAGAACTTGCTAAGGCATATAAGGCATATGATGAGATAAAAGTTAAGGAAGGCCTAATGGACTTCGGGGATTTAATAACAAAGACATTGAAGCTTTTCAGGGACAGACCAAATATTTTAGCCGAGTATCAAAAACAATTTAAATATGTTCTTGTAGATGAATTTCAGGATACCAATTATGCTCAAAATGAATTAACCCAAATCTTGGCGGGAAAGACCGGAAATATAAATGTGGTGGGGGATGATGATCAAAGTATTTATAGGTTTAGGGGGGCGGCGGTAAGCAACATAATTCAATTTAGAAGTAGCTATCCGAAGGCTAAAGTCATAGTTTTGACTAAAAATTACAGAAGCACCCAGGAAATTCTTGACCGAAGTCATGATCTAATTAGGTTTAATGACCCTGACAGGTTGGAAGTGGTTGAAAAAATAGATAAAAGATTAAAGTCTCAGGTTGCAAAAGATGGTGCCGAAATAAAATTCATTCATGCCGACAGAGTCGAAAATGAAGCAGATATTATCGCCAAAGAAATAAAAAAGATAACAGAGGAAGACCGGAAATATAAATGGGGGGATTTTGCAATACTGGTTCGCGCCAACAATCATTCAGAGCCAATTATGAGGGCACTATCTCGCCACGGAATTCCTTATCAATTTTTGGGTCCGGGAAGACTATTTAAACAGTCCGAGATAGTTGACTTAATTTCATACCTTAAAGTTCTTTATAACTTTGAAGATTCCGTAGCCTTCTATAAAGTTTTATCAAATGAGTATTTCGATATTGCCCCGCGCGACATTGCTGCAATGGGGAATTATGCAAAAAAATATAACCTTTCACTTTTTGAAACTGCAGAAATCGTAGCAAAAAACTCTCCCTTATCGGAGACGGATACTTCGCGAAAGGCATCAGATTGGCCAGTTCTGTCCGGTGACAGTAAAGAAAAGGTTGTTAAATTGGTTGGTATTATTAAAAAACATCTTGGTCTCACACGTCGGGAGACTGCCGGACAAATACTTTATTATTTTCTTGAGGAGACGGGACTTATTCAGAAGCTTTTGTCTCCGGCATCGGTAGAGGCCGAAAGCAAAGCCAAAAATATTTCCAAATTTTTCGATAAGCTCAAAACCTATGAGGTTGATAATCAAGACGCGACCATCACCGCTGTTGTCGACTGGCTGGATCTTTCAATGGAGCTTGGGGAGAGTCCTTTGGCTGCAAACGAAGACTGGACTGAAATTAACGCCGTAAATATTTTAACTGCTCATTCCGCAAAAGGATTGGAGTTTCCGGTGATCTTTCTTGCCAACCTGGTTTCTCAAAGGTTTCCTACAACAGAACGCCGTGAACAAATCCCGATTCCTAATGAGCTTATAAAAGAGGTCTTGCCAGTGGGGGACTTTCACCTGGAGGAAGAACGCCGTCTGTTCTACGTGGGTATGACAAGGGCGAAAGAAAGGCTGTATTTTACAGCTGCCGATTATTATGGAGAGGGGAAGCGTGAGAAAAAACTATCTCCATTTATTTTCGAGGCTTTGGGGGAGAAAGTAATGGGAGCTGAAAAAACTTTCATTAAGGCTGCCCAACTGTCCTTTCTCGATTATGGAATTAAAACTGGTATTAAAGAGACACTGCCGGAAAAAGATTTCCATGTTGATTATCTAAGTTTCAGTCAAATTGAAACTTTCCAAACTTGTCCACTTCATTACAAACTCAAATATATTTTGAAAATTCCGACACCACCATCTGCATCTCAAAGTTTCGGAACGGCGATTCACGCAACTCTAAAGAATTTTTTTGAAGAGGTAGCTGCAGGATCAAAACCAACAGAAAAGTTTATTTATGAACTTCTTGAAAATAATTGGGTAAAAGAAGGGTTTAAGAGTAAATCTCACGAGAAAGAATTTTTTAATAAAGGTAAATTATATTTATCAGGATTTTTGAAGCAGGGATTTAATCCGAAGATTTTTCCGACTGCACTGGAACTGCCATTCACAATACCGCTTGGCAAAGATTTGAAAATTGGCGGGCGGCTTGATAGGGTGGACAATTTGGGCAACGGAGAAATAGAAATTGTTGATTATAAAACCGGGGCAACAATTCCATCCCAGCGAGAAGTTGATAAAAATTTACAACTTAGTTTCTATGCTCTAGCTGCATCTAAAATTCCAACTGAACCATTTGGAAAAACTCCGGATAAAATTAAATTATCTTTATACTTCTTGGATAATCAGGAGAAAATTTCTACAACACGTACAGCAAAACAACTAGAAGATGCTGTTACCGAAATTCTTAAAATCAGGGACGAAATAGAAAAATCCGACCTTAAGTGTAGCAACCACATGTTTTGCCAGATGGGTTGTGAGTTTTCACTGTTTTGTAAGAGTGAAGAATAATCATTAAGCCTGGTTGTTATAAAGGTAGGCGAAGTTTGGTATAACAACCTGGATATTCTACTTCGTGGCCGCCGAAAGAGCGCTTGAAGTGGGTGAATCCCAACCAGCTTTTGTTGGGGAAGCGGGGATCAAAGATACCTTCAAAATCAAAGATCTTATAACCCTGCTTTTTAGCCCATAGTATACCTCTCCAGAGGAGGGAATATTGGGATAGGGTAGAGCGCCCTTCTTTATTTGTGAATGCTTGCCAGTAATATGTGATATAGTTTGATCTTTCGTGTGAAGAAGTCGTGAAAATCACTCCTCCTATAATTCTGCCAGATATATTGTGCGACGCAAGGAATAGGGACTTAGAATGTGGAAAACTTTCCTTTAACTTAACGAGTTGCTCAGTACTTATTACATAATGATCAAATTTAACAGATTTTTTCCACTCCCTTCGGAATATTTTGATTTCATCGGGGGTTGAGCATTCTTTTATATAAACACTCTCCCCCCTTTTTATCACCCGTCTCGCATCTTTTTTAAAATTGCGAAGAATTTGTTCCTGGCTCTGAGTTAGATCAATTTGGAGGGTTTTTGAGGGTAAATACGTGCTTTTGGCCAGCTTGAAGCCGGAAGACACTAAATATTTAGCATCCAAGTCGTTCTTGGGTTCTATAATCATCTGGAAAACACCATATTTTCGGGATAACTTTTGTATTGTATCCATTCTGATTTCTTCAGGATGCTGCAGCTTGAGTATGGAGCCCACGATGGGTATTCTCTTAATGAAGTAGTTTATCTCTCCGATCCGCTCAACCGTCCAGCCAAGCCTTTTAAGATAGTTGGCAAAATGAACAGATTGGCGTATATCTACCATTTGAGTAAGTATAACTTACTGCACAATTAGCGTGCCTGTCATATCTGGGTGCGGCGCACAGTGGAATTTATAAGTTCCCGGAGTCGTCGGTGCCGTAAAACTTCCCTCCCGGCCGGTTGATAAGAGTCTCGTGTCAAACGATTTATCATCGGACGTCAGTGAATGCTGTACAGAGTCCTTATTTACAACACTAATTTTTTGTCCCACATTGACAGTAAAAGATGACGGTGAAAAATTAAAGTTCGAAATAGTAATGTCTGCCGTCGCAGTGGTGTCATTAGTTGACTGGGTAGTTGTTATTTTTGCGGGTTTAAAATACAACCACACCAGAAAGCCAACCATAATGAAAATAAATACTGCAATTACGATTTTCTTATTCATTTTTTTCCACTCCTTAAATTTTAAAATCTGTGTTTCGATAATCCAAACGCCGCAAACAACTTAAGTATGGGCCACCTGATATATTCGGCTATCTTATAAATCATGTAAAGCGGTTTGTTTATTACCAGATCCCACGTACCTAAAAATTCTATTACTTTCGGGCTGAAACCTTGCTTAAATTTTGTAAAACCTTTACCTTCTTCCCTCCCCCAGAGATCAAAAGTGGTAAGTCCGAGTTTTTTGCCGAATTTTATTGCCTCCCACACCATGAGGTTGTTGGCCATGACTTCTTTATGTTTTTCGGTAGAGGCCCCATATGGGTAATATAAAAAGTCTTTCCAGACAAAAAGGATCCAGGTGGTGATAATTTCACCCTGATAAGTAGCAACCATCAAGTGGGCTATTCCGGCTTTTTTCAAAATGTTCCACATCAGCCGGTGATATTTTTCAGTATGGGCAAAAAATCCTTGTCTTCCAACGGTTTCGCGGGTTAGCTCAAGATATTTTGTAAAAGCTTTGTCGGAGCCGTCTTCCTTGACCATTACACCTTTCCTTTCGGCCAGCCTGATGTTATAGCGGGTTTTACTTGAGAAGCCTTTCATTAATTCTTCTTCACCTGGGGACAGATCTATTTGAAAAGTGGTGGGTGTAAATAGTGTCTTTCCTTGCACAGCTCCGTTTTGTTTCAGTAATTTAATTAGTTTGGACTTAATTGAAGATTTTGGATCGGAAATTGGAAATTCCCAACCAACATTCGGTTCTAACTTGATGAAAACAAGTTTGTATTTTCTGCCAATTTCTTTTAAGTCTGTAAGCATTGGCTGACTGGGTTCCGGCCCCTTTATAAACATGCCGATTTTGTAGTTTGTTGATGGCAATTTGTGAAGAGTCAGGATTCCGTATTTTGTTTCAAGAACTTCATTTCCCCAGGATTTCCTAAATTCTCTCCAAAAAGAAGTTTGCAAAGGGTGTGTGGCAATTTGGTCCAAGTTATTCATTATTGTGTGGCAGATACTTATCTATTATATCGTCAAAAGTCCCCTTTATATCATCTATGGAATCCAGTTTAAATTTTTCAATCGGTTTTATGCTCTCTCCTCCGATGTTTTCCAATAAATTCTCAGGAATGTCCATAATGAACCTGCTTGGAGGATTACTGATTCTTTCCCCGAAATAAAGACGGGAGGATGCATAAGTGAGATAGAGGATATCTTTGGCCCGTGTAATTCCTACATAAGCAAGCCGGCGTTCTTCTTCCAGCTGGTCTGTGTCCATCAAGGATCTGCTGTGAGGGAAAAGCCCCTCCTCCATACCTATTATGAAAATGGCCGGAAACTCCAGACCCTTAGCGGCGTGGAGAGTCATAAGGGTTACGTGTTCACCTGACTGGGCATTGGGAGTGATATGTTTGTTGGAATCTTGAGATGCCTCAACTAAAGCGACGTTTTCTAAAAATTCATTAACATCGGGAAACTCTGTTGCCACGCTTCGCAGCTCTTTCAGGTTTTCCAATCTAGCCAAATTTTCCTCGGTTTCCTTTTGGAAAAGAGCAAGATAATCTGTTTTTTGAATGATTTCATCCAAAATCTCAAGAGTACTAAGATCTTTCAACTTTCTATTACTCTCTTTCCAAGTTCTCACAAGTTCTTCATACTTTTTCAGCCTGGTTTTACCAAGTTTTCCAATCCTTTTTCTGGATACAGGATCCTTTGGATTTACAAAGTATCTGACAAAAGCCAGAACATCTTTAATTTCGCGTCTAGCGTAAAATTTAACTCCACCGACAAGAATATAGGGAATGCCTGCGTGCAGGAATGCTTCTTCCAAAACACGGGATTGTGCATTGGTGCGATAAAGCACAGCAAAGTCACCGTATTCGGAATTGTGAGATTGAATTTCTGAAACAATAAAATCTGCCTCATCAAATCCGTTCCTGGCTGAATATAGTTTGATTTTTGACCCCTTATCTTTTTCAGTCCAAAGCTTCAAAATAGGATGACTCGTATTTTTTGATATGACCAGGTTGGCTGCGTCAAGGATGTTCTGCGTAGATCTGTAATTTTGTTCAAGATTAATTACTTTTATATTGGGGTAGTCGCGCACAAGATAATTAATATTTCGGAAGTCGGCTCCGCGCCAGGAATAAATAGACTGGGAAGCATCTCCTACCGCGGTAATATTTTTACTCCCGCCCACAAGAAGTTTTGCCAAAATATATTGAATTTTGTTTGTGTCCTGCCATTCATCAATAAAGATATGTGTAAGTCTTTTTTGCCACTTCTCCAAAACTTGAGGTACGTCTTTGAAAAGTTTAACTGTTTTAATAAGAAGATCGTCAAAATCCAGAGCCCCGACTTCTTTAAGAATTTTTTCGTACTCAAGGTAAACTTTGGCGGCAATTTCCTGCCAATCGCTTCTTGCTAAATTTAAATATTCTTCCGGACTAAGCATTTGATTTTTGGCTTCACTGATTCCGTTGAGAATCGAAGAAGGATTAAACTGTTCGATTGAAATATTAAGCCTCTCCATTATCTGTTTAACTGCTTCCTTTTGATCCTGATCGTCATAGATAATGAAATTTTGGGGAATTCCAATATTCTCTCCATCTACTCTTAAGACCTTTGCGCAAAAAGAATGAAAAGTAGTAGCCAGTGGTTGAGAGCCGGCGACGGATGTTTGTTTGCTCAGGAGTTTAACAATTCTTTCTTTCATCTCGTTAGCGGCTTTATTGGTGAATGTTAAAAGAAGAGCATTTTCAGGTTTCATTAAGCCTTTTGAAATAAAATATGCAACACGATGGGTCAGAACTTTAGTCTTTCCGGAGCCCGCCCCCGCCAAAACCAAAAGCGGCCCGTCGGTATAAGTGACTGCCAGTTTTTGTTGTTCGTTTAAACCAGCTATACTAATATCTGACATGCTTGATCATTCTACAACACATTCCCGACTGCGGGAACGTGATGCTAGAAATTCTGAAAGAATTTCTTTCACACAAATTGAGGGGCGACCGGAAGAATCCGTGGTTTCAAGGCACCAAAAAAGGCGGGGAAAGACAATTCTTTTAATGGTCTTGGTACTCTTTTTAGTGCCTTTTTTCGGAGTCGGTTTTGCTGCCTATAAATTTCCGTTGGCAGCCAAAGCTGTTTACAATTTTATTGCCTCTCCTGTGAATCAAATTGCTTCGAATGGAGGAAAAACAAATATTTTGGTAATGGGAAAATCGGGCGGAGATCATGACGGAGCAGACCTGACCGATACAATGATTTTGGTTTCGGTTTCACTGGACAGGACTGAGATCAAAATGATTTCTATTCCAAGGGACATTTGGGTACCCGAGATCAGAGCGAAAGTTAACTCTGCTTATTATTGGGGCAAAAAGGGTACACCCTATTTTACAAGCCAAGAGACTGGTGGAGGAATTGCTTTTGCAAAGAAAATTACTGAAGAGATTGTCGGGCAGCCAATTCAATATGGTGCCATAATCGATTTCTCATCTTTTAAAGATATTATTGACGCACTAGGTGGAATAGAAGTTAATGTTGAGAACGGTTTTACCGACGAGCTTTACCCGATTGAAGGACGCGAAAACGACACTTGCGAAGGAGACACGACTTTTACCTGCCGTTATGAAGCAATAACCTTTAATCCTGGAGTCCAAACGATGAACGGAGAAACTGCTCTCAAATTCGTCCGATCGCGTCATGCAGAAGGTACAGAAGGGACGGATATTGCAAGAGAGGCAAGACAGCAAAAAATAGTTGAGGCGATTAAGGAAAAAATTACTCAACCGAAAGTACTTTTAAATCCGAAGGTAGACGCTGCAATGTTTAATATTGTCAAAAAATATGTTGAGACCGATATTGATTTACCGGCGTCCGGAATTTTAATCAGATTAATTTTGGACGGAAGTAAAAATATAACCCAACTTCTTATTCCGAAGGACTTATTGGTTAATCCCCCAATTGGTAAGACTTATGACAGCTTATATGTTTTTATTCCTAAAGCTGGAAATGGGAAATGGGGGGAAGTTAACGAATGGTTTACCTCAATACTTGGTAGTTAAAAAGCCCCGCCAGTGGTTGTTTTATAAATATTACTGATGGGGTTTCTTTCCAGACTATAAACGGTTTTAATCAATTTATACTCAGACGGTACTGCAACGCTGGGTGCAACAACGATAATTTCAGAAGAAAAACAGGCAGGGTCATTAATGTCGAATATTATTTTATATTTATTTCCTACACCTAAATAGTAGTTTGTATATGTGTCCTGGTGCCAGTATTCAATATTTGTTAGACACAGACTTTCGGTTCCGTTTGAAATACTTTTTATTGTCTCAAGGGTTTCTTTTTGTCCATAATTCCACCAAAGTTGTGATTTTAATGGATAAATTATGAAATAGTTTTTTGCGAAACTCGCAAACTCCAGAAAAATCGTCAATACAAAAAGGATTTTTAGTAAAAGCGTAAGTCTCTCCTCTTTTAAGAGTTTTAAAATTGAAGAGAATCCAATTGCGAATAAAATCATAAAAACGGGGCTGCCTATCAAGGTGCGAGTTGCGTGAGGAACCCCATCATTAGTAAGTGATCCGCCTAGGGGAAAAATTAAAAGCCATAACAGTATGAAGAGACAGTATCCTTTTTTTATATTTTTTACCGAATACAATATTCCGATGATAATAAAAGGTAAAGTGGCCCAGTAGATAACTCCGTCGCTTCCTGTTCCATGCCTTAAGTTGGAGTCTCCTTTCTCAAACAGGAAAACCGGGGACATGTGCGCAAGATAGTTTTTTGTAAAAACTTCCGCGTTTTTAATATTTACACCTGTTGCAAAAGTTGAGATTTTTACTGACCTTCCGTATTTTAGCGGGTTTCTCGAGACGACAAAAATATACGGAATTAACAAAATTGTAAAGACAATAAGGCCAAAAAAGTGTTTATATTTATTTCTCCAGATTTTTTTAAAGTTTAATAAAACAAGTATAAAGAAAAAAATGGGAGCCAAAAACTCAAGAGCATCAGCTCCATAAACCGCGATTGCAAAAACAATATAAGGCATAATTATTTTATGAATTTTTTGCGAACCGGCGGCTTGATAAAAAAATAAAACTCCAGAAAGAATAAATGGTAAAATCAAAGATGGCTCCCAGGCTATGCGGCTAAAATATATATTCCAAGGTGTGACAGATGTCACCAATCCTGTTAAAAGTGAAGCCTTTTTGTCCTTAGTTATCAAGAGACTTAATTTATAGATTAAGTAGACGGTTAATGTACCGGCAAATACAGCCGGAAGTCTTATAGCCGCATTGTTATCCCTAAAAATATAAGTAGAAAATGCCGCAAGATATCCGTAGATAGGAGCGCCAAGTTTGAGACGGTTATATAAATATAAATTTACACTGCCGTTAATATCGTGGCCTGTTTCTATTATTGTTCGTGCGGAAAGAACATGTGTTATCTCATCACTAAAAAGTTCCGGCGGGTTTGTCGCTAAATTAAAAATTCTAACGGAAAACGCAAACGATAAAATTAGGATTAAAATCCAATTCAAACGAATTTGTTTAATCAAAATCCGACCCATCCAAATTTGTTTATCCATAATACTCCCCAAAGATTCACAATAACCGATATAAAAAGTAAAACCAGATGATGCCATTTTAATCCCGTTTTGACTACACTCTTTATGGTTAAAAATATAAGTATTGGATAGAAGTCTACTGCAAATCGGTAACCGAATTGGGTAAAACCGGTAGTGCCGTGACTGAAAATTAGGAGAGATATCAAAATTATTGATAGCCAAGAGAATTTAACTACGTTTTCTTTAAATTTAGACCTAAATGAGTAAACGAAAGCTGGAGTGGTAATCCAAATTGCCAGCCCGGCCCAAGAAGGTTCTATAAATGGAGGTTTTGAAATAAACTTTGGAAATGACAAAAACATAATTTTTAGATGACTTGAAATATTAATAGGATTAATAAGACCGTTTTGGAACCAGTGTTCTTGCATTATCCCCGGAATCAACATATAGGCTTTATCCCAAAGGACACCAAACCTTATAAAATTATATGCAAAATTAGTTAAAACAAATGGCACCATACCAATGGCCATTTTTAAATAGTTTTGGAACCAATTTTTGTTATAAAAAAGATATAGAAAAATAGGTAGGGATAGGATTATCTCAATTCTTGATAAAAAAGCTGCGCCCAGCATTATACCGGTAAGTAGCGGTCTTTTTTTGTTTAGCGATTCGTAAATTGCGGCAGTCAGAAAGAAGGCTGCACTTATTTGTCCGAGATACCATGAAGATCCCGTCGCGGATAGGTACCAAATAATGTTACCAAATCCTGTTAAAAGTCCGATCCAGATAAGTAATTTTTTGTCGTGCTTTACAGTCCAGGCAATTAATATGGTAAGTGCAACAATCCCTGCACCCAAGAGATGGGCCAAATATTGTTGTTCGAATTTGTTACCCAGGATAAACCGGAAAGGCATTGCTAAAATTGCCGGCATTGGGGGATAAACTACATAAAACATGGCCTCGCCGGAGAATTTATTTTGCCCCGCAGGAATTAATTCGGAAAGCCAGGGTGGATTTTCAGTGAGATAATATTTTCCCGAGAGCATTGCATCGGAAAGTCGGGTAAAATAGTCATACGGTGTTTGGCCTGCCGACGTAAATAGGTAAACAATGAAAGTGAAAATAAAAAACAAAAAAACCAGTTTCTTCATACCTAATATTGTATATGTTTTATTGCTTGCTCTCACTCTCCGAATTTTACTTTCTTTTTTCGGAACTTTACAGCTTGATCAAGGAACATTTATTGCCTGGAGCTCAAACTTGGCCCAACTTGGATTTAAGAATTTTTATAACGGTTGGAGCGACTATCTGCCGGGTTATCTTTATTTCCTGTGGGGTTTGGGGAAAATTAATTTGCTGGGACTTATGCCCGAAGTTTTTCTTTATAAACTACCCGCGATTTTGTCCGATATCTTAACAGGGTATTTGATATACAAGGTTTTGGAAAAACACAAAGGCAAAAAATGGGGGCTAATCGGGGCAATAATTTATATTTTTAACCCAGCAATACTGGCCAATTCGACGCTTTGGGGACAGGTTGATTCCTTAACCGCGCTTGCCTCAGTCGCGTCAATCTATTTTTTGAGTATAAATTATTTATTGTCTGCGGCCGTCCTTTCAGCCGGAACTTTGATTAAACCACAGGCTGCCTTTATTTTACCGATAATCTTATTTTTGATGGTTAGGAACAAATGGAATTTTGCAAAAATAATTAAATATATTTTAGCGGGTTTATTCATTTTTGTTTTGGGATTTATACCGTTTTCGCAAGGAAATTTAATTCAATTTATTTTGAGTCGTCTGAGTTTTTCGGCAAATCAATATCCTTACACCTCCATAAACGCATTTAATTTCTGGGGACTTTTTGGATTTTGGAAACCCGACAATGTCTTTTACCAATTTGGAGGTTATATCTTGGCTTTTGCGGCGACGGCCCTTCTTTGTTTTAGGTCTGCCAAAAACAAAATTTCACCGTATTATTTATTATCCTTTGTCTTTGCCGCAAGCTTTATGTTTTTTACGAGAATGCATGAACGGCATCTTTTACCGCTCTTTGCACCGCTTGCAATCGTGGCAATCGATAATCCGGTATTTTTATTACCCTATATCGGTTTTTCGGTAGTCTATGTTTTAAATCTGGTTTACTCATATCAATGGATAACTAACCATTTCTTGCAGATACTTCCGGATTTTCTGATTAAATTTTTAATTGTTTTCGGGATAGGCTTTTTACTTTTTATTTTTTACTCGATCATTAAAAACAAAAGAATCTCTTGGAAAAAATTAGTGCTATCAATGAAACAACTCGTTTATAGCAATGGTGTAAAGAACAAAAAGACAGCATTAGTAAAAATGCCTGAAATAAAACTTTCGAAAGAAAAGTCGAAATATATTTTTTACGCGATTTTGGTTTTTGCTTTTATTGCAAGAGTTTTCAATTTAGGGTCTCCCTCAGCAATGTATTTTGATGAGGTTTATCACGCTTTTACTGCAAAGGTAATGATGGGGGCAGATGCTGCCAAAGCTTGGGAATGGTGGAATACCCCACCCGAAGGATTTGCTTATGAATGGACACACCCCCCCTTGTCTAAACTGGGAATGGTTTTGGGCATGACTATTTTTGGTCAAAACTCTTTCGGTTGGAGAATTCCCGGAGCACTCCTTGGAGTTGGAGCGGTTTTCCTGGTATACCTCTTAGCCAAGGAAATATTTAAAGATGAGGCAGTAGGATTAATCTCTGCTGCGGCGTTTTCTTTAGACGGTTTACCTCTAGTTCTCGGAAGAATGGGAATGAATGACGGCTATGTCCTTTTCTTCACGCTTTTGTCGATCTATCTTTTTCTCAAGCAAAAAGATTTTTTATCGGCCGCGTCTTATGGATTGGCCCTGTCTTCAAAATGGTCTGCCCTTTGGGTGGCGCCTATTATTTTTATTCTTTGGCTTAAACGGGAAAACAAATTTAAATTATCAATTTTTTGGTTTGCTGTCTTACCCTTTGCAATATACCTTTTGAGCTATCTACCCATGTTTACAACGGGACACACACTTTCGATATGGTGGGGAATGCAAAAGCAAATGTGGTGGTATCACACCGGGTTAAGGGCCACACATCCGTATTCGTCTTCCTGGTGGAGTTGGCCGTTTTTAATTCGTCCAATTTATCTTTATACAAGTAATGAAGTAGCAGGAATGGTATCCAGAATTTATGCGATGGGGAATCCTTTTGTCTTTTGGTTTGGCATTGCCTCAGTCGCCGTATCTGCCGTCTATGCGTATCTTGAGAAGAACAAAAAACTTGGACTTGTCGTATTCTCTTACTTGGTATTTTTTGTTCCTTGGGCGGCGTCTCCGAGGATCATGTTTTTGTATCACTACCTTCCATCAATTCCTTTTTTGGCGATTGCAACAGGATACGTTCTTCGTAGGAACCCCAAGTTAATATTTACCTACTTTCTTATTGCTCTATTAATATTTTTTTACTTCTATCCCCATTGGATAGGGTTAAAAATCCCTCTGTGGCTGGACAAAAGCTACTATTGGGTAACAAGCTGGAGATAGTTTAGGCAGGGGCCAGATAAAAACCACCCTTTGTAATAAGATACACCAGAAGCCCCAAGAGAATAATCGTTATTAAAAAGTAAACAACGGACCAGTGTCCGGATTTTGGAAAAAACTTATTAAATGGATAATAGGAAAAAACTTCAGGTTTCAATTTCTTTAAGGAATAAGAAGTTGTCCAATAGGCAAGATAAAGCACCAGGACTGAACCTGTGATTAAGATAATTTTTTCGAAGTTAGTTTTAACAAAATCTATACCTGGAGTTAGCAAAAAGATGAATTTATTCACAGGGAATTTAGAGAGCTAAAAGTATTGCGCCAAGAATAACCATTATTCCAATTCCGGCTCCCATCAAAGTTGGCCAGTTTGTACCGGATACTGGAAGAGCAGCCTCAGTTGGTGTTGGAGAGAGTGTGGGTAGGGTAGTTATAGCAGTTGATGTTGGTGTCGGACTGGCAGTTGCTGTGGGCGTGCCTGATGCAGTAGGTGTCACTGTCGGTTTTACGGTCGGTGTTGCCGTTCTGGTTGGTGTTGCGGTTGGTGAACCTGTAGGAGTAGGGGTCGGACTAAGGGTGGGGGTAGGAGTGGTGGTTGAAGGGGTTGAAATAGTAAACGACAATGAACAACTGCCCGGAGAGGAAGTACTTTCTGCTTTGGGTAGGCTGCTTGGTACATTTGGGGCCACGGGCTCTTGTCTAAGCTGGAAAAGCCTGTAAGCGGTAAAAATAGCAACTCCCGCTAGAATGACGGTTATTAGTATTATTAATATTGTTCCGAATTTGCTAATAGGTTTTTTCATATTTTAAAACCACCCCAGCGTTGAATGGTGTATTTTAGCCGAAACTGTAAATGTCGTTGTACCGGCAGGAATTGTGTAGGACTGACAAAAATCTCCAGAATTTGGTCTTTTGGTTGTCGTATCTGCCTGCTGGACTCCATTGATGATAAATTTAGCCATATCAAACGTTCCTGATGGTGCTGATCCTGTAACACAGAAGTTAATAGTAGTTCCAGCTGTAAGCGAAGAACGTTGACTGCTGGTGATTAGTGTCCAGTCTGATTTATATGTTGTAATTGCTGAACAGTAAGGGGCAGCGGGAATAGGAGTTGGAGTGGGGGTAGGAGTGGGGGTGGGCGTGGTACTGGTACGGGGGGGAGGATTAATACAACTGGTACATTGTATTTTTGAATCTTTACCTGCGGTTGGAATACAATAAGCTCCGTTTGTGTCGACAGTATCTACTTGTCCACAATAGTTACCAAGAGCAGCTTCGGCTTCACCGCAAGTCCCATATCTTTGTATATAGACACCCGGATCCCCCTCTCCACATCCACTACCACAACCGTTGGGACAAAAATATGTCACACACCCACTAATTGTGCCGGGATTACCGCCAGTACTTTGACAGCTTGTACCGTTTGACGGCCAACCTGTAGGAGAGCCACCGGAACTGCCACTGCCACATGCACCCGATGTCGACCTTTCTATCGCGGCGCAAAGAGGCTTTCCGTCATTGCCAACAATACCCGAACTCTCACATTTTAGAGAAGTATCGTTGTTGGGATCGCTATCGCCATATCCTTTCCAACAGCTTTGCGCTATATCACCAACCGATTTTCCCTGGCAAACTGAAGCAGTTCTAGAATCGCTACTGCACGCCTCCCCCGCAGCTTTTTGTTGAAACAATTGTTTTTGCCCGACTAAATAAGTTCCTGCCCCTACTCCCCCCACGATCAGTAATATGCTCAAAATGGTTGCAATTATTTTCCCTGTCCCGAATTTTTTCTTGGGAGAGGGCACAATATTAGAAATGTCCGGTGCGAGTGGGGCTGTTGAACCGGATGTTTCTGCGGGACTGCTGGGAGAGACTGTGGGTTCAGTATTTAAATTTTGAAATTCAGGGGGAAGCGGTGGCAAATCTGCCTGCGGTGAGAAAGGAACCCCACCCCCTATGTTTTGCTGTGGATTTTGATTCGGATCAGGTTGATTTTGATTGGGCACGATATTAATTATCTTTGGA
>CAZAXL010000003.1:48702-83963 GCA_964489145.1 uncultured Gammaproteobacteria bacterium | reverse complement strand
CCTTTTCTCCGACCAACACCTGCAATTTTCATACAATTTGGGCTATTCTACGCTCAATTCCATATGTGGCAGTCCCCACCCTGCCACATTTTTGAGTGACATATCTGAATCAGTGAACGCTTACGAACAAATTCGAACTGACTTCAAGCGTGTTTCCTCGCTCACCGCTTCGCGGTTCGCTTAGCTCGCCCCTGCGGGGCTCGTTTAACAAAAGTGCCTGCCGAACTTCGTTTTTGTTCTGTTCTCAAATCAAAATGCAAAAATTTTTAAAGTTCTGTTTGTCTTATAGTTTTTTACAACTTAAATGACCACTCTGGCGAACTCAACCTGAATTACTTCAAATTGTCCAAAGTGGTCATTAAAAAAAGTAATCCAAAAAGTTGAGTTCAATTATAAATTTACATCGTGAAAAAACTTTTTCAACTATATCTTATTGTTTCAGTAATATTCGAGTGAGATAATACATTTATGAGTTGGCAAATATTAATCGGTATTAGTGTTCTAATTTATTCTGTTTCTGTTTTAATGCAAAGAGTGTTGCTTAAGGAAGATAAAAGCGATCCAATATCTTTTTCAATATTCTTTCAAATAGGTGTCGCTTTTGTAACTACGATATTAGTTTTACTAATAAATGGCAGTATTCCAATTCCTGACTTGGCGAATATCTCATGGAGCGTAGTCGTTATGACAGTTCTTTATGCTCTTGCAAACATTTTTATATTTAAGTCATTAAAAACAACAGAAGCTTCTAACTTTACAATAATATTTTCAAGTAAAACTTTGTTTGCTGTTTTGGGTTCAATATTTGTATTTAAAGAAAATTTGTCAGTCGACAAATTATTCGGTGTACTTTTAATTTTAATTGGTGTGGTTGTCGTCTCAATTAAAAAATTTGAACTAAAATTTAAACAGGGGGAAATCTATGCCTTTTTGGCTGCTATAGCGTTTGGACTTGCAAATACTAATGACGGGTTTTTAGTCAAATTTTTTGATCCATATTCATATGTAGTAATTGGGTTTTTATTACCAGGAATATTAATAGCAATAATATATCCAAAAAAACTTTCCAATGTTAAAGATTACTTAAAGAAAAACATTGTTTGGAAGATGGCATTGTTGTGTGGACTTTATGGAATATCTGCAGTCGCTTTTTTTGCTGCACTTCAAGTTGTACCAAATGTTTCTCAAGCATTTGCAATAAATGCTTTTGGTGGCGTTTTGACAGTTATCCTTTCAGTAATACTTCTTAAAGAAAAAGACAATCTACCAAGAAAAATAATCGGTGCAATATTGAGTTTAGTAGGTGTTTTGTTAGTAAATGGATTATAAATATGAATGATTTTAAACAAGAACTAAAAACTGCATATAACGCAGATGCACAAAGAAGAGATGATTCTGAAGGAAAAAGAGATCAATGGAAACTTGATCTAAGACAATACTTTGTTGACTTACTAAAGAAAGAAAATAAAAAAACTGTTTTAGAACTAGGTGCTGGTGCAGGACTTGATTCATTATTCTTCAAAGAAAATGGTTTTGAAGTATTAGCGACTGATCTTTCTGATGAGATGATTAAAATGTGTCAAAAAAGAGGAGTTGAAGCAACTGCTCTTGATTTGTATGATCTAGGAAAGTTGGAAAGAAAGTTTGATGCAATATTCTCGCTTAATGTATTACTTCATGTTCCAAGAAAAGATATAGAAAAAGTATTAGATGAAATACATAATACACTTAATGAAAATGGTATTTTCTTCTTTGGTGTTTATGGTGGTATTGAAGAAGAAAAAACAATTATAGATAAATCAAAAATGGGATTACCTCGTTTCTTCTCGTTCCTTTCAGATGAAACAATACAAGAGATAGCGAAAGATAAATTTGAAGTTATTAAATTTGAAACGATTGATGTTCAAGGAAAACAAGCTGGTTTTCATTTCCAATCACTATTTTTACGAAAGAAATAAAAACATGACTGATTTTAAAAAAAGATTGTTAGAAATAGGTATTGATTCTAGAAACGGAGTAGTTATTGGCTCAGGAATTTTGCAGGCCTTGAAGATTAGAGATAGTAAAGATATCGATGTTGTTGTAAATGATGATAGCTACAACAAGCTAAAGAGTAGTCGTACTTTTAAAGTAGAAGCAGCTTTCGGTAGAGAAATATTAAAAAAAGATATATTTGAAATTGGTACTGATTGGTTTGTTCTTGGAAAGTCACGCAAGTTCGATGATCTTAAAAAAATATCGTCAATTATCGAAGATGTCAGATATATATCTGTAAATTTTCTTTATCAAGTAAAACAAAGCTGGGCAAAGCAAGAGAATGTACGTCAAAAAGATATTGATGATATAAAACTTATTGAAAATTATTTGATACAAAATAATCTAGCATTGACAGATGTAATTATTGAACTCCATGTTGATGATTTTGAAAAGGTAAAAGACTTTTATGGAAAGTTAGGTTTTGAAAAAGTTTGGGAGTATGAACCAAAAGGAACCTCAGGGTATTTAGTGATAAAAAGAGACACAAGTATTTTAGCTTTTTATTGTGGAAACGAAGAAGTTTATAATCAAGAGTATTTTAAACAATTTCCTAAAGCTACAATCAGAGGATATGGTGTTGAACTCGCCATACATATAACAAATCGTAATTTAGATGACTATTACAACGAACTAATGACCAAACTTGATAAAAGATATCTTGTGCAAGAACTTGAAACTAAACCTTGGGGAACTAAAGATTTTAGACTTATTGATCCTTTTGGTTACTATTTATCAATTAGGGAAAATGACAAAATATTAATTCCATGAAATACGCATTTGTAACAGGTGCAGGTAGAGGTTTAGGGGTAGGATTTGTTGATTATCTGTTAGATCAAGGGTACTTTGTTTTCGCCGGAGTTAGAGAAATAAAAGAGGATTATAAAAATAAAGAAAATTTGGCGTATATCGTTTGTGATGTTTCAAGTGATGACTCCATTCAAAAGTGTTTTGAAACAATTTCTTCAAAGACAGATATCTTAGATTTAATAGTTAATAATGCAGGAGTAAATAAAGATTCAGTAACAAACGGACACAAAGAAAAAGTAAGTGAATTAAAAAACTTAGACAGAAAACTAATTTTAGAAATGTTTAATGTTAACACAGTCTCTCCAATAATCATCGTCCAAAAGTTTTTTGATCTTTTAAAATCTGATCCATGTTTTGTAATTAATGTTTCAAGTTGTAGATCATCTACCCATGACGAATTTGAAGGTGGTTACCCAAATTATGGATATGCTTCAAGTAAATCTGCATTAAATATGATGACTTTTAGACTTTCAAAAGAACTTCCAAAAAACATTAAAACTTTTGCAGTACATCCAGGTTCAGTAAAGACAGATATGAATCAACAAGGTGATCAAACTCCATATGATCAAGCAAAGAATATATTAGAAATTACTAAAAACTGGAAAGATGAATTTAATGGTAAGTTTATGAACTGGAACGGTAGTCAGTATTTATTGTAAAAAAATGAAATATAACAGTGATGATATCAAAACCATATTAACAAACTCACAGTATCAACCAAGTATAAATTATGTCCCTTTTTTCCAAGTAGAAATTGTTGAAGATACTTCTCAAGTTACCTTTGTGAATGAGCATGTAGATAGCTTAGTCAAACTTTACGTACAGCTTTCACCAAAAGACAAAGATACTTTTACTAAAGATATCTCAGATTATATTGATATTGGTACTAACCCTTTCGAGAATATTACGACTGGTTACAATTTTCTCTTACATAATAATCAAAGTAATATAGCCTTTAAGAAGTTGGTTGACACTGATCCGATATATAAAAATAGTTCTGCAATTGGACTCGTATGTTCATTAATAAGTGACGTATTAAAAAACGAATGGCACATAATACCCAGAGATCAAATTGATTACCTTTATAAATGGTCTGACGATACTATTAATACTAGAAATGAGTTAGGCAGTAAAATTAGAAGCATGCCCTCCATTTATATATCTGCCTCAACAAGTATAAAGACACTTCATAAGAGGTTGAATATTATTAAAATGATGGATTTGAAAAGTAGGATATTTACAGGGACAAATGATGAAATTAATAATGACCAAAAAGCTTTAAAAAATGAATTTAAGAAACACAATTTTCCAACTGATCTATCTGAAGTTTTGGACAGAATTGATTACAAGATTGCCACCGCAAGTAATAACTTTGATTTTAAAGATGTAATAGGGACAATCAGAAGTTTTACTGAGCGACTTTTTCAGTACATAGCTATTACTATTAATAATGAAGATGGGCAAAAGGTAGACGAGAAAGACTCAGAGGCTGTAGCTAAGTTTTTTATTAAAAATAAATTAATATCGGAAGACCAAGGTAAAATGATAATTGCATTAAGACACTTTTTGTCAAACGAGGGTGTGCATAGATTAAAATCACGACCTGATGACGCGAGGCTTTGCAGAAATATGACAGTTGAAATTGCTTTGTACTTAGTTTTTAGAATGAACGATTTGAATAATCTTTAAATTTATTATTTGTGTATCTCCTGCCCATGCACATGGCATAAGCCACACCCCTGCAAGCTTTGTGGTGTTTCGTGCTGGGCAGGATTCCCGCTAGGGAATATTTCAGGAGCAATGGTTCTGTTGTTTTATCTTCTAACCAAGTGCTGTGCGTAAGCACCTGTTCTACCTGTAGCACTTGGGTAGTTGCCTGTAAAGGCAAATTGCGACTGAAATGTGTTCATTTTATCGGTTGCGGTTACCGCAACCGTAGCCGTACTACCGCAATGCGGTCAACTGGCCGAAAATACGGCTAATCAACGGAGTTGATTAAGTGCCCTGCGGTCATCCGCAAAGCACTTGTTTGTGCTATTATTGTTTTGAAGTTTGTGTTTCTAGTTTGGCGAAGCCAAACAACAAAAAATCGCGCTGAGTTAAAATGTGTTAAGCGAGCCGCGAAGCGGTGAGCGAGGAAACACGCTTGAAGTCAGTTCGAATTTGTTCGTAAGCGTTCACCTTAAGGCTAGAATTTAGTGATTCTTCTATTACTTCTTATCTTCCGAGGCTAAAAGTGTTCCAGTCTCAAAAGGTAGACAAGCATATATCATTTATTAACTGCTGTGTACGTGATATATTAAATCGTGAGACAAAAAGGGTTTACCCCAATTTTAATTGTTATTATTATAGCTTTAATCGCAATTGCCGGTGCGTATTACTTTGGGACTAACAAGGGAAATTCCATCCCCACACCCGTAGGAACTCCGTTTCTTGTAGCAACTAACTCCCCAACACAAACAACACCCACTATAAAACCTACCGCTAACCCAACTACAAACTGGCTAATTTATAAGGATGAGATAAATAGTGAATATTCATTTATGTACCCGCCTTCTTGGTATAATTACCCCAGGCAAAAAGCCCCAAATGGTGGGTATATAGAAGGTAAATTTTTTTATAATAATAAGGACATTATAAATAATAAAGATAATATAGTAACCCTTTCTATTCAGAAAGGAATTTGGTATGAAGACCCAAGTATTGACAGAAACACACTCGTATTCAAAAGTAATATCGGAACATTGCGAACCGGCGGGGATATATTAATTAAAATATCTGATCTTACAATATCGGGAAAACCAGCAGTTCATTACACTGACGAGTATAAGGGTGGACAGGAACCGCCTGGATTTGAGTCAATTTATGCAATTAAAAGAGATAACTGGGTTTATCAGTTAGATTTCTATTCTCCTAATAAGGAGAGCGTATTAAACGAAACTGAAACGATTAATAATATAATTTCTACTTTTAAGTTTACTCAATAAATCACTGCAAATAATTACAACTCGAGGTTATTGATAGTGTAATTCAATGGGTTGAAGGTTAAACCTTTCAAAAGTATCATAAACTCGTTCCAGGTAGGCATATAAAGAGTTCCATTCTGGAACTATCAGGCCCACAAAGTATATGTTGACAAACTTTGGGGTTTGTTATAACATAGTACTTACATGCAAATACAAACAGTATTTAAGGCGGGGAATAGCAACGTAGTTGCCCTTCCGAAAGATTTGGGTTTCAAGCCTGGAGATAAGGTTATTGTTGATCGGGGGCTCGGGGTAGGCACTGCTTTTGTTAGCAAAGCTGGGGCTAAACAAGTATCTTCCTCCATTACGCCCGAATTTTTGAAGATTCTGGACGGTGTTAATAAAAGATATGGAAAAGCTCTCAGCGAGCTGGCATTGAAATAAAATTGTTTAACACAATCTTTCTAACCTTCGAGCAGGTTCTTGCGATTCACGATAACCAGATAGAAACATATGGCGGAAGTCATGGAATACGAGATCTTGCTCTCTTTGAGTCTGCAATAATGAGACCTCAAACCACTTTTGGAGGGAAAGACTTATATCCATCCATTTTTGAAAAAGCAGCGGTTTTGATGCATTCTCTGATAATGAACCACCCCTTTGTTGATGGAAATAAAAGGACAGGAACCGTTTCTGCTCTAATCTTTCTAGAAATTAATAGATTTAGAATTGCTGTGGGCCAAAATGAATTAGTCGATATCTCGTTAGAAGTAGCTTTGAAAAAAACGGATGTAAAAGACGTTGCAACGTGGCTTGAAAAAAGCTCAAAGAAGATTTAACTCTCCAAAGACTCCCCTCTATTCTTCAACCTCTTTTACAAATTCCCCCACGGAAAAGTTCGGAGCAATGGAAAGGTGGGTCACTTGGTCTTTATTCCCAATATTTGATAGATAAGACAAAAACCGGTTAGCCCAGTAAAAACCCCTAAGATTCCGACTACCAATGCCGCAATTTGCAAGGCACCTGTAAAAACAAATACAGCCAAAAGAAGTGCCAGAGCACCAACTACTAATCTGATATTTTTATCCAAATTGCTTTCGTTTTGTTTAAACATTAATTTTTTCCAAAAGGCCCGAAATCTCTTTCTCAAAAACTTCTTTCGGTCTAAAACCTATGAATTCATGGATGATTTTGCCATCCTTAAAGACTTTCATATTAGGAATACTTTGAATCTGGAACATCGCTGCCAAACTTTGGTTTTGCGCCTCTTCCGTGTTTAATTTTGCGATTTTAAATTCCCCCTCAAATTTATCGGCCATGTCCTCAAGTACCGGTGCCATCATTCGGCACGGCATGCACCAGGGTGCCCAAAAATCGACCAGCGTGGGTGTGTCTGATTTTATGACCTCATTCTCAAAATTAACCGGTGTTAAATCAATTGGTTTTGACATAGCTTTTTATATTAATTAATAAATCTTTGTCCTCTTTTTTCAAGGATTTCATGCATGTATTAAATTGTTCATCAATGACTGAATCCATTACACTACCTACGGCCGATTTAATAGCTTTTAGTTGGGTTAATACTTGAATGCAGTCAGTTTGGTTATCTACCATCTTTTTCACTCCTTCAATCTGACCGGTAATATTATTGAGGCGCTGAGTAATTGACTTCATGAAAGAAATATAACACACACCCCAGGGGGGTGTCAAGAGACATAACATTCCTCGTCGGACTAAATACGCCAACCCGGACTGAACCGGGCCGGCATATTATTCAATTTTTATTGGGCAAACAATCTAAACAACCAGCCAAATAGACTTCTGGTTTGTACTTCTGCCGCAATTTTATCCTGCAGGGATGTGTTTTCCTGGATCAAAGCTTGTATGGTTTCCTGTACCATTGTGATATCGCTTTGATAGGTAAGTTGAGTCGCGAGCGTGGTCAGCTCCTGAATTCTTAACTGATTCTCAAGAATTTGCTGCTCAAGGCTTTTAATCGCCTCAAAATTTGTACCCGTTAAAAATCTTGCCAACTTTCCTTTTGATTCAAGTTTATCTAACTGTTCCTGAATCCGGGTTTGGGCTTGATTTTGTTCCCGGGCAATTAATCTTACTTGATCACCAATTCCTCCGGATGTCCTCACCTGTAATAGTGCCTGAACCTGTTTGGCAACCTCGCTCATATTCTGAACTGCGTTTAGGTTGCGGTTCTGTGAACCTTCTTCCGGCTCTCCTCCAAGACTTGCCTGCTCTTGGGTATTAATCTGTAATTGGGAATCCTCTCCTTGATTCTGAGTTGTAACTTGGTTTCGGACCTGATTACCTGTTGGAGAAGGGGATGTGTACAGTAGCTGTTGGGTCTGTTGACCCGTTTGAGCACCTGCTCCATTACTAGCAGCATAAACAGTAGAGGCCAAACCAAAGACAACTAACACAGGGATTACATATAATAATTTCTTCATCTATTATTCACCTCCTTTATTGTTACCATATTTGCTATATAAACTGTCAATTTCCATTATACCCATTATCCCAGCCGTTTTGCCTACTTCCTCTTTCCGAACCATTCGGGATAATGTTTCCCTGGCTTTCAATCCCTTGATAGAACTTTCGCATCATCCCCCGGCGTGACCAGAGGTCATTGAGTCCCAGCTGATTGATAACAAATCCAGCAATAATTATCGAGGCAATAAAACCAAGGGCTATGGCAAAAAAGTTTTTTCTGTAAGAAAAATCATATTTCCTAAGCAATAATATTCCAACCCCTATTCCCAAAATTGCCAAAATTGGAATCCAGAAAGGAAAAGTGCCATACATCATCGCCAGCTTCCCGTAACCCGGACCCTGCTTTCGGAGGAGGAATATCGTCAGATTAATCAGAAATACCGCCGCAACTGCCGCAGCAATTGTTCCGAAAAGCATAAAGACAGAGCCGGCCACAAAATACCACTTCGGTTTCATAGCAATCTCGCCGGATGTAACTCTCGACATGATTTCTTTTCCGAAATCAACTTCTTGATGTTTTTTTGGTATTATTGTTTTATTCTTTGACATATTTTTTTCATTATAACTTTGGCGCGGTTAATCCTTGTTCCGACCGTGCCCATCGGAATTCTTAAAATATCGCTTATTTCTTCATAAGATTTTTCTTCCAGATAAAAAAGTGATAACGGTTCCTTATAAATAACCGGCATTTGACTTAGGCAGTTATGGGTGCGGCTTGTCAGTCCCTTTTTAACAAAATCGTCCTCAATATCTATTCCGCTATCGAAATCTTTGTTTTCATTCAATGAAACCTGTTTTTTCTGTTTATGAATTAAGTTCATGGCCTCATTATGAACAATTCTATATATGTAACTGCTGAATTTTTTTTTGGTATCAAAACCATTTAAGTTTATATAGGTCTTTATAAATGACTCCTGGACAACATCGGAGGCCTTATGATCATCCCCGACTAAATAATTAGCATATCTCATAAGCTTATCCTGATATCGTTTTATTATATGAACAAAGAGTTCCTTGTCCTTTTTTCGAATCGCCTCGACTATCTTTTCGTCTGATAATTTTATTATGTCTTTCATAAATCTCTATTTTAGTATAAATCCCGTTCATATATATTTCCCCATTTCCATTACCAAAACCCCACTTTTTAGGTGAGGTCTGGTAATGACTTTCCGGCTTTTAACGATTAACGTTTCTGCCGTGGCCCCCAAACTGGCCGGAACCGTTTTGCAGTCCCAATCCAAGTTCGGTTCTTATTGCATTTGCCTCTGCAGTTTTTCCGTCAAGCATCAATTGATGCATTTCGGTAAACTTCGCAAAGTTTCCTTCGTTAACCACTTGGGTAACTCTGCCGCGACCGGACATTTGTTCTTTCCATGCATTGTAGTCTTTATTTTCAAATGCCTTGGTCATGGCTTCATGCCTTTCGGCTGTATAGTTTGGACCCTGAACATTAGGGTCACCCCTGTAAGCCAGTGCACTTGAGGAGGTAGCAAAAAATGCTCCTATCCCTAATGCAACTGCTGATAAAGCTAAAATTGTTTTATTCATATTATTTCACCCCCTTTCATTTGTTACTGTCTACTAGTAATACAGATGTGGGTATATTTTTCTTTCAAATAAGAATAGAGGATGTTCCAAAGCTACAGATAGCGAGCCACACTTTGATACGGTTTGAATTTCTTGACATATGCATCAAAGCTATATAGAATATCCCTCGTTGGCCTAAAAAAGAAACAGTTTTTTAGGGTCCCTCCGGATGAAAGAGGGATATTTTTTTTCAAAAATTATGAAAAACGATGTCAAATTAACCCAGGAAGGCTTGAAAACCTTAAAGGCAGAGCTTGTAGAGCTTCGTGATATAAAAAGACCGAAGTTGGTTGACAGGTTGGCAAACGCTCGTTCTCAGGGAGACTTGAGTGAAAACAGCGATTATCAAAGTGCCAAAGAAGAGCTCGAATTTCTTGACGGCAGAATTGAAGAACTTGAAGAAGTTATCAAAACTGCTGTGGTTGCACCCGCTGTAAAGACGGGGGACGTTGATGTGGGAACAAAGGTTACCGTCAAGGTGGGCGGCAATAAAGTAATTTTTAATATTGTTGGCGATTGGGAAGCGGATCCGGTAAACAAAAAGATTTCCCATGAATCCCCTTTGGGTAAAGCATTGGTGGGTAAAAAAGTAGGAGATAACATTGAGGTAGAAGCTCCGGCAGGAAAGATCCAATACGAAATATTGGCAATAGAATAATTACCGCTTCGATTTTTCTTTGAGTTGAGATATACTTTGGGCATGGCAAAGGGACTCGAAACAATTAAGGAGGTTAGACTTCAAAAACTGGAAAAACTTAGAGAGTTGGGAATTAATCCCTATCCTTCCAAAATCACAATTTCCGGCAAGCACGTTCCCACTTCCACAGCAAAGGACTTGATGGGAAAAGATGTTCTTGTTGCAGGACGAATCTGGTCGATTCGTGAACACGGCGCAGTTGCTTTTATGGATCTTAAAGATGCTTCCGGGGTAATCCAGATTTTGTTTCAGGAGAAAGTTCTGGGTAAGGATTTTAAGATTTTGGAACTTTTCGACATGGGTGATTTTATAGCGGTAAGCGGTGAAGTTACAAAAACCCGGGCAGGGGAGACAACCGTCAGTGTTAAAGAATTTCAGCTCCTTACCAAGTCTATTCGTCCGTTTCCATCTACATGGTTTGGACTTAAAGATGAAGAAGAAAGATATAGACAGCGCTATGTTGATCTGCTTTTAAACGACGATATGCGGGAACTTTTCAAAAAGAAATCCCTTTTTTGGCAGTCGATGCGTGAATTTTTAATCGATAAAGGATTTTTGGAAGTTGAAACTCCTGTTTTGGAAAATACCGCAGGTGGGGCTGATGCCAATCCATTTACAACCCACCACAACGCGTTGGATATTGATCTTTACCTTAGAATTTCGATGGGCGAGCTTTGGCAAAAAAGATTAATGGTTGGTGGTTTTGATAAAACTTTTGAAATCGGCCGCCAGTTTAGAAACGAAGGAATTGATCGTGAGCATCTTCAGGACTATACCCAAATGGAATTTTATTGGGGGTATGCAAACTATGAAGATTCAATGAAATTAGTTGAAGAAATGTATAAATATGTCGCAAAAAAAACCTTTGGGACACTGCAGTTTGAAATCGGAGGAAGTAAGGTCAATCTGGATACGGAATGGAAGAAAATCGATTATAGGGAAACCCTTTTAAAGGAAACAGGAATAGATATTTCCAAGGCCTCTGAAGAAGATATCAGAAAGGCTCTCGATGAAAGAAAAATTGAATATAAAAAGTCTGATGAAAAAGGACGCCTTATTGACTCTCTATGGAAGGCTGTCAGAAAGAAAATTATCGGTCCCGTATTTTTGACCGGACATCCGGTTGAAGTTTCACCCCTTGCGAAAAGGATGGAGGCTAGTCCCGAGTTTGTCGAAAGATACCAGATTATAATTGCGGGAAGTGAGAATGGAAACGGATACTCGGAACTTAATGATCCAATAGACCAGGCCAAAAGATTTGCAGTGCAGGAAAGAATGAGGGAAAAAGGAGATGTTGAAGCACAAATGGAAGACAACGATTTTGTGCGGGCGCTGGAATATGGAATGCCGCCCACATCAGGGTTTGGGGTTAGCGAGCGGCTATTTTCATTCTTGGCAGGAAAATCAATTCGTGAGACAGTACTATTTCCTCTATTAAGACCTGAGGATGGAAAGAAGGTGATTAAAAAATGAAAGATGAAATGTTTTGGATGAAAATGAAATGGATGAGCAAAAATGTCACAAATGACTTCCTTTTGAGTTTGGCGGTGTCATTTTTCGGACTAATTTTAATTTTCGGACTTGGGTTCGTATTTCCTGAAATAAATCCTTACTCTGCGATCAAATGGATAGTTATCGTATCGGCAGTCTTTTTTGTGTATTCATTGGTTAGCTTTGTATTCATGAAATTCATGATAATTAAAGCCAGCCTATCAATGAGAAATTCTGTTAAAAAGGAAGTAAAGGCAGTTAAAGGTAAAAAAGCTTCCAAGTAAAAAGTGGTTAAGTTGGTTAGGAAAAGAAGCATCATGACAATTACTGCCCATGGTGCTTCTTAGGTGTTGGTATAATTAGAATATGTTGGATATTAATTTCATTCGCGAAAACGTTGATTTGGTTAAAAAGGGAATTGGCAACAAAGGCTTTGAGCCCTCATTGATTGATAAAGTTTTGGAATTAGATGAAAAGAGGAGGAGTTTGCTTCTTGAGATTGAACAGCTTCGTGCAAAAAGAAACAGGATTGCGAAGGAGAAGAAACCCTCTGAAGAGGCTAAAAAATTAAAAGAAGATTTGAAAGATAAAGAACCGGAGCTTGAAAAAGTTCAGGCCGAATATAAAGAAACCCTATTCAAAATTCCAAATCTGCCTTCAGAAAAAGCCCCTGTTGGGGGTAGTGAAAAAGAAAATGTCGAGATAAGGAAGTGGGGAAACCCGACAAAATTTGCTTTTGAAGCGAAGGATCATTTGGAAATCGGGAAGAAATTAGGGATACTGGACTTTGAAACAGGGGCGAAAGTGACCGGATCTCAATTCTTTTTTCTTTACGGCGACGGCGTCCTTTTAGAACTTGCTTTGACCAATTTTGTTTTGGATAAACTTGCAAAAAAAGGATACTTACCGGTTATGACTCCGGATTTGGCTAAAAGCAGATATTATCTTGGTACAGGATATTCACCGAAAGGGCAGGAGGCACAGACTTATACTATTGATGGTACGGACTTGGGACTTATTGCTACAGCAGAAGTAACTTTGGCGGGAGCACACGCTGACGAAATAATTCCGGAAGGAAAACTTCCCTTAAAGTATGTGGGGTACTCCCATTGTTTTAGACAGGAAGCGGGCGCTTATGGCAAATATTCAAAAGGGCTTTATAGAGTACATCAATTTACAAAAACTGAAATGTTTATTTACTGCAAACCCGAAGATTCTGAAAAATTCCATGAGGAAATACTTAATATGGAAGAAGAAATCTTTCAAGATTTGGAAATTCCCTACAGGGTTGTCGAGATGTGCACAGGGGACCTGGGTGCAATGGCTTCAAGAAAATTTGATATTGAGGCTTGGATGCCCGGAAGGAAGGATTATGGAGAGGTGACCTCGACTTCGAACGTAACCGATTATCAGGCCAGAAATTTAAATATCAAGTTTAGAAGAGATATCGGTGAGACGGAATACGTCCACATGTTAAACGGTACCGCGATTGTAATGTCCAGAGTCCCCTTGGCAATTTTGGAAAATTTTCAACAGGAAGACGGTTCCGTTAAAATCCCTGAAGTTCTTCAAAAATGGATGGGGAAGGAAAAAATAGAATAGTTATTTTCTTCCATCGCGTCTGATGTGTTTTTTGCATTCCTCAGAAATTTTCAATATCTCAAACGGTTTTGATCCGTTTATTCGAGGATTTTCACACGGTATTCTTGCGGGTTTGTTTGTGGGACTTTGTTGAAATGGATTTGGATTATTTTCTCTCTCCATCAATAAAACAAGGATAATGATTTGACAAAAAAATACAACAGGGAATTGTTGGAAATCATTTTGTAAAATTGTTCACTATCATGATATATATCATGTAAGTTTTTTATAATATCTCCTCCCCGTTAATTTTTCAGGAAGGTAGCTTTGAGTGTCGTATTTTTCATATCCTTCTCCGTATCCAACTTCTTTCATAAGCTTTGTTACAGGGTTTCTGATTTTCAGGGGAACCGGGAGGTTGCCGTATTTATTAACATCGGCAAGAGCTTCCATGTAGGCGTTATATGCGGAGCGGTCTTTTTTGGCGGTTGCCAGGTAAATCACCCCTGCCGCCAAATTTTCCTGACACTCAGGATAGCCAATGGTATTGCAAGCTTGGAAAACTGCGTTGGCAACAACCAGTGCGGTGGGGGAAACAACATCTTCAGAAGCAAATACAACCATTCGTCTTGCAATGTAAAGCGAATCTTGTCCTGCTGCCACCATCCGGGCGAGGTAGTAAAGCGCGGCATCAACGTCGCTTGCCCGCATGGATTTTATGAAAGCGGAGATTACATTAAAAAAATCTTCTCCTTGTTTGTCGAAAGTGTATTGACGGCGCTGCAGTGCCGTTTCCAAGTCCGGAATTTTTATTGTCGGGGTATTAATCAGGCTTGCAGCAATTTCCAAAACATTAAGCATTACTCTTGCATCACCATTTGATGATTCCAGTAAAAATTTCTCTGCCTTTTTGCCCAACTTCTTTTTAAGATATTTCAGGGCTCTACCCAGAATTTTTAACAACTCCTTTTCTGAAAGCTGTTTCAGAATCAAAACCCGGCATCTGGAAAGCAACGGACCAATTACTTCAAATGAAGGATTTTCGGTTGTGGCGCCAATGAGAACTATATCGCCGTGTTCTACATGAGGAAGAAGTTTGTCCTGCTGGGCTTTATTGAATCGGTGAATTTCATCGAGAAAAACAATCGGAGCATCTGTTAGCCTCAACTGCTTTTTGTTCTGGATCAGTGATTCAATATCTTTTACTTTTGTATTAACTGCTGAGAACTCATAAAACTCTCTTTTCAAACTATTTGCGATTATTCTTGCAAGAGTAGTTTTACCTGTTCCCGGGGGTCCCCAAAATATTAAGGACGGAAAATATATGTTGATTGATTGGTTAATCAGAAGTTTTTGTATGATGCCGTTCGGGCCGACCAAATTTTCCTGACCCACAAAATCCTTCAACGTTTTTGGCCTTAAAAGTTCAGGTAAAGGTATGTTTGTCACTACGTATTTTATATCACCAAACAAAATCCGAAACAAGTATAATAAATCATGATTGGAATAAAAATTCTATCGGTGCGAAAATCAAAATATAATGGCAAAATTGTGGTTTCCAAAAGTCTCGGTTTCGGAACTTATATTCAAGCGGAAGGTTTAACTCAATCCGGCGGAATAGTAGAAACTATTTGGAAGTCGACTCTCCGTAAAATTCATAATTCTAAATTTGTAATTCATAATTCACTTATTCTTGGTCTTGGTGGAGGAACGGCGGCAAAATTAATAAGAAAAAACTGGCCGGACGCAAAGATTACCGGAGTAGATATCGATCCGGCTATGGTGGAATTGGGTAAAAAACATTTAAGGCTCGATGAGTTTGGTGTTGAAATAAAAATAGGGGATGCACTGAAAGAATTGGAAACAATAGAGAAAAAATTTGATTTGGTGATTGTTGATTTATATAACGGCGATAAATACCCCAAAAAGTTTGAAACCGAAAATTATATAGGTCTTGTGAGGTCTCACCTTTCAAGAGTGGGTGTTGCTGTCTTTAACCGTCTTTATTTTGGAGACAAAAGACCTCAGGCGGTAAAATTCGGTAAAAGACTTGAAAAAATCTTTTCTAAAGTCGACTGGTTTTATCCTGAAGCAAACTTAATGTTTGTTTGTTCAAAATAGCTTCAAATCTGCTACAATGTAAAGATTGGTATGTTAAACATTTTTTCTAAGATTTTGGATGTAAACGCCAGGGAGGTTGATAGGATTAAAAAAATTGTTGATCAGGTTAATTCATTTGAGCCGAAAGTTAAAAAATTAAAAGACGAAGACTTCACCAAAAAAACTGAAGAGTTTAAAAAACGCCTTGAAAAAGGGGAGAGCTTGAGTGATCTTCTTCCTGAAGCCTATGCATTGGTACGCGAGGCTTCCTACAGGGTTTTAGGAATGCGTCACTATGATGTTCAACTGATTGCCGCGGTGGCCCTTTTTGAAGGTAAAGTGGCCGAACAGAAAACCGGAGAAGGAAAAACTCTTTCTGCAGTCCCGGCTCTTTATCTGCATGCCCTAACCGGAAGAGGGGTACACCTTGTTACAGTCAATGACTATCTGGCACGCCGTGACGCCGGTTGGAATGCTCCCGTTTTTCATCTTTTGGGAATGAGTGTAGGTTCCATTATTCAGGAAACCAAATCTTTTGTCTACGATCCCAATTTTGCGGATTCAACCCACGGTGATGAAAGACTTGCTCATCTTAAGCCTTCCGAAAGAAAAGCCGCCTATGCGTGTGATATTTTGTACGGAACAAACAACGAATTTGGTTTTGACTATCTTAGAGATAACATGGTTTCATCCTTGCCTGAAATGGCCCAGAGAGGCCACTATTTTACTATTGTGGACGAGGTGGACTCAATTTTGATTGATGAGGCAAGAACACCTCTTATTATTTCAGCACCCGATACGGAACCGACCCAAAAATATTATGAATTTGCCTCAATGGTTGGAAAGCTCAATCCGGATACGGATTATAAAATTGACGAAAAGGCAAAAAGCGCAACTCTGACTGAAACAGGAATAACCAGGGTAGAAAAAATCCTCGGGATAGACAATCTTTATGAGAAAGATTTTGAATCGATTCATCATATTGAGAATGCTCTTCGTGCAAAAACTTTATATCTAAAGGATAAAGATTATGTCATTAAAGAAGATCAGGTTGTCATCGTCGATGAATTTACGGGACGCCTTATGGTTGGCAGACGCTGGAGCGACGGACTTCACCAGGCGGTGGAAGCAAAAGAGGAAGTGCCTATTCAACAAGAAAGTAAAACTTTGGCAACAATTTCTTTCCAAAATTACTTCAGAATGTATGAACATCTAAGCGGTATGACGGGTACGGCTTCGACAGAAGCGGAAGAATTTAGAAAAATTTACAAACTTGAAGTTATTGCGGTCCCAACCCATAGGCCAATGGTAAGGCGCGACCTACCCGATGTCATTTATAAAACCTTGCGTGGCAAATATGGTGCACTGGTTGATGAAATTGGGGAGTGTTACAAAAAGGGACAGCCGGTTTTGGTCGGTACAACCTCAATTGAGAAAAATGAAATTATTTCGGAATACCTTAAAAGAAAGAAAATTCCCCATAACGTTCTCAATGCCAAAAATCACGAAAGGGAGGCCGAAATTATTTCCGGGGCCGGAAAACCCGGAGCGGTAACTGTTGCCACCAACATGGCGGGTAGGGGCGTTGATATAGTTCTCGGAGGGGCAGCACCGGATAGGATTTCAGGAATGAATGATGAAAAATATAAATCCTCAGGTGCTTACAAAAAATGGAGCGAAATTCATGAAAAAGTTCTCAAGGCAGGAGGGCTTCATGTTATCGGAACCGAAAGACACGAAGCCAGGCGGGTTGATAATCAGTTAAGGGGACGTTCGGGACGACAGGGAGATTCGGGATCTTCGCGTTTTTATCTTTCAATGGAAGACGATCTTTTGAGAATCTTCGGTGGAGAGCAAATTGGGGGAATTATGGACAGGCTGAATCTTCCGGAGGATCAACCGATTGAAAATGCGCTTATTAACCGTGCTATAGAACAGGCTCAGGTTAAAGTTGAAGGGTTCCATTTTGATATCAGAAAACGATTGGTTGAATTCGATGATGTTGCCAACCAACAAAGAGAAATTGTTTATAATTTGCGCCGTCGGATACTTGATTCCAAAGATGTCAAAAAAGAGATTCAGGAAAAACTTACCGGTCAACTGGAAAATCTTGTGGCTATGGGCAAATCCGAAGTTGACGAAAAGTTCGATTCCGAAAGGCTGGCTATAGGTCTTGCTGAAGTAGTTCCCTTTGATGATGCTTCGCTTAAGAGAATTAAGTCTCAAATTGAGGGTTTTAGATCTCAGGATGAAATCCAGGAATTTATGGAGAAGGTTCTTTCAGATGTTTATGAAAAAAGAGAAAAAGATTTGACCCCTACTGTTATGCGCGAAGTTGAAAAATTTGCCTATTTAGGATCAATTGACCACCTTTGGATGGACCACATTGACCATATTGATGACCTAAGGGAAGGTGTGACCCTGAGAGCTTATGGACAGCGCGATCCTTTGGTTGAGTTTAAAAATGAAGCATATAATTTGTTTGAAAATTTGGTTGGGAAAATTGACTCCGAGCTTTCCCATAGAATTTTCAGAATTGGGGTAGCTGCACCGCAATCCGAAATTCCTTTGAACCTAGCTCGTGAAAATCTGGATACTAGCGACACAACAGGACTTGTCGGAGACGCTGCCGCCACAGCCAGGGAGGGTGTTCCCGCATTTTCTTCAAATAAAATCGGGCGCAACGATCCCTGCTGGTGCGGGAGCGGAAAGAAATGGAAGCACTGTCATTATCCGCAGCTGCCTCCAAATTAATCTGCTATAATAACTTCCATGGATGAACAAACTGAGGGTAGTCAAAACTCCGGAAAGAAATATTTGTTTGTAACAATTTTTCTTGTACTTCTGATTGTTGCCGGAGGAATTTTTGCTTTTTTCGGAAAGAAAAATCAAAACACGGCCTTACAAACCTCTAGTCCATCTGCTACCATTACTACTGTAGGGACACCAACGGTTGTGGGTGCATCAACTTCAGCAACACCGATTATGAATGTAACTGAATTAAAAATTGAAGATGAAAAAGTAGGTACCGGGGACACTGCTGTTACCGGCAAAAAAGTAACTGTAAATTATGTTGGGACATTAACCGATGGAACAAAATTCGATAGCTCCTACGACAGGAATAAGCCCTTTATCTTTACCTTGGGAGCAGGTGAAGTTATACCCGGTTGGGACCAGGGGGTTGCCGGCATGAAGGTTGGAGGGAAAAGAAGGTTAATCATCCCCTCATCTCTTGCTTATGGCGACTCAGGGATACCCGGCGCGATTCCGGGAGGAGCGACACTTATTTTTGAGGTCGAACTTTTAGGTGTTGAGTAATGTTCAAACCCGGATTGAGTAAAAAACGTTTAAGGGTTTTTATCCTAATCTTCTCTTTAGTTTTAGGTATTTCAGCTTTTATTTTTGGAAAACAAATTAAGAATCTTCAAGATCTTGGCTACCTTGGCGTTTTTATTGCCAACCTGGTCGGGTCCGCAACAATATTTTTACCGGTTCCCGCACTGGCTACAACCGTTGCCGTGGGGGCTTTTCTTAACCCGATTTTAACCGGAGTATTTTCGGCGGTTGGGTCAACTATGGGGGAGCTTACCGGATATTATGCAGGTGTTGGGGGTGGGGAGTTTATAAAAAAAGATAAAAAAGTTGAAAAAGTTAAAAAATGGATGAAGACAGGCGGACTTTGGGTGGTTTTTGCCTTAGCTGTCCTTCCCAATCCTCTTTTTGACCTGACGGGGGTTATCTCCGGGGCATCGGGAATTTCAGTATGGAGATATCTGGTAGCGGTTTTTTCGGGAAAGTTGATTAAGTTTATTACACTGTCTTATGCAGGTTTTGGCATTCTCAAAATTTTTCAATGACAAAAAAATTTTTTAAATCAAAAAACGGCAACATATCTTTACCGATATTTTTTCCCGACGCCACGCGTGCGGTTGTGCGGTCAATTGACACATCCGATCTTGAGGGAACAAAAACTCTGGGAATTTTGGTAAACACTTTTCACCTTTGGCAGGGGCTTGGAGGAGATGTTCTGGAAAAATTTGGCGGGATTGGGAAGTTTATGGATTTTAAAGGTGGAATAATCTCTGATTCGGGAGGGTTTCAGGTGATGTCGGTGATTAAATCGGGTAATGTCAAAGGTAAAATTACGGATGAGGGTGCGGTTTTTCATCCGACAAAAAAGACGAAAAAAATTCTTACTCCGGAAAAATCCATTGAATTTCAAATGAAGCTTAAAAGCGACATGGTTGTGGTACTTGACGATTTTACCGATCCAAAATCAAATTACGATGAAGCCAAAGTATCGGTTGATCGCACAATTTCCTGGGCGAAGCGCAGCAAAGACGAGTTTTTAAAAATTTGTGATCGGAAAGGTTTGGGCAAGGACGAAAGACCATATATTTTAGGAGTTACTCAGGGCGGAAAATATCAGGATTTAAGGGAATATTGTACAAAAGAGCTTGTAAAAATTGGTTTTGACGGTTTGGGTTATGGTGGCTGGCCGATTGATGAAAAAGGGAATTTTGACTTCGAGTCCGCAAAAACCATTGCCGACAATACTCCTGAAGATTATTTTTTGTACGGACTTGGTGTTGGGAAACCCGAAGAAATCGTAAAATGCAATAAGCTGGGATTTAATGTTTTTGATTGTGTATTGCCTACCCGCGACGCCAGACACGGCAGACTCTACGTCTATGACGCAGTTTCTATGGAAGAAATTAATGTCCACAAACCAAATTTTTATAAATTTTATTCACCAGACAAAGAAAGATATTTTAAAGATGATTCTCCGGTAAGTGAGGCGTGTGATTGTCTTCTTTGCAAAAGATATTCAAAAGCATATTTGGCGCATCTTTTCAGAATTGGGGATTTTACAGCCGGGCGATTGGCCACAATTCACAATTTAAGATTCTACTCAATACTCATGGAGAAACTACGCTTGACAAATAGTTGACTTAATGATTATACTTGCGCACTAGCATGGAAGAGACACAAAATCAATCTCAAGGATTCTCTCAAGGAAATTCTCAACCTCAAGAAAACAGAGTTTCTTTCCCTACTGTCGGCGGAGAGAAGAAAAATGGCGGAGCCAAAACTTTATTAATTGTTGGAATTCTGGTTCTCATTGGTATTCTCGGATATGTAATTTACAAGAGTGCTTCGGGTAAGGATAACGGAACTGCTTTGACTGAACCGACGCCTTATCAAAATATGGCCGCACCGGATGAGACAACGGCCCCCGAAGCCTCTCCGACCCCAACTTTAGCAGCCGCTGATAAAACGAAAGTCAAAATTCAAATTCAAAACGGTACCGGTATAACCGGCGAGGCAGCTTACCTGGAAACATTACTAAAAGGACTCGGGTATACGAATATAACTGTAGGTAATTCGCCCACCCAGAATGCAACAGATACACAAGTTAGCTATTCAAGCTCAGTTTCGAGTAGTGTAATAAGCGAAATCACCGCGAAATTAAATACTGTTTACCAAAGTGTTAAAAGCGTAAATTCAACAAGTACCGCTTATGATGTTGTAATCATTACAGGTCTTCGAAAAGGTGCTACCGCAAAACCAACATCAACGCCAACTGCAGCCCCGACCGCTATCCCAACTGCAACTCCTACCACAGCCCCTTAAGAGTATCTTCCTTGTGGTAAAATGAACTGCTATGACAAACCTGCTTGGCAGCCTGTCCGATAACTTCACTTTCCGTCTTGGAAAATTTTCTCTTCCCGTACCGTATTGGCAGGCAATTACTATTGTTTTTCTTCTTTTTTTGCTTGTGGTTTTGATTGCCAAGTTTAGACGCCATTATGTTGACTGGTCATTAAAAGGGGCGGTCTTTGGAATATTTTTCGGATTTCTTCTTGCACTTATTTTGGAAGGTTTTTTAATAATCGGAGGAAGAACCGCGTTGACCTCCGTCTTAGGCTGGAAAAATCCTCCTGCCCCCCTTGCTGATGTGCTTGATGCCGGACGTACCAAACTTGTTCATGTCCTGGGAATCAAAAGTGAAATTCCTTCCTCATTTGCAATGGAAAATACTACAGTGCGGGGGGTGATTGAACTACTCCAAAATTTAAACCCGGCAGATACAAAAAAAGTTAAGTCAATTATTTGCGCACCGTAATTAATGTTTTCCAAGTTTGATGAACTTGGGTTATACTTCAGATATGCAAGACGTTAAACAAAAAATAGAAGAGCTCTCGGTGCGTTTAAAAAAACTTATTGAGGCTATAAAACTTCCGGAAAAAAAGAAAAAAATTGAAGAACTTGAGACAAAGGTGGGTGACCCCGACCTTTGGGGAAATCCCGAAAATGCAAGAACACTAACGCAAGAGCTATCCGATCTTAAAAAAGAAGTATTTGAGATAGAGGAACTTACGGAAACACTTGAGATATTAGATGAAGTCCAGGATGAAGTTGAAACAGCCAAAGCTGAGAAAACTTTGGAGAAACTGGAACTAATGTCCTATCTTGCGGGAGAGTATGACGGAAAAAACGCTTTAGTTTCAATCCATGCCGGACAAGGCGGAACTGAGGCAATGGATTGGTCAAATATGTTATATCGAATGTATCTGCGCTACTGTGAGCGCAAGGAGTGGACAACGACGACTTTGGACTACACGGCGGGTGAAGAAGCCGGGATTAAAAGTGTTACCTTCAGGGTTACCGGACATTACGCTTACGGCTATCTTAAACATGAGGCCGGTACCCACAGGCTTGTCAGACAGTCTCCCTTTAATGCCGACAAACTCCGCCAAACGTCATTTGCACTTGTTGAAGTAATGCCGGAGCTGGAAGATGTGGACCTTAAGGATGTCGAAATTAAAGATGAAGACCTGGATTGGCAGTTTATTCATGCGGGAGGGCATGGCGGTCAAAACGTAAACAAGGTCGCAACTGCAGTTCGCCTGACCCATATCCCGTCGGGAATCGTAATTACGGCCTCAACCGAGCGTTTTCAGGAACAAAACCGGAAAATTGCGCTTGAACTTCTTCGTGGAAAATTGTGGTTAAGACAACAGGAAATAGCAAAAGGGCTCAAGAAAGAACTCAAGGGCGATTATCGTCCTGCCTCCTGGGGTACCCAGATCAGAAGCTATGTTCTCCATCCCTATAAAATGGTTAAGGATCTTCGGACGGATGTTGAGACGGGGAATACGGAAAGAGTACTCGACGGTGAGATCGATGAATTTATAGATGCTGAGCTTAAAATTCATTAGTTGTTGATTTCTTGCAAGTTGTGATATATTGGGGTTATGGAGTCTCAGCGTAAAAATGTTTTACCGTTCGTCATGGGGGCATTTTTGGTTGTGTTGGCAGGGGTTGCTACTGCGTGGTTGCTGTCTTCAAAAGTAATGAATAAAAGTGAAACTTCCGGTAAAGGAGCCCCCGGAGTTAAGGTAACTTCGACTGAGGCTGGGAAACTTGACCCGAACATTAAATATGATACTGCCGAAGGCGTACTCAAAGAAGGAGGCGCAAATGGGGAAGGTACCTATCATTTAGAGCGTGAAGGCGGAGTGTCTAAAAATGTATATTTAACTTCCAGCATGGTCGACCTAAACCTGTTCACGGGTAAAAAAGTTCAGATTTGGGGTGAAACGTTAGCTTCAAAAAAGGCCGGTTGGCTTATGGATGTAGCCAAGATTCAAGTTACAGAATAAACGTTTAGCACTGGCTTTATTTGTTTTCACTTGCTACTCTAAGGTGTCCCAAAAATATGTCGCGAGAAGAACCGGTTTTAATCAGTTTTAAGGGTGTTACCAAGTCTTATGGCTCAATTGTGGCTCTTAATGATGTGTCGTTTGATATAAAAAAGGGCGAGTTTGTGTTTATCACAGGAGCATCCGGCGCCGGTAAAACTACAATTTTGAAACTGATTTTAGGAGAGCTTATCCCAACCAAGGGTGAGGTTAGAGTAGACAATTTGAATATAGCCGGCATAAACGACAAGGCCATGCCTCTCTACCGTCAAAAAATTGGCACAATCTTTCAGGACTTTAAAGTTCTTCCGGAACGAACTGTCTATGAAAATGTCGCAGTTGCCCTCGCCGTCATAGGGCTTCCCGAGGCAGAATGGGAGGAAAGGGTGGAGCATGTTTTGAAACTGGTCGGTTTGGCAAAACAGGCGGACCAATTCCCGTCACAACTTTCCGGAGGTGAACTTCAAAGGGTTTCTTTGGCAAGAGCTTTGTCGGTCAATCCCAAAATCGTTTTAGCAGACGAGCCAACCGGAAATCTGGATTGGGAAACATCAGAGATTTTAATGGAACTTTTGGAAAAAATTAACAAGGAAGGAAAAACGATAATTATGGCTACCCACAACGTGGAAATTCTTAAAAAATACAAGAAAAGGATAATTCATGTTTCCGATGGAAAATTATCATATAATGAAAAAACAGAAGAGAAATGAATACACATTTTAAAACTGCCTGGAGCTATATAAGACGTTCTCCTTTTCAAGCTTTGTCTGCTTCGTTTGTTTTGACACTGACGTTCTTCGTGGCTACGCTCGTCTCCGTTCTCGTGTATTCGTCCTCAAAATTACTAACATATTTTGAGACAAGGCCGCAGGTAATTGCTTTTCTGAAAAGCGATGCGGTGGATGCCGATATTGCCGATTTACAGCACAGACTACAGGTAAATTCCCATATAAAGAACGTTAAGTATGTGAGCAAGGAGGAAGCACTTTCTATTTATAAAAAAGCCACAAGCGATAATCCGCTTTTGGGACAGCTTGTGAGCCCGTCAATTTTTCCGGCTTCCCTAGAATTTTCGGTTACGGATTTGTCTTTTGCACAAAGCACGATAGATGAACTAAAGGGGGAAAATGTCGTTGACTCAGTTGGTTTTACAGCGGCCCTTGGTGGAGAAACAAGTCTCAATGATGTTATCGGACGGTTAAAAACAGTCACTACATACGTCAGAATAGGAGGGATTGTCTTTGTAGGGCTTTTGGCAATTACTTCTTTAGTGGTACTTCTTGTGATTACCAGTATGCGAGTTGTCGGAAGAAGGGATGAGGTAGAAATTCTTAATTTGATTGGAGCGACAAAGGGATTTATCAGAAGTCCAATTGTGATTGAAGCTTTTATATACACTCTTTTTGGTGTAGTTCTCGGATGGGCGATCGCTTTTATCGCCATCCTTTATTTGGCGCCTACGGTAGTAGCCTATTTCGGAGAAATTCCTATTTTACCCAAAGATGCCATCGGGCTTTTTGAACTTTTTGGGGCAATCTTGGGGATAGAAATTTTCGCGGGTGTAGTACTTGCACTTTCGGGAAGTCTAATCGCTATCTCCAGGGTTAAAAAAGTGAGATAATGCCTTGGCCTTGTTGCCGGGACATGAAAAAAGTTACGCAATGAAATATGTTTTTAAGAAAATCTTTCTACTTCTTGTTTTTTCATCAATACTCTTCAGTTTTGTAAAAATCTCTTATGCTCAAACCTGTAGTAACCTGGATGAGTGCAATAAATTAATTCAGGAATATCAGGATCAGGTTAACAAACTCCGAGGCCAGGCAAGTACACTAAAAAATCAAATTGCTCAATTCGATGCCCAAATAAAATTAACAACCTTAAAAATTGCCCAAACTCAGGAACAAATAAATATGCTTGGCGGAAGGATTGTACAACTTGGGGAATCGCTTGATTCTCTGACATTGGCTTTTAACTCGAGAGTTGTTGAGACTTATAAGCTGTCAAAGTTTGAAAACAATTTCTACTTCGTACTTTCTGCAAGTGATCTTGGCAGCGCCGTCTCAAGGTTTCACTATTTGCAGAAAATCCAGGAAGAGGACAGAAATCTGCTCCAAAGGCTTGAGGATGCGCAAACCACTTACCAAGGGGAAAAAGCTGACCAGGAAGCCCTGCAAAAACAGCTAAAGACACAACAGGCAAGTCTGAATGCACAAAAGTTGGCTAAAAACAATTTACTTTCCGCAACCAAAAATGATGAAGCAAAATATCAGCAACTTTTGAGTCAAGCAAAAGCCCAATTATCAGCCTTTCAAAGCTTTGTCACAAGACAGGGTGGGGCGTCAATCCTGAGTAATCAAACAAAGTGCAATGACTGGGGATGCTATTACAACCAAAGAGATTCACTTTGGGGAAATATCGGCATGGGAGGATCCTCCTATACAATGGCCAATTATGGATGTTTGGTTACTGCAGTTGCCATGCTGGCCAGCCATTACGGAAAAAATATTAAACCTGTTGATATAGCTGTCAGCAGCGACGCTTTTGTGCCGGGAACAGGATACCTGTATCACTCATTTACAGTAAACGGAATCAATGTTTCTCTTTCTTCAGTCTCAAAGAGTCTGTTGGATTCGGAATTGTCTGCAGGTAGACCCGTCATAGCCGGACTTTATTCAGGTCCGGATCATTTTATTGTTATTCTTCGCAAGGAGGGGGATAAATATATAATGCACGATCCGTTTTTGGAAAACGGTTCCGAGAGACCTCTTACCGATAAGTATAATTTTTCAGATATAACCACCCTGCGTTTGGTGGGTTTTAATTAAACACCTCAGTTATAGTTTCAATAGTATTAAACTTCATTCATATAGATATATGATATGATGTATATATCAATGATTCATATCATTAGGACAAAATCATTGCATTTCGGTATTTTGTTTATTATTTTATTTTTTGGATTGTTGCCCCGGCAAGTTTCCGCTCAGGTTGTGATAAATGAAGTATTTCCAGATCCCAGTGGATCAAGTAGTGAACCAGATGAATTTATTGAGCTTTTTAACCTGGGAACGGAACCGGTTGTTATTACGGGTTGGCAAATCTCCGATACTCAGGGGACAGTAAAAACCTATTCCATTCCTGAAAACATTTTGGGTACTGGAACATATATTAGTTTCAGAAGATCTGCCACGGGCATAGCGCTTAACAATACCGGAGATGGTGTCGAGCTTAGAGACACGGGTGGAATCTTGAAAGATTCCACGAGTTTTGGAGATATAAAAGAAGACCGTTCTTTTTCGCGAATTCCAAATGGTGTCGGTAATTTTGTCGCAGATACAGATGTGACCGAACTATCGGCCAATATTTCTCCACCGACCTCGGAACCAACACCGGTACCCCAAACACCTACACCCACACCGACGCCTACCCAAACCCCTATATTAATTATGTCTTCACCATCTCCAACGAAAATCCCAACTCCGGCCCCAGTAAAAACTCCGTCGCGGGCTCCCGTAAAAACTCCACTGAGGACTAATAGTTCGACACCCATTGCAACAATAAGTGCCGAAATATCGGAAGTATTGGGAATTCGAGCAGGTCCAACCGGTTCTCCGTCGGCAAGTATTGAAACGTCACCGGATAAAAAAGCCAATTTTCCGCTTCTACCAATAATCCTGATTTTTGCCGGCGTTTGTTTTGTTGCAATCCCAATTTTTAGTATTATTAAGGATGGCAAAAAAGATTATACTGATGAGAATGAAAAACAAAGCAGTGACGCTTCTTAATTTGTGGCTTCCCCCTGTGTTGTGGGCAGCGATGATATATAAATTTTCTTCAGGTACTGTGCCCATTGCCTCACAGATATATTGGCAGGACTTTGCTGTTAAAAAAATTGGTCACGTAATCCTTTTTGCAATACTTGCAGTTCTTGTTTATAGAGCTTTAATTGGTGAAGGAGTGAATCGTAAAAAAGCCGCAATTTTAGGAGTGATCATATCCTTTCTTTATGGAATTTCCGACGAGTTTCACCAAATGTTTACCCAGGGTCGGGAGGCAAGATTCAGAGATACTGTTATTGATGGCTACGGCGCAGGAGTTGCAATGTATCTTGTTTACAGATTTATTTCCAAGCTTCCCAAAAGCGCGCGTGAAATTCTACTTAGATTTGGGATAAAATAAAGATATGGCAAAAATATTAGTAACAGGCGGGGCGGGGTATATAGGTTCTTTTATGGTTCGAGAGCTTCAAAATAAAGGTTTTGAGGTTGTAATTCTGGATAATTTATCTCAGGGGCATAAGGGAGCAATTAAGGATTTTAGATTAGAGGTGATAGATTTAGTCAAAGAAAAAGAAAAACTCGACACGCTTTTTACGTCGGAAAAATTTGACGGAGTGGTACATATGGCTGGTTTTATTCAAATGGGCGAGTCCTACAGAGACCCCGCAAAGTATTATAAAAATAATGTTTACGGATTTATGAATCTTCTGGATTCCATGCAAAAAGGAGGAGTAAATAAAATTATAATTTCCAGCAGCGCCGGAGTTTATGGAAATCCGGTAAAGCTTCCCATCGAGGAGAGTGATCCCAAAAATCCCCTGAATCCTTATGGTGAAACAAAATATATTTTAGAAAGAATGCTTGAAGATTATGACGCGGCTTATGGAATGAAATTTATCAGTATCCGCTATTTTAATGCTGCAGGGGCTGCGCTTGACGGCAGCATTGGAGAGGATCATCCGGAAGAAAGCCACTTAATTCCAAATATTGTCAAAAAGGCTTTGGGGGGTAAGGAAATTGAGATTTTCGGGTCAGATTACAAAACACCCGACGGAACCAATGTCAGAGATTATATCCACGTACTGGATCTTGTTGAAGCCCACTCAATAGCGATGCAAAAACTGATGGATGGGGCAGAGAGCAATGTTTACAATGCCGGAATCGGCAGGGGATATTCCAATAAGGAAATTTTAGATACGGTTAAAGAGATTGCCGGAGTAGATCTAAAAATTAAGTTTGTCTCAAGGCGTCCGGGGGACGCCGATGCGCTTTTTGCATCAATTGAAAAAATCAAAAAAGACTTTTCTTGGCAACCTAAATACGGACTTAAAGAAATTGTGGAAACAGCCGTTTTATGGCACAGGAACCATCCTTCAGGATATGCTAATATGGATTCATGAAGCTTTTTCATCTTTTAAGACATCTTTTTATCCCCCATGAAAGCAATAATCAAAAAGCAAAAGTCCTGCACCCCGGAAGCCTTTTTTTAATTGTACTCGGCCTTGTTTCTTTTCAATTTATTCTTAGCCTTGCAAACAGGTCTTTTCCCAGAGTATTGGGTTATGCTGCCAATATTTCTCCTGAGGAAGTGATCAGACTTACAAATCAAAAACGTGTAGAAAATGGTCTTGCATCCCTTTCGGAAAACTCGAAATTGTCCCAAGCCGCTCTTGCCAAGGGAAACGACATGCTTGCAAAAGGATACTGGGCGCATTTCGCCCCTGACGGGACTTCTCCTTGGAGCTTTTTCCTGAATTTTGGTTATAAATATAAATATGCAGGCGAAAATCTTGCAAGAGATTTTTCGGATCCCGTAAGCGCGGTTAACGCGTGGATGAGCTCTCCCACCCACAGGGAAAATATATTAAACCCGAATTATCAGGAGATAGGTATTGGGGTTATCGAGGGAAGTTTATCTGGCACAGATACAACGATAATAGTTCAGTTTTTCGGAACCCCTCTTAATGGTGAAACGGGAAGTATTTCTGAGGCCAAGGCAAAAGGAGTAGCTGCCACAATACAGCCCAAAAGTTCGGTAGTACCAAAGCCAACACTGGCTCCTACTCCGATTCCCACGCCGGTTCCAACCCCAACGGCGGCTCCTCCGCAAGTTACAACTTCCGGGTCGGCAATAACTTTTGTTTCACCATTTTCTTCGACGAAGGGGATTTCACTTCTTGTCACAGGAATTCTTTTGATGGTCTTATCGATTGACTTTATAGTCGTAAAACACAAAAGAATTGTCAGAGTTGGCGGCAGAACTTTTGCACACATAGCCTATCTTGGAATGATTTTGGCGGTTATACTAATACTGAAAGCGGGGCAGATAATATGACGGTAGATATTTTGCTATGAGGCATTTTTTAAAACATTTAAGCCATTATATGGTGCTTTTTGGGATTCTCCTGGCCGGTTTTGCCGGTCTGATACTTTTTTCTTATGATAAAGCTTTTCAGATAGCGGTCGCATCAGCCTTGGTTTTATCTTATGTTTCCTGGGGAGTGGCGCACCACTATCTTGATCATGACTTGCGTCTGGAGACGGTAATAGAATACCTCGTGGTGGCAATTCTTGGTTTTGTAATAATATTCTCGTTAGTAATTAGGACGTGAATTTGAGAGGGACTACGTGATATACTTCTCTCAACGATTATGAAAAGTGTCAGAAAAGCAGTCATACCGGCGGCAGGTTTTGGAACACGTTTTCTTCCCCAGACCAAAGCGATGCCCAAAGAGATGTTACCCATTGTTGACAAGCCTGTTATCCAATATGTTGTTGAGGAGCTGGTTGAGGCCGGGATTAAAGACATTATTATTGTGACCGGATACCACAAGCGTACTATAGAAGACCATTTTGATTTTCCAAACCTTGATCTCATTGAAAATTTAAAGATGGGCGGGGAAAAGAAAAAACCCCTGTTGGAAGCTGTTGAAAAAATTGCCAATATGGCAAATTTTGTTTATGTCAGGCAAAAAGGTCCGTATGGAAACGGAACCCCACTCCTGAACGTCAGGCATTTGGTGGGAGATGAACCTTTCATCTATGCGTGGAGCGACGATTTTATCCAAGCAACTCCGTCCAGATTCAAACAGCTTATAGCTGCCTATGAAAAATATGGAGGAAGTATTTTAGGGGGAATCAAAGCTACGAAAGATGAAGATTATGATCGTTATGGTTTTGCAGGCGGAACGGAAATGGAAGACGGAATTATTAAAGCGAATGTTGTGATTGAAAAACCGGGCAAGGAGAATGCTCCGTCGAATTTAGCTACTGTTTCAGGATTTTTGTTTACCCCCGACATCTTTAAATATCTTGAAGTGGCATATGCGAATCTAAAAGCCGGAGATGAACTTTATTACAATGATGCACTCAAGCTTATGCTTGCTGACGGTAAAGACGTATACGCGGCCGAAATCAAAAACGGGAAGTATTATGATACGGGGAACAAACTCGAGTACCTCAAGACAGTTGTCGAATTTGCACTCAAACACCCCGATATGAACGGCAAGTTCAGGGAATACCTCAAGTCCCTCGATCTATCATGAGTTACGACCCGAAAAAATATAGAGATCTTTTTCCCTTAGGTCTTTTTGAGTTTCAAGATAAACCAATTAGTACCTGGTTTGATTCCCACAGACTTTTTGCTTTGAATGCTATTCCGCAAAAAGAGGATGAAAAAATATTATCTCCCGGCTTGAAAGTTAAAAAAGGGCATATTAAACAGGGTAGCGGATTCTCAAATTTTATGATTTTTGAGATAGACCCCAAAGAGAGAGTGTTATCTATCGAGTTCTTCGAAGATGGGATGTATTATCCCCTTGAAGCTTTCGAGAAACTCCAAGATCCCAAACTCGTGACCAACGCCGGGTATTTCTATCTTACCGACGACGAGGAAATGGATCCCATTGCACCTCCCAAGGTCAGAACAGGGAATTTAGTGGTTGAGAGCGGAAAACTTATCAATCTTCCCGTTCTTGATCGGAGCGCAATCGTAATTTTAAATGACGGTTCGGTGAATATAAAATTTTTGGAGGCAAAGGGTGAGCTTTTACTGAATGGAAATAAATATGAGTGGGTTGGATCCAAATCAAAAGGCAACGACGAATCAATTGTTATATACGATTCTTCAAATATAGAGATACCTATTGTAAAAGACCCTGTTATGGGACCCTCAAGAATCGCAAAAGAAACCTACATAGACAACGTACCCGGTTTTATTTTGGCAATATGCAAAAGGTTTGAAGGTAAATACATTGTTGAAGAGATTTCCAAAACAAAGGTCTTGATTAACGATAAAGATTTAGTGATCAGAATTTCTGAAAAAATAGAAGTAAAATCTGGAGATATCTTGGAATTTCTCTCGGTTGATAGTCTTAAGTTGGAGGATGTAAAAACTGCCGTTTCCACCGGTCCGATGCTATTTCCTTCCTACGAAAAAACCAGGCGGCAGGTGGAGAAAGAGTTTTCAGTCCCCGACATGGCTAATCCTAATAATCCCCATGAAGAAATAAAAAAACTCGCAAGAGGGTGTTTGGTGAAATTAAAAGATGGCAGACTTTGCTCTGTTCTAATAGACGGAATTCCTCAAGCGGGAGATATTTATCCTGGTGTAACTTTGAAAGAACTTATCGAATTTGTAAATATTTACTATCCTGATTATGAATCGGCCATAGCAACCGACCCATCATCAAGTGTTAAGGTTGTATTTAAGGAGGATGGTAAAACTGAGGTTTTTGGCAATTTACATTATCTTGCGCATAAAAAAGACAAATCTGGTAAACTTGATTTCTGGCCAAACGGTAAGCTGGGCAGAAAGTTTAATTCTGCATTGGTTGTATACTAAAGTAGTATGAAAATTCTTGTAACAGGCGGAGCCGGTTTTATCGGCAGCAATTTTATCCGGTACTGGCTGAAGAAATATCCGGATGATGAGATCGTCAATCTTGATAAACTAACTTACGCCGGACATCTATCAACCACAAAAGATTTTTCCGGAAATAAAAACTACAAATTCATAAAAGGGGATATTTGTGATCCGAAGATTGTTGATCAGGCAATAGAGGGAGTTGATATGGTTGTTCATTTTGCCGCAGAAACCCACGTAGACAGATCAATAGTGGGGCCAAAAACTTTTATTTTGACGAATTTTGTCGGTACACAGGTACTTTTGGATGCCGCAGTCAGCCATAAAGTTAAAAGATTCCATCATGTTTCAACCGATGAAGTTTTCGGTGCGCTTCCCTTGGAGTCTACCGAAAAATTTAACGAAAGTACTTTGTATAACCCCAGAAGCCCTTATTCTGCTTCAAAGGCCGGATCAGACCACTTGGTAAGGGCATACCACATTACTTACGGATTGCCGATAACCATAACCAACTGCTCAAATAATTTTGGTCCCTATTCCGACCCTGAAAAATTCATTCCGAGAATGATAACGGATTTAATAGGCGGCAGTCCTGTAAAAATTTACGGAGATGGAAAGCATGTCCGTGATTGGCTTTATGTTGAAGATCATGTGAGAGCTATTGATGCCGTATTGCAAAGAGGGAAAATTGGGGAGACCTATCTGGTGGGAGGTCTAACTGGGGATATCCCAAATCTTGAAGTGGCTAAAAAATTGTTAAAACTTTTTGGCAAAGATGAAAGCCAAATAAAATTTGTACCTGACCGGTTGGGTCACGATAGAAGATATGCTGTTGATTGGTCCAAAATAGAAAAAGAACTTGGATGGAAACCTGAACATAATTTTGAAGAGTGGCTGGTCAAAACGGTAAATTGGTATAAAGAAAATGATTGGTGGTGGAAGCCGTTAAAAGAAGAGGCGGATAAATTATATGAACGAACCGGACAAAAATGAAGTAAGCCAAATAAAGGAAACTTCCATTCCCGGAGTTTTAATAATTGAAAGTCCGGTGCGGACAGACTCGCGTGGATTTTTCCATGAAGTTTTTCGGAAGAGTGAGCTTGATGAAAAAATAGGATCCGGTTTTAACACAGTACAGTGGAGCCACTCGATGAGTATGCCGGGAGTTATAAGGGCAATCCACACGGAAGGTTGGAATAAACTTATTTATCCTGTCACCGGGATTTTGTATGCTCCGATAGTAGATCTGCGGCCAGAAAGTGCAACTTTCGGAAAAGTTGAATATATAACAATTGATAACACCAGAGAGGATTCGAAAAGGCAAGCTCTCTTTTTGCCGAAAGGGGGAATCGGAAATTCAATATGTGTATTGGGTACGGAGCCGCTTCACTATATGTATTTAGTTGACGAGTACTGGGATGACACGAAAGCCAAGGGGATTGCTTGGAATGACCCGGATTTAAATATTAAATGGTCGATAGAAAATCCAATTCTTTCAGAGAGGGATAAGAATAACCCAACCTTAAGACAGCTCTTTCCTGAAAAATTTTCCAAATGAAAAAAATATTAATAATTGGAGGGAGCGGTATGGTTGCTTCAAGGTTTGTCAATCTAGCAAAGGACAAGTTTGATATTACATCCGCCGACGAAAAAACCCTGGATATTACAAAAAGCGGTGATATTGAGGCGTACTTTGAGAAAAATACTTTTGACACTGTAATTAATTTTGCCGCCTTCACAAATGTTGATGCTGCGGAAGTGCAAAAAGGGGACGAAGGGGGACTTGTCTGGAAGCTAAACGTAGAGGGTCCGAGATCCCTGGCTGAAGTCTGTTTTAATAAAAATATATTTTTAATTCATATCTCTACCGATTTTGTGTTTCCGGGAAATGAGAAAAACCCCGGACCGTACTCTGAAGACACAGCCTTACCGGCAAATTCCGAGGGAATAGGATGGTATGGATGGACAAAAAACAAAGCAGAGAGAGTAATAGTCGATTCAGGGTGTAAATATGCGATTATCAGATATGGATATCCGTTCAGAGCAGATAAATACGACCTTAAGCTAGATTGGGCAAGAAATTTGATCAATTTATATGATGAACATAAAATGTATCCACTGTTTACAGATCAAGCGCAAAGTATAGTTTTTATAGACGATTTAGTGAATCCGCTCGAAAAAATTATTGATGAAAAGATTGAAGGAGTGCTCCATATTGCCTCGGAAAACACAACAACACCCCATGAGTCCGGATCGTATTTGCTGGAAAGGTATATAGGCAAGCCTGTTAAGATTCAAGAAGGTTCCATGGTTGAGTTTTTGAAATCTCCCGGGAGGACTCCCAGACCGCGCCTTGGAGGACTAAAAGTTGAAAAAACAGAAAAGTTGTTGGGAATGAAGTTTAAAACCTGGCAGGAAATGATAGATGAATTTATCGCACAGCTAAATTCCTGATTTTTCCTTTCTCCATTTTTCAATTTCTTTGTGGTTGCCCGAAAGAAGAACTTTAGGTACATTCCATTTTTTATACTTTTCGGGTCTGGTGTACTGCGGATATTCCAAGTAGCCCGGCTCTTTGTGGGATTCATCAACCGAAGACTCATCTTTACCAAGAACACCGGGAATTAAACGAATTATCGAATCGGTCAAAACCATTGATGGAATCTCTCCCCCCGTAAGTACGTAATCTCCGATAGATATAACTTCGTCGACAAGTTCCTCATGCACCCTGTGATCCACACCTTCGTAATGTCCGGCTATTAAAATCAAGTGATCGGCTTTGGAGAGCTCCCGTGCTTTCTGTTGCGTGTATCTCTCACCTGTTGCGTCCAATAAAATAACTTTAGATTTTTCATTTTTAATTTTTGATTTGAGATCGTGTAATGCACGATCTAGTATGTCAACGCGGAGAACCATTCCAACCCCGCCCCCGTATGGCCTGTCATCAACGTCGCTCCTTTTTCCCTCGCCCCAATTCCTTAAGTTGTGAACATTAATCTCCAAAAGTCCCTTTGATTGGGCACGTTTGATGATGGAGGCACTGAAAGGCCCCGTAAACATTTCCGGAAAAAGCGTTAAGACATCGATTTTCAACATTACTACTGTATTTTACCACGAGGCTGTTTTTGTTGCCGAGTGGCA
>CAZAXL010000003.1:0-48602 GCA_964489145.1 uncultured Gammaproteobacteria bacterium | reverse complement strand
AGCTCTGCTTATCACGAGGCTGTTTTTGTTGCCGAGTGGCAAGCTCTGCTTATCACGAGGCTGTTTTTGTTGCCGAGTGGCAAGCTCTGCTTATCAGATTACCACTTTAATTTGCATTGCAATTGATCTAAAGTTAATCATATGGAGAAAATAGTAATTGTAATGCCCGCTTGGAACGAAGTGGAGAACATCAAGAGCATGATTGAGGAGCTAACCGAAAAAGAGTTTCCAAAAATTAATGCCGATATGCAGCTTCTTGTTGTTGATAACCACTCAACCGATGGAACCCCCGAGGCGGTGGAAAAGGCCTCCGAGAAACACAAAAACGTTTACATTATCCAGCAGGAAAAGTCCGGACTTGGTTGGGCTTATGTTACAGGGATGCGGTATGCAATGGAAACACTTAAAGCGGACGCGATTTTGGAAATGGATGCGGATTTTCAGCACCCGCCGCGCTTTGTTAAGCCAATGGTTGAGGCATATTTAGGAGGGGCGGAATACGCAATAGGCAGCCGTTATATAGAAGGGGGTTCCGTGCCGAAAGAATGGGCGGCAAGTCGCAGGGCAATCAGTTTTTTTGGGAATTTATTTATAAGAACAGTGCTTCTTAATTTTAAGATTCACGATTTAACCACAGGTTTCAGATTGACGAAAGTCAGCGGAGTCTTGGACAAAATCGATCTGGAAAAACTGCATGACTTGAATAGATTTGCCTACAAAGTAGACCTTCTTTACCAATCCCTAAAGAATTCCAAAAAGACTGTGGAAGTTCCTTTGGAGTTCGCATCCCGCACAAAGGATAAATCTAAGTTTAATTGGAAAGAAATGGTAGCTACTTTCAAGCTTGCAATTATTTTAGGAATTAAAGATAAACAGAGGTTTATAAAATTTGGAGTGGTTGGTTTTACTGGGTTTTTGGTCAACTATCTGGGTCTTGAGTTTTTAAAGCGCTTAGGGCTTACAACCTACTGGGCAACCCTTTTCGCAACCGAGGCGGCAATCATCTCTAATTTTATTTTCAATAATGTCTGGACGTTTAAAGATAAAATCATCACTTCACTTAAAGATGTGGTAGTACAATTTGCCAAATTCAATCTTTCTTCGCTTTTTGCGGTTATAGTTCAGCCGCTGATTGTTTCCGGAGCAGCAAAACTTTTAGGAGATACATCTATCGTTCGCTTTGCCGCACTGATCTTTGCATTGATATTTGTAATTGTTCCCTATAACTATATTGTCTACAATTTGTTCATCTGGCGAACTTGGAAAATTCCAAAATTTTTCAAGAGAGACTGACAAGCTCTGCTTATTTGGAAGACATGGAAACTTCCGTGGGCAAAGAAGAATTAATATTCATCGGAACGGCATTTTCTTCACTTATAAAAATATTTCCTTGAGGTTTTTCAATGGAGGCTTCCCCGTGTGTTGTCTGACCACAGTCAGGGCAGATTATTCTTGGCGGAAACATGGGCTTATCACAATTGTCACAAATTTCTCCTGCGAGCCTGTATCTTTGTTGGTTTGACCTCCAAAATCTAGGTACTTCCATAGATATATAGTTAGTCTGAATATTTAAGAAAAACCCACGGAGATTACAGAAATGGAGCCCAGTTGCTTATCGGCATTACATTTTGGGAAATGAAAGTGAGGGAATAAAGGTAGATTGGAATTATAATAATTCCCAAAGCAATTTTGACCTCTTTCTTAACCAGGAAATCCGAAAAGGCTACAAAAAGGAATGGTACTGCCGGAAGAAAATATCTCAAAATGTCTCTGTGGGCGACGAATAAAATCATAAAGTAAAAAAGACCGGCAAAAGAAGCAAGCTCCAATTCTTTTTTCTGAATCAGCTTGTAAATACCAACTGCGCCAATTGTGTAAATGAATATTATCTCCTCAAGCCAAAAAGTTCCCACCCAGGGAGCGGAAAAGTTGAATATCTGGAAAGGAGGAAAACCCAGGTGAATATTGTCCCCGGAGTGGAAATAAGCAAAAAAGTCACCGATTGTGAATTTATAAAAGACAAATACTAGAAGTAAACCAACCGGAATCAGTAGAAGCGGATATGTCCTTTTCAAATTAAAGCTAACCTTTTTCTTTTGAATGGACTCAATAAGATAGAAAATTACGTAAGAGACAAAAAGAAGTATCCCGGGGGATTTTGTGAATGTCGCAACAACTCCCCATAAAGCTGCCGGCCAGAATTTTTTGTTTTTGAAAAAGTAAATCGAAGCCAAAATACCGGCAATAAATAACGGGTCGGCGGAGCCTACTGACCTGACAATCAGCCATCTTGCCGGAAGTATGGAAAAAAGGAATGTCAAAAATATAGCGCTTTTGGCGTCGACGAATTGAGATATAAGTTTTTTAAAGAAATAAATAGCAAGAGCGGAGGAGAGAAGGGTAACTATAAGCATTGCATAAGGATAATTAATGAGTATTCCAAAAACTTTTATCAAAAGAGGGAAGATCGGGAAATGTGCCGCATAATACTCGGTTGGCAGGGGGAATTGAAAATTAGCCTTAATTAAATCCTGGTTGTACAAAGTTTTGGCGGCAACCAGGTAGAGAGGGCCGTCATAATTCGCGACGATCGTTGCCATGCCGTTTTGAGGGAGAGGGATAGTCCAAAAAGAATCAAACCTGAATAAAAATGGCAGCCAGATCAAAACCACAGGAATCAGAGAAAACGCCAGAATTAAAAGGAGTTCGTTAACCTTTTTCTTCATTAGAATGATATTAGCATGAGATAAGGCTAATATGCTAGACTTCGTATGTGAACACCCTGATTAAAGAATTATCTATTTTCCTTCCCACATATAACGAAGAAGGAAGTATTGAAAAAGTAGTTAAAAATACTGCAGAAGCTGCTGCCAGAAATGCTGAAAAATGGGAATTGATAGTGGTTGATGACGGCTCCACCGACTCCACGAACAAAATTGTCGCAAAAATTACTGAATTGAATAAAAACATAAGGATTATTAAACACGAGAAGAATCTTGGCTATGGAGCGTCTCTAAAAACAGGCTTTTATAACTCAAAATATGATTGGATTTCTTTTATCGATTCCGATGATCAATTTGATTTTTCGGAAATTGGTAGATTTATTGAAAAACAAAAAGAAACGGATGCGGATCTGGTAATCGGCTACTACAAAAAAAGGAGAGTTTCTTTTACGAAAGTCGTTACCAGTAAAGTTTGGGAAGCTTTTGTCTTTATTCTGTTTGGGCTGAAGGTTCATGATATCGACTGCGGTTTCAAGTTGGTTTCCAAAAAGGTAATTGAGAGCATTCCAAAATTGGAAAGCGAAAGGGGGGCCTTTATCACCAGTGAATTTTTAATAAAAGCTAAAAAAAGAGGATTCAAATTTGCCGAAGTTCCCGTAACTCATTATCCAAGATTAAAAGGTCAGGGGACCGGGAGAAAATTGAACGTAATTATTGAAAGTTTTATTGACCTTCTAAGACTGTGGAAAAAACTAAGATGAAATCCAAAATTGCTGATTTTGTCAAAAAAAACAAAAAAGAACTGGTAGTTATTGGATTGATTTTACTGATCGGGGCCTTTTTCAGACTATACAAAATCAGTTCTTATATGACTTTTTTGGGTGATGAAGGACGGGATGTAATAATAGTCAGGAGAATTTTTACAGAACTTCACCCGCCTCTCATTGGTCCAGGAACGTCAGTCGGAGATATGTATTTGGGTCCCCTTTATTACTACATGATGGCAATTCCGCTTCTTATTGCGGGATTTTCCCCGGTCGGGCCTGCAGTAATGGTTGCTTTACTTGGGGTTGCCACGATTGCCTTTATCTGGTGGGTAGGAAGGATTTGGTTTGATAAAAAGGCGGGTCTTATTGCGGCAGGGCTTTATGCAATTTCGCCAACCGCAATTATTTTTGCCCACTCTTCATGGAATCCGAATATCATGCCATTCTTTTCCATCCTTTCAATTTATTCTGTTTGGAAAGTTTGGAAGCAAAAGAATTTAAATTGGTTGATTGTTTTGGGAATATCCCTTGCTTTTGTTCTCCAGTCCCACTATTTGGGACTCCTACTTATCCCGACGCTGCTTCTGTTTTGGATTTTGTCATTAAGAAATTTGAAATTGATTAAAAATTCGAAATTCGAAATTCGAAATTTTATAAAAAAATCCCTTTTGGGTTTCGGATTTTTCCTAATTCTTATGAGCCCGCTTTTGATGTTTGATTTTAGGCATGACTTCATGAATGCAAAAGCAATTTATAAATTTTTTATAGAGCGCCAAACAAATTTTTCTTCAAGTCCGGGATCGGCAATATTCCAAATGCCGGAGATATTTAACTTTATTAATAAAAGTCTAATTGCTGGAAAAAACTCCATGGCTGCGATTGTATCCTCTGTTGTTATTGCGGCGGGTATAACTTATACGTTTGTTGAAAATTTTGTCAAAAGGAAAAACCTTAAAATTAAAGTAGAATATTGGCTTCTTTTTTCCTGGCTGGGATTTGGTCTTATCGGTCTTGGTCTTTATAAACAAAGTATTTATGACCATTATCTTGGATTCCTTTTTCCGGTTCCCTTTATATTAATTGGAGTTATTGTTTCAAAGTTAATGTCTAAGAATATTTTTGCAAAAATTATCGGAGGGGCTTTCCTGATTTATTTAATCGGGATCAATTTTGCAGGAAGCCCATTAAGAAAAGAGCCGAATAGGTTGATGCGAAGAAGTATGGATGTTTCGAGGTTGGTTCTGGATAATGTGGATGGAAAACCATTTAATTTGGCGGTTATAGCGGAGAGGAATTACGAAGACGGATACAGATACTTTCTTGAACTTTGGGGTGGAGAAGTACTGCATGCAGACAGATGGAATCCGTCAACAATTTCGGATCAGCTTATTGTTGTCTGTGAAAATGAGCCCGCCAAATGCGATCCGACACACTCACCAAAAGCAGAGGTTGCAAATTTCGGGATGACGAAGATTGATAAACAGTGGGAGGTTGACGGGGTTATAATATACAAATTGGTTCACACACAATGAATTACAAAGAATCATCGTTAATACTGAAAGAAATAAAAAAAGCCGGCAAGGTTCTGATTAATTGCCATAGGGGGCCGGATTCCGACTCGGTAGGTTCCGCCCTGGCAATGTCCCAGGTTGTAAAAGATTTGGGAAAGGAAGTCATGGTTATTTGTCCAAGCGACCTGCCTTCTGACTTGATGTTTTTAAAGGGCGCGAATGAGGTAGTGAGGGTTAACTTTACTTCGTTCGATTTTTCCGAGTATGACCTTTTTATAATTCTTGATTCTTCAACTTACTCAATGGTCACGGGTTTAAAAGATTCTGATAAACCCGGCATTAACTCGGTGGTTGTTGATCATCATATTTCAAATGAAAAATTCGGGAACATAAATTTGATTGACGCTGAGACAACGTCGACAGGGGAACTTCTTTATAAAGTTTTTGAGGATTGGAAAATTGATTTTGATAAATTTGTCGCCGAGAGCCTTTTAACCGGAATAATTGGAGATACCGGAACTTTTCAGTATCAAAATGTCGGAGAAGAAACCCTTAGAATTGCTGCGGACCTGATCGAAAAGGGTGCCGACAAAGACAAAATTGTTTATAACCTCTACAGAAACATAGAATTTAGGGAAGTAAAAATGTGGGGCAAATTTATTGAAAGCATGATGATTGAAGACAGGTTTGTCTGGTCTGCAATTCCGCTTTCGGTCTACAAAGATTTTGGCGAATATACCTACGTCAAAGAAGATGTGGCTAATTTATTTGCCCCAATTGTTAAAGGAACCGAGTTTGGAATCATTATGATCGAAACATCCGAAAATGTTCTTTCTGTGAGTTTCAGATCCAGGACAGGATTTGATGTCTCAAAAGTTGCAAATGAGGTTGGTGGAGGCGGTCATAAAGCCGCTGCGGGAGCAAGGATTGAAGGGTTACCATTTCAGGAAGCTGTCAATAAAGTGCTCACAGTTGCCCGAAAGTATGCTCAAAAGAATTAAAAAATTTTTTTCTACAGAAAATATTTTGGTCTCAGTCGGTTTGATAGCTGCTTTTGTAATCAGGGTTTTTAGGATTGATCAAACTTTAGGTTTTTATTATGACCAAGGCAGGGACGCTTCGGTTATTTGGGATTTAATTTATAAGGGAAAATTGTTTTTGATAGGCCCCACCACCGGCCTTCCCGGAGTTTTCCGCGGACCCTACTATTACTATTTGATTGCCCCCTTTTATTGGTTGGGAAATGGAAACCCTATCTGGCCGTATGTTTTTTTGACGTTCACAACCGTTCTGGCAATAGCTTTAATCTACTATTTAGGAAAAAAAATTCAGGATAGAACGACAGGTGTAATTGCTGCGGTCATTGCTGCGTTTTCATTTAACATTTTCCTTGCGTCCAGATGGCTTTCAAATCCAACTCCAATGCTTTTACTTTCTTTAATTCTGGTTTGGGGCATGATTAAAGTAACAGAAGGAAAAAGATGGACATGGCCGATTATTGCCACCGTTGCAGGACTGTCCCTTTTTAGCTTTGGATCTTCCGGGGAATTCTTTTATTTGCCGGCTCTGGCAATTTTCTTAGTTTGGCAGTGGAAAAACAGACCCAATCTAAAAAACCTTGTTTTATCTATTTTTTTGTTTATCTTAACTTTTGCACCACTGGTTTTGTTTGATTTAAGGCATCAAAACATTCTTTTAAATAATTTGTTTGGAACTTTCGGTGTTGGAAGCGGAAGTTTTGGAGTTCCGACGTTGGATTTCATTAAATCCAGAACTGCGGCGTATTTTGGCATTTTTACAAATAAAATCTTTCAATCCAGCAGTAATCTTAACTCCATAGCGTTGGTGATTACCGGAATATCGTTTTTGGCGTTTTTGCCGAAGCTATTCAAGAATAGCAAGACTAAGATAATCCTGCTCCTTTTAGGATCTGCTGTCCTTGGTCTTTACTTTTATCGTGGAAATTATGGAATTTTATATGATTATTATATGACCGGATATTATTTGATTTTTATTTTGCTTTTTGCAATTGTCTTGGGACAAATCTGGAAATATAGAATTGGTAAGATTTTTATTGCAGTCTTTTTTATCTTATTTTTTATGAATAATGTTCCACATATTAGGGGAAGAATGAATGACGAATGTAATGTGTCCGAGAGTATTTGTCTACTAAACCAAAAGCAAGCCATTGATTGGATATATAAGGATGCCGGCAATAGAGATTTTAATGTTGATGTTTATGTTCCACCTGTAATTCCATACGCATATAATTATTTATTTACCTGGCTTGGTACTACAAAATATGAAAAGATGCCTCAGGACAACCAGATTCCACTGCTATATACTTTATATGAAGTTGATCCTCCGCACCCTGAACGTTTACAGGCCTGGCTTGATAGACAAAAGGGTATTGGGAATATAATAAAAGAGGAAAAATTCGGCGGCATAGTTGTTCAGGAGAGACAAAGGATAAAAAAATGAAACCTTATTTAAGTGTAGTAATACCGGCTTATAACGAAGAATATAATCTAAGAACTGGAGTTCTCGAAAGTGTTTATGGCTATCTTGATAAACAAAAGTATTCCTGGGAGATTCTTTTTGTTGATGATGGTTCCTCTGATGCGACAGCGAAGATTGCGGGAGAGTTCGCCAAAAAGCACAATAATTTCTTTGTTTTGAAAGAACCGCATAGGGGGAAGGGTGGAACGGTTATAGCGGGAATGCTTAAGGCAAAAGGGGAAATAATTCTTTTCACCGACACCGACCAGGCAACCCCAATTGACCAGCTTGAAAAAATATTGCCAAAATTTAACAAAGGGTATGATGTTGTAATCGGATCTCGCCACGGAAGGGAGGGGGCGCCCCTGGTTCGAAAGATTATGGCGTACGGATTTTCTCTTCTCAGACTCTTGGTCTTAAGGTTGCCCTTCAAAGATACACAGTGCGGGTTCAAAGCTTTTACAGACTCAGCCTCTCGGGAAATTTTTAAACGATTAAGGCTTTTCAAGGCAGATGGTGAAAGTTCCGGAGCTTCGGTTACAGCCGGCTTTGATTTGGAGATATTGTACGTTGCACGGAAGCTGGGATATAAAATTGCTGAAGTTCCGGTTGATTGGCACCATAAAGAGGGAACTAAAGTCGATCCTATTAAAGATTCGATAGAAGGCTTAAAAGGACTTCTATCGGTTCGTATTAACGCACTTCAGGGAAAATATAAAATATAATCGAATAGCTTCAAAATTAGTGCTACAATTGAGATTGTGAACAAGATTTCGGTTGTAATTAACACTCTTAACGAAGAAAAGAATATTTCTAGGGCAATTTTATCGGTTAAGGATTTTGCGGACGAGGTTGTCGTTGTTGATATGGAATCAAGCGACAAAACCTGTGAAATTTCCGAAAAACTTGGCGCCAAGATGTTCACTCATAAAAAAACAGGTTATGTGGAACCTGCCAGGAATTTTGCGATTTCAAAAGCAACTGGGGATTGGGTTTTGATTTTGGATGCGGATGAAGAAATTCCCCAAACTCTGGTAAAAAAGATAAAGGATATAGTAAAAAATCCGAAAGCCGATTACTTCAGGATACCCCGAAAAAATATTATTTTTGGGAGCTGGATAGAACACACTCTTTGGTGGCCCGACTACCAGATTAGATTGTTTAAAAAAGGTAAAGTAACCTGGAACGAGCTGATCCACACAGTTCCCATAACAGTGGGCAACGGCGCTGACATAGCGGCCGAAGAGAAATATGCGATATTGCACCACAATTATGACTTTACGGAACAGTATTTAGAAAGACTCAATCGCTACACATCGGTTCAATCGAATCTTTTGGTAAAAGACGGCTACATTTTTTCCTGGACGGATTTAATTAGAAAACCGTTAAAGGAATTCTCCAATCGTTACTTCGCAGGAGAGGGATACAAAGACGGCGTTCACGGTTTAGTCCTGTCCCTTCTCCAGGCCTTTTCGGAACTCACGGTTTATATAAAAGTCTGGCAAAAAAGCGGTTTCAAGGAAGAAAAAACGAGTATTCTGGAAGTTGTTTCTGAAATGAAAAAAGGAGAAAAAGAACTGCATTTTTGGCAAAATGATTCACTTTATAAAAAAACAGGAAACATCAAATACAGAATCCGCAAAAAACTAAAGATTTAAAAATGTCTAAATCCCCAAAAGTTTCGATTGTTATTTTAACCGCCAACTCTCTTGAAATGACAAAAGAGCAACTCATTGATGTTGCCAAACTTGATACTAAGGATATCCAAGCCGAATGTTTGATTGTCGACAATGGCAGCAGTGACGGAACGGAAGAAAATCTTAAAAATTATAAACTTCCAAATATGGATTATAAATTTATTGAAACCGGGGCGAATTTGGGGTTTGCCGGCGGAAATAATGTTGGCATAAAAGATTCGCTTAAGCGTGGATCCGACTATGTGATATTAATGAACAATGATCTGATTTTGCCTAGAGATGTTGTCGTGAAATTGGTGGGTTTCATGGAGGGGAATCCGGAAGTCGGAATCGCCTCACCTAAAATGTATTTTGCCAAGGGATATGAGTTTCACAAAAACAGATATAAAGAGGGGGATTTAGGAAAAGTGTTTTGGTATGCAGGGGGAATAATTGATAGGAAGAATGCCTATTCAAGCCACAGGGGGGTTGATGAGGTTGACTGCGGACAATATGACAATGCGGCAGAGACGGATTTTGCAAACGGTGCGTGTGCGATAATCCGCAGCGGGATTTTTGAAAAAGTGGGATTCCTGGATTCATCATTTTTTCTTTATTGGGAAGACGCGGATTTTAGTCAGAGGATTAAAAATGCGGGCTATAAAGTAATGTATTACCCTGGTACGCATCTCTGGCACAAAGTTTCGGCATCAACCGGGGGTTCGGGAAGCACAACCAACGATTATTTTTTGACGCGAAACAGATTTTATTTTGCAATGAGATACTTAGCGTCAAGAACAAAGTTTGCGGTTTTCAGAGATACGATAAAACTTGTTTTTACCGGGAGAAAGTGGCAAAGATGGGGGGCAATTGACGCCCTTTTGGGTGTAAAAGGAATGGGGGCGTGGAAAAAGCGATGAAAAAAACAATTTCAGCAATTATTTTAATTGGTGGAAATTATGATAAGAACCTACTTAAAAAGTGTTTGGATTCTGTGGCCTGGTGTGATGAAATAGTTAAAGTTGAAACAGAGAATATAAAAGGAAGTTTTTCCGAGTGGAGAAATGAGGGAGCAAATAGGTCTAAAAGCGATTGGCTTTTTTATGTTGATACCGATGAAGAGGTAACACCGGAGCTGAGATCAGAGATAGGGAAAGAGATGGATGATGGAAACTTTGTCGCATATGCGATTCCCCGCAGAAATAAATTGTTAGGTCAGGTCATGCGCTGGGGTGGCTGGTACCCGGACTTTGTGTTAAGGCTCATTAGAAAAGATAAACTAAAAGGATGGTTCGGGGAACTGCACGAGCAACCTTTAATAGATGGCGAGACAAATCACCTTAAACATCCGCTTCTTCACGACAGTCATCGGAATTTGCATGACATGGTAGAAAAAACAAATAAGTGGTCTGAAATTGAGGCGGAGCTTTTGTACAAATCGGGACACCCGAGGATGAATTTTATTAGATTTTGCTCAGCGGGCTTTAGAGAATTTTGGTATAGAGGAATCGTAAAGTTAGGTTTTCTAGACGGGACTGTTGGGATAATTGAAATAATTTATCAGATGTACAGTAGATTAATTACTTATTCCAAGCTTTGGGAGAAACAATTAAACAAAAAGAAAGGAGTTTCATGAAAGCAGCTATATTCAATCCGTATCTGGACACAATGGGAGGGGGAGAGCGCTATACACTAGGTTTTGCCAATGTGTTGGCAAAAAATGGGTATTATGTTGACTTGGAATGGAAAGACCCGGAAATCAAAAAAACCCTTGAAGAAAGATTTGGAATGAACCTTGGTAATATCAATATAATTTCCGATGTCAAAAAAGGCGACGGATACGATCTTTGTTTTTGGGTTTCTGACGGAAGCATCCCTTTGATGCACAGCAGGCGCAATATTCTCCATTTTCAAGTGCCGTTCCACGACGTAAACGGAAAAAGTCTGATCAATAGGATGAAGCTTTTTAGAATAAATAAAGTTGTTTGCAACTCGAACTTCACGAAAAATGTTATCGATAAAGAATTCGGAGTAAATAGCTTAGTAGTTTATCCGCCGGTAGATACGGAGAGCTTTAAGCCGAAAAGAAAAGAAAATTTAATTTTGTATGTCGGAAGGTTCTCTCAAATCTTGCAGAATAAGGGACAGGATGTTTTGATTTCGGCGTTTAAAAAATTATACAACAGGGGTTTTAAAGATTGGAAATTTGTTTTAGCCGGTGGAACCGAAGTTGGGGTGGGGGAGGGGCTTACCCAACTAAAAAAACTTACCGCGGGGTATCCAATAGAAATTATAGAAAGTCCGGACTTTAACGTGCTGAAAGGCCTATACGGGAAAGCAAGAATCTATTGGAGTGCATCCGGAGTTAATCAGAATGAGAATGTCAGTCCTGAAAAAGTAGAACATTTTGGCATTACGGTGGTAGAGGCAATGTCCGCCGGGGGAATTCCAATAGTTTTTAATGGGGGAGGGCATAAAGAGATTGTTGAGGAATCCGTAAGCGGGTATTTATGGAAATCCTCGGAGGAGTTGGTGAGAAAAACTGTTAAGCTAATCAGTAATAATAAACAATTTCATATGTTCGAAATAAATGCAATAAAAAAATCGGGGGAATATTCTCTTACCAATTTTGAAAATAACGTAATCTCTTATATACTTCGAAAATGAATTTCGGTAATTTGACAGCGGAAGATCTTCATAAAAATGTTCCGAAAAACTGGTATTTTGAGTCGATCAGGGTTGACCTGTTCCAAAGATTTTGGCACAGGCGAAGGTTTAAAGAAGTTTCCTCAATTATTGGTCCGGTAAAGGGTAAGATCTTGGATATTGGATGCAACGATGGCACTTTTTCGAAAGTAATTATTGACAAGTCAGGAGCATCAAAACTAATTGGCATAGATGTAGTTAAAAAAACTGTTGAATGGGCAAATAAACACTGGAAAAAAACCGGAAAAATGAAGTTTATGGTTGCCGATGCCGAAAAACTTCCATTTCCTGCACAAACTTTTGATGCGGTTTTTGCATTGGAAGTTTTAGAGCATATTTTTGATCCTGAAAGAGTTTTGTTGAATGTTAAGCGTGTTCTTAAAAAAGATGGCTATGCCATTTTCTTGGTACCGTCGGACAATCTTCTCTTTAGAATTATCTGGTTTTTATGGCTGCATTTTTATCCTAGAGGCAAGATCTGGCGTGAAACTCACATTCAAACATATAGAGGCAATTTTTTGGTCAAGATTTCAAAGAAAGTTGGGTTTAAAATAGTGGTAGACAAAAAATTCCTTTTAGGTATGCTACATCTTGTCAAAGTTAAAAAATGAAAAAATACGAAGTTTCGGTTGTAATTCCAAATTTCAACGGTGAAAAGCTTTTAGAAAAAAATTTGCCGTTTCTTTTGAAGGCAAAAGAGAATCCCGGCAACTGCATAGTGGAAATTATAATAGTTGACGATGACTCTCGGGACGGCAGCGTCAAGCTTATTACTAAGATTTTTCCCGAAATAAGACTCATCAAACACAAGATTAACCGTGGTTTTTCTGCTGCAGTAAACACCGGGGTTAGAATGACAAAAGGTGATCTGGTGCTTCTAATGAACACCGACGTTGTTCCGTCAGAAAACTTTCTGGTTCCTGTTTTTAAACATTTTGATAACGAAAAAGTCTTTGCGGTTTCTTTGCATGAGAAAGGTTTTGGCTGGGCTAAAGGTAGTTTTTCAGCGGGCTACATTCAATTAGGAATGGGTGAGGAGTCGGAAGCGGCACACTCAAGTTTTTATGTAAGCGGTGGAAGTGGAGTTTTCAGACGGGCTTATTGGATGAAGCTTTCCGGAATGGATGAAAAATTGTTTTCGCCTTTTTATTGGGAAGATATTGATCTTTGCTACAGGGCTGGGAAAAGAGGCTATATAAATTTGTGGGAGCCGGAGGCGAAAGTGGAGCATAATCATGAGTCTACAATTAGTAAATTTCCAAAATCATACGTACAAAGAATAAGAGAAAAAAACCAACTTCTCCTTATTTGGAAAAATATTCACAGCCCGAAATTTATTCGTAATCATGCACTTGGAGTTTTGAGAAGACTTCTCAGACACCCCGGATATATAAGGGTTGTTTTTATGGCTCTTGGAAAACTGGGGATTGTTATGAGGGAAAGAAGGAAGGAAATAAAATTAAGCAAAGTTTCAGATGAAGCAATATTTATGCGTTTTTGATAATTGATATGGAACTCTCAATTGTTATTGTTAACTTTAATACAAAAGACTTAACCGTTGAATGTCTTAGATCAATTGAAAAACAGGGAAAAGACTTATTTTTTGAAGTGCTTTTGACGGATAACGGCAGCAGCGACGGGTCGACCGAAGCGTTCAAAAAAATAAAAGGAGAAAAATTTTGGAGGGATAGACTTACTTTAATTTTAAACGACAGTAATGCGGGATATGCAAAGGCCAATAATCAGGGAATTAATAGGGCAAAAGGAAAATATATTTTGCTTTTAAATAGCGATACGGTTGTTCATGAACATGCTCTTCAGAGTTTATTAAGATTTGCAAAAGCTACGCCTGACGCCGGAGTAATCGGATCAAAACTTTTAAATATAGACGGGACTTTACAGATGTCCTGCTATAATTTTCCGACAATTGGAAACGCTATAAAAGAATATTGGTTCGGACAAAAAGGTCTTTTTGAAAAATTTGCGCCGATTGGTGAGAAGCCTGTTGCTGTGGATTCTGTTGTTGGCGCGGCTTTTTTAATAACTCCTGAGGCGAGGAGTAGAGTCGGTATCTTGGATGAACGCTACTTTGCATATTTTGAAGATATAGATTATTGCAGGCAGGTTTGGAAAAAGGGATTAAAAGTATACTATCTACCGGACTCCGTAATTACTCATTATCACGGGGCAACTTTCAAAAAATTTGCCGATGAAGGGCAAAGATGGAAAAAGTTGATTCCATCGAGCAAGATCTATCACGGAATTTTAAAACACTATATACTTAATGCAATCCTTTGGACAGGTCAGAAATGGCAAAAAAAATGATCCCTTTCCTCAAAAATAATTGGCTTTATCTGACAGGTGTGCTTTTGGTTTTACTTCTTTTTTTTCTCCGCTTTTACAATTTAACAATCCTTCCTGTTTTTGCCGATGAGGCAATTTACATAAGATGGGCGCAGGTCATGCGGGCAGAAGAAACCCTTCGATTTTTGCCTTTATCCGATGGAAAACAGCCTTTCTTTATGTGGGTGATGATTCCGTTTTTGAAATTTATTCGTGACCCTCTTGTTGCCGGAAGAACTGTGTCTATTCTTTCAGGTTTTGGAACGATGATTGGAGTTTCATATTTGTCATACCTTTTGTTTAAAAACAAAAGAGTTGCTCTCGCTGCAAGTTTAATTTATGCAGTTTCTCCTTTTTCATTTTTCTTTGACCGGATGGCACTTGTTGATGCCATGCTTGCGATGTTTGGCGTCTGGACATTTATTTTCGCCCATCTTGCGTTTACCAAGGGGAGATTGGATTTTGCAATGTTTGCCGGGTTTACCCTCGGGGGGGCATGGCTCACCAAATCTCCGGCACTTTTTTTTGCAATTATGATTCCGACACTTTGGTTATTTATAAATTGGGCAAAAGGTTTTAGAAAAAATGTTTTCATTTTTTTCAAAGCCCTATCCCTATCTCTGGTTATTTTGGCAATCGGCTACGGAATGTTTAATATTCTTCGTCTTGGACCCAATTTTCACCTGATAGCTTCAAGAAATCTGGACTACGTTTATCCGATCAACCATTTTTTGGTGAGTCCACTGGATCCACTTAAACCATTCCTTTTGGCATCGTGGCAATGGTTGGTGAAAATGGGACCATGGCCACTGCTGGCTCTAGGTTTAACCGGCCTATTGGTTAATTGGAAGAAAAACTGGAAACAAATAGTTGTTTTAACAATTTGGTTTTTGGGACCGATTATTGTTCAATCGGAATTTGCCAAAGTCTTTACCGCACGGTATATTTTCTTTACAATTCCGTTTTTGGTTATCATTGCGGCCTCGGCATTTCTTGAAGAACGTAAAAATGTAGTAAAGATTTTAGCCTTGATATTGGCGTTTTTTGTTAGCCAATCATTAGTCTTTGACTATCAACTTTTGGTAAATCCTGCCAAGGCCAATCTGCCCCGTAGCGAAAGATCCGGATATCTTGAAGAGTGGACAGCAGGACAAGGCATTAAGGAGACCGCTGATTATCTTATTCAAAAACAGATATTAAATCCGGAGGAAAAAATTGTAATTGGCACGGAGGGGTATTTTGGAACGCTTCCTGACGGTCTTCAAATGTATCTTGAGGAATCTCCCCAAATTACGGCAATAGGGGTGGGGCTAAGTTTTGACAATGTGCCACCACAACTCCTTGGCTCCAAGAAATTCGGGGATAAGACATATCTTTTGGTTAATGCCTCGAGATTTTCCGGCAATTCCCTGTATCTGGGATTAACAAAAGTTAAAGAGTTTCCCAAAGCTCAAAAACCCGACGGCACCTGTGATTCACTGCTTTTATTTGAGGTGACAAATGAAGCGCTTAAAAATAAAGCCAATTCAGGAAACCCTTAGAAAATACTTCCCCATTGTTCTGATAGCCGCTTTGGCGGTGTTTCTCAGGCTTTATTTGTTGGAAGAACGGGTTTCCTTTGACGCGGATCAGGAGGAAATTGCGTTTAAAGCAAAAGAGATTCTGTCCGGAAATCCCGTACTTTTGGGACCTAAAACAAGCCTTGGAGGTTTTTCCATAGGGCCTGGGTTCACCTATCTTTGGGCGGTATTCGCTTTCTTTTTAAAGGGAAATCCAATATCAGGAGCCTACCTTTCCGTATTTTTGGGAATACTTTTTATTGTGGGTATTTATTTAGTCGCAAGAAAAATATTTTCGGAAAATGTTGGACTTATCCTATCTTTCATTTCGGCTTTGTCTGTCAGTTTTATTTCGTGGGATCAAAATCCCTGGGCCCCTTCGTTGTTTTATTTATCGGAAATCATCACTTTCTACGGAATATATTTATCAAGTTCAAAAAAATACGGTTTGCCAATTGCGGCTCTCGGTTTGGCAATAGGTTTTCAATCACACTTTGCAGTCTTTTTGCTCATCTTGCCGGTTGCGATTTATTTACTTATCTACCGTCCGGTTCTAGAAAAGAAAAATATAATAATAACTTTCTTGATCGTTATCCTTTCAGTTTTGCCTGTTTTTATTTTCGATTTATTTAACGGATTTATTAATTTTCAAAGACTTTTATCAATTTTTTCTCTGGGACGAGAAGGGTTAACTTCTCCGGTGGCGAAGATTGTGACTACACTCGTTTCGAATTCAACGAATATCCTCTGGTTGCATTTTTCAATTCCGGTAAGCTGTCTAATTTTTGTCATCACTGTCTCATATTCTTTTTGGGGAATATTCAGAAATAAAAGTTATCGTCCGCTTCTTATTCTTTCCAATCTTTTTCTTTTTATTCCATTCTTCATTTTTCTTTTTTATAAAGCAAATTTTTCCGAATACTATTTGATGACTGCAGTAATTCCTTTTTTGATTCTTTTGGGATTTATGTTTTCGACGATTAAAAATAAATTTGTGGTTTTTCTGATTATTGGTATTTTTTCGTTTCTGAATGTTAAAAGTTTTATTTTTATATATAAACCAATGAATCTTCACGCAAAAGAACAAATCGTCCAAGAGATTGTTAAAAGGGGAGGAAAAAGCGGTTATGGAGTTTCTCTGAGTACTGAATTGGGGTATGGTTTCGGCTACTCATATATTTTTGAGTATTACAATGCCAAACCGGATACACCACCTCTTAAAAATCAACAAAGAATTTTTACGATAGTTGCTCCATCCGGATATAAAGGAATAGAACCTATGATGGGGGTGGATGGGATCGGTTTACGTTGGGAGGGGTTGAAATAATCACAACGTGGTAAAATTTAGACTATGAATGCAGAAGATACAGACTCTCATCTGGACCCGACTACAGAAATATCCCTGGAAACCGTGAAAAAGCGTTCCGTGCGGGGAGTGGTAGTCCTCACGGGGAGAACATTTTTACTTCAGGTTATTGCTCTTGTTGCCCAACTTTTCTTGTTTGCCTATTTAGGCAAGTATGAATTTGGAGTTTTCGCGATAGTTTCTGCAATAATTAATTTTTTAGTCTATTTTTCCGATGTAGGCCTTGCCGCAGCCCTTATCCAGAAAAAAGACAGACCAACAGATACGGATTTGAAAACAACCTTTCTTGTTCAACAGCTCTTGGTAATTGCAATAATTGCAGTTGTTTTTCTTTTAAGTCCGTTTTTTACCCAAAAATTTTCCCTTGATAATGATGGGCAAATACTTTTGTATGCTCTTGCTGCCTCACTTCTTTTTTCCTCGTTGAAAAGTATCCCATCGGTTCTTTTGGAGCGGAAACTTGAATTTGTAAAATTGGCATTTCCTCAAATTCTGGAACAGGTTGTCTATAACGTTATTCTGGTTTTTTTGGCGATGAAAGGGTTTGGACTTAAAAGTTTTACGGTTGCCATTCTTGCCCGCGGAATTGTAGGACTTATAACAATCTATATTCTTCAACCATGGAAGCCCGGTATTGCGTTTTCCGGAAAAACTTTGTCGGAACTTTTCAAATTCGGAATCCCATACCAAATCAATACTTTTCTGGCGACTTTTAAAGACGACGGAATGACACTGGTTTTGGGGAGTATTTTGGGCCCGGTCGGGGTTGGAGTCCTTTCCTTTGCCCAAAAAGTTGCCAGATTTCCGCTTACGTTTTTTATGGACACTGTTACCCGCGTAACATTCCCGGCGTTTTCCAGGATGCAGGATTCAAAGGCAGATCTTGAAAGAAGCGTCACAAGATCAATATTCTTTATTTGTCTTTTGGTTTTTCCAAGTCTGGCCGGCATTTCAATTTTGGCTCCTATCCTGATACAGGTTATACCAAGATACAATCAATGGACCCCCGCCTTGGTTCCGATTGTTTTTATTTCTATTAATTTTGTTTTTGCTGCAGCAACAACTCAGCTGACAAATCTTCTCAATGCAATCGGAAAAATTAAAATCACTTTCTATCTGATGATAATGTGGACGGTTCTCACTTGGGCCTTTATTCCTATTCTGGCAATTAAGTTTAGTGTAATCGGTGCCGCGATTGGCTATGCATTGGTAGGGGCTTCATCAGTTGTGGCAATATTTATCACCAAAAAATACGTTAATTTTTCGATTACCGACTCAATGATAAAGCCGGCAGTCGGTACAATGGTTATGAGTGTGGTGCTTATAATTGCGCGCAGATTTTTACCTGTTACTTTGACCTCGATGGAAGAGCTCATTGCAATCGGTGCGGTTGTATATATTACCTCAATGATTTCCATGGTCGGGCTTAGCCTTATCGAAGATGCTAAAAGAAGCTTTAAAACAATTTTTGCAAAAAAGTAAGGCGGCCATCCTTATTTTGGCAGGCACAATTACGTGGTCATTGGTCATGGTTAGATCCGGACTTTGTTGGAACATCGGATGTACTGGTGGCCTTGGTTTTTGGGGAGCGAACGGGCATGATGGTATTTGGCACCTGGCCTTGATTAATAATTTTGCTGCAGGCAATTTTCAGATGCCAACCTTTGCGGGATGGGGAATTCAGAATTATCATCTTGGTTTTGATCTATTGCTGTCGTGGATTGTGAAATTAACCGGTATCACGCCGTCTTTCCTGTATTTTCAAATAATACCTCCGGTATTAGCACTCCTGATAGGACTTCTTGTATACAAATTTGTATATCTTTGGAGAAAGTCGGAAGGAGAATCTCTACTGGCCGTATTTTTTGTATATTTTGGTGGGAGTTTCGGATGGCTGATCTCACTTTTCAGAGGGCAAGGTTGGGGTGGTGAGAGCATGTTTTGGGCGCAGCAATCAATCTCAACACTTATTAATCCGCCATTCGCACTTTCTTTGATAACAATTCTTTCAGGGCTTATTTTTCTCCTGAAATATTTAAAGAATAAATCAACGGTTTTCCTTTTTTTGACCATTTTCTTTTTTGGCATATCAATTTTTATCAAAGTGTATGCGGGTCTTTTGGTTTTATCATCAATTTTGGCGGGTTCGGTTTGGCAGATTGTCAAAAAGAAAGGTTATTCACTGTTGTGGATTGCTCTTTTGTCTATAGCCGTTTCGGTTTTCCTGTTTATTCCTTTTAACAAATCCTCCGTTGGTTTGATTTTGTATAGTCCTTTCTGGTTTCTGGAAACAATGATGACCCTAACGGACAGGTTCAATTGGCAAAAACTATTTTCGGCAATGACAACCTACAAGATGGGACACATATGGCTTAAAGCAATTTTGGCCTACTCCCTGGCGTTTACTATTTTTATAGTCGGAAATTTCGGAACAAGAATCATTGCTTTTAGAACGCTTTTTAAAAAACCTAAGGCACTTTTATCCGCAGGGCCGGTGGAAGTATTTTTGTTTGTCATGATTTTGGCAGGAATAATTGTTCCCACTTTTTTTGTTCAAAAAGGAACCCCCTGGAACACAATTCAATTTTTCTACTACTCTTTGGTTTTTAGTGGAATAGTGGCGGGAATTGCTGTGTGGAATTTTGTTAAAAGACAGCCACTCCTTAAGCGTAGTTTAATAATCATCTTGTTTGTTCTTTTTACTATTCCGACAACTGTTGCGTCGATGGGGCACTACTTGCCGGCCAAACCACAGTCGATGCTTCCGATGGGTGAGGTGGAAGCATTGAAATTTTTGTCAGGGCAACCCAAGGGGGTAGTCCTGACATATCCGTATGACGCGGAGAAGTCCGCAAAAGCACCTGCTCCAAGACCCCTTTTCCTGTATACATCAACTGCTTACGTCTCTGCGTTTTCGGGGCAGCCAGTATTTTTGGAAGACCAGATAAACCTTGATATCATGCAATATCCCTGGAGTGAAAGAAGAAAGTCTGTTGAGGATTTTCTAAATACGTTGGATATAGATATGGCAAAAGGTTTTCTAAAGGAGAACAACATAGCATATGTCTATTGGCTAAAAGATCAGCACGCCAGGCAAGGAGATACTCAGCTTGGGTTAACACGAATATTTCAAAATGGTGAGGTTACAATTTTTAAAGTAAACTAAAGAAAATGAAGAAAATATTTTGGGTAATTCTTATTACACTTTTGACTATTCCGACATTTTTTAATTTGGTAAGATCTGGTTTTTTCCCAATGCAGGATGACCTTCAGGCGTTCAGAGTTTATGAGATGGATAAATGTTTTGAGGATTTCCAGATTCCCTGCAGATGGGTTCCGGATGCCGGATATCAGTATGGCTACCCCCAGTTTAATTTTTACCCGCCGCTTCCTTATTATCTTGGTGCCGTCATGCACAGGGTTGGAATTCAGTATATCGATGTAGTAAAAATACTGTTTATTTTAGGCTACGCTCTCTCCGCACTTACAATGTATGTCCTGGTAAGTGATCTCCTGAAAAGTAAATGGCCTGGGTTCGTTGCTTCAGTGCTTTATACGTACATTCCTTATAAGGCAGTAGAGGTTTATGTAAGGGGAGCTTTAAGTGAATTTTGGGCACAGATATTTTTCCCGCTGATTCTCTGGGCAATTTATAAGCTTATAAAAACCGGAAAATCTAAATATTTGATTTGGATGTCGGTTTCTATTTTCTTCCTGATGACAACACATGTTCTGATGGCGATGATTTTTGTTCCGGTTGCTCTAGCTTGGGCATTATTTTGGTTATTTGAAAGTAAGTGGAAAAATTTAGGCAAGATATTTTGGGGTGGGGTGTTGGGGTTTAGCTTATCCGCATTTTTTGTCTTGCCGGTTCTTTTTGAAAAGCAGTTTGTGCACAGTGAGGGAATTTTATCCGGTTATTTTGATTATAGGCAGCATTTTGTGAGTTTGTACAAACTTTTTATTTCCAGAGAATGGGGATATGGATCTTCCGGATTTCCAAACGAAAAACTGAACCTGTCCCTGGGAACTGTCCAATGGATTCTCGGACTGGTTGCGGCCCCGATACTGGCAATTATGAATTTAAAAAGAAATAAAAAAATTTCAATTTTGACTCTGGGTATTTCTGCGGCAGGTCTAATCAGTATTTTTATGATTCATATGAAATCCAGTTTTATATGGGCAAAACTGCCGTTTTTATGGTATTTGCAATTCCCGTGGAGATTTTTGGCTGTTTCCATATTTTTACTTTGTCTTGCGGGGGGTATTGCGATTTATTTAATTCCCAAGGGAAAGCGCATTTTAGGAGGGTTGGTGCTTCTGGCTGCGGTTATCTTGAATATTGGTTTTTATGTTCCCAAGGATTGGCTAATTATTAATGATTCTGAAAAGTTTTCGGGAGTTTTCTGGCAAAAGCAGCTTACGATAAGTATTTTTGACTACTTGCCGATTTACGCAAAACTTCCCCCTATCTCAGCTGCCCCCGATTTACCGGAAGTGTTGGATGGAACCGCAGAATTTTCCGATTATCGAAAGGGCAGTGATTTCCAGACAGGAAATGTGGAAGTTTCGGCCGATGCAACGCTTCGCCTGCCGCTTTTTGACTTTCCAGGTATGCAGGTTAAGGTAAACGGGGTAGTTATCAATCATGGACACGATGACTGTCGAAATGAAGAGTTTTGCCTGGGGCTTGTCAGCTTTAAATTACCGGAGGGCAAATATTACATTGAAACCAGATTGACGGATACTCCGGTCAGGAAAATTGGAAACTATTTGTCCCTCACTGGCATTATTGTTGTTCTTTGGTTGATAATTAAGAAGAATGAAAAAACTGCTAAATAAATACTGGCCCTATTTGCTTATTTTTGGTTTGAGTTTTTTGGTAACATGGCCGCTTTTTAGATACGGTTATTTTTCTCACCAGGATGATCTGCAGATCATCCGGATTTTTGAAATGCGCAAGTGTTTTACCGACTTTCAAATTCCTTGTCGGTGGGTTTCCGATATGGGATGGGGAAATGGTTTTCCGTTATTCAATTTTTATGGCGTTTCAACATATTATTTTGGCGCCGTTTTAAGCTATTTAACCGGTTTTATAGGTGCTTCAAAAATACTTTTTTATATCTCCCTTACCGCCGGTAGTTTTGGAATTTACCTGCTTGGCAAAAGTCTTTGGGGAAAATTACCGGGTGTGGTTTCGGCAATACTTTATCTCTTTGCTCCTTACAAAGCCCTTGATGTTTATGTCAGGGGCGCCCTAGCGGAAAGCCTTGCATTGACTTTAATTCCGTTTGTTTTTTATTTTGGCTATAAATTAGCAACTTCATCAGAAAAGAGAAAATACGGCATCTTATTTGCCATTTTCGTTTTCATATTTATGATTACACACAACATTATGGTTCTAATTTTCTTACCTGTTTTAATTGCCTGGCTGGTTTACTGGATTTCTTTGGATAAATGGAAAAATATCAAAAATGTGGCGATACCAATGGTGCTGGGTATTGGTTTATCTGCTTTTTTTATACTTCCGGCTTTCTTTGAAAAAAATCTGGTTCAAACCGAGTCTTTGCTTCGTTTTGAATTGGATTTCCGCGCCAACTACCTAAAAGTGAGTCAGCTGTTTTTTGACCGCATATGGGGATATGGTACTTCTATACCCGGCCCTGAAGGTGGAATGAATTTTCAGGTAGGCTGGCCGCATTGGTGGTTGGCTGCGATATCTTTGCCGTTGCTGTTTGCGGCAAAAATTAAAAAGAAAATGAAAATTTTGGTGGCTCTGATCCTGGGAACTTTTGCCTTGTCGGTTTTTATGACACACAACAAATCAACATTTATTTGGGTGAACATAAGTTTGCTCAAATATTTCCAATTTCCCTGGCGTTTTTTGTCTCTTTCAATTTTTACATCCGCCCTTCTCGGAGGATTTGTTGCCTCGGTGGTAAAAACTAAGTGGCAGATTTATGTCAGTCTTTTAATTATTATTTTGTCGATAGTGTTTAATTGGAATTACTTTAAACCGAAAGTGTTTTATTCTGTAAACGATTCACAAAAACTTTCAGGAGAGCTTTGGGATCAGCAAAAGAAAGGGGCGCTTTTGGACTATTTACCCAAAACCGCATTGGAGCCCAGAGAAGCCGCACCGGTAGAACCGATTGTGAAATCCGGTCAGGCGGAAACGATTGGTTTTGTTAATCGCTCGAACAGTTGGGAATTTACGGCCAAGGTTGCAAACAAGGCCGAAATTGAAATTCCGGTTTTCTATTTTCCCAACTGGAAAGTTAATGTTGACGGCAGGATGTATCCTTTTTCCTACAATAATATCTTGGGTAGAATTTCGGTATCTCTCAATCCGGGTGAGTATAAAATAGAGGGCAAGTTTGAAAACACACCCTTAAGGATGGTTGCTAATGCAATCACAATCATAAGTGTGGTGGGGCTTGTTGGTTACGCAGCATATGAAAAAAACAAAAAGCGTACTGTCTAAATATTTGATTCCTTTGATTCTTCTTTTGTCGGTTCCGGCAATAAGATATTTGTTTGTTTATGGTTTCTTCGGGGTTTCCGACGATCTACATGTTGCCTGGCTTTATGAGATGGACAGAGCGATAAAATCACTTCAATTTCCGCCTCGCTTTGTCCCGGATTTGAGTTTTGGTTTTGGATACCCGCTTTTTAATTTTGTTTATCCTCTACCGTTTTATATAGGGGAGATAATTCACCTTCTGGGGTTTTCCCTGGTTGATAGTATAAAGATCGTTTTTGGTTTATCTATTCCACTGTCTATGTACTTCATGTACAAATTCCTAAAAGAGTTTTTACCCGAGGAACTTTCACTTGCTGGCTCGGTACTTTATGTTTACGCGCCATATAGAGCTACCGAAATTTTTGTACGGGGGACAATAGGGGAGATTGTAGCATTCACCATAATTCCCATTGTTGCCTTGGCCTTTGTAAATTTGAGCAAAGAAAAACCATCCGTTAAATGGGTTGGAGTTACGGCACTCTCCGTATCAGCTTTAGTTTTGTCGCACAATATTATGGCTTATATGTTTATGCCCTTTGCCCTGCTCCTTTTGATTTCAAGGATCGTATTTATAATCAAAAACAAAAAAGCCGCTATTGTCAAAAGTTTTGCCGGCGTTTTTTTGGGACTCACGGCATCCGTCTATTTTTGGCTTCCTGCAATTTACGAAAGCAGGCTAATGCATTACGACACAGTTTTTAATTTTTATGACCATTTCCCTGCGCTTAAGCAATTTATTACTCCGTATTTCGGCTACGGGGCTTCGGTTCCGGGACCGTACGATACAATGTCTTTCTATTTTGGCTTGACTGGAATTTTAACTGCGATTTCCGGATTGATTTTATTTGTCTTGAAATTTAAAAAGTTTTCACTTGAGGAAAAGATGTTTTTTATATGGGGAGAAGTGATACTCCTCGTGAGTATTTTTATGATGAATTTCCGATCCGCATTTTTATGGAGAAATCTACCTCTTTTGCCGTATTTTCAATTCCCTTGGAGATTTCTGGCAATGGTAGTTTTTTCCATTCCGATACTGCTTTTAGGCTTTTCCAAATACAAATTCGGGAGGGTTATTTCATATATTGTCATCATTCTCGCCATTACTCTGAATTTTAACTACTTTAAAACCAGCGAATATTTAGGCAGGGGGGACGCGTATTATCTCAATAGATATATTCCAGTTCCTGTCGCGTCGGAGGAGTACAAAAAAACATCGGAAGAATACCTAAGGCTGCCCAAAGACACCGAGGCAAGACCCAAAAGCAACTTTCCCAGGGCTTATGCCGATGTTCCGGGAATTTCCCGAACCGAGGAAATAAACGCTCTTAATGCAGTCGTCTCCACCGACTATAAGGAAGATTTTATTTTAAATTACAGCAAGTACTATTTCCCGGGTTGGTTTGCTAAAATAGATGGGAAGAGAGTGGGGATCGCATCGGGAAAGCCATACGGCCAGATTGTTTTACAAGTTCCTGCGGGACAGCATACAGTTGAGGTTTATTACAGGGAATCTTTGATGAGGCAGGTTCTGGATATAGTTTCATTGATCGGAGTTGGCGCTGCAGTGTTTCTTGTATTAAAAAATAAAAAGATATGAAAAAATTACTGGTTTTGGCGATCGTCTTGAGAGTTTTAGTGGCAGCATTTTTATTTCACCCTGACATAAAAACATTTAACTTCCAGGCATCTTTCTTAAAAAAGGGTGTGACCGATATTTATTCATATTTAATAGAAAACAGAAAAACACTGCCTTTAAAGGAAGAGTTTGTTTATTTTCCGTTAACTTATTTTGTCCTTGGCGGATACCAGGCCATTGCTTCACCGGTCCTTGGAAGCGGTTTTGACGCGTGGCTGGGAAATGCCGACTCAAATACAGCAATCTTGAATCCCAATGTTTTTAGGTATCTGCTGGTTTTGAAACTGCCGTATTTGATTTTGGATATTTCTATTGCTTTCCTGCTTTTAAAATTCTTTGACAGTAGGGTAATGGGAAAAAAATCTTTTATAATCTGGCTTTTTAATCCCTTTACGATTTTTATCATTTACGCGTTTGGGAACATTGATATTTTTCCGGTTTTTATTACTCTGATTTCCCTGTTTTTGATTAAAAAAGAAAAGCTGCTTTTGGCTGCTCTGGCCTTAGGGATTGCGGCAGGTTTTAAGCTTTACCCGCTTTTATTTGTCCCGTTTTTAATTTTTGGCGGTAAAAGCACTAAAGAGAAGATACTCCTGGGTGCGATACCGTTTGGCATTTTTGGTGCGATATCCGCGCCGTTCCTGTCACAGGCATTTGCCCAGTCAACTTTAATTTCGGGGCTGACCACCAGGATATTCAATCCGGGCTTTGCCGTTGGTTTTGGCGAATCAATAATCGTTGGACTACTCCTTTTCTCGGCGCTCTTTTTTGGCGCATGGTTGACTGATAAAAAGCCGAACATGTTTAATTATTGGATTGTAATTCTTTTGATCATATTTTCTTTTTCCCATTTCCATATTGCATGGCTTTTGTGGATTGCTCCATTTGTTGTAATTTTAGTCGTCAAAAAGTCGTTTTTGTCCTGGCCAATTTTCCTGCTGGCCACGGCTTCCGTTGTTATCCCTCTTCTATACCAGGATAGGTCAATGACAATTTCGCTGTACAGGGCCTACAGTACCTGGTTTGATCTTTTGCCAACCCCATTCAATGCAATTGAAAGGTTTTATGATCCTTATAATTTACAAAGCATTCTGCACACGATTTTTGCCGGCGGAGCTTTGACAATTAGTTACTTGCTTTTTAGAAAGGAAAAAACCCAGTGAAGAAAATGATTTGGTTAACGACAGTCTCAGTTTTATTTTTGGTTTTTGTGGTGCCGGCGATCCTCGCATCGGCTCTGAAAATGATTCCGGTTAATATCCAGCCGGGCTACAACTCCGATATAAGGCTGTCAATCTATAAAATAAGGGGATTCTCACAGAAATTTGTTGCAAAAACCGGCAACTTAACAGCAATCGGCACTTCAATTAGAAACCCCAATTTGAAGAACAAAACAGATGTCATTTTTAGCCTATATGATAATGGCAATCTGATACGAACCTCTGTTCTTAATGGTCAAAATCTGGAAGATGGCTCTTTTGTTAAATTTGTTTTTCCGGTTATTCCTGACTCCTTGGGGAAGGAATATATATTTACGATTACATCTCCCGGAGCCGGTCCGGAAGAAACAATCGAAGTCTTTATTATTAGTGAGCCGGAGTCCACTTCCGGTATTACGGAATACATCTACGAGGAAGAAGTACATCCTGGGGGAATTCCGTTAGTTTCTTACAGCCAGCCGGAGAGCAAGTTGAAGACTATAAATAGTGTTTATTCTAGTTGGCTTTCCAGACTTCTATCTCCTGGTTCTCAAAAATCAGGATAAGACCCAAGCTTTTCGGATCAACTTTTGGCCCCACCGCTTTAGGGAAATATAAAACATTGGCCTGGGTTTCGGTAAAAGCACTTTTTACTTCAATAGGATTGGTGCCTTCAAAAACAACCCGTTTAGTTTCAAGTCTTGCTCTCCAATCGTAGCCCATGATATCAGCTTGTTCATAATCGTCGAAGAATGTTCTTCTTGCCGAGATGGCAGATATGTAGGAAGTGTCAAACCAATCCCAGATGTTGGGCGTTGAATCTTTAAGGTCCAGATACTGATTATAGGGAGGAGTCACCACAACAGTGTCTTCCGGAGTATTTTCTTTAATATAATTAAGGGCTTCAATTTCCTGAGACGAAACTTTGGCAAACGCCGGGCGCGAGTAAAATTCTCGTAGAAGTCCGATCTGGGTAGGGAGCATTAAGATAATAATAAAGGGTGTCAGAAATTTTGCCTTAGCCGTAATTTTAGAGGTTTGAATGCCCGCCAAAATTCCAAAAAGAAGAACAAAGTATTGCAAAAACTGACTGGTGTTACTGGCAACCCCTTTCTGTAAAAATATGAGCGGCAGTAAAATTGAAAGGAAGATTGTTACCTTAATAATCAAATGTGTTTTTAGATAATTCCATAAGCCCACAAACCTCATACCCAAGTTTCCGAAAAAGAAAATCAGAAAACCTACACCTTCTAAAAATATAACTCTTTTCCAGTTGTGCTCATAAATATAAGTCTGGCGCCTGAGTTCCCAGTCCAAAAGGTTAAGACGTGATGGCTCTACAATCATGGTTCTCACATACCACCAAGGTTGAAAAATCAAAAAGGAAGCGGAACCGGAAGTGTTGGGAAGATATAGTAAAGCGGCCAACGCTCCGCTAAAAGTTGTGAGTACCAGAAGCTGAAATCGTTTCTCTTTAACTATTTGCCAAATTGCCGCGATTCCCAGCGCCCCCAAAGCAACGACCCCCGCGTAGACCTTGAAGCTTGCCAGGGTTCCGAAAAGAATGACGCATATAACGAAAACTGTTTTGTTTTTAGATTTATTTTTTTGCCGGGTTAGTACAATAAGAAAATATATCGCTGCCAAAACCAAAAAGTCGGAAATAATTTGCGGAGGGTTGCCGCTTGAGCTTTGTGGCTGGGTTGCCCAGAAAATGCTTTCGCCACCAATGGTTTTACCTTTTATGTAGGTGACAATGAAACCGAAACTTCCGGCAAAATAAGTAAAAATCGTTGCCCAGATAGAAGCTGAAGAGCTTCTTGTCAGCTTTTTTGTCAAAAAATAGGCTGATGCCCCCAAAAAAAGCGAGTAGAAAAATGGAAATATTCTGAAATATAAATCGAAATTGGAGACGGGTATATACTTTCCTATCATAGCCGGCAAAATGTCGCTGAAAAAGTGGTAGTTAACAAGCTTTTCGCCGGCAAAAATAGGATTTTCAAACGGCCAGCCCTTTTTAATTTCCTCCATGAGAGCAATGTGCCAGGTTCCGTCATGCCCGTGAGCGCTCCAGAAAAGTAAGTTCCCGTTTTGGGTAATTCCGCTCGGGGAAATGACCGCCATCTGTCCGGCTATTCCAAGAATAAAAACAATAAGGATAATAATTGTTTGAAAGTTGAGCTTAATTTTAATTTGTTTAATAGTTTTTATTAATGGTTTAACTCCGAAGACGGCAGTAAGAAGAGTAATCGGAATAATTAAGAAGGGGATGTTGAGTACAATTAGAATGTAGGAAATAAGAGTCAGGATGGAAAAACCGGCAATTCCTCCCATGAGTATTTTTTCCATACGTAAAGTATATATAATAATGGTATGAGAAGGAAATTTTGGTTGATTTTAGCGGGAATCATTATTCTTGGTGCGGCGATCCGGGTTTATAAAATTCAGGCCCTTCCCATGTACGGAGACGAATTAACCATGGTTTACGATATCTATTCGATAAGTAAAACCGGCATGGATGCGACAGGACAAAAATTTCCCCTGACTTTTAAGATGGGTGCGGGGCGCCCAGGCGGATATATTTATTTTTCAGTTCCCTTTGTGGCAATTTTCGGGCCAACTGTCTGGGGAGTTAGGTCCCTCTCCCTCCTTTCCGGTTTGGGAATCATTGTCCTGATGTATTTTTTGGGTAAGAAACTTTTTGGTGAGAAAATTGGAGTCATTGCTAGTTTGCTGGCTGCGATTTCTCCATGGGATATCTACTTAAGTCGCGGCGGATTTGAAGCGCATTTTGCGCTATTTTTGGCTCTGTTGGGAATCACTGCGTTCGTATATAAAAAATATATTTGGTGGGCAATTTCCTGGGGAATAGCAGTTTTAACCTATCCAACATTTAAATTAACTTTACCTCTCCTTTTTTTAGTACTCCTCTGGTTTAGCGGATTCGGTAAGGTGGTAAAGAACAAAATTTTTGTTATCGGTTTAATAATACTTTTGTTTTTCGGAGGAGTAGTAATCAGAGAAACTTTCATGGCGGGCAGCGAACAAAGATTTTTAAATATAAATATTTTTGCTGACAATAACTTGAAACAAAGCATTATACAAAGGGTTAACTACGAAAGAACCGTTTCAGCATTGCCGCAGTTTGTTAAACCTCTTTTTATAAACAGGGAGATCGAATATTCGAGAATTATATTGGAGAATTATGCCAAAAATCTTTCTCCGGACTTTTTGATTTTGAGAGGGGACAGAAATCCGAGACATAACTCCGGAGAAATGGGTATGGTATTTTTGATTGATTTGCCTTTGATACTCATCGGTTTAATGTTTCTTTGGAGGGAAAAGAAAAAGGAATCAATTTTGCTTTTTAAGTGGGTTTTGATTACACCGCTTGCAACAATGTTTTTATCGGAAGCGCATGGACTCAGGAATGGTTTAATACTGCCTCCTTTAATTATGATTATTTCATATGCTCTTTCAAGGATTCCTAAAAAGTTTGCCTATTTTGCCGGAGTACTGATGCTCCTTCAATTAATCTATATTTTGGTCCGAGTGTATACAATTGCCCCCGCGAAGTTTGCTTCATTTTGGTCAGTTGACGCTAAAAAAGTGGCACTTGCGGCAATAGAGAGTCAAAAGGAAGGCAAAGAAGTAACTTTATACGTAAACGAAATCGATAATATTGAATATGCCTATGAAGTGTATGCAAAGCTTGACCCCCGTCTGGTAATTTCCCAATATGGTAAATTCCCTAAGATGTTTGGAAACGTGACTATCGCAGATAAATAATATGTTTGGAAAACTAACCCTTCCCTGAGATCTATATAATTATATGAAAAGAGCAAAAAGAGTAGTAGTAATGATGCCGGGATATAACGCTGCCAGGACGGTAGCAGATACTTTTAAAGAGATACCCCCGAAATATCGGAAAGATGTAATTTTAATTGATGACGGAAGCCGAGATAACACGATTGCTGTTTCCAAAAGACTGGGTATTAAAGTTTTCTCTCATCCTAATAATCTTGGTTATGGAGGAGCCCAAAAAACCGGTTATTGGGAGGCTTTAAAGTCGGATCCCGATGTGGTAGTAATGCTTCATCCTGACTATCAGTATGATGCCACAATGATGCCATATCTGGTCCAACCAATCTTAGATGGTAAATTTGACTATATGTTCGGCAGCCGGATAGCGACTAAAAGCGGGGCACTTAAAGGGGGTATGCCTCTCTATAAATATTTACTAAATAGAATAGTGTGTTTTATTCAAAATATACTTTTGGGAGTTAATTTTTCGGAACATTTTTCGGGCTACAGGGCTTTTTCCAAAAATTTTCTTAAAACTATTCCTTTCCAAAGATTTTCCAACGACTTTGTTTTTGATCAAGAAATCGCCGTATCAGCAATCAGTTATGGCATGCGAATTGGTGAGATTCCAATCCCCACCCGCTATCATGAAAAACAATCATCAATAAAGTTTCTTAAAGGTACTAAATTTATTTTAGACGGATTTTGGACAATCTTTAGATATCTGCTTCATGGGGTGGGGATAATAAATGATCATCGTTTTGCTTCGCGAAAGAATGAGAAGCAAAAAAGTTACAGCAGCCTTTTAGCAATTGTCTTTTTTGTGTCTATTGTCTTTTTTTTAAAATCAGAATCATCATTAGGCATATGGTTTGGTTTTTTTATCTTGACGCAAAGTGTATTGCTGTACCTTTTGCTTCAGCCAAAACCAGCAAAGCCGCTATTTAATAAAGTTATCTTTATTGCGCTGGCTTTATTAGCAGGACTATTTGTTTTAACAACCGGAGTACGCAAAGATATTTTCTATATTTCCAGTTTCGAGAGAAATCAAATGTGGGAAAGACGGGAAATGTACAGAAGAGAGTTGGGAATCGTTGGCAGGAGTAACTTTGGAAACGCAACTATCGAACAAACAAAGTTTTATCACGATAGACCAATCCGCAAAGTAACAGATAGTTTTGATTTAAGCCGTTATTTTTCAGCCGATGCCGTTGCAATTTATAGTCTTGTCTTTTTCCCGCTATTTGTATTAGGGGTGCTGACATTGCTGTCCGAAAAAATCAAACCACTTTTATATTGTCTGGGGATTGCTGTTGTTGGTGCTTTTTTGGCTCAGCCGGGAATAGTTTATTGGTTATTTGTTCCACTGATTAATTCTGCCATATTGATTGGACTATTTAGGCTAATAACAATTTATAAAAATAAATTCACTCATGAATAAGCTACACAAATTATTATTATTTTTTATCATTGTTGGAGCTATTACGTTAAGATTTTATAATTTGGGCAATGTTCCTCCGGGATTACATGCCGACGGAGCCGCCCAGGGCTTTAATGCTTTCTCGATTCTTAAAACAGGGAAAGATATGTACGGCAAAGATTTCCCAATTCTTTTTAGAGCCAACGGTTCATATCAGCCACCGATTTATACATATCTGACCATCATTCCAACTATTTTTTTGGGTAACAGCATATTCACGGTTAGATTTATTTCGGCTTTGTCGGGAGTCGGTTTGGTATTGTTGACTTATTTATTAATTAGTCATTTTGGAAGTAAAAACAAGAATGACGGTATAACTGCAGGGTTGATTGCAGCCGCTATGGTTGCCATTTCTCCCTGGTCGATACACTTTAGCAGACTTGCCGTAGAAGCCAACCTGGGAGTGTTAATTTTTGGAATAGGTACATATTTGTTGTTGGCCTCATTAAAGAAAATTTCATTATTTCCGGTAGCAGCCTTGATTTTGGGAATTTCTACACACGCATATTATTCAGAAAGAATAATTGCGGTTTTACTGTTGGGACTTCTGGTCTTTATTAACCGTAAGATATTTTTGAAAGCAAAAAAGATGACAATTCTGGGATTGGGCATTTTCGGATTGGTTTTGTTACCCCATTTTTATCTACTCACCACGGGGGCATTAACCAAAAGGTTGTCTCAGGTAAGTTATTTGGGAAATGCAGGTGAGGGAACCGGATTTTTTGTGAATATTTTATACACGGTAAAGCAATTTATTAATCACTACTTGATATATTTTTCACCTAAAAACTTGTTTTTTGATCCCGGAAGCAGTTTGGGCAGAACCACTCCCGACTTGGGTGTTCTTTATCCTTGGATGGTTGTTTTCTTTCTCGTTGGGTTAGGATATTTTTTCAGGAACAGAAAGACAACTTTCGCCAAACTGTTTTTAATTCTCTTAATTGTTGCACCAATTCCGGCGGGGTTAACCGGAGATTTGTTTTACCCTTTAAGAACATTGGATTATCTTTGGGTAGTTTCAATCATGGTCGCCTATGGATTTTTCGAATTTTGGAAAGTGATTAAAAGTAATTGGGTGAGAGCAGCGGTTGTTTTCGGATTGGTAGGCTATTCATTGGCGGTTTTTGGCGTTTCTTATTTCGTGATTTTCAAATATGAATTAGCCAATAGTTCAGGCAAGCCTTATATCGACCTAATGCCCATATTAACCCAATACCCTGATAAAAAAATTATGGTTGATTTCAGTAGCCGCGCTTGGGGAGCAGGAATTAGATCAACTTATTTAACATCTGCTGATCCCCTGTCGGTCCAAGCAAATTTGATTTCCCAAATGAACTCTTCGTACTACAGCTCGGATGTAAATGCTCAAGAAGTGTTCACTGTAGGAAACGTTTCTTTTGAAATTTTAAATTGGAACAAAGTTTGCGGAAAGGACGTAATTATTGTTGGAGATGAACTTTCTTTCGATCAGACAAAAACCGAGGAACATGAACTTGATTTGCTGTTTACTGTTCCGGATTATCTTAATAAACCCATACTTTTTGGCTATTCCACAAGGAGGTTGTGCAAGTAAGACTGTTTAGGGCATAATTAGAGGTGATGAAGAGTAGAATTACCAAGATTGTTCTTTTTGCAGTTGTTGCCCTAGCCTTCTTTTTGAGGGTTTACAAAGTTACTTCAATTCCACCTTCTTTAAATTGGGACGAGGTTTCGATAGGATACAATGCCTACTCAATCCTTAAGACAGGACGGGACGAGTGGGGAGTAAAATTTCCTTTAAACTTCAAGTCATACGGTGAATACAAACTTCCTGCCCAAATTTATGCTTCAATTCCGGGAATTGCCGTTTTTGGTTTAAATGAATTCGGGGTAAGGATTACGCCGGTAATTTATGGAGTATTGACCGTCTTACTACTTTACCTTTTGACCGAAGAAGCTTTTGGAAAGAGGTCGGTATCCCTTATATCGGCCTTTTTGCTTGCGGTTTCGCCTTGGCATATCCAACTGACCAGGGCTTCATTCGAATCATCATTTGCACTGTTTTGGATTGTGATGGCGGTTTGGTTTTTTCTTAAAGGTCTGAAAAAACTCAAATGGCTAATTTTTTCAATACTTCCATTTGCCGTTTCGGTTTATACATACAATAGTACAAGGGTTTTTACCCCGCTTCTTCTTTTTGCGTTGGTCATTATTTTCAGAAAATACTTTTGGAAGATAAAAAAATGGTTCATTGCTGCAGGACTCCTTTTTACCGTTCTAATGATTCCGCTTGCCCAAATGGTTATTTCCGGAGAAGCTGCGGCCAGATATAAACTTGTCAGCATCACTGACGATAAAGGACTGATCCCCCGGATCGATGAGAGGAGAAACAACTCCACTCTTCCAAAGTTTGTAACCAAGCTTATTCACAACCGGTATACATATGTCAGTTTTTATTTCGCAGAAAATTATTTGGCGCACTTTACTCCGGACTTTCTTTTTATTGATGGGGCGGGGCACAGGCAGCACCACGTCCAGGGGGTGGGAGAGCTCTACTGGTTTCAGGCTCCGTTCATACTCTTAGGACTTTATTATCTTTTCAGAAAAAAAGATCAAAGTTTGAAAGTTTTAACACCTTGGCTTCTTTTGGCGTTTGTTCCCGTAGCCATGACCAACGACAGCATTCCCAATGCCTTAAGAACACTAAATGCTGCACCGGTTTACCAAATACTCACGGCTTTGGGGATTTACGCTGCCTATAAGCAGGTGAAGAATAGAAAGATTTTTTACTCTCTGATGGGTATAGCCATGGTGTTATTTTTGGTTAATTTCACTATTTATCTTAAAAATCTTTTTGTATATTATCCGGTGCGCTATTCTCGGGATTGGCAGTATGGGAATAAACAGGTTGTTGAATATATTGAATCGAACCAGGATAAATATGATCTGATTACTTTTACCAGATATTATGGGGAACCACATATGTTTACTTTGTTTTATCTCAAATATAATCCCCTAAAATTCCAAAATAGCCCCAATCTTGATAGATTTGAAACATACGATTGGGTCAGGGTTTTGAGATTTGATAAATATTATTTTCCGGATCTGGGGGATGAGGGAACACGCTACCAGGACATAGTCAATGCAAACCCCGGTAAGAAGATTCTTTTTATTGGAAAACTGGGGGATTTTCCGGAAGGAACCCCTGTACTTAAACGGATTGATTTTCTAAACGGAAACGGCGCGTTTGATATTGTTGAAAAAAACGCGAAGTGAGACATTATGAAATCTAAAATAATATTTGCGTTTGTACTAATTCTTTTCTTAGTCTCAAGGATCTATAAGATTGCCGAGATTCCATCATCCGTTTATTGGGATGAAGCGTCGATCGGATACAATGCTTTCGCGATAGCAACTGACCTGAAGGATGAATGGGGAGAGACTCTTCCTTTACATTTCAGGGCTTTTGGGGAATTCAAATTGCCTGTTTATATCTATTCGGTTGTACCGTTTGTTAAGATTCTTGGTCTCAATGAATACGCGGTCAGGCTTCCCGCAGTGTTCTATTCACTTGGAACACTGCTCTTGGTATATTTTTTAATAAAAAAAATCACAGGAAAGGAATTCATTGCCATTTTATCAAGTTTTATTTTGAGCATATCACCTTGGTTATTTATCTTTTCAAGAACGGGATATGAAGCAACAGCCGGTCTTTTTTTCTTTCTACTGGGGACGTATTTGTTCCTGTTTGTCGGCAAAAATAGATTTCACATACTTTTTGGAACAATTGCCTTTATCCTTTCTTTCTATAGCTATAATTCGTTTCGAATTATCATCCCGATCTGGCTGGCAGCGCTTTTGGTGTATACATTTTACGAATTAAAAAACCTTAAGAAAAATTGGATCCTGGTTCTTGTCTCCTTATTATTTTTTACCGTAAGTCTGATTCCGGTTTATCGTCTTTATAAATTTGACACGGGAGGATTGCGTTTTGCACAAGTAGAAGTTAAAAGTACGACCGATTTTGTAAAAAATTATTTTTCGCAGTTTAGCCCCCGGTTTTTATTTTTGAAGGGGGACGACAATCCCAGAAGCCAAATTCCAGGGAGAGGACAACTTTATTTAATTGAAATTCCGCTTATTCTTTTGGGTTTGTTGGCAATCTATCGGAGTAAAAAACTTTTGTACTACCTGCCACTCCTTGCGCTTATCCTAGCTCCAATTCCGGCCGCCATTACCAGAGAGTCCCCACATGCATTAAGGGGAATTCTGGCTGCTCCGTCATTCGCGATCATATCTGCTTTTGGAATCCATTTTTTAATGGAAAGCTTTAAAAAATATTCGAAAATCATTTTTGCCTGTGTGGTTGCCGTATACGTTTTATCGTTTGAGGCATATCTTACCGGTTTCGTTACAAAATATGCCGTAGAAACGGCAAGTGACTGGCAATATCGGTATAAGGAAATTTTTGCCAATCAAAAGAGCGGTATGGTTACAGATAAATATGCAGAGCCTTATATATTTGCACTTTTCTATCTTAAATATCCACCGGAAAAATTTAGAGCTGAAGTAAAATACAACCCTGTTGATAAATGGGGTTTTTCGCTGGTTTCGTCTTTTAATGGCTTTCAATTTAAATGAAAAAAATAAGCAAAGCTTGTCATTTTCAACTATTTAAAGATTAAAAATGAAAAAGATAATAATTCTGACGCTTATAGTTGCACTGAGTGCATTTTTAAGAATTTATAAACTTGACCAAATTCCTGCTTCTTTGAATTGGGATGAGGTGGATGCCGGCTACAACGCCTATACAATAGCCAACTGGGGAGTTGATGAGTGGGGAGTTAAATTTCCTTTGGTCTTCCAATCTTTTTATGACGACAAGCACCCTGTTCACATCTATATAGCATCTGTCTTTATAAAATTTTTGGGACTTAGTGATTTTAACACCCGGCTGCCGAGCGCTATTTTTGGCAGTTTAGGGGTTTTAGTAATTTTTTTCCTAGCAAAATATTTGTTTAAAAAAGACCTCCCTGCGTATTTTGCGGCAATATTTTTGGCAATATCTCCTTATCACCTGCAATTTTCAAGGGGACTCTGGGAGGTTAATTTTGCTTTCTTTTTCTTCATTTTCGGGTTGTTATTTTTCTTTTTGGGAAAAGAAAAAAACCAATGGTATTTCCCTGTTTCCTTTTTAGGGTTTGGTTTAAGTATGTATTCGTACCATTCTTCAAAGATCGTAATTCCTCCGATGATTATCCTTCTTTGTGTTTTGTATTTTAAAGATTTGATGAAAAACAAAAAGGCATTTCTCGCCAGTTTCCTGGTCCTGGCAATTTTTGTTATTGGTTTTATCTATAACCCGAAACTTTTGGGATTTGCCAGGGCGGAGCAAAATCGATTTTCCGATGAGATTATAAAGGCAACGGCCCTTTATAAAAAAACCGGAAACAAATATTTGGGAACCGCCGAAATAGCTGCCGGCAATTATATAAAATATTTCTCCTTGGATTATTTGTTTATCCATGGGGACCAAAATCCGAGAAACTCGGTAAAGGTGTTCGGAGAATTATATAAAATTGACGCGATTCTTCTTGGGATAGGATTACTTTTTATGATTATTAAGCCACGCAAAGTTTGGCTGGTTCTTGCCGCCTGGATTGCCCTTGCCCCGATACCGGGGGCTTTATCAGGCTTTACTCCAAATGCTGCCAGGGGGCTTTTTATGATGGGAAGCGTTCAGTTGGTTGCCGCATACGGACTTTTCAGTCTGGTGAGTTTATTTAAGAATAAATTGATTCAAGGCATCGTTGTTACTGCAGTTTTTATTCCTCTTTTTTGGGAATTTTCGAGCTATCTGAAATATTATTATTCCGAATACGCTAAAAAAGATGCTATCGAATGGCAATACGGAATGAAGCAAATCGCAATTTACATTAAGGATCACCCTTATTACGACAGAGTTTATATGACTAAAGAACGACAACAGCCGTACATTTTTGTTTTGAATTACTTAAGGTATCCCGTAAGAAATTTTCTAAACACCGTCCAGTATGATCAGAGCCAGAGTAAAAGCTACAACGTTGCCAGGTCATTCGGTAAATTTCAGTTCTCGGACTGGAACACGGTAGAAAGTTATCCTGTTCCCTTCGTCCTTTATGTTCTTACCCCAAGCCAGTATGATGGACTAAGGTACAGGTTGATGTTTGATGTTAAGGATTTGATAAAATATCCCGACGGATCAAACGCTTACTTTTTAGTGGAGGCGAGTGAATACTAAATGAATAAATTGTCGGTAGTACTGGCTACAAGGAACGAGGAGGCAAATATAGGACGATGTCTGGAGTCGGTTAAAAACATCGCCGATGAAATTATAGTTGTTGACGAATACTCAACCGATAGAACCCGGCCAATTGCCGAAGGGCTGGGCGCTAAAGTTTTTAAAGAACCGCATCACGAAATCTTCCACATAACAAAAGAAAAAGCCTTGGAGAAGGCAACCGGAGATTGGATTCTACAGTTAGATGCCGATGAGGTCGTTACGCCTGAGCTTGCAAGTGAAATTTCCTCCGTTGTTAATTCTCAACCATCAACCATTAATCATCAACCATTGGAAATTAATTCTCTTTTTACCCGTCATCAGAAGCTAATAGAGGACCGCGACGGAAAAATAGGGAAACCTACGGGTGAGATTGTCGGTTATTTTATTCCCAGACGCAATATTTTTTTGGGAAAGCCTCTGATTCACGCCGGAGTTTATCCCGATGGAGTAATCCGTTTAGTTAAAAATGGAAAAGCTAGTTTTCCCCAAAAATCAGTGCACGAACAAATTGAAATTGACGGCGAAGTTTCCTGGCTGTCACATGACCTATTGCACTATGATTCCCCAACTCTTGCTAAATATTTAATGCGGCTAAACCGCTATACCGACCTTCATGCCGGGGAGCTGAAAAAGAAAAAAGTTCCTAAAAATATATTTTTCTTTATTCATTATTCATTATTCAGACCGCTTTACACTTTTTTTAACCTTTATCTTCGTCATCTTGGTTTTTTGGACGGTGCACGCGGATTTTTGTGGAGTTTTTTCTCCGCGTCTCATTTTCCGGTTTCATACTTTAAATATCTGACAGGTAGGGATTAAAATTAATTAATGGATCTTCATAATAAAAACATTGTAATTACGGGAACTACAGGGGGAATCGGCAGAGAACTTGTTGGGCTATTGGATGGGGAAGGGGCCACATTAATATTAATTGCCAGATCAGAGGACGAACTTCGAAATCAGGCAAAAGATTTGAAGAGTGAGTGTCAGTATTTTGCCTGCGATTTTACCAATCAAAAAAAAGTCAATGTGCTGGCCCGGCAAATTTCGAGGAAGTTTAAAACAATAGATGTTTTAATTAATGCTGCAGGGATTGGAGTATACAAAGATTTAGAAGAAGAAACTTTAGAGGAGTGGAATGACTCGATGAATATTAATGTTACCTCACAGTTTATTTTAATCAAGAATCTGATCAAAAATTTACAAAAGCCAAAAAGCTCATTAGTACTAAGTATCGGGTCGGGTGCGGGAGTAATTCCCATGGCAGGCAGAAGCATCTACTGTGTCAGTAAATTTGCCGTCCGCGGTTTAACTTTAAGCCTGGCTGAAGAGTATAAAAGGTTATCTGTGGATTTTTGCCTGATAACGTTGGGAAGTACACTTACAAGCTTCGGGCCAAAGAGCTACGATCAAAAAAAGACTGAGATGGAGAAAGGAAAGAAAGCCTATTTCACCCCTGACTGGGTTGCAGGTAAGCTCCTGGAAATAATAAAAGACGAAGATAGAAGAGTAGAGTACACCTTGTTTCCCTCGCATTATGCCTCCGAGTGGCAGAAACACTCATAATTTGCCCTAACCTGCGGTATAATTTAAATATGCTTAAGATTGCAGTTGATGAGGGGCCTTTAAAAAGCGGAGATCGCGTCCGAGGAATTGGAGTTTATACAAGAGAACTACTGAAAGCATTAAAGATAGAAGGAGTTGATGTGTCTGGTTCCGATTTGAGTAAATACGATGTTATCCATTTTACCCGTTTTAATCCATTTTTTATTTCCATTCCTTTCAAAAAGCCGGAGCATGTAAAATTTGTTTTAACTATTTACGACCTTATCCCTCTTATTTATCCTGACCATTACCCACCCGGGATCAAAGGAGTGATTAATTGGCAGATTAATAAATTTCTTATCAGAAAAAATATAGACGCAGTTATTACAATTTCAGAAACCTCCAAAAAAGATATTTGCCGATTTATTGGAATAAACCCGAATAAAATTCATGTCACATATCTTGCTCCCCGTCCGATATTCAAAAAAGATACATCATCAATGCTAGAAGTTGCAAAACACTATGGCCTACCGGAACGTTTTGCTTTGTATGTGGGGGACGTTAATTACAATAAAAATATTCCAAATCTTGTTAAGTCCTGCAAAATAGCCAAAATTCCGTTAGTTATAGTGGGTAAGCAGGCGCTTGAAGTTGAAAATTTAGATTTGGAACACCCAGAACTTAGTCATCTAAAAAATATCGATTGGTCGGGTGTTTTAAGACTTGGGTTTGTTCACGATGAAGATCTCGTTAAGATTTACAATTTAGCCGATGTCTATGTCCAGCCATCGCTGTATGAAGGCTTTGGTCTTCCTGTTTTGGAAGCAAATGCTGCAGGAATTCCTGTAGTTTCATCAAAAATCCAGGCTTTAGTGGAAATAGCTGAAGACGCCGTACTTTTTGCCAATCCTGAAAGTCCGGAGGATTTCGCAGAAAAAATAAAGTTGTTGCTCAATGATTCAAAATTAAAAAATGAATTAATTCAAAAAGGATCGGAAAATGCCAAAAAATACAGTTGGAAAAAGACAGCAAATGAAACCTACAAAATCTATTCCAAAATCGCATAGTGATTTTTGGAAAATTATCCCGATTTTTGTCACCTGGAGAATTACTCTTTTTGTATTGGCCTTTCTGGCGGTATTTTTCATAACAAAGTTTGGAAACAGATTCCCTTACGTTGATAGAGTTCTTTCCATCACCAATCTACCCAGTTGGGTTTGGGGTTTTGGAAACTTTGACGGAGTTCATTATTTGAAACTTGCACAGAATGGATACGAGGCTCAGTATTCACAGGCTTTCTTTCCACTTTATCCACTTTTAATAAAGCTTTTTAACTTTTTTCCAAAGGGAAACCTCGATCTGAGCCTTTACACCGACCCTTCGTATTTTTATACCGGGATCATTCTCTCCACCGCGCTCTTTATAGCCGCTTTATACTTTCTTGTTAAACTTTGGGGTAAGGAATATAGTTTAAAGGTTGCTTGGCTATCAATTCTCCTTTTGCTTTCATTTCCGACATCCTTTTATTTCGGAGCCATATATTCCGAATCGCTTTTTTTGCTTTTGGCTGTACTTACTTTTTGGTTTATCAAAAAGGATAAGTTTATCCTTGCCGGCATTATGGTGGCACTAGCATCGGCTACCAAGGTTCAGGGGGTGCTTTTAACTGTCTTTCTGGCGGTTGAGTTATGGGAAAAATATAAAGGTAGGATTAAAAATGCGGGAAAGGACTTATTACGGGACGTATTTGGGGTAATAATTTCTCCATTGGGGCTTTTTGCTTACATGTACTATTTACACAGGACGTTCAGTAACCCTATTTACTTTTTGACTGCCCAGCCTGCTTTCGGTGCCGAAAGAAGCAGTCTGCCTTTAGTCACACTGCCACAGGTAATTTATCGGTACATAAAAATGCTTTTTAGCTTGGATCCGGGCAGTTTAGGCTTTTGGAATGCAACCTTGGAACTTTTCGTAACGGTGATTTTAATTAGTGGGTTAATTTATGCATTTAGAAAAATTAAATTTTCATATTGGATATTTGTAGCATTGGCTGTGATTCTCCCCACAATGACAGGGACCCTTTCTTCTATGCCCAGGTATGCACTTTTAGCGTTTCCGCTCCTACCCTTAATTGCCAAGTTTAATATAGCGTCCAGATATATTATAATTGCCCAAGTACTTCTGGAGATAGTACTGGTAGCCCTTTTTATTAGAGGCTATTGGGTAGCATAATATGGCAAAAAATTTTTGGAAAGACAAATGTGTGGTTGTTACCGGAGGGGATGGCTTTTTGGGTAAGCATTTGATAGCAAAAATTAAATCGCAAAGCCCTAAAAGCATTTTTGTTCCGAAAAGACCAGAATACGATCTTCGAAAATATGAAGACTGTCTTAAAGTTGCCAAAAAGGGTGACGTTATAATCCACTTGGCCGCAAACGTCGGAGGAATTGGCTATAACAGGGAATTTCCGGCAACACTCTTTGACGACAATATACTCATGGGAACTTTCATGATGATGGCAGCGCATGATGCAGGAGTTAAAAAGTATGTTGCTCTGGGAACCATCTGTGCATACCCAAAGTTTACCCCGGTTCCATTTAAGGAAGAAAATTTGTGGATGGGCTACCCCGAAGAAACAAATGCCCCCTACGGGCTTGCCAAAAAGATGCAATTGGTGCAAGCAGAGGCTTACAGGCAGCAATATGGCTTTAACGCAACCTTCCTTTTACCGGTAAATCTCTACGGTCCCGGAGATAATTTTGACCCGAAATCCTCACACGTCATTCCTGCGTTAATCCGAAAATTTGTAGATGCAAAGGAGAACGGAGATAAAGAGGTTGTTGTTTGGGGAACAGGAAAAGCCTCAAGGGAGTTTCTTTATGTAGATGATGCAGCCAAAGCCATAATGCTTGCTACTGAAAAATACAACAAATCCGAACCTGTCAATTTAGGAGCTGGATTTGAAATTACAATCAAAGATTTAGCGAACCTGATCAAAAACCTCACAGGGTTTAAAGGCAAAATTGTTTGGGATAGAAGTAAACCCGACGGACAGCCCAGACGAATGCTTGATGTAAGCCGCGCAAAGAAAGAGTTTGGTTTTACTGCTTCAACATCGTTTGAAAAAGGTCTTGCAGAGACAATAAACTGGTACTTAGCTAATTACTAATTTTAAATTACTAATTACTAATAAAATCTCAATTAACCAATTTGAAAATTCTAATTTTATTTAAAATTTTAAATTCGTAATTAATCATTTGTATTTGTATGAAAATATTTATTGTTATTCCTTTCAGAAACGAGAAAAAACATATAGGCTTGGTTGTAAAAGGAATTTCCAAATATAAACTTCCCGTTGTTTTAGTAGATGATGGATCCACAGATAATTACGAATTTAAAATTACGAATTTAAAATTAAAAGGTACGACACTTCTGACACATAAAATTAATCTAGGGAAAGGAGCGGCTATGAAAACAGGGGCAGATTATGCAATTGCCGCCGGCGCTGACGCAATCATCTTCATGGACGGGGATAACCAGCATATGCCCGGCGATCTTCCAAAATTCATAAAACATTTGGAATCTGGGGGGTGCGACGTGGTACTGGGTTCCAGGAATTATAGTTATGGGGTACCCCTGATCCGCTTTTTGGGCAACAAATTTGCATCCGTTGTTCTTGCGGTTCTTTTTGGCATTTACGTTTCCGATGTACTCTGCGGTTTTAAGGCACTAACCAAAAAAGCCTATCAAAAAATCCGTTGGGACTCTACGGGGTACGGGGTTGAGACTGAAATGGTAGCCAGAATCGGAAAAACAAAACTGAACTTTTGTGAGGTCTCTGTGCAGTCAATTTATCACGACAAAGTGAAAGGTGTTACAATATTGGATGCAGTGGGGATAATGGGCGAGATAATTAAGTGGAGGTTCACGATATAAAAAGATGATTATTGGTTTACAGATTATTGCTTTAATATTTGCTTTCTCAATGATTTATTTTGTAGTTCTTCATTTTAAGCGTGGCGAGATCAGTAAGTCTGAAATAATTTCCTGGATTATTATGTGGGCAGCGGCAATTGTTATAATTGTTTTCCCTGAGCTTTTAAGGAAATTTGCCAGTACATTTTTGGTCACCAGAGTCTTTGATTTAATGGTGATTGCCGGATTCATTCTGGTAATAAGTCTTGTGACAAGTTCCTATATCAGAACAAAGAAACTGGAAAAAAAGTTGGAAGATATGGTTCGACGCGAAGCCCTCAAGAAAGCTAAGAAATAGCTTTCTTGCAATGATGAATTTTAAATTTAATATTTTAAATAAAGCACCAAACTCTAATTACTCAATTCTGAATGCAAAGCAAAGATTCCAAGAAATATGATTTGGAGGAAAGAACAGCAAAATTTTCTCAGAGAATTCTCAGATTATGCAAAGTGCTTTCAAAAGATATTGTAAGCTCTCCGGTGATCTCTCAATTAGTTAGATCGTCAACAAGTATAGGTGCGAACTACTGTGAAGCAAACAATGCCGAAAGCAAGTCTGATTTCAAACATAAGATCGGGATATGTAAAAAGGAAGCCAAGGAAACAGTTTACTGGTTGAGAATGGTTTTATCTTTGTTTCCGGCTAAAAAAGATGAGATCAATTTGATGTCAAATGAGGCGAAAGAATTAACTTTAATTTTTGGTTCAATCATAAAAAGTACCGTAGCTAATTCGTAATTTTTTCATTTATGAATTGTAATTTTATTAGTAATTTTAAATTTATAATTAGTAATTAATCCATGAAACCTATTATCTCCGTAGTTATTCCTTCATTTAACAAAGGTAAGTATATTGGAAAAACTCTGGACTCAATTATCAAACAGGAGTATCCAAACTTGGAAGTAATAATAATGGATGGCGGTTCGACGGACGGAACTTTGAAGGTAATTGAAAAATATGCCAGCAGCTACCCTGACGTAATTAAATATCAGTCTAAAAACGATAACGGCCAGATGGACGCTGTTAATAAAGGATTCAGAAAAGCCAAAGGGAAGATTCTGACCTTTATTAATGCCGATGATGTTTATAAAATCGGAGCATTCGCTGAAATTGAAAAACTGTATCGTCTAAACATCGACGCTCTCTGGTTCGCCGGCAGGGGAGGTGTGATAGATGGAAAAGGCAATCGGATCGCGATATGGCCAACCCGATACAAAAATATCTTACTGGCCATTAATAATTATTCATTGATGCTTATAGTCAATTACCTAATGCAGCCCTCAGTTTTTATTACCAGAACTGCATGGAAACGTTTTGGGCCATTTGTGGGTACCAAGAAATTTATCACGGAGTACGATCTTTGGCTCAAAATTGCAGAAGTTAGAATGCCGATAGTCACGAATAAATATTTATCCAGTTTTAGAATTGAACCATCCACAATCACCAAGAAATTTTCCAGACTTTTATTGCAAGAAGATGAAAAAATAGTTAAAAGGCATACAGATAGCCCTCTGATAATTTTTTTACACAATCTTCACAACATCGGACGTCTGGTTGTAGGGAAAATTGTATGATGACGAAAGTTTTCCGATTTATTAAAAAATATTGGCTTCCGATTAGTGCTTTTATAATTGCCGCACTTATGTTTTTTCCTTCCCTCTCGGGATTTTTTACACACGATGACTTTTACTTTTTAAAAATAGCTAATGTTTCTTCGTGGAAAGATTTTATAAATTTTTTTAACCCGGTCAGAGACATTGAAAATATTGGGGTATATAGACCCCTGACATTGAGAGCATTTTACTTTTTAGGTGTGGCACTGTTTAACCTAAATCCAATGGCCTTGCGAACTGTCGCGATTCTTACTTTTTGTGCGGATATACTCCTGGTTGGGTTTCTGGCAAAACTTCTGACAGGCAATGTTAAAATTGCGGCTCTTTCACTTTTTCTTTATGCTACAAGCGTAACCCATTTCGGACAGCTTTATTATATTGGGGCATACCAGGAACTCTTTTTAACATTAACATTTCTACTCTCAGTTATATTTTTTATCAAATTTGAAATTGAAAATGGAAAAAGAATCGAGTATAAAAACCTTGTAATTTCGATTATATTTTTCCTGCTTTCACTTATGAGTAAAGAAACCGGGGTAATGCTTCCGGTTGTACTGGTTTTGGTCCACCTTTACTTAAAAGCCACAAAGCGGACAAAGTTGAATTTTAAAAGAATAGTATTTTCACTTCTGCCTTATGCAATAATCCTTTTGACATATTTAGCCATGCATTTTCTTGGTTTTGGCTTTATAGAAGGCGATTCCTATATTTGGAACTTTTCAATTCCCAGGGCAGTAAACACAACTTTCTGGTACTTTTTATGGTCTTTGAATTTACCTGAGACGTTGGTGGATTTTGTCGGCCCCGGAATTCATCTTAACCCGAATCTTTTAAAATATTGGTCCAATCAAATTATTCCGATATTCGCTTTATTTGTCATCCAAATTATTTTAGTTGCCTATGCATTTTTCAAATCCCTTAAATCTAAAATCCTAAATCTAAAATCCGTAATCTTTCTTTCCGCTTCCTGGTTTGTTGCCACAATATTGCCGGTGGTATTTCTGCCCTTACATAAATTTACTTATTATTTAACACTTCCCTTATTCGGTGTGGTTTTTATCTTGTCTTATTTACTCATAAATCTAAAATCTAAAATCTATATTCTATTTTGTATAGTTTGGGTGGCAGTTTCTTTCATTTCACTTCGCCTGACGACTGAAACAAACTGGATAACCCAAGGTTTAGAAATATCGGAAAGGGTAAATACATATTTTAAGGAAAACCAATCGGAGATAGGTGCTAAGAAAATTGTCTTTGTAGATACTCCCGAGGATAGCGTCCTTCCGTGGTCGCCGACAGCAACACTTAAAACAGTGCTTTCGGGAAATAATTTTTTCGACGTTTTCTATCCTGATCTTTCCTCCCGGGTTTCGTATTCCGGTGAAGGAGATATTGAGATAAAATCCCGTCAGTTTTTAGGTTATTGATATGTCAAAAACTAAAGTAGAAAAACATTTTGATAAGGTTTCGAAGAATTACGATTTTTACAAAGAGAAAAATTCGTTCTATTATGACAATCTTAAAAAACTTCTGAGTAAATTAATTCCAAAGGGTAGCAACGTTTTGGAAATCGGTTGCGGAACAGGGGATTTGCTGGCTTCATTAAACCCAAAAAATGGTTATGGGTTTGATATTAGTAAAGAGATGGTTAAACTGGCGAAGTCTAAGTATAAATCAAATAAAAACCTTCATTTTTCAGATAGTTTTTCCGAAATCGTAAATCATAAATCATTATTCATAAATCATCAGTCATATATTTTCATGAGTGACGTGATTGAACACTTGGAGAAACCCGGAAAAACCTTTAAGGAAATTTATAAGTTAATGAATGACAAGTCAAAGTTAGTTATCACCATGGCCAATCCTTTCTGGGAACCGGTATTAATGTTGGCGGAAAAAATGAAATTAAAGATGCCCGAAGGACCGCACAAACGCGTAGAGTTTGATGATTTAAGAATTATGATTGAAAAGGCGGGAATGAAGATAATAAAACATGATTACAAACTTCTTATACCGGTGAGAATTCCCTTTGTTGCAAATTTTGCAAATAGATATTTGGAGAAATATTTGAAGCGACTGGCTTTTATAGAATACTTTGTAATAAAAATTACTAATTAAAAATTACGAATTTAAAATGAAATTCTAATTCTTCAATTTTAAAATTAATTAATTGGGGTTTTATTTAAAATTTTAAATTTAAAATTCATAATTTGCATTTAAAGCACAAATTCTTTAAACGCAATTGCTGCCAGTTTGAAAAGCAAAAGTCCGTGATAAAACCTTCTGATATTAGTTGATCCGTATTCCCTTTCTTTATATCTTACCGGAATTTCAACAACTTTAAGATTGTGTTTGATAGCCGCAAAAATCAAGGCAAAATCTCCAAAGGGGTCTACCTCTAAATACTTCAGATAATCCTTTTTCATTTTCAGGTAGTCGTCTCGAAAGATGGCCTTTGTTCCACAAAGAGTGTCTTTAAAGTGCTGTCCGAAGATTTTGGTAAAAACCGAACTGAAAAATTCATTTCCAATTTTGTTGAGTGTCTGCATGGCCTGTCCTTCCATGGGATAAACGAGTCTACTTCCGTTGGCAAACTCACCGAAGTTACCGGCAAGAACGTTATAAAATTTTGGCAAGTCCGAAGAGGGAACAGTACGGTCGGCATCATAAATCATCAAAATGTCCCCTGTGGCTTTTTCAAACCCAAGCCTTACCGCATCTGCTTTTCCCTTGCCCGTTTGCTTGTACGCTTTTATTTGAATTTTAGATTTCGAATTTTGAGATTTATTCGTAATTTTAAATTTTTCATTCATAATTTTGTCCCATGTATGGTCTGAAGATCCTCCTTCTACAAAAATTATTTCTTGCCATTTGCCAAACTTTGGAATACTAGGGATAATTTTGCCGATGTTGCCCCCTTCATTTCTCGCCGGCACAATTATCGATACTGAATATTGATTCTTGTTTCTTGTAGTTTGTAATTTTGGCCTTACCACTGTCACAGAAGTTATTCCGAAAAACCTCGACTGAGTGTTCACTACTTCAAATCCGCTAATGTACAAAATATTTTTCAGATCATCCTGGTCAAGCCAGTTTTGCACTCCGACCTTTTTTCTCAAACCCAAGGACGAGGCAAGATTTAGAATCGGCTCCCATTTATGGTTGTGGTAGGATATCAACACTTTGGTTTCGGAAGAAATTATTTTTCTTAAATCCTCAAAATATGTCTGTAAATCGGGGATATCGCCGATTACATTGTCCAAAATTATCTCACCGCCGGAGGCGGAAAAACTTTTATAAACCTTTTTGAGGTCTTTGTGGTAGGCTTTTTGGAAAACGTTCTGTGCCATACAAATTCAAAGGTATTGTACCATAC
>CAZAXL010000002.1:0-91593 GCA_964489145.1 uncultured Gammaproteobacteria bacterium | reverse complement strand
CTGAAGAGTCGGGACGGAATAAATAAGTTGAATTATCAATTGGGGTTAAATTTTTGCCGGAACCAAAAGAGCTGATAATCAGAAAGGGAGGCAGCTCATCATTCCAGGAATTATGTGAATCAATTTTTATAATTACGGGGAATGGTATAGGCCTTCCCTTCTTATCTCTTAAGACGGCAGTAAGTCCAACTAATAGGTTCTCATTGGGAAGCTCGAGGGCACGAGGATCCTCGAGATTTATACCGTTATACATTGGTTTCCAGATAAGACGTTCCTGAACAATTGTGCCATTTTTCGTAATTTCAAAAAGTTTTAAGATCCCTGTATCGGGTTCGCCAAATTTTGCCGCTTTTGCTACCTCGCGGCCTATAAAATAAATAGAATCGCTGCCAATTTTTTGCCAGGCTGCAAGATTAAAACGGGCTACACGGATGTCAGGAAATATATTTTTTATTTGATGGATTTTCATTTGAATACAATTTTGAAACAGAAAGGCGTGACATAAGGTATGAGACCTGAGATTCAGCCCCTTGGTTTAAGTTTACCCGATCGGGATGGAGTCCGTCATAACAACCTCCGTTTTTGGGGTTATAGAGCGGCAACTGTAAACTGTTGTTACCCAAAAACCAACTGAAGCAGATATCTATTAATATTTTATATTTTTTATTACCCGTAATTTCATATGCGGTTACGAGAGCGAGGATCATTGAAGCGGGATCTTCGGGTTGTTGATCAAAATAACTTCTTTCGCCACCCACTTTATACCACTCAGAGTGACCGATTGGCATATACCTATTTGAAGAGAAAGTTTTTTCTATCAGAAACGTTAGGGCTTCTGAGCCTTTATCCAAATAATGCTTGTTGCCTACGGCTTGCCCGGCTATAAAAAGCGCCTCAGGTACTATGGCGTTATTGTACCCCAGGTAGTCATCAAACCAATGCCATGATTTATCGGAATTATTATCAAATTCAGCCACAAGAAAATTAGCATTCTTTTGAATGGAAGCCATTAACTCTTTTGAGTATTCGGGGCACGCACTTATCGCGTTCACAAATGATTTAATAATTAAAGCGGAAGAACGGATATGGAGAAGCTGTTTAGCATGTGGCAGGGCATTAATAAATACACTTTTTGCCAATTTTTTCAAATTTGCCGGCATATTTTTATTATTCAATACCTCACTGAGTGCCCACATGGCACGTGCGGTTGCATCTTCTAGATCCTCATTGAGATTTTGTATGGCTGCTGTTTTATCCGGATGATCGACATAGTTAATAAATGTTCCGTCCGCCTGTTGGCATTTCTCAATAAAATGTAAATAGATGGAAGCTAATTTGTTATTGTAGGAAGAAAAAGCGAGGCGGCTGCATATAACAAGAGCCCTGGCATTATCGTCAAGTGTGTAACCAAACTTTTTATCGGGTAATTCCAGTTTTGCAAATTGAAAAAGTCCGTATTTATCGGTCATTTTTGCCAGATGGCTAAGGTTTACTGGCGGCAAGATATATTGTTTAAGAAGTCTTGAATATTTGAGCGCAACACTGCTCCAGAGCATCGGACGGGTTTGTTCAAATGCAGTCCTATGCATTTTCATTAAATCCTCTTTACTATCGAGTAACTCTATAAGTGCTTTACTAAAAGCTTTTGGTTTCATAATAGGTACCAAGCGCCCCGTTTCATCGGTAATTATTTCTTTTGATTGTGCAAACTCGGTGCTTATTACTGCGCGTCCGGAACCTAGCGCATATGAAAGTGTTCCGCTTACTGCTTGGTTAGGATTAATCGATGTTGAAATATAAATATCTGTAGCATTAAGAAACTCCATTAAGTCGGGTAGCGACAAGTATTGATCATAGAATTTTACAAAATTATCTAAGTGTAATTTTGTTACAAGCTTGGAAAGTTCATTCCTATAACTTTCACCCTCACTTCTTCGTACAACAGGGTGTGTTTCGCCCAAAATCAGGTAAAGTAACGATGGGTGGCGTTTAATTATTTTTGGAAGTGCTTTTATTACGTATTCGATTCCTTTGCCACGGCTTAAAAGACCGAAGGTCGTTAGTATCGTCGTTTTTTGCAATTTTAATTTACGTTTAGCAGCGGTTGTATCGGTAAAAGTCGTTGGGTGGATGCCATGAGGAATCACATGCACTTTGTTAACTGACTGGGGGTAAACCTTTTCCAGTATATGTTTTGAACTTTCAGTCAAAACAACGATAATATTTGCGCGTTCAATAATCCTTGTAGTTACATCTTTCATTTTTGGCGAAGGTTTAGGTAATACTGTGTGAAGAGTTGCCACAATTGGCTTCCCACAGGTCTCCATAAATAAAAGTATGTTTTCTCCATCAAGGCCACCATAAATCCCGTACTCGTGTTGAATGATCACTCCCGTGATAAGGGGATTGTTGTTGTATTCCGTGGCAAGATCTATATAGGCATTCTTATTACTCTGGTCGATTTTCCAGACTACTTCAGGAGGGTAAACATACGTATCCAAAGGAGTAAGGTTCATGGCTGCGACTTTGCACGAAACAGCCTTCCCCAGGTACTTCTGACTTGAGGCTAGTAGATCTTGATTGAACGTAGCTATACCGCACTCACGGGGAGGATATGTTCCCATGAACACAATAGTGGGTTTATTCTTGATTATTCATCATTATACCCCCAATATAGGATTTCACCTAAATTATAGGACGTATATTTTTTACCCAACAAGAAATAGTGTCTCATTTAGTCCTTCGGTAAACTCAGGATTTCGGCTTTCAGCCTCAACCTCAAGGTGATACACTTATAAGGACTGTAAGGGTTTAGACCCGTAAGCTCATAAAAATGAAAATAAACAAAAATTTTCTGTTAGTCGGTGTATTGGCAATTGGGGTGATAGGATCTGTGTTGCTAATTTCCCGTCAGGGAAAAAATAAAAGTGAAATAGAAAACAAGGTCCGACTTGTAAAATCTTCAGAATTTTCCGTCCTTGCCAAGGATGAAAAAAACTTTCTTTTAGACGTTCATGTGCCCGAACAAACCCATATTCCGGGGACTGACGCTTTTATACCCTACAATGAAATTTCCCTCAATTTGGACAAGCTTCCTGAGGATAAATCTACCCCTATTCTTGTCTACTGCAGAACGGGAGCAATGAGTGAGGAAGCATCAAAGGAGATTGCCGGTCTTGGTTACACAAACGTATATGATTTGGATGGCGGAGTTAATATTTACAAAGAATCGAATGTGGGAGTTTTTATAACTCCACAGAATCGGGATTTGGGTCAGGTGATTTATGGAGATGTGCCTACAACAACTTTTACTTTAACCAACTTCGGTCCCCTACCTTTAAAAATAACACGGGTTTCAACTTCATGCGGATGCACAAAGGCAGAGGTTGATAAAAAAGAACTTGGTGCCTATGAAGCGACTGAAATTAGAGTCTCATTCAATCCTGCCGTTCATGGAGATGCCACTGATGTTGGAAGTGTAACAAGAACAATCTACATACAAACCGACAACCCCAATATTCCTCGGCTCACCAACACGATTACGGCCGATGTCATTAAAAATTAAGTGCATTTTTGAAATTTTTGATGATACAATACATCTAACATGTCTGAGGACAACCTTGCTTCAGAAAATTATTGGAAAGCGAGTGAACAAAAAATCCCCGGTTCAACAAGAATTCCTGTTGATGAATTAAAGAAATTTTTAGACGACAAACCAGGTGTGGTCATTCTGGATTTAGGTTCAGGCGAAGGAAGATCAACTCAGGCTCTTAAAGAATCTTTCCCCGACGCGAAGATTGTTGCATTTGATTTGAACCACAAGGGTTTAGAAAAAACTATTTCTGATGTGTCCGGGCGGGTGCAAGGGACAGCTTTGGAACTGCCTTTCACCAACGGAAGTGCGGACGGCGTAGTTCTTTGTGGGGTTTTGACAAATATAACAGACAAAGACCCTCAAAAAGCAGTTGAGGCGAGAAAGAAAGTCATCAAAGAAATCGCCAGGGTCTTAAAACCGGGAGGGGTTCTTACAGTGTCTGATTTTAACCGGGAACATAATTTAAGCCACTACCCTGTCAATTATTCCAGACACGAATTAATAACAAAGGAGCTCGGGACAATAGCGGTGTTTGACCCAATGGCTAAAATTACTTTTCAAGGCAAAAGCGATGAAGAAATTGCTCTACTTGCAAGCTCTCCGTATTTACAAAGATTTGCCCACCACTACTCCACAGACGAACTTACCAAATTAGCTGAGTCGGTAAGCGAACTTAAAATAGTCAAGCACTCGGCAGAAATTGGAACAACGCCTTCCGGCAACCCAATAGACACCATTGTCGCAACGTTTATAAAATCACCCAAGGAAGCTCCGTAATAAGATTTATTATCCCTTTTACTTCCACAAACAGGTGAAGATGTCGGGTGTGGTGTGTTATAAAGTATAGAGACAAAATGACAACTGAGCGTAAAGTGTTTATTGGTATTGGTTTAGCAACCTTGATAATTATTGTTGGCGGCACCTTCCTGACCTCTAAACAGAACCAACGTTCGGGTGAGCCACTGATAGGTGAAGTAGTTATTGATCAGGGAATAGATCATGTGCCGGACGGCACTAAGGTAGATTACAATTCCAATCCTCCCACATCGGGGGTTCACTATGATAACCCTCAACCAAGTGGAATTTATGATAAGCCGGTGCCGGATGGAAATTTAGTCCATAGTATGGAGCATGGTGCGGTGATTCTTTGGTATAAATCAGATATGCCGGCAACTGAAAGCGCGCAACTAAAATTGGTTTTTAATAGTGTTGCAGTAAATAAAAAAATAATGATTCCCAGAGATAACCTGGACGTACCGGTTGCTTTAACTTCCTGGGAAAGACTGTTGAAGCTTCAAACAATTGATGAAGGCCAAATAAAAGCTTTTATGGAAATAAACGAAGGTAGAGGTCCGGAGCAAGCCCCAATCTAATTTCAAAAGACTTTGAAAGAAACGTTAAGTCTGAGAACGCGATTTTGATATATAAAGACTTTATCGTGGCAAAAAATATCCGAGAGGTCTTCACAAAAGCTTTTGCCTAGAAAACTTAAAACCTCAGGAGTTCAAGAACTTTGTAGACTAACAAAGCCGGCCAAGCAATTGCTTTAAGAAGACCGATAAGCCCGTCCACAAAGGTTGTGGAGTGTTGAATAAAGTAAACCAAAGCTCCAATAAATCCCAAACCATAAACTGCGCCTCCGGCTCCCCCTCCATTATACTTATTCACAACTTTAACTTCCTTTTTTATGTTTTCTTCCATTATTTAATTGGGATAAAAATCCAAGCAATTATATAAATTAAAAGTCCGAATCCTGCAAAAAGAAAAACCAGAAAAAGAAGGCGCATAATTATCGGGTCAATTCCGAAATATTCTGCAAGCCCTCCACAAACCCCACCGATAACCTTTTCTTTACTGGATCTGTAAAGCCTGTTTTTCGCTGTCATTTCAAAAATTGTACATTCACTCACCAAAGATTGTCAACACAATACTCCTTCATTTGGCATCATATATAGACAGATGTGTTAAAATTGGAAAGTTTCGATGTTTAAATTACCAAAACTTCCATACTCCTTCGACGCACTAGAGCCTTACATTGATGCCCGGACAATGCAAATTCATCATGATAAGCATCATCAGACATATGTAGATAAGCTAAATGCCGCATGTGCAACCGACACCTCACTGGCAGGAAAGACAATTGAAGAAATCTTAAGCGACCCCGTGAATATCAACGGCGATATCAGAACAGCAATAATCAATAACGGCGGAGGTCATCTAAACCACGGTTTCTTTTGGAAGATTATGTCGCCGGATTCCCATTTTGATCCAAAAAGCAATGTAGGAAAAGAAATTGCAAATACTTTTGATGATTTCGAATCATTTAAAGAAAAATTTTCAAATACTGCAGTGAACAGGTTCGGAAGCGGTTGGGCTTGGCTTGTTGTCAACAAAGGAAAATTAGAGATTATTGATACCCAAAATCAAAACACACCCATATCGATCGGTATGGACCCCGTTCTTTGCCTTGATGTTTGGGAGCATGCATATTACTTAAAATATCAAAATAAAAGGGCTGACTATGTCAACGCCTGGTGGAACGTGGTCAATTGGAAAAAAGTTGAGGAGAATTTTAGTGAAGCTGTTGCTAAATGATCGCTCAGTACTTGACTTGAAGAAAAAAATCGTGATAACCTGGCTAATCATTTAATAATGAAAAAACACTTTGCCCAAAAAGGTTTTATAGCTCTTCTCCCTCTTCTGGTTATCTCATTTTTAGTCGTTTCCGGCTTTGCCATTTATAGCGGCCAGGGGACATCAGAAACACCGAGCCAGGTTTTAAGCGAAACCAGTGAAGCCGGATCAGGAGAAAACAGTGAACAAACCCAAACCAGACTGGCCAATGAAAGCGAGGGTGATCAAATCCGGCTCGAAACCCAAAACCAGGAGGGGGAGATAGAAGAGGAAAATGAGACTCCGGAACCGGAAGAGACACCCGAACCCGAAGAATTTGAAGAAGAAGATGAAGTTGAAGTTGGGGAGGGTACCAATAAATCAAAAATCAAAATCAGAAGCGGTAAGAATAAATTTGAGTTTCAACAGGAAGGCGCAAAGTTTAGCGTTGAAAGCGATTTTCCCCTTTCGGTTAACCCCGCCACAAGAGAACTTACAGTGACCACACCGGCCGGCAGTAGGGTAGTTGCTGTTTTACCTCAACAGGCAATTGATAATATGCTCGCAGTCGGAATAGTTACCACAACAACCGAAGTAAATCTTGAAACGGAATCTGACGGAAGTTTGTCCTACAATATTGACGGGGTCAAAGACGAAAAATTACTGGGTGTCTTCGACGTAGCCGTCCCAAAGAACCTGATTGTCTCCGCTCAAACAGGACAAGTGTTGACCATAAACCAGTCTGTATTCTCTAAAATCTTAGATTTTCTTTCAATCTAACAGATTAACCTCTCTATTTACTCCCCTTTTTCCAAAGGTAGCGAATTGCGGCAACCAAGAGTACTACAATCAAAACCCAGACGATTAAGTGCGCTATTCCGAAAAATCCGGCAAAAGGCTGCACTCCGCCATAATAACTTTGCATCATCTGCTTCATATAATCAGGCACAGAGCTCCAATCACCGTTAAAATAATTACTTCCCATCATTTTTATCACCCCCTCACTTTATAATTCCCAATCAAAAACAGTTCTCCCGAAACATGGTGCCACGCGCTTTCTCCTGTCCAATTTACAGGCTTATAGATATTACCTGTAATTTTTTATATTTCAATCAAATCCTTTTCGGCACGCTTCAAAAGTACCGCGTTGGCGGCAACAATAATAGATGAAATGCTCATTAAAAGTGCCGAAAATTCGGGTCTGAGGGTAATGCCAAATTTAGGATATAAAACTCCCGCCGCAATTGGAATGGCAAGCAAGTTGTAGACACTGGCCCAAGCCAGGTTTTCCTTCATTTTTCTTACAGTAGCTTTTGAAAGTTTGATTGCCCGCAAAATATCGGCGGGATCCGACTTCATTAAAACAACTTTTGCCGTCTCGATCGCAACATCGGTTCCCGCTCCTATTGCGATTCCTATATCAGCCTGGGCCAGGGCGGGAGCATCATTAACCCCGTCTCCAACCATACCCGTAAATTTGCCCTCTTTTTGCAGTTTTTTGACATAAAAGGCCTTATCTTCCGGCAGAACTTCGGAAAATACCCTATCGATACCGAGCTGCTTGCCAATTATTTCTCCCGTCCTTTTGTTATCCCCAGTAATCATAGCTATTTCCAACCCCAGTTCTTTCATGCGGGCAATAGCTTTCTTGGCATTTTTCTTAATCGGATCGGAGGCGGCGGCAATTCCTGCAATCTTATTATCAACCGCCAAAATCATAATGGTTTTTCCTTCCGAAAGAATCCGGTCGATATCTTTTTGCAGAGGGCTTACATCGAGCTTACGGTCATTCATAAGCTTTACTGTTCCGACCAATATCTCTCTACCGTCAACAACTGCTTCAACTCCGTGGCCGGCAAGATTTTTAAACTTCTCAATTTTAACGGGGATGGATATCTTCCTTCGTTTAGCTTCTTCCAAAACAGCCAGGCTCAGAGGGTGAGATGATTTTGCTTCGGCTCCGGCATTAAGTCGGATTATTTGATCCTGAGTAAATCCTTTGACTGCGACAACATCTGTAATTTGAGGTTTTCCCTCAGTCAAAGTACCGGTTTTGTCCAAAACAATCGATTGCAATTTAGAAACTTGCTCAAGGGTTGGTGCATCTTTGATTAAAATATTATGCTTGGCCCCAAGCCCCGTACCAACCGCAACCGCGGTAGGTGTGGCAAGTCCCAGCGCATCCGGACAGGCAATTACAACTGTAGAAATCGCGAAAGTTAACGCAAAAAGAATTGGCTGCCCCAAAACGAAGAACCAAATTGCAAACGTTAAAAGTCCCCCTCCAACGGCAATAATCACTAAATACTGCGCAAATCGATCGGCAATCTTTTGTCCTGGCGCTTTTGAGTTCTGTGCGGTTTCCACAAGTTTAACAATCTGTGCAAGCGCAGTGTCTCCACCGACCTTGGTGGCTTTAAATTTAACCGACCCTGAAGTATTAATTGAACCGCCAATTACTTTATCACCGACTCCTTTAGCAACAGGCAAAGATTCCCCCGTTACCAACGACTCGTCGATAGCAGTTTCGCCTTCAATAATTTCTCCATCAACCGGTACTTTGTCTCCCGGCTTTAAGATTAAAATATCCCCGACTTTAATTTCTGATGTTGGGACAAGCTCTTCCCTGCCTCCGACAAGACGTCTGGCCTGAGGCGGAACCAGGTCAAATAAAGCCTGGAGGGCATCGGTAGTTCCACGGCGGGATTTCATTTCCATCCAGTGTCCGAAAAGAACAAATGTAATAAGAAGAGCTGCCGCCTCATAATAAGAATCGCTACTTCCGATAAAAGTCAGAAGAACACTGAAAGAATATGCCGCCGTTATTCCGACGGCGATAAGAACGGCCATATTTAAGGTTTTTGCCTGAAGAGCCTTTACAGTTGAATAAAGAAAAATCCAGCCTGAATAGAAAAAAACCGGGGTTGTTAGGATTAGGGCAAGCCAGGGATTTGGACGAATGATGGAAAAATAAACAATTGGCAGTACAAAAATCAGTGCAAAGAAAAACTTGTTTCTGATATCCTCCTCCATGAGAGCCGCCATTTCCCGCCCCGCGATTCCTCCGTGTTCCATTCCCATGGCCATGGTCATTCCCATTTTCGTTTTTTCCCACCAAGTCATCTCGGACACCGGTTTCATTTTATGCATGCCATGCCCGGCGTGCTCATTTTTTACCTCTTTCTTTTTACCTTTGATCTCTACTAATTCCATTCCGCATTTGGGACAAGTTCCCGGTTCGTTCATTACAACGTCCGGATGCATGGGGCAAATATATTTGTTCATTGATGTTTAGTTATGGACACACGGCCAAATGAGAGTCGTCGCTATCGGTTTTGAATATTTATCTTCTTTTAAATACTCTCAACAGTTCGTCTACTGCCCTTTTTTTGTTGCTTTTGAATTGTTCCGAAGCGTGAACTGTAAGATGTCTTTCCAAAATTAAGCCGTCCAGACTTTTAAGAGAATTTTGAATTGCCAGGCTTTGGTCAAGAATATCCGTACAGTACTGATCCTGATCAATCATTTTATTAAGACCGTCCAACTGCCCTTTGATAATACTAATGCGTTTCTCCGCAGAGGCCTTGTGTTCGTCCTGGAGATGTGTCATGAGTTATACTCTATACCCGTGGGGGGTATGTGTCAAGCATTAAGCTATATCTTATGCTCCACAACTTCCACCGGTCGGTTGTCCTGGCAGCGGCCCAACTATTGTTTGAAGCCTTTGGGCTCCTGTTGCTGAAGAGAAATCTTTCCCCAAAACTTTTTTGGCATCAACCTTGTCCCACGAAATATCCTGACGATCAAAATAAATTGCTGCTGTCAAATAATTATCAGGGAACCAGAAAGAGTTTAGTTTAAGTATGTTGCGATATATCTCTTCATCGGGTAGATCTTTTGCAACCATCATCTCAATTGCACCTAATGCAGCCATTCCGTGATTACAATCGGGGAACCATGTGGGATTGTCACAGCAAGGCCTGTAAATATTTTGAGCAATATCCGCAACTCTTTTTTGCTGATCGGGGGTGAGTGCTATCAGATTAAATTTATTCAAATATTTTGTCGCATCCCCCTTGGCCAAAGTCCAGCCTCCTGTGGATGCAAAATTGCCTTCCTGACCCTTATATTCATTTCCAAAAGGTCCGTCCGTATAAATAATTGATTTTTGTGCCAAACCTATTGCCCAAAGAAGATCAACTACAAACTGCGAATTTTCCGAATTAATTGTAACAGGCACATCCATGCCTCCTTCAAGGATTTTCTTCTGCTCGGGAGTTGCCTGTACGGCTTCTTCAAATTTTGCCTGGTCTATCACTCCGGCCTTAACAAGCTCTTTACCCAAATCTCCCCATGAAATTGGAAGTGTAAAGCCCTCTTTTGGAGTAACCGCATCGGCAAGAGCTTGAAATGCCGCTCTTTCTTTAGCATTTTTCTTTGCAGTCTGATAATCTTTTATCCCTGTTAAAAATTTTGGAGAACTCATTCCAAGTATAAGCCCTCCCATTCCTACTGCCAAAAACACCAGTACAAGTACAATTATAAGTAAGATGTTTTTCTTCTTCATATAAAAAAGTTTATCAAAATGTAAATCACAAGACTTAATACTACCATACTTCCCAAACTAAAAACCACCCTCTGATATGGAAAGTAAACTTTTCCGGCTCTTTTGATTAAAAAATTATCACCAATATCAACCAGATAGAATAAAATCGCCCCCGCCAGCATGCCAAAAGTAAGCTTATCCAATCCAAAAATCTGAGTCATTCGGATGACAAGCTGAAATTTATAAAATGACCAGAGGGTTGAAGCAAAAACAAGAATATATATGGCGGGCTTTAATATTTTTTTATATTTTTCAATCTGCTTGATTTTTTTTGAGATTAACCAGGAATACAACCAAAAGCTGGTTGAACCAAGAAGTGTGGCTATCCACACACCGGTAATAGAATCGTCTATTCCAACCCATCTGGTTAATGTAACCCCGGCTGCCGCACCGGCAACACAAAGCGGACAGTGGGCCGAAACCGACGCGGGTGCTGCCACAAAATTTACCGTAAATAAAGAAAACAAAGCAACCAAAAAAATCCTCAGTTTCATTTGACTACCTCCCCGTCAAACTCCAGTATTTTGTAACCGACATCAAAGAAAACCATCACAACTCTGTCAACCGCGCCAATGCCCTGTGGACCATGAGCCGTTGGGTCAAATTCAAAAATAACCTGAGCAGTCTCCCCGGCGGAAAGGTCAAAATCAAGTAAGGGGTTAAGATCCCCGTTCATTTCCATCCCGTAAAACTTTGTTTCTTTATTACCCAATTTTACTTTTGCCACCGTACACATACAGGAAGTTGTTATTTTTCTGAGTTTTATTGTGGACGCTGAGGTATTTTTTATATCAAAACTTTTTGAAATTATTCCACCATCGTAGGATATTTTACCCAAATCCATTCTTCCCGAGGGGCTGGCCTCCAAATTTGCCGCTTCGGCATTGTTTATATAACTGTCTTTTCCTTTACTGCCACTGCTGCCACCGGAAGCCTTAGTCATTAAAAATGCAAATCCCCCGACAAGAAGTATCGTTCCTACAATTATGGCCAATATAGTCTTACCTTCTTTTGTCATTTATTTTGCGATGCCTCACTGCCGTAGTTATTTTTCATATGTATACCCTAACGTCCCGTAAGACACGTGTCAAGTATTAAATCCGCGGGCCAACATTTTGTAATTAAGTCAACCCATGACTTTTTCAGCTCCGGGGATTTTGTGAACAAGATAAGAAAGACCAAACGATAGCGATGTAACTACACCGAAAAATAGCGGGTCAAAAAGAAACTTTCCGGCAGCGTCAGAACTCAGTAAATTAAATAAAGATTTACCAAAAAGTATCCAAACACCTTCCAAAACAGCAATATGAACAAAAAATACAAAAAAGGAATGTTTAGAAAACCTTTCGATAATTGAGTTTCTGTTTTTTGTGTTTTCAAAAAAATAATAAAACGTCGAACCGATCAAGATTGTGTACAGAAAAGTACTTGGACGCCACTGCGAGTAATAGGAAAGATAGTTTCCGGTTGCCAAAAACCGGGTTCTCCCCTCCCAAAAAACAAATAGACCAAGAAGTGCCGTAGTTACGGGCAATATATATTTCCATTTATTTACAAAAATATTAATTTTATCTTTGTTTCTGGCAGCAACAATACCGATGATAAAAAAGAAGTATGCCAAAATTGCAATATGTAGGGGATCCGGAAACTTAAATTCGGCCACACTATAATCAAGATACAAAAGATAGATTTGCAAACCTCCCAGAAATATCAAAACCGGTAGTCTAGTAAAATATTTATACAATTTATGCAAAAGTGGGAATACCATATAAAAAATACAAAGGGTTGGAATGAAATATAATTGATAAGACGCGTTCCCCGTCAAAATAACGCGAAGAAAATTATCGTCATTACTACTGTAGATAAACAAATAATATATAAGGCTCCAAATTGCGTAAGGAATAAATATTTTTGAAAAACGCTTTTTAATAAACGACCAGTAGCCGGTTCCTTCCTTGTAGCTTAGTTCCAAAACAAAACCCGAGAGGGCAAAGAAAAGAGGAACCGCAAAACGGGCAATTTGATTCAGGAAAAGCGTCCAGGAAAACCCAATAATATTAAATTCTGACGCCTCCAATGTGCGTGTTGTTGTGTGAATAAGGAGTACCGCCAAGATAGCGATTGTCCTTAGCGAATCCAGGGATTTAATACGTTCTTTCATTGGGGGAATTATTTCAGATAGAGGTCAAAAAAGTCAATTGTTCTTTTCATTGCCAGAGTAAAACTTTGGTTGATATCATGATTACTACCTGGATATTCGAAATATTCGGCAGTTTTTCCGACAGCCTTCAATTTGTTATAAAGATTTTTTGAGAATTCCGGCGGAACCTGTGGGTCAGCAAGACCGACTTCAATCTGAACAGGCGTTTTAATATCAGAAAGATATGTGAATGGATCAATTGAATTCCAAAAGGCAGGGTTTTCGGCGGGGGTTTTGTAAGTTTTAATTAAAAGGTCCCTGTTTTGATTGCGAAGCCGGAGATCCTCAGCGTCAGGTTTATATGAAACTTTGTCTTGCCAGTTAAACATTAAGTCGTTATAGGGCGCCACCACACCGGCCCAAATTGAAGCCGCTCTAATATCTGTCCTGTTTATAACCAAATCTTTTAAAGTGATGTAACCGCCCATTGAGTGTCCCCAAACGCCAATTTTGGTTGGATCGGCAAGGGCATATTTTTTAATTGAGGGGATTGCATTAAGGTCGTCAATTATATAGTCGGGTGAGAAATATGAACTGGTTGGCTCCCCTTCACTTTTTCCGTTGCCGCGATAGTTTGGCTTAAAAACAATGTAGCCGTTTTTGGCAAATGCGTCAGCATAGGCAATATAGTTTCCATCCGGAGTGTATCTTTCGGGAATTATGTAGCCATGGTTCAGAATAATTACGGGCCAACCCCCCGCAGGTTTCGCCCCATTCGGCACAAGAAGAAGTGCATAAAGCTTTAAGCCATCGGATCTATAGGAAACAATGTAGCGGCTGTAGGTTTTTTCGGGAGATAGAGTCTCCTCAATTGTAATATCGCTTCCCGAATAATCCCTTTGGCGCATAGACTCAATACTTAGCGGGTTTGATAAATTTTGAATAGCAGTCTGTACGGATGTGCTGGTATTGGGCTTTAAAAAACTGACTGCAATTGCAAGAAGTGCAAGAAAGTGAGAGATTATGGTTTGGACAGTGTTCACTTTTCAATTATAACCGCCTAACTTAAAAATTCGAAATGTTGTCCTTTTTGTAAACTCCGAAATCCTGAGAGATAGTCTCCCCATTAGAAGCCGTAACGCCATCCTGATGGAATACCTGCTCATACCGAAAACCCGGTAGGTCTTTAACTTTTCCGTCATGCAAAACTGTTTGAACATCGGATGTATCCGCATTTATTTCTTTATCCACTCTTGTAATAAAAAGCTCATCGAGTACGTCTGCGTTAAGAAGTATCTGGAGAACTCTTGGGCCTGTCGTCATTTTTATGACTTTATAATTTTCGTTATCCGTCAAATAGTTGAGCATCACTTTACCGTCTACCCCGTCCTTACCTGCGGGTATAACAACTGCACCACTTTTTTCATATCCCCTAGCCTTCTCCGAAGCTGAGCTGTCAAAAGTCGTAAAAACGATAACCTTCCTGCCGTCCGCAAAAGCGGCTGACGGAATTTCAAAATCCAGACTTCTACTTACAACAACAATGTCAGGATTTCTTTTAAGGCCGTTTCTGACTCTCCACTGGCCTAATGAAGCAAACTGTCCTCCCTCTGAAAATTGATCAATTACATTCTGTGTTTTTTCTCCCAAAGACGCATATCTTTTCAGATATCCCGCCCCTGTAATTATCACGTCCGCCTGAGCCGTAAGTTCCTGAAAAAGTCTCCAATCCGAAGCATTTTTAAGTTCCGGAGCTACCTGGAATTCTCCATTTTCACTTTTTTTGGCAATTACGTCATTTTTATCACAGATATAATTAGCAATCACCAATGGTCTGCTTATTTTTTTTGCCAGACCCTGCAGGTCAAGCCCAAGATAAATCCCCTCAACTTCTGTAATTTTTTGTTCCATTTCTTTCACTTTATTAAATTTCTTTTTTCATTCTATCAAATTATTTCTCCAAAAAGTATGCATTTTCAAACCGAGAAGATTAAATATTGTATACTGAACCTGCTTTGCAAATCAGTAGAATATTGTACTATGTAGGTGGAAAGTTGGTGAAAGCTTACTCTAAACTTATGTTTAGAATGAGTATTAATTCACATTCATTGATCCCAACAGGAGCCAAAATTATCGTTGCCAACCACCCCACAACAACCGATCCTTTTATTTTGACCTCAATTTCCAACGGACAAGCAGCGGTTCTCATTAAAGATGTTCTTTTTGATGTTCCGGTATTCGGAAAATATTTGCAAATGGCGGGACATATTCCTGTCAGAACAGGTAGGGGAAAAGAAGCTTTTGAGAAGGCTCTTACGCTCCTGAAAAGGGGTATTACCGTTATCGTTTTTATAGAGGGAGACTTAAGTAAATTTATTCATAAAATCGGAAAACCAAAGACCGGTGCAATTAGACTGGCTATGGCCTCCGGAAAACCCATCATACCGATAGGAATAAGTGTCAAAAACAAAAACATAAAATCTATCAAGTCGGTTATTAAAGGAGTACATGAGTGGGGAAAATGGTATTTGAACGGCCCTTACGCGTTAACAATAGGAAAATCTATCAGTCTCAAGGACGATGCGGGCAATAGAGCCCGGATTAAAAACCTTTCGAGCTGGCTGAGAAGAAAGATTTCCAAACTCGAAAAAGAAAGTGCCCTAAGGTTGGCCACAAAGACATTTTCTTTTTCGCATTTTTCTCAAAAACAGGCTTCGACCAAACCGATAGAATAAGCCACTCCTTTTTCTCATTCTGTTTGGCAACAACCTCAATCCTTGTACCGGCATATGTACGGAAGTATATCCAGGATCCCGGAGCAGAACCTTTTCGCGACTCCATAGGACTCCTCCAGGTTGCCCAGGCATCCCCTTGTTTTATATCTCTTTGACGCATTCTCTCAATGGCATGGTTTGTCCAAATAACTCCTCCAAAATGATTATCCATAAATTTGATTTATTGATAGGCTTCCCATAGCCGTCATTTTTTTGAAACTCGGGTTTCGCTGGAAACCTCATCTTCCAGCCTTAACTCATGAAGAATGTCTGTGGATATGCTTTCCAGTTCCTGCTGTAACTCTTTCTCTATATCCTTACCCACCTTACCTTTTAAATATTCAAAAACCACCACTTCATCGTGGGGACACTTGTGAAAAAGAGCCAGAAATTCTTCATGGTGTTCCCTGGGCAGTTTATCCAAAATCTTTTCCGTGACTTTGTGATTTACAACCTCATCCACCAAGCTCCAAAGTTCATTTTTTTCCTCATTTGAAGAAGCAGTTTTTTTTATGACCACCTCAACTTTCTCAAAAGATACTAAGTTGTCAAAAAATAGTTTTGTCATATCATCCTTGTATCATTGTAACCCCGGGCAAATCATTTTGATTATAATCAACAGGCCCTAAAGGAACAACATTCTTGGGATCGTCGACAAAAAAGACAATTACCGATCCTTTTTTATATTTTGCCCCACCCAGATAATTCATGACTTCGGGGCTTCCTCCAAATTGTTTTCCCGTCCAGGCGGCAGGGCCCGAATCCGCTATATCCGCAACCACTGCGTTACCGTTTTGGGTATTAACTACCAGAACTTTTCTGTATTTATACCAGTCCCTGACATATGCCAATCTTTTTTCCCAATCAGGAAGATATAAAGTTTGCACTACCACATACCACTTCTCCCTTTCAATATCGTCATTGGTCAAATCTGCCTTCGATTTTGTAAAATATCCCCATGCTCCGCGTCCGGGAGCCATTCCTTCATCGTATTTGTCAGTCTTTGGATGTACCGACATATTGTCCCCGGGGTACCTGGCCAAATGCTGTTCAGCTCCTATATAACCAAATGTGGTATTCAGGTGTTCCCCTTCCAAAGTTGCCCTAGCATTGATCCCGACAGTCTGGCTGATAACCTGTTCTAACATTTTTTCTTGAATCCTTGATAAAGAGCCTGCTTTTTGGGGCAAAATTTGCCGAAAAGAAGTTAAAAGTTTTTCCTGTTTTAAAACCCCCGAACTTTCAGATTCAAAATCCGAAATATCTTTTACAATTGAGGAGACCACCGGCAGTTCTTTTGAGATGCCCGGTGTCGCAAAAAGCAAAGTCCCGGTCAAGGCGCCCGTTGTTATTGCCTTAGCGGAGTGGGAACGGATTTTTCCAAGATCAATTCCATTTTCCGACAGAAATTTTTGAACATGGGGATATTTTTCAAAAAGACTGTTTTTAGCCTGTAAACTTTTAAGTTTTAGCTTGTTCCTGAGAAATTCCGAATCGACTTTTTCCTTGCTTATATTGTAAGTTGTGTTGGGCGGGTCATGAGACATAACTATAAAATTTCTAAATCCAAATTTCTAATTTCTAATTAACTAGAGAGCTTTTTTACCAAACAGTGTCATATTGTACGACCATCTTTAAAGGACTGTCCTCTAAAGTAGAGATTTAACCTCTCCAATGTTTCTTCCTTTCCTAAAATTAGGATTGAGTCATTGATGGGAGGCGTAAACTTTGATCCGGTTATGGCAATTCTGAGATCCATGAAAAAGTTTCCCCTGTGAAATTTTTTCCTGTCGCAAAGTTCCAGTAAAGAAATCCCCAAATTTTCAAGATTCCAATCTTTAATTTTCTCGATTACCTCAATAGCATTACTTAGATGTTCTTTATAATTTTCTCCAAAAAGTTTTTTAGCACGAAGTGCCAAGCTTTGCTTATCAACTTCCCATAAAAACCCAACAATGTTTTCCAGATCGGAAATTTTCACAATTCTATCTTTAACCAATTTTGTTATCTGAAGTTGTTTTTCTCCAGTAAGCTCTGCAAATTTTTCATTTTGAAGTTTAAATTTTGAATTTAAACTTTCATCGGAAAGTTTCCTGATATATTCTCCGTTAAACCAATCCAACTTGCCCTGCAAAAACCTCGGATTTGCTTCCTGAAAACCCTGAATATCAAAATGTTCAACAAATTCAGAAAGTGTAAAAAGCTCACGATTGTCTTTAGGCGCCCAGCCGAGAAGCATAATAAAATTCAGAAGTGCCTCCGGAAGATAACCTTCCTGCAAAAATTGCTCCGCAAAAACCGAATCTCTTCTTTTGCTTAACTTTTTCCCTGTCGTAGCGGAAAGAATATCTGTTAAATGGCCTATTTCCGGCCTTTTTTCACCAAGATATTCAAAAACCAAAAGATGAATCGGAGTACTCGGAAGCCAGTCATGACCTCTTAAAATGTGAGAGATCTTCATATCAAGATCATCAACCATTGCCGCTAAATGATAGGTCGGAAATCCGTCTGATTTAAGAAGCGTGGCATCATAAACTGTGTCTGTGTTCCAGGAAATATCTTTTTTGTGTACAAAGTCGTAGTAGGTTAAGACTTTGTTTTCAGGAACTTTCAATTTTATCGCGCCTGAGTTTAATTTTTTATCGCGGCATGGATCGCGAAGTACATTAGAAAACCCCTCCTCTTTTGCATTTTTAGCCTTGCATTGGCAATAAAACGCGTGGCCATCTTCAACCAGTTTCTTTGCGGCCTTTTCATAAATGCCGGTTTTGTGCCGTTCCGACTGAACATAAATTTCATCCCACAGTAAATTAAATTTTTTAAGGGTGTCCTGAATTGCCTGTGTAGAACCCGCCACTTCTCTTTTTTGATCCGTATCTTCAATTCTTAATATAAAATTACCTTTCTCGTGGCGTGCCAGCGCGAAAGCATAAAGCGCAGTTCTAAGACTGCCTATGTGTAAAAATCCCGTAGGACTTGGTGCAAAACGCGCACGAACTTTTGATCCCATAAATGAATTTTACAACATACTACATTGATTTCCCATAGAGTGCATTGAACAGGAAGCTCCGGAACTATATACTAAATCGATATGACTTCACTCACTAAAATAGCCATTACTTCCAGAAAGGTAATCAGATACGGAATTTATCTTATTATTTTCCTCATCGTAGGAAGAATTTTTCTTGATTTGGGCGTAAAAATCTACAAAAAGGTCTTTCCGGCTCCACCCCCGGCTCCAACTGTCAGATACGGCAAACTAACAAAAATTCCTTTTCCGAAAAATGGGGTTACCGCAAAACTGACCTATACCATTGAAACAGCCGAGGGAGGTCTTCCTACAAACATTCCGACCCAGGCAAAAGTATATTTTATGCCAAAAACCAGCGCTAATTTGCTTTCTTTGGATACAGCCAAAAGCAAGGCTGCCGCTCTAGGATTTAGTACCGATGTCCAGCAAGTTTCGGATACCGTTTACAAATTCAAAAATTCAAATTACCCATCGACACTGCAAATGAATATTATTACCGGCACTTTTTCGATTAGCTACGACCTTATTAGTGATAAAAGTCCTATTGACCTAAAACCACCCGTTGCAGAGGTGGCAGCATCTGATTTCAGATCATTTCTTTCGGAAGCGAATATTTTACCGGGGGATCTGACCGGGTCCACAACCCACGATTTTTTGAAAATCTCAAACGGACAACTTGTGAGTGCTTTATCTCTTTCTGAGGCAAATTTCGTAAAAATAAATTTATTCAGGAAAAATTACGACGATCTGCCAAGTGTGACGGAGAATCCGAATCAGGCAAATGTTTGGGCGATTATAAGCGGGGCCAGGAATCAAGGTCAACAGATTATTGCCTCCGAATATCACTATAACGGCGTTGACGAATCCCAATATTCAACTTATCCGATCAAAACCCCAACCGAAGCACTAACCGAGCTGCAGTCCGGAGAGGCTTTTATTGCCAACCTGGGTCTTAATGAAAATGAAGGAACCCTCAAAATCAGACGTGTATTTCTTGCATATTTCGACCCCGACGCCATAACCGAGTACTACCAGCCAATTTATGTTTTTGAGGGAGATAATGGCTTTACGGCTTATCTTCCAGCAGTGACTGCAGATTATTATCCAGGGCAATAGGCACTTTCACTTCCTGCCATTCGTAATTGGAAAATGTCCAATCAATAAGCTCTTTTGTTTCACCAAACCTATCCTGACTTCCAAGAATGGCAATCATAACTTTGTGGTTATCACGTTCAACATAAGTAACCAAATTCTCGCGTGCATTTTCCGTCCAACCCGTCTTAACTCCAAGAACTCCTGGCACTTCGCCCAAAAGTTCGTTCACATTTCCCAAATTATATTTTATTTTGCCTGTGGCATCGGTCAGAGTAACAGACTTTGTACCGACAATTTTCGCAAACTCTGGGTTTCTCATTGCAACTTCAGAGACTCTTATCATGTCTTTCGCGGTGGATCTTTGACTATCACCGTCAAGTCCGACAGGGTTTGTGAATTTTGAATTTTCCATAGAGAGATCGCGAGCTTTTATATTCATCGCATCTACAAAAGCATCATACCCCCCCGGGTAGCTGCCCGCCAAAGTCATTGCAGCATCATTTGCAGAATAGACCAAAAGTCCGTAGAGAAGATCCTTAACCCTCATTTGTTCTCCGGAATAAAGTCCCATTTTTTGTCCGTCAACACCCGCACCTTTTGGTACAGTCAATATTTGATCAAGCGGATATACATCTAGAGCAACTAGGGCGGTGATTATTTTCGTTGTCGATGCCGGAAGAAGTTTTGCGTCAGGATTTTTTTCGTAAAGACTAATCCCGGTTCCCAAATCAACCACCATTACACCTTGGGCAGAGACAACCGGAAAAGAAGATCCGCTTCTCAAAATTGGGTTTGCCGGAAATTCTTTAGGAAGAAAGGTGAGTGTGATTTTTTTGGGCGGATAGGGAGTGGTTGTTGAAAGACTCATTGCACTTGAGGCCAAAAAAACAAAAACTATCATAACAAAATATAAAAAATAGTTTTTATTTATATGAAATTTCATTTGCATATTTGGAGCTTCATCCGGAAAATCGAAGATCTACTCTCTCCATGTCTCTGGGAAAAAGCGATGCTTCTCGAACATTTTTTAGACCCAATATATGCATTGTTACCCGCTCCGCCCCCAGGGCAAATCCGCCTAAAGGAGGGACACCAAATTTAAATGACTGTAAATAGAGCTCTACATCCTTCTCCTTCAATCCCCACTCTTTTACATGTTCAAGAATTACCTTGTAATCATTGAGTCTTTGGCCTCCGCTTGACCACTCAACACCCCGACCCAAAAGATCCACCGAAAATGCATAAGCCGGATCCTCAGGATCCGGGGAAACATAAAATGGTTTTTTCTGAGTTACAAAATGGGAAATATAGACAAGATCGCTGCCTTTTTCCTCAAGTGACCACTTACAAATTTCGCGCTCGTCCTCAGGTGCCAGATCTTTTTCGTCTCGGACGTCTCTTCCTGTTCTTTTGTAAATAATTTTCTGAGCCTCTCTCAATTTCAGAACCGGAATTTTGTCCGAAACTTTCGGCAGTGTTGCATTAAATAAGGCAAGTTCTTTCGAACACTTCCTTTCCACCTCGGAAAAAATAAAGCGGATGACGTATTCTTCCATATCCAGCACGTCTTTCCATGAATCTATAAAACCAAATTCAGCATCCAGGCTTGTTGCCTCTGTTAAATGACGTGTAGTTACCGAAGGTTCGGCTCTGAATATTTGGTTTACGCTAAAAACGCGCTCAAAAATTCCGACCAAAAGTGATTTATAAAGTTGAGGACTCTGAGAAAGGTAGGCTTCGTGATCAAAATATTTAACCTTGAAAACCTCAGCCCCACCCTCCGGAACGGAGGAAATTATGGAGGGGGCCTGAAATTCAATAAAATCTTTTTTAAGGAGCGCCTGCCTGAAAGCATCTATTATCACGGCTTGAACTTTGAAAATAGCCTGCTGTTTTTTATGTCTCAGTGTTAGCGCGCGGTAGTCCAAAAGAGTCGGTAAATCCACATTCAGATCCTCCCCACCCATATCAAATGGAAGCTCGGCGGCGGGACTAAGCACTTTGAGTGACTCAATCTGAATCTCGACCGATCCTGTGGCAATTTTGGAGTTAATCAATTTTTCCGGCCTTTCCGAAATGGTACCCACTATCTCGATTACCGATTCAGGAGAGACACGCTCGAGGCTCTCGCCGACACATTGAATAATTCCGCTTCTGTCTCTTAAATCGATAAAGGTTATTTTTCCGTGATCGCGAATCGTATCTGCCCAGCCTTCAAGGCGTACTTTTTGGCCAACTTTGTCTACTATATCGGTAATAAGGCTTCTTTCCATAGTCATATTCTAATGCACAGGGGACACGAAATCTATAATCGCTTGATTCCAGTGTAAAATTAATATAACATAACCGTCTCAGTCGGCATTTTGCCCGTAAACTAATATGGCTACATCAAAAGAATGTCCACTCTACAATGAGTGCGGCTTCGTCAAATGGAGAATGGAACGTCCGGACCCCCATACTCCACCACTATCCAAAGACGGTGATTGTGGTAAGCCGGCAGTTATATGCGGAAGGCTGGAAGAAAATCCTCCCGTTGGCATAAAATTTAATCTTACGGATTACGGACCGCAAACGTATGAGGAACTAACAATCGGCTTCCCGGAAATACCAAACAAAAACGGCAGACCGCCTCGCAGACTTGTCGGCAGCGGAAGCAAGTAATCGGGTTTTTAGGAGGTTATTTCTATATCCTTGATCTTGAGCTGGATAGATTCATTTCCCATCCAAACATTTTTCTCCGGCGAATATACTAAGTTCAATTTTAATCCGGAAGTCAGTTCCGGGTAAATTTCTCCCCCACCAAAATATATTGAATCAAAAATATGTTCACCTTGCTTTAATTTCAGCTTGAGGTGCCTTGCCTCTCTACCAACTGACTTTGCACCAATAATTTCGACGCCGCGCGTCACAAAAGTTGCGCCGGGGTTTCCCAATCCGCTCGGTTCAAATTGTTTAAGTTGTTCAATAAGTCCGATGTTAATTTCTCTGAAATCAAGTTCCATGTCGATTCTTAATTTTTTTTGCAGCAATTCATCCGTCAGCAATTTATCGGCAAGCTTATTTATTTCCTTTGTAAACTTTTCAATTTTAACGGTTTCAATTGAAAATCCTGCAGCCATTGGATGTCCGCCGCCTTCCAAATGAAGACTTACAGATCTGATCGCTTCAATAATATTAAATCCGGAGATTGACCGCGCAGAAGCTTTTGAAATTTCCCCCTTTGTGGAAAATACAATTGCAGGACGGTAAAATTCTTCGACCAGACGTCCCGCTGCCAAACCGATTACTCCTTCATGGTAATTTTCTCCTGCTATAACAATAATTTTTTGACTGGTTACACTTTTGCGGGCAAGTATGAGTACTTCTTCAACGATTTTTTGTCGTTCGGAATTGGTACCTCCAATATTTTTTGCAATCTCAAAAGCTTTTAATTTATTTTTTGTGCAAAGTAGACGTAATGATTCGATTCCCTGTTTAAGGCGTCCCATTGCATTTATTCTCGGAGCGATCATGTAGCCAACCTCGTAAACACCGACATTTTCTATCCCCGCTTCCTTAAAAAGAGCTATAAGTCCGGGTCTTTTTGTGTAATTTAATTCTTCAAGTCCATATTTAACAATTGACCTGTTGGGCCCTATAAGAGGCATCTGATCGGCAATTGTTCCAATGGCAGCAAGTTCTAAACCGGCGGTCGGTAAATCCTGAACCCTAGATAATTCCTTCACAAAAAACCAGGTAAGTGCAGAGCCACAAACCAATGTAGAATGAACAATTGAGAACGCATGATTTCTCTCTTCCCCTTTTTGATGGTGATCAACAATAATCACGTCTATTCCCAATTCTTTAGCCTTTCTTATACCTTCATATGCAACAATGCCGTTGTCTACTGTAACAATTAATTTTAAGTTTTTAATTCTTAATTTTAAATTATTAACACTTTTGGCATTAATGCCATACCCTTCTTCAAATCTGTCGGGTATGTGCGGTAAAACGTCGAGTCCAAAAGAATGTAAAGCCTCCCACATTATGGCCGTTGCCGTAATCCCATCGGCATCATAGTCTCCATAAACAACCACAAATTCTTTATTCTTTTTGGCTCTTTTGATTCTGGTAATGGCTTTTTTTACAGATTCATCGCTAATTTCCAATTCTTTCAATTTTATTTTTCCTGGATCCGTCGGGTGAAAAAATTCTTTCTCTTCTCTCTCTGTTTTAATCCCTCGATTTTTTAGAAGTGTTTTAATTATCTGCCTGCTGTTTTCTGCTTTTTCCTTTTTTAATATTTCCCATTTCATACCAGAAGTATATGATACTTCATCGGCAGAAGAAACCATAGCTGTTATAATCAAATAATGACAAATATCAAGTTGCCAAAATCTGTAGAGGAAATTCTGGAAAAGTTTACCCAGGCAGGATATGAAATTTACATCGTCGGCGGAGCCGTACGGGATACTCTGATGGGTAGGTTTGTGAACGATTGGGATTTTACTACGAATGCCACCCCCGAAGAGATTTTAAAGATAATCCCCGGAGGACTTTACAATAATCAGTTTGGCACGGTTTTTACCGATAATCCCGATGACCCCGAAAAACCTCATGAAATTACAACTTTCAGAACTGAAGAAGGCTATTCTGACGCAAGGCACCCCGACAAAATCACCTGGGGAAAAACACTAGAAGAAGATTTGTCCCGACGCGATTTTACGATTAATTCACTTGCTCTGAATAAAAATCTTGAAGTGGTCGATTTGTATAAAGGCCAGGGAGATATAAAAAATAAATTAATCCGTGCAGTGGGCGATCCCGACAGCCGTTTTTCCGAAGATGCTTTAAGAATGATGAGGGCGGTAAGAATCGCTGCAGAACTCGGATTTGTAATTGAAGAAAAAACTTTTGAGGCAATCAAAAAAAATGCACCATTAATAAATAAAATCGCCAAAGAAAGGGTAAAAGAAGAGTTTTTCAAACTTATATCCTCACCGAATCCATACGACGGGGTAATTATATTTAAAAATTGCGGACTTATGCAGGAAATTTTGCCGGAAATGGAAAAATGTTTCGGAGTCGAGCAGAAATCCCCTGGCAGACATCATATTTATGATGTTGGTAATCATCTTTTAATGTCCTTAAAAAACTGTAAATCAAAAGACCCGGTAACCCGATTTGCAACCTTAATCCACGATATTGGAAAGCCTCAGACTTACAAAAAATTGAGTACGGGAGTGATAACTTTCTACAACCATGAAATGGTTTCTACAAAGATAGCCGAAAACATTGCAGATAGATTTAAATTTTCCAACAAAGAAAAGGATAAATTTATAAAGCTTATTAGGTGGCATCAATTTTCAGTTGACGAAAGACAAACCGACTCAGCCCTACGAAGATTTTTACGGAATGTGGGCTTAGAAAATGTCGAGGATATACTGGCGCTTCGTGTTGCAGACAGACTTGGCGGCGGCGCCCGCGAAACCAGTTGGCGCCTCGAGGAGTTTAAAAAAAGAATAATTGAAGTACAAAAACAACCATTTTCTCTTAATGATTTAAAAATCGACGGAAATGACGTAATGAAAGTCCTTGGACTCAGCCCGGGGCCTGTAGTAGGTAAAATTTTAGGTGAGCTATTCGATAAAGTCGTAGAAAAGAAAGTTGAAAATGACAAAGAAACATTATTCAAAGAATTAAAAAGTCTTAGAAAAATTATTTAGTGTTTTTCCCGGATTTAATTTTTCTGGAAAGTTCATCCCATGTAACGAGAATCGAAACCGCTACAAACGGCGAGGAGTAAGTTCCGGAAACCGTACCTATAAGAAGCGCTACCGCAAACCATCTAATTGTATCTCCACCCAGAAGTATCAACGCCAAAAGCATAAATATAATTGTGAATGAGTTATTGATAGACCTGACCATTGTTTCACTAATTGCCTCGTCTGCAAATTCGGAGGGGTCACCCATCCGGCCCTTCCGCATTTCGCGGATTCTGTCAAATACAACAATTGTGTCATGAACAGAGAATGAAAGAATAGTAAGAACGGCCGTTACAAAAAGAAAATCCAGTTCGGCACCAAAAAAGTGCCCAAGAATTGAAAAACTTCCAATTACAACCAAGATGTCATGTATGGTGGCGAGCGTTGCCGAAACACCAAATTTAATACTTTTGAACTGATAGGTAATCCATAAAAGTATTGCGATAGCCGAAATCAGGAGAGCATAGATTGTTTTCTTGATCGTTTCCGGCCCAACTGCAGGACCCACATTTTCAAATCTTATCTCGGTTACCATTCCCCCAACCTCTTTTTCCAGATTTGCTTTGATTTCCTCCTTTTGAACCTGATCGACAGAAGCGCCTTTGAAAGTTTTTGCACTTCCGTCAGGAAGCCTGTATTCCAAACGACTCCCGCCGGTAAAATCGACTCCAATATTAAATCCCCAATTAAGCATTGAGAATATTCCAAAAATAATTAAACTTCCGGACAGAAGTAAATAAAGCCAGCGGTATTTCATCCAGTTCATTTCTTTTTCTCCTTTACGAAAAGTCTTAATAAATTTCGACTCACATAAATTCCAGTAAACAAGCTTATGATTATTCCCATTAGTAGTGTGATGGCAAATCCCCTAACGGGACCGGACGACTGAAGAAATGACCAATCCAGTGGATTCATTAATACCAAAGATGTAATTATTGTTGCAACATTGGCATCTCTTATAGAGTCCCACGCTCTTCCGAATGAAACTTCCAGTGCATCCGAAATATTTCGTTTTAGTTTTTCCTCTTTAAATCGTTCAAATATTAAAATGTTACTGTCAACCGCCATGCCAATTGATAACATAAATCCGGCAATTCCGGGAAGTGTCAATGTAATAGGAATCAGTTTATAAAGCGCCAGTGAAATTACGGAAAATATAAAAAGCCCAACATCCGCAACTAAACCAAGTTTTCCGTACGACAGAACCATGAAAAGACCAACCATTAAAAGTCCGACTGCACCCGCTACGACACTTTGCCTTACCGACAGAGCCCCAAGCGTGGCCTCTATTGTTCTTTCCTCAATTAGCTGTATGGGGACGGGGAGCGCCCCGGCATTAAGTTGGATTGCCAGCCCTTTTGCCTCATCAACCGTAAAACTTCCGGATATTTGTGCATTTCCGCCGGTTATCTGTTCCTGAACAGTAGGTGCCGAAATGATTTGATTATCCAGTATTATCGGCAACTCCTTTCCTATATTTCTTCCCGTGATTTCAGCAAATTTTTTACCACCCTCTTCGCTAAACTGAATCGAAATTGCGGGCACTCCGGTACTTCCGTCAAAAACAACCTGGGCATTTTTAAGGTCGGCCCCGGTTAGGTCTGTTGGAACGAGGGTTGCGGACGGGGTGGCGCTTCCGGCGGGTGTCGACTCTACAACTTCCGCAAAAGATAACTGTGCAGTCTTGCCAATAAGGTTGATTGCGGTTTGAGTATCACTAATTCCGGGAAGCTCGACTATTATTCTATCTTTACCTTCGAAATTCGATGTCTGGACGGTGGATTCTGAAATCCCAAACATATTTACTCTGTTTTCTATAATATTTCTTACTCCGGTCAGGGCATCGGATTTTTTATCGGCAGGGACTTTGTTCATATCTGCTTCAAAAACAAGCTGACTTCCGCCCGCCAAATCCAAACCCAGATGAACCTTGAGATCACTTTGAAGCGAAAACTTACCGATATTTATATTTATATTTGGGCGAGTTATTTTTTTACCAAAAACAGAAAAACTTTGGGGTAAACTTATAAAAGTTGCTGCCAAAGCCAAAACTACAATAAATATAAATTTTTTAAGGGGAGTTCCCAACATATGGTCTTCAAAACATAAAATTAACCTACGAGGTCTTCCTCATCGCCTATTATCATTACCCGACTACCGGACAGAATTCCCAGAAGAAACGGGTCACGTCTCTTTTTTCTAAAATCAAATTCATCTCTACTCATCGCTGTATAGTTAATTTCCTTACCCCTGCCGGTTTCTTCGGCCCTAATTATTGAAGCCAACTCCGGCAAAACAACTTCCCCAACAACCAAAATGTCGACGTCATCATCCCTTTTGTGTTCCTTGTGTCTGACAAATTTTCCGGAAAACATTACAAAAGAAACTCTTCCAATTTTATTTTTATTCTCAATTATTATTTTGCCCAAACCTGTGGTTTTAGCAACCACTGAGGTTAAATCGCCAAAAAGCGGATATTCGGGTCTAATTGAATAATAAATTCTATTGCCGCGGGGTTCTTTCCGGAGTACTCCGTCTTTTTCAAGTTTAGTCAGCTCGCGTCTCACAGCATTAATTTCCTCTTCTGTTTCCCTGACAATCCCTCTCACATGATAAACCTCTTTAAGATTGGAAAAAAACAGCTCCAAAATTTTTATTCTTACCTTTGAAGTAATGATGTCTGCTAAATTTGCCATCTATTTTTTGGAGCAGTTAAAATTTAATAAGTTACCGCGTTTTTAGCGGGAACCAACTCTATCCAGGTCTGTCCTCTAACCATCTTTATCTCTTTCCCATTTGTATCATAAAAAACCTCCCTGTCAAGCGCAGATGCCTTTTTCCATGTTCCCTGAATCGCCTCGCCATTCTGGAAAATTAAGGCCTTACCCGTTCCAATAACCTGATAGAACATATGGTGTTCCGTGTCCACAGGGCCCTTTTCGGTTACAAACATTATCACAACGTTTTTCGCGGAAAGCTGGGGTTTATCAAACTCCCATTCAACATGGGCGGATCCGCCATTAAACCTTAGGTAAGAATTTGTAGCAGAATCATACTTCCACTCAACATCATAACCCGGCATACTCTCCCAAAAATTAAATTTAATATCAGAGGCTAGCGGTGAAGTTGCCGCTTTTCCATCTTGGAAAAGCCATTTCCTGAAGCCTTCTGTCCAGGCAGTGCCACTCTCGTCTTTGTAATCGTAGCCTCTCTTGCCGGCCTCTTTCCAAACCTCATCTAGATCGGCAACGACCGCGTGTTCCCAAGCGGAGGCATTATTGCTATCCAGACGATATTGATTGCGAATAACAATGGGGTAGCCAATATTATAACCACCATCAAAGTTGTTGCCGTCTGAACCACCGCCCCAACCTAATTTCTCAAGTAGTGTCACAGTATTAACTGTAGGGTCAATTTGGGAGCTTGGCTTAACACCACCCGGACAAGTGCTACATATATTATTTGCCCCTCCCTGGTGCAGAAAAACAGGATCTTTTCCATAACCTGCAGCCATATTTATAAAATAAACCCTGGCACTCCTAATTGGAGCCACCTGAACATCCTCAGCTGCAGCACCGCAATAAAATACTGACATAAATCTGGTAATTCCACCTTCTACCACAACCTCATAAATAACATCGGCGCGCGATAAGCCGGATTCTGGTCTAGCCTCGATATGGTTTTCAATCATTGCAGTAACAGGACGTCGTTCACTCCAAACTTCACTTTCTGCCTTGGTGTACATCTGACCATTTATTGGACATTCCTCAGTTTTGGGAAGATTTATATTAATTTTAGTTTTCTTACCAACTCCGCTGAGAAGTTTTGAGGCCCCTTGAGGAGAAACATAATAAAAGACCGCAAGGGAAATCCCCACAGAGATCAGGAAAAGACCAATAAAACTTGCAATAACTACACTTTTTTTTGATCCGAACAAATTTTTGAAACTAAATTTACCCATAAAAATAACGTATTTTTTATTCTATCACTTATTTGCTTTTTTGCGCATTAACAACTGCTTTCTTTTCCTCTGCGGAGAGTTCAAGGCTGCTTTTGCCATTTTTAATGTCTTTCATATAGACTCTTGTTCTGTCTCTGGTATGTAGACCGGTAATAACGACTCCTGTATCTCTGTCATCGAGGATGGCCAGGCAAAAACTATGGTCTCCGCCAAGTTCACTAAATGGATTGAACCTTACAAGTCCAACTTTCTGAATATGACGTCTGTCGTTATCATCGATTACATCGATCCTTTTAACAATTTCTTTGATGTTTTTGGTGTTTTCGTCTCCACGAACCAATATTTTCTCCAGAATTTTTTTGATATCGGTTACTTCAATCCCTTTCGTTAACTTTTTATAAAGAGCAAAAAAACGATACAAAAAAAAGCTTAAAGCCAAAAGCCAAACTCCAAAAATTACATAAATATATATACTCAAGTTTTGCATCAGGTTCCCGGCAAGCTTGTGTCATTTTTACATCTTGAAAAGTTAGTGTCAAGGAGATATAGACTAAGGGTATGGTAGAAATACGGACCAGAAAAAATAAAGAAAATCCCCATTACGGATTCCTGGTCTCTTGGGAACCAAGGCCAACAAAAAAAGTCTATGTCAAGAGGGAAACTAAATTTAGCAAAAATGTGACGTTAGCCTCAAGTAGGCATGCCAAAAGAGCCGAATCTTTGGCACAAGCCGAGGCTGCAGCCACCAACCAGAAAGGTATCGTGCGAAGCTTAATTCGCATTAGCCTCATCTTAATTCTGGAGCTGGTGATATACTTAGCCTGGAGCAAATTTATTCTGTCCTAACGACTGGAGGTGAGAAATTATGATGTACTGTGTAAAGTGCCGCGCCAAGAGAGAAGGAAAAGACGCACAAGAAGTTACCATGAAGAATGGTAAGAAAGCCACAAAGGCTGTTTGTGAAGTATGTGGCACAACCATGTTCAAGATCGGAGGTAATAAATAACCTTTAATCTTAGAACACTTAAAGCAAAAGGGCACCGGCATGACCGGCCCCTTTTGTGTTCCCCACTAATATGAATTTCGCAAAGGTATTCAAGGTATTTGGAAAAAATTACATTTTAGTTCCCCTCGAAATTTTTGGTTCCGATCCATATAAGACTTTAGTTTCAACTCTCCTATCTGCCCGAACAAAAGATGAGGTTACATTGGAAGCTTCAAAGCGTTTATTTAAAATCGCCCCCAATTTAGAGAAATTGAATCACTTAGAAATTAAAGCAATTGAAAGGTTAATCTACCCCGTGGGTTTTTACAAAACGAAAGCAAAGCACCTCAAGACGCTTGCAAGGACTGTCCTCACAAACTATGGCAGAAAAGTCCCGAAAACCCAAAAGGAATTAACCACACTGCCCGGCGTGGGAATAAAAACTGCAAATTTAGTTTTGAATAGAGCTTTTGAGATTCCCGCAATTGCGGTTGATACTCATGTACATAGAATCTCAAACTTGCTTGGCTGGGTACATACAAAAACTCCGGAGCAAACCGAAAAAGAATTAATCAAGATACTTCCCAAAAAATACTGGCCAAATATGAATAGATTATTTGTCTCTATCGGCCGACAGTTTACTTCAAAAAAAAGACTGGAGGAGTTTTTAAGAAAAGAAAGGTTAATCTGAATAAATTATTGTCACAGGTCCATCCATTACCGCTTCGATTTGCATATAATCACCAAAACTTCCGGTTTCAACCTTAATGTCTTTTTCTTTTAATGCCCTGATAAATAATTCGTAAAGCTGTCTTGCCCTGGCAGGATCTTCCGCATTTATAAAACTGGGTCTATTGCCCCCTTTGGTATCCGCATAAAGCGTGAATTGAGAAACGACCAAAATACTTCCGCCAGTATCTTTGACTGAAAGATTCATTTTTTTCTCCCCGTCTTTCATTACACGAAGTTTTACCAGTTTTTCAATAAGCACATTAATTTCTTTTTCCGTATCCCCTTTTTTAAAACCAACCAAAACAAAAAGTCCTTTTCCGATTTCCCCGATGGTTTTATTGTCAGAAACTGTCAAGACTTTTGCTTTCTTAACCCTTTGTACAACCAATTTCATACGGTTATTCTACACTAATTTTCAACTTTTGGGCGGTATTGAAGCGCCTCTGCAATATGAGTTGAGGAGGCTTTAGTGTCCCCGGCCAGATCCGCAATTGTCCTGGCAATTTTTATAACCTTAAAATAACTTCTGGCCGAAAGGTTCATTGTTGCGGCAGCACTTATCATAATAGTTCTTGATGGTTCATCTATCTCACAAAAATTTTTAACGTCACGGGTTGTCATTTCTGAGTTAGATTTTATTCCCATTTTCTTAAATCTCTTAAGTTGCATATTGCGTGCATTTTGAACCCTACTTTGAATTCGACGTGAGGATTCTCTTTTTTGTCCTTTGTCATCAACTAATTTTTGTGTTTCGACAGAAGGAACATCAACGTGGATATCAATTCTGTCCATTATTGGGCCCGAAATTCTTTTTTGGTATCTTGCAATCATTCCGGGGAGACATGTACATGTTCTTTTTAGGTCTCCAAAATATCCACACGGACAGGGATTACTCGCAGCTATCAGCAAAAATTGTGCAGGATAAGTAAATGATCCTTTTGCTCTTGATATTGAAACTTTTCCATCTTCCAAAGGCTGTCTGAGAGCTTCTAAAACATGTCTTGGAAATTCCGGAAATTCATCCAAAAAAAGAACCCCACGGTGGGCCAGTGAAATTTCTCCGGGCATGGGATTACTGCCGCCTCCGATTAAACCAATTCTGCTGGTTGTGTGGTGTGGACTTCTGAAAGAACGTTTTGTAATTATTGATTCTCCCTCCGGTAAATTTCCCGTAATTGAATAGATTTTTGTTACCTCTAAAGATTCGTCTTCTGTAAGCGTCGGTAAAATTCCCGGGAGTGCTCTTGCCAACATTGTCTTCCCTGAACCCGGCGTGCCCCTCAGAAAAATGTTGTGTCCCCCGGCGGCAGCAATTTCGAGAGCTCTTTTTGCCTGTTCCTGACCGACAACCTCCGAAAAATCAAACTCGGCATCGCTTTTTGTAAGTAATTTCTTTAGATCAGTTTTGGCGGCAGGTAAAATCTCTATAGTTCTGCTAAAAAATCGTACCAATGATAAAAGTGAATCGATAGAGTAAACATCAACACCTGAAATAACCGATGCTTCCTTTTCATTAATTTTCGGGACAAATACATTTTTAATTTTTTTCTCTCTGGCAAGATATGTCATCGGTAAAATTCCATTTGTATGCCTTAGCGTTCCGTCGAGTGAAAGTTCGCCGAAGAAAATGGAATCAGAAATATCGGGTGCAATCTGGCCAGACGCAATTAATATTCCAAGAGCAATTGGTAAATCATATGCAGGGCCCATCTTAGGTAGATCTGCAGGTGCCAAGTTGACTGTAATTCGGGTAATGGGAAAGTCGGCACCGCTATTTTTTATTGCTGATCTGACTCTCTCTTTTGACTCTTCGACCGCTTTATCCGGAAGACCAACAATGGTAAAGCTTGGCAGTCCTTGAGTGGCAACATCAACTTCAACATCGATAAGAACCGCGTTTAGCCCACAGACAGCACCGGAGACAATTTTTGAAAGCATATCGACTAATTAAAATATAATACAATTTCAGAATATCTAAAAGATGAAGATAATTTAATTTGTTTTTCCTCTCGAATCATGACACCTGTTTTTAGGGTCACTACACTGATCTTGACAAGTTGAATCGTTTAAATAAATATCCGGACAACCTGAAAGTTCAGGAAACATAAATGCTTCACATCCCCCTCCCGGAGCACAAACATATTGAAGATTGGAAGGTTGTTGGGCTGGAGTATCTTGGCAAAACGGGTTTAATCTTACATTTGAACTGGCTGTCCCATAATTAAATTGACACTTTGGTCCACAGCCGTTTCGACAACCAAGTGTATCTATAATGCTATCTTCTGTGTAATTCAGATTCCCATAAAGTTGGAACCAGCTGGGACAAGAATTGATTTCACTGACATATACATATGAATTTGATGTTGTAGGATCACAGGGCAGATTTGAAATGTAAGTTTTGTTACCTAGACGAAAAGGGTTTCCGCAAGCGGGTACTGAGACAGGGTAACAACCGGTATCAATATAAAATTCTTCAACGAATTTACCGATTTCATCAATATCCCCTTTTCTTTCTGCGTCCCGGGCTTTTGCAATTTGAGTAGGTACATTTAATAGAGAGAATATTATTAAAACTCCAATAAGTGCAACAACAATTAAGATCTCAACCAGAGTAAAACCCCGAAGTCGAAGTCTCATATGAGTATATTATACTAGATAGAAGAATCTAAGAAATATTTAAAACTTTTTTAGCAGCCAACCTTTGAAGCAATCTTTTTTCCTGTTCATCTTTAAGCACAGCCCGTTTTTTCTCATCGTTTTTAAGATTTTTCTCGACTACTTTTTGGCACTCAGGATCAGGACAAATAGTTTGCGTATAGGTGATTTTTGATTTAGATACCATTTCATCGTGAGAAGAGACGATTACTCTCTCTTTTCCGCAGCGTGGACACTTGCTCATCTGCTAAATCCCCCTCTTCCCGGTCTGTGACCGATCTTTCCACTCCTACCAAAATTTCCACGTCCTCCCTCGCGTCTTCCGAAATCTTCTCTTTTTCCAAAACCTCCACTTCTTCCACCAAAACCCCCTCCTTGGGGTCTGTCGCGCCTTTCCTCCATTGGTTTAGCCTCAGCTACAATCAATTTCCTTCCACCAAAATCAGTGTCATTAAGTTTGGCAATTGCACTAGATGCTTCCTCAGAAGTTTCCATTTCCACAAAACCAAAACCTTTTGATCTGCCTGTTTCTCTATCGGTAATAATCGATGCGGACACAACATTCCCCACACCAGCAAAAAGATCTCTTAACTCATCTTGAGTGCTTGAAAAGGGTAGGCCAGCTACGAAAAGTCGTTTGTTCATATTATCGAGCTTAAATATTAGAAGTTTATCCAAACGGCCAAAATTATAAGCTAGACGTGTCATTATACCACAGATTCAGTACAAACACACCGTGGTAAATCAAAGTATTAACTCCTATACATTCAGTCGGTTTTTACTGAAAAATGGCTCAAAAAGTGGTATACTTCAACCACTCTGGAGAAAGGATGATCGCTGTGTTTGAGCCTAGCTCTAAATACAGAGGAAAGTCCAGGCAGCAGAAAGCAGGGTGTCCAGCGTAAGCTGGAGACGGGCTTAAGAGTAATTTTAGGTTTGGCCAGTGAGAGCCACAGAAACTATGTCGATTCTTTTACCCTAAAGGTAGAAGGAAACGAGTGAAAAGAGGCAATCCTCCCCGCTGCAACCTCCGAAAGGGACGTTTGAGGCGCTTTCCCAAGTCCCGAGGTTCGAGGGCGTTAGATAAGCGAAGCTTGTCATTTGACAGACAAACTTATCAGTTTGGCGGGCGTAAGCCCGTCAAAAGATGGATGATCATCGAGAAACAGAACCTGGCTTACTAATCTCCAGAGCATAAAGGTACCCACCGCAAGGTGGGTATTTTTATGAATAGCGATTAACAAGCTCCGCTTACTAATCTTCAGAGTACAAAAACCACCAGAAATGGTGGTTTTTTGTGGAGTTTAACTTTCTCTTCCCAGATATTCCTTTAAAAACACCTGCAACATAATTACGAAAGGAACTGCAATAATTACCCCCATGACCCCTGCCAGCTTTGCCCCAATTGTTATTGAAATAAGAACCAAAAGTGGAGAAACACCCGCCGACTTTTGCATTATTTTAGGAACCAAAACGTAATTTTCCAATTGATTAACCAAAAAGGCAACAGCAGCAGCGCCCACCCCTGTTAATGGGGATATTCCGAATCCGATAAGAACAGCAGGAACGGCAGAAATAATCGGTCCCAGGACCGGAACTATCTCAAATATTCCTGTCAGAATAGCCAAGGGAAGAGCAAACGGAATCTTAAGTAAGAGGTATCCCAAATAATTCCCTATCGCCACCACCAGCATTAAAAGCAGTTCTCCTCTGGACCATTTACCCAGTCTTTCCTCAATTGCAATAATTAACTTGCTTACCCTCTGCCCCTTTTCCTGACCCAGCAAAAGAACTATCTGATCTCTCATGCCGCTATAGCCCATAAGCATATAGAATGCAAAAACCAAAATAGTGATTACGGAAATAAAATTAGAAAAAACGGAAAAGGTGAAATTCAAAACACCCCCTATTTGATTCAAAATTCCGCTAGTTATACCCGCTGTTTCAGAGGAATTTAAACCAATATTTGAAAGGTATGTTGGAAACGCACTGACAAAATTTGTTGTTTGTTGAACCAAAGCCGGAGTGATCAGGGCAACAACCCCTCCAAAAACTCCAAGAACCAAAATATAAGTAATAATAACCGATAAGCTTCTGTGAATTTTAAGTCTGGCAAATAAATTTACTAAAGGATCCAAAATTGTCATCAGTAAGAAAGCAACGAAAAGTTCTAAAATTATTTCACGAATAAAATAGAGAAGTCCCAGTCCTAAAAGAAAAAGGACTGTAAAGATGATGGTTTTGTGAGAAATATCAATTTTCCTAAGCATCGGCTCTATTATGCCATTTTTCGAATATTTTTTCCACACTTTCGGGGTAATCCTTATTAGTTATATCAAACCATTTTATCCTACCGTCCTTTTTAAACCAGGTTATTTGTCTTTTTACATACTTTTTTTCTTCCTTTTCCCAAGTTTCTATTACTTCCTTTTCCGATTTTTTCCCTTCAAAAAAATCCCGCCACTCCCCATATCCCATAGAACTCATTGATTGCATCTCCCAACCAACATGGTTTTTTAATAAGTTTGCTATTTCGTTTTTTAGCTTTTCTTTAAATCTCTCCGATACTCTCTGCTCAATTTTGTTGTTTAAATATTTTTTATTTGCGGCAAGCCCTATTTGCAAAACATCAAGATCAATTTTTTTGTTTTTTATCTCAGACTCTTTACTGCCATGATTCACCCGCCACATAGCTATCTCTATCGCACGAACTAGACGTCTTGGATTTTTCTTGTCAGAAACATTCATTCCTGCGGCTTTTATTGAATCTATTTGCGCCAGGTTTTCAAAAAGCTCTTCCGAAGACTTATCTTCTAAGCTTTTTCTTAAAGCACTGCTTTTGGGAACCTCTGCCGTGGAAATCCCGTCGATAACTCCTTTTATGTAAAGGCCGGTGCCACCTACCAGTATAGGCAATTTTCCTCTTTTAATTATGTCAGCAATAATTCTTTCTGCAAATTTTAAATATTGAGACACACTAAAACTGTGTCTTGGATCAGCCAAATCATATCCCCAAATTCTTACGTCCTTAATTTCATAATAACCAAATCTTTTTATCCACAAATATTTAAGTTTTGCGCCTTTTGGTAAATCTTTACCTGTTCCGATATTTAAACCTTTATAGACTTGGCGGGAGTCGGCAGAAACTATTTCCCCATTAAATTTTTTAGCAAGAGAAATTGCCAAGCCGGTTTTTCCGGTTGATGTGGGGCCACAAACAACCAATAATTTATTCATTTTTAGCTGCTGGCGCTAGTATACTTTGTAAGAGCAAAATTCCAAAACTTTAAGGAAAAAAACATCGATAAAATACCGACTGAAAAGGCTATTACTATTCCAAGAACACTTACACCGCCGATCATGGCTTTTACCGGAGTCGTCATCATAATTCCAACAGGTATTAAGTATGTTAAAAAACCTTTCATAGGTTCTTTGTAAATATCTACAGGGAGCCTTCCCAGATTGGTTAAATCTCTGTAAATCATTACTGCGTGATCGACTTCTGTGGTAACAATTGCAAACGCCAGAATTGCTATATGAAAAGCCGTGGCAATCAAAAAACCGTTTATTAATAAAATTAAATAAATCAAGACTCCGGACATCGTCGGTTGAAGACTCACACCATAAACGATTGTTAAAATAACAAGCGGTGGAATTGTTATTAAATCAATGACATCAGCCCCTCCCATCAGAACCCGAAAAAGAGCATTAAGCGGCTTAACCAAAACCAAGTCAAAATCTCCTTTTATTATCATTGGCCTAAAATTGTAAACTTCTCTAAACAAAAACTGTGTTGTTACATCAACCAGACTAAACGTTAAAAAGAAGAAAATAATTTGGTTGCCGGAATAGCCAGCCAGACTTCCGGTTCCTTTCAAAAGAAAATACAAAAAAAGGAAAAAGAAAATAAACCGAAAAATCTTTCCGACTAAAAACATCGAAAGGGCGAGTTTTTGTCCCAATACCGCCGAAAAAGAATTTCTGCTCATCATCCACCAAATTTTAAAATATTTTTTAAACATAATGTTACCCTCCAAATGACTGATAAACTTTTAGTCCTTTTTGCCAAACAACATTAAGAAAAATCCATAAAACTCCTACCCAAGACGCGGCAACCATCAAACCCCCAAAAAGAGCCCAACCGCTAATATTACCCAAATACACCTCAACCGGAAAATAAATCAGATATGGAAAAGGGGTCGCTAAAATTATCGACTGCAGCCCCTGGGGCAAAATATTTATCGGGAAAAGCGAACCTGATAATGCCTCTACAATTACCACTGTAACCAAGAAATGAGAACCCCAACCTATCTCCGGAATCCAAAATGGAATTGAGCTAAGCAAAAAAAGAATCAGGAAATATATGATAACCGCAAAGATTATGCTTACTAAAAATGCCAAAATTACGGCAATATTTGTTTGAAACAAAAAGGGTGGTTTTAAAACTAAAAAAAGCAAAATAAATTCTATCGTAGCGAAAATCAAATTTAAAACTTTGCTTGAAATGTCTCTTGTAAACCAGTATTTAAAATAATTCACCGGTTTTGTCAGATAATTTGAAAGGTTTCCGCTTGCCACGTCATTTGATACATCCATTGCCCGAGCTGATAGGACCAAAGCTCTAACTATCATTATTCCAAATACGTAAGTTAAAATTTTTGTTCTGTCGTAGCCAAAAATTTGCTTTGCCGGATCGGAATAAACAGTACTCCAAATAAAGTAGGTAAGAAAAATTTGCATGACGTTTCGAATTCTCCAAAGAATGAAATTTAATCTGTAGGCAAATTCCTCCTCAAAGGAAATCTTGAAGATCTGCAAATATTTTTTCATCACATTTCTCTAGCTTTGCTAGAATCCTTTCTAAGTGACAAGAAAGATGGTACTTGTGACATCGCATCTTATTTTTTCGGTTCACTTTTGAATGCTTTTCTGATAATTTCCTCAATCGGGATTTCTTCGATTGTCAGGTCATCAACCGGAAAATTTTGCAAAAGTTCCGAAGCGGCAACAGCTGCAGCCGAACGCGGAACGGAAAAAACCACTTCAGGAAAGGATAATTTTTTAATTTTTCCGATCTTTTCTAAATTGGAAATATTATTTTCGTTGGAAAGGGTTGCCTTGATAATTTTTTCTTTGGCATACTGCATAATCAGATCTTCAAAAGCTCCGTCATAAAGAATTTTCCCGTCATTGATGATGATTACGCGTCTTGCTAAGTTGGTAAGATCACCCATATTGTGGGATGTCAGAAGAACCGTGGCGTTATATTTACGATTGTAATCGTAGATAAAATCGCGGACTTTTTGCTGAGCAATAATATCAAGACCGATTGTTGGTTCATCTAAAAATAAAACTTTGGGTTTATGGATGAGGGCAGCAACCAGTTCCATTCTCATGCGTTGTCCCAAAGAAAGTTTCCTGACAGGCGTATTGAGAAGTTTCTCGACGTCCAGTAGTTCCGTTAATTCCTTCAAGTTTTCATTATATGAACGCGTCGGAATATCATAAATTGCACGGTTTAGTTCAAAGGTTTCTATTGCGGGAAGATCCCACCAAAGCTGGTTTTTCTGCCCCATCACAAGAGAGATTTGTTTTAAAAACTCAGGATTTCTCTTCCAGGGATCAAATTCCAAAACTTCTACAAAACCGGCTGTCGGATATAAAAGACCTGAAAGTGTTTTTAATGTTGTAGTCTTCCCTGCACCGTTTGGTCCTATAAAACCAACAAGCTCACCCGGTTGAATTGCAAAAGAAACTCCCTTAAGTGCATTGATAATTTTTTTCTTGGGAGAAATAAGGGATTTAAAAGCACCTGTCAGTCCCGGTTCCCTTTCCGTAACTTCAAAATCCTTTACCAAACCATCGACAATTATGGCTCTGTCCATAGCTAGAGTATACCATCGAATAATTATAAATTAATAATTATCGGGAGACTTGTCTTTTGAGTTTTTTACCCGGAGTAAACCTTGGAAGTCTGTGGGTCTTGATCGTAACCAACTTTTCTGTTTTTGGAATTTTAACGGTTTTACCTTTCATCGAAATCACCCTAAAAGTTCCAAATCCGGAAAGAACAACTTTTTCACCTTTACTAAGAACTCTGCCGACCTCATCCAAAAAAACATCAATTGCCTCTTCTGCCGCTTTTTTGGTTAAGTGCGCCTTTCTGGCAACCTGATCAAGAAGTTCTGCTTTTGTCATATTGCCTCAAGAATACGGCAAGATTTACAAAATGTCAAGAAAAGTGTTTTATTTTGCCGAAGTCGTCTCGGTGGCCCTGACCTCGCGGATGACGGAAACCTTGATTTGTCCCGCGTATTCTGCTTCTTTTTCCAGTTTTCTGGCAATATCATGCGCCAATACGGTCAGTTTATCGTCATCGACCTCATCCGGATTAACAATTACACGGACATCACGACCTGCTTGAAATGCAAAGGCAACATCCACTCCGGGAAAACCTTTTGCAACTTCCTCTATTGTGCTCATTCTTTTAACATAATCTTCGTGCGGCTCGTAGCGGGCACCGGGCCTGCTTCCGGAGATGGCGTCCGCCATCCAAACAATTACACTTTCATTGCTGGAAAAAGGCCTGTCTTCATGATGTTCCGCCACACAAGCTATGACTTCTTTGGGAATTCCATATTTTTTAAGTAAATTCACACCAAGTTCAATATGGTTTCCTTCTTCATTTGTAATAACTTTTCCAATATCGTGGAGTAAACATCCAAGTCTTACCACGTCAGCATTTGCCCCAATTTCATTTGCGATAGCAACTCCCATCCTGGTTTCTTCAATAGTGTGAATTCCGAGATTTTGACCATAAGAAGTTCTAAACCTAAAACGACCAATCATACGCATAAGTTCGACGGGTAAATTATAAACCCCACATTCATGTGTAACTTTCTTTCCCTCCTCGAGAAGAACTTCCTCCATCTCGGTTTTCACTTGACGTATTACTTCTTCGATCCTTGACGGCTGAATTCGGGCATCTTTAATCAAAATATCCAGGGCTCGCCTGGCAATTTCGCGTCTTACAGAGTCAAACGATGAAAGTCTGATTTCGTCTGTTTCGTCGATTTCAATTTCAACCCCGGCTTCTTTTTCAAAAGTTCTAATGTTCCTACCCCCGGCACCGATGATTCTGCCCTTAACATCCTCGTTGGGAACTTTTACCGAAGAAACTGTGTACTCGGCTGTATATTCGGTTGCCCCATGCTTCATGGCATCTATTAGGATTTCTTCCGCTTTGTCATGGGCTTCTTCCTTAATTTTCTCTTCGGCAGCCCTAATTTTCTTGGCAATTTCACCGGTTAAGTCTTTTTGAACTTCATCAAGAAGGACTCTTTTGGCCTCATCAGGGGTCATTTTCGCAATCTTGCTTAATTTTTCAATATATTCATCGCGCGTATTCATATTTTGCGAGACAAAGAAGAATACACCTTAGACAAGGTGTATAACGAACGAAGAAGCCGTATTTATTGCTTTCTTGCTCATATCTTTGACTCTGGGTATATTTTACCACGAGGTCCTGGGAGTGGCAAGCTACGGTTATCTTTTTATAACCACTTTTTCAATGACATCCCAACTGAATCCCTTTCCTGCCAAATATTGAAACTTTTTTTGTTTGGCAATTTTAGAGTCCATTTTATCCCATTTATAGGCTCTTTTTTCCAAAAGTTCTCTTGCCATTTTTTCCTCGTCAATTGGAGCTTCTTCCAAAATATCATCAATAACATTTCTGCTGATTCCCTTACCGCCAAGTTCCAGTTTCAAAACTTTGACAGAGATCTTCTTGAAAGCCAGTCTTTGTTCAACCCACCATTTTGCAAACTTAACATCATCCAAAAGCTCAAGATGTTTTAATTTTTCAAATAAACTCTCGTGTAAACTTTCATGAACTTTTTTCCTTTTCAAGTAGTTGTTTATCTCCTTTTCGCTTCTGGGCCTGAGCATCGTAAATCTGAGAAGTTTGTCTAGGGTTTTTTGAAATTCAGCTTTCCTGATTATTTTTTTAACTTCGTCGTCCGTCAACTCCGTGCCTATTTTAATATGAGATAAAACAAGATTATCAAGATCAATTCCGAAACTGAAGACTCCGTCAAGATAGACGTTGACTCTTTTGCCGTTTTTTTGAGGCTTAAGCAGGGTAACAGTTGGCATATGCCGAAAGATCAGTCTTCCTTTTCTTCTCCAATTTCTTTTGGCAGTTTTTTCCCTGAAGCTACTATATCGCGGATTTTTTTGTCGATTTCGTCCGCAATCTTGGGGTTATCTCTCAAATAAAGTTTGGCGGCTTCCTTACCTTGAGCGATGGGTTTGTCTTCATAATTAAAGAATGAACCGCTTTTACCAATAATCCCAAGTTCAAGTCCCACATCCAAAATTCCTCCGCCTCTACTGATTCCTTCAGACTCCATTATGTCAAACTCGGCAACGCGAAGCGGGGGTGCGACTTTGTTTTTGACAATGCGAGCACGATGTCTTGAACCGATCACTTTCTCCCCATCTTTAAGAACCTCTATTCTTCTAAGATCAATTCTCACGGATGAATAGAATTTAAGAGCCAATCCTCCCGGAGTTGTTTCCGGATTACCAAACATAACTCCGATTTTTTGTCTAAGCTGGTTGGTAAATATTAGAACGGTTTTACTTTTGGAAATTGCCCCTGTTAGTTTTCTTAACGCTTGAGACATAAGGCGAGCCTGCATTCCCATGACAGCATCTCCCATTTCCCCTTCAAGTTCCGCCCTCGGTACAAGGGCTGCAACAGAATCAACTACTACAACGTCGATTGCACCGGATCTGATTAAAGTTTCCGTAATTTCCAAAGCTTGCTCACCTGTGTCGGGCTGAGACATAAGAAGGTTGTCAAGGTCAACTCCAAGTATTTCGGCACGGACAGGGTCAAGCGCGTGCTCGGCGTCTACAAACGCACACTGTCCACCGTGCTTCTGAGCCTCAGCAACAACAGAAAGGGCTAGAGTGGTCTTCCCTGAGGCTTCAGGCCCGTAGATTTCGACTATACGGCCTCTGGGAAGCCCTCCAACACCCAGTGCCAAATCAACCGCCAATGAACCCGTGGAAATTACGTCAATCTTGTATTTTTCGCCGGAATCCCCACCTAAACGCATAATGGATCCTTTTCCATATTGTTTTTCAATCTGATCCATCGCAAGCCTTATCGCTTGAAGTTTTGCGGAGCTTCCTTCCTGCTTAACCGGAGCTTCAATTTCAGGTTTTTTTGATTTTGGCATTGTCTCTATCTTTTACAACGGCGGTTAAAATAATTCAATGGGGAAAATTGATTCTAGTCGGGGTGCTCGGAATTGGACCGAGTTCAGACGCACCCCATGCGCCTATTCTACCGGTGAACTACACCCCGTAATTCAAAGCCATTTTACCACGAGGTATTAAAAATACCGAGAGGCAAGCCGTGTTTAGTATAGAAGCTTATTTTTTTTGGAAATTGTCCTCCGACAGCGCTCAGAATTTCAACTGTTTTTTAACGCTTCGGACTTTGCTTGGCGCGTCTGGCTTTTCCGCCCTTACCAACCATCCTTCTTTGTCTCTCCCTGGAGTCTCTGGTTAAAAGATTCAATTTCTTCAAAATAATTTTATTTTTATCAGGCGCAACTTTTACAAGACCTCTGGAAATTCCCAAAGTAAGGGCATTCAGCTGTCCTTCTTTTCCGCCCCCTGCAACCTTTGCCGAAAAATAATATTTGTCGGATGTCTCTGTAGCTCCAAATGGTTTAGCAATTACTTTTGCATTGAGCTCTCCCGGAAAATACTTTGAGGCAGACATTCCATTGACTGTGTTTTCCCCTTTTCCACGATAGAGCCTGATGCGGGCGGAGCTTTCTTTCCTTCTCCCGATTGCAAATATGTAACCAATTTTTTTAATTTTTGTCATTTTTGTTTGTTAAATTCTGCCTCATATGGGTTTTTATCTCCGACTACTACCTTAAGTCTTAACATCCTATCACTTTTTAAACGATTATCGGGGATCATGCCGGAAACCGCGTGCTCGATTATTCTTTCAGGATGTGATCTCATTACCATGTCATAGGATTTTTCTTTAAATCCTGAGGGATAACCCGAATGAGTTCTGTAAACTTTCTGTGATGCTTTCCTGCCGGAAACCATTATTTTTTCTGCATTAATTACAACAACATAATCCCCCGTATCCATATGGCGGCTAAACGTTGTTTTTCCCTTACCGGTCAAAAATTCTGCGACTTTAGTTGCAAGTCTTCCCAGGATTTCGTCTTTGGCATCAACTAAATGCCATTTTCTTTTAATATCTTTTGGTGTCGGTTGAAATGTTTTCATTTTTCTTCTTTTTTGATGACTTTTTTAGTTTCTTTCTTTTCCTCTTTTTTTTCTGCTTTCTTAGACTTTTTTTCCTCTTTCAATTTTGCGTCGTATTCGATCTTCTCTGTCCATTCCAATCTTACCATTTGTGCATTATCCCCAACTCTTCTTGGAAGAGAAATCGACCTTACAAAACCTGAGTTTTTCCCAGAAAAAGCTTTGGCAATGTTTTTAAAAAGAACTTCCGTTGCTTCTCTTTTGTTGTCCAACTTTCCCAAAACTTTTCTCCTTGATGCAAGGTTTCCCTTTTTAGAAAGAGTTACCATTTTTTCCACGCTCCCTATAACCGCCTTTGCTTTTGCACGGGTGGTTACTATTTTCCCATTCATGATCAAGGCCTTCGCTAAAGAGGCAAACAGGGCTTCTCTAGCCGGACGAGATCGGGAAAGTTTTCTTCCGAACACTTTCTTGTTCATAGGTTTTACTTAATTGCGAGGAACTCGACACCTTTTGTTCCGAGTGCTGCAGCTACAATTTTGAGGGATTTTTCACCGAGGTTTCTGACTTTTACCAAATCTTCTTTCTTTGCATGAGCAAGCTGTTCAACTGTTTCAAAACCTGCCTTAATCAAAGCATTGGCTACTCTTGTTGGAAGTCCAATCTCTTCAACTGAAAGTTTACCGGTGAGTCCCAACTCATCCTTGGGGGCTTCTTCTTGTTTTTCTACTACTCTAGGATTAACGATTTGGGCAAAGTAACTCATCAATGTTTTTGCCGAATCTGTAATTGCACTGCCAGCTTCAATTGTCCCATCGGTCCAAATTTCCAAAATAAGTTTATCGTAATTTGTCAGTCTACCGACACGAGTTTCTTCAATTTTATAACTTACTCTTTTTACGGGCGAAAAAGATGCGTCAACCGGGATAAGGCCGATCGTGTCAGATGGCCTATCCTCTGCGGGCGAAAAACCAAAACCGCTTTCAATTGTTATTTCGGCTGAAAGTTTTGAGCCTTTATTAAGAGTGCCTAAAACAAGATCGGGGTTTGCAACTTCGATTCCCCCGCCAACTTTAATTTCCTTGGCTGTAAATTCGCCGGCTTTGTTCACTTCCAAAGTTGCCTTAACTGATTTATCTGTGCTTCCCGAGAATCTGACTTTTTTGAGGTTAAGGATGAATTCGACTGTATCCTCCTTCATTCCTGACAAAGTAGAAAATTGATGCTTAACGCCGGCAATTTTGACGGAGGTGATTGCCATGCCCTGAAGAGACACTAAAAGAACCCTTCTTAATGCATTGCCAATAGTAAGCCCATATCCCTGTTCGAGGGGGGTGATGGCAAATCTGCCGTAATTGGTTTCTTTCTTTTCTTCCTTTATTTCAAAAGTTGGTTCGTTCATATTTATCGTTATAACGAATGTAGGTATTATATCCTACCCTCAAGCTGATTTCAACACGATCTTCTGGACCCATTGAATGGGACACTGCCCCTCTCTGGAATTACCTGGAATAGTCACCATACTCCTTTCCAGGCTTATTGGAATATTCGTCAGACTCATCTCTCGGTGTTACCTCGAGTATTCATCAAATTCATTTCCAGTCAAGCTTCGCTTATCTGGAATAGAACTCAACTATATCCTGCTCGCTTATCGACTCAGTTATATCCTCACGCTTCGGGTACGATGAAACCTTGCCGACAAGTGCCTTTCTTTCAAGCCAGGACGGGACTTTTAGGTCTTTTTGATCAAAAGCATTTTTAACCTCAGGTATACTTGAGGCTTTGGCATCCAGTGTAACAACATCTCCAACCTTCAAGCTAAATGAAGGTATATTTACTTTCTGGCCATTCACTAAAACATGCCTATGAGAAACGATTTGTCTGGCTGCCGGCCTACTGGGAGTAAAGCCCAATCTAAAAACGGTATTATCGAGACGTCTTTCAAGGCTAACCAAGAGTGCCTCTCCGGTATTTCCTCTGGATTTAGAGGCTTCATTGACGTATCTTCTAAACTGCTTCTCCAAAATGCCATAAATTCTCTTAACCTTTTGTTTCTCACGAAGTTGTTTACCATATTGAGAAGAGCCCCCTGTTCCCTTTGGTCCATGAACTCCAGGAGGAACATTAAGTCTCGTTAACTTCGCGCCTGCACTGAAAATATCAAATGCTTCGCGCCTGCTTAATCTGTCTTTTGGTCCGACGTATTTTGCCATATATTTTTAAATTTTAAACCCTACGTTTCTTCTTCGGTCTTGGTCCGTTATGTGGAACCGGTGTAATATCTGCAATCAAGGAAATTTTAACTCCCGTAGCCTTTATAGCTCTTAAAGCTGCATCACGTCCCGCACCGGGACCTTTAACATAAATTTCAACTTCGCTAACCCCATTCACATCTTTAACCTTATTTATCACTTTTTCAACCGCACTTGTTGCGGCAAATGGTGTTGCGCGCCTTGTACCTTTAAACCCGGACGCTCCTGAGGACCCCCAGGCTAAAGTCTCTCCTTGGGTATTTGTGACGGTTACCAAGGTGTTGTTAAAGGAAGCGGAAATATAAACTCTACCCAAACCGACTTCCTTATTGATTGTTTTTTTAGCTTTAGTTGTCATATGATTATTTTGCTTTTTCGTCTTTGTTTGTATTCATCTTGGACAGCATTTCTTTCTTAAAGGCTCCCACCGTCTTTCTTTTTCCTCGTTTTGTACGGGCGTTTGTTCTTGTTCTCTGACCTCTCGCCGGAAGACCTCTCGCATGCCTCATACCACGATACGAACCGATTATTTGCAGTCTTTGAATGTTTTCCCTGACTACTCTGGCTATATCGCCTTCTATTTGATATTTTTCAAGTTCCGCATTTATTTTTGAAATTTCTTCACTGGACAAATCCGACACCCTTTTTTTGATATCGATACCACAATCTTTTAAGATTTTTTCGGACAAAGTCCAGCCTAACCCTCTAATTTTAGTTAGAGCATAATCTGCTTTCCAGTTATCTTGTAAATCAATGCCGGCAATTCTTGTCATGTTTTAATAAATAGGAAATTAATCCTGGCTTGTTTTCGTCATCCCTGACGCTGCTTATGCCTGGGATTTTTGCAAATGACGTATAAAACGCCTTTGCGCCTAACAATCTTACAGTCCTTACATCTGGCTTTTATCGAACTTAAAACTTTCATATATTTTAGTATTAATATTTATATACTATTCGGCCTCTACCTTCGTCGTAAGGTGTCATTTCGACTTTTACCCTATCTCCCGGAAAAACTCTTGTGTAATTCCTGCGCATTCTCCCGGTCAATGTTGCCAAAATGACTTTGCCATCCACAAGCTCAACTCTGAACATTGTGTTGGGAAGGGCGGCAGACACTGCACCATCTACCTCAACTACATTCTTGGTTTTCATCTCGTTAAAACTTGTGCTCCTTTTTCCGTTACGGCAACTGTATCCTCGAAAAGTCCTGATATTTTACCATCACGCATGGCAATTGTCCATCCGTCTTCCAAGATCTCAACTTTGTCGGATCCCGCTGCGTACATCACTTCAACTGCCAGTACCATTCCCTTTTTGATTATAGGACTGTCCTCAACCCTTTCGGGTACAAAACATGGAATTTGCGGATCCTCGTGGAGTTTGCGTCCTACCCCATGTCCGACAAGCGCTTTTATGGTTGAATATCCCGCACCCTCAACAACTTGCTGTATTGCATTCGAAATATCATAAATATAGTTGCCTTCTTTAACTTCTTTTAGGGCTTTTTGCAAAGCCAGTTCTCCCGTACCTAAAAATTTTTTAACTTCCGGTGCGGGGCTTACCCCAACAGTAATAGATGTATCTGTGTGAAAACCCTTGTAATAAACTCCAACATCAATACTGACTATGTCACCGTTTTTAAAAATAACATCGGAGGTTGGAATTCCGTGCACCAGCCCTTCGTTTATATTTATACATGTCGCCCAGTAATAATTGGGTTCTTTATCAAAAGACGGCTCGACTCCTTCCTCTTTTATTAACTTCATCGCCAAGTTTTCGATATCAAGAGCCGTTACACCCGGCTTAACCGCAGTGGCCAACGCTTTCTTAATTCTACCAAGCCTGATACCCCCCTCACTTATAATTTGAATTTCTCCTGGAGATTTAATTTTGATCATTTTCTTTCGCCTTCCGAACTATTTCTTCTAAATCTTTCGCGATTTCCTCAATGGGACGATCTCCGTTCACTTTTGTAAGATTCCCTTTGGTGTCTATATAATCAATTAACTCTTTTGTATTTTGAACGTAATGTTCAAATCTTGTTTTGACTGCTTCAGGTTTATCGTCATCCCGCTGGACAAGTGTGCCACCGCATTTGTCGCAAACTCCGAAGCTTTTTGGAGGTTTTGACTCTGTATTAAAAATTTCACCGCAGCCGCTGCACATCCACCTTGCTGAAATTCTTTTAACTGCCATGTCCATTGGAACCTCTAAAGAAATTACAACGTCAATGTCATCCCCCTTGCTTTTCAGAAAATTGTCTAAAGCTTCATATTGAGATACAAATCTCGGAAAACCTTCAAAGAGAATGTCTCTAAGGTCGGGTTTTTTGTCTTCCAAAAAATCCAACACATGCATCGTTATTTCTTCCGGGGGAATTAATTTTCCCGAATTGATAATTTCTTTAATTCTCGGGTCAGTTTCTGCTAGCTTCCTGGCAACGTCTCCCGTCGAGAGATGAAAAAGATTAAACTTTTCAGACAAAATTTCGGCCTGAGTACCTTTTCCTGAAGCGGGAGAGCCAAGTAAAACAATATTCATATTAAATAAACCCCTCATATCTTTCCATTACCAGTTCACCTTCTATTTCACGAACAATCTCCAGAACAACAGAGACAACGATCAAAATACTTGTCCCTCCTATTGCCATATTTGAAGCACCGACAAAGTTCTGGAAAAGGGAGGGGAGCACCGCAATAAGTCCCAAAAATGCTCCTCCCACAACGGTAATTCTTGAAAGAATGTGAGATAGATATTTTTCAGTTTCTTTCCCCGGCCTTATTCCCGGAATAAAACCGCCGCCTTTTTGTAAATCTTCAGAAATTTTTTCAGGGTTAAAAACAACTGCTGTATAAAAATATGTAAATCCAAAAACCAAGAAGAAATAAACGACATTATAAAGAACCGATTGAGGACTAAATGCCGTACTCATTGTTCTGGCAATGCCGGCAATTTGTATGTTGGAGGCATTTGACAAAAATTGTCCTACCATCGAAGGTATAAGCACTAAAGATACGGCAAAAATAATAGGGATAACTCCCGCCTGATTAAGTCTTATTGGAAGATAGGAAGATGCCGCGAGTCCGGATTCCGTTCTTCTTTTTGCATAATGTATCGGAATTTGACGGGTCGCTTCGCCAACAAAGACAACAAGGCCGACGATTAGGACTAGTACCGCGAAAAATATAATCATTTTGAAAATATCTTGCGACTGAAAAATACTTGCCGACTGGCTTAGAATCACGGGGAGTCTGGCAATAATACCGACAAAAATAAGTATAGAGACTCCGTTTTTGAAGCCGTACTCAGTAATCAGTTCCCCGAGCCAAACAGCAAAGATAGTACCTGCTGTCATCGTTATAACCAAGGAAAAAAGATCAATTGGACTTAATCCTGTAATAATATTTTGCCCCTTAAGAAGGGCATACATACCAAATGCTTGAACAGCTGCCAGGGGTATTGTTACAAGACGGGTATACTGGTTTATTTTTTCCTGACCGTATTCGCCCTCTTTTTGAAGTTCAGCAATTGACGGAACAACATAGCCCAAAAGCTGAAAAATAATCGAGGCATTAATGTAGGGGTTCAATCCCAGAGCCAAAATTGAAAAGTTGGCTAAAGTTCCACCTGAAAAAACATCCAGAAGCGACAAAAGCGGGCTTCCCAAGAAAAGTGCCGAAAGAGTATCTCTATCAATTCCGGCAGCGGGAATGTGAGCCGCGAGCCTAAAAACAACAAGTATTATCCCCGTTATAATTAATTTTTTCCTGATAGAACGGGTTTTGGCGGCTTTTACAAAAAATTGAGCAATTGACTTAAACATACGTATTCACGATTATATCCCAAAAATGATCCTAAAAACAGCTGTGTTTACTGGCAGTTGGAGGATTTCACAAAACTCGCGGCTTTGGCTTCCTTTTTCCTTCGACTACGCTCAGGACTATAGCTAAATTTTGAGTTATTCTTTGGAGGGTTTTTTGGGGGCGGCGGTAACAGCAATAACCTTTCCTGAGGTAGGGACTGAGAACTTAAATTTCTTTGGGTTTTTACCAACACTCAAAACTTTTACTCCGTTAATTTTTGCCAACTTTCCGTTTACCACACCCAATTTGATAAGTTTCTCAAGTGTAATTTCTGTTCCATCAACAAGCTTTTCAAGCCTTTTATAGTTAACTATTTCTGGTCGTGCTTTTGCATGGAACTTGCCTTTACCGCGCATTAAAGGAAGTCTTTTAAGTAGAGATTTCCTCATTTTCATTCCCTCAAAAAGCACTCCGATTGTGCCTCTGCTTTTTTGTCCTTTTTGACCACGCCCCGTGGTATGAGATCCTTTTCCGCTTCCCATTCCCCTACCGACTCTTTTTTTAGATTTTTGTATTACTTTTGGTAAATTTGCCATATTATTTTCTTTTAATGTTAACTATTCCTGAAATTGTTTCCAGTGCTTTAAGCGTCGCATAAACATTTGAAATTTTATTTTTTGTTCCCAAAATCTTTCCGACTGCGTCTCTGATTCCAGCCGCCTCAAGAACAACTCTCATTGGGCCTCCTGCAATAATACCGGATCCGGGGGGAGCCGGCTTGAGAAGCACCTTGGCTGCCGAGAACTTTTCACTAACGGAATAAGGAACGGTTGTGCCGACAAGTGGAACCAGAATCAGCTTTCTTTTTGCTGCCTCTATTGCTTTTCTAATGGCGTTCCTGACATCTGTTGCTTTGGCAAGTCCTACTCCAACTTTTCCTTTTCGGTCTCCAACAACAACTAGAGCAGAAAACCTTATTTGGTTTCCACCTTTGGTCTTTTTGGAAATCCTGTTGATTTGAACCACCGTTTCCTCAAACTCTTTAGGTGCTCCTTCGTAATTACTTCTTCTTCCTCTATTAAAGTTTCCCATTTTAAAATTCTAGTCCTCCTTTTCTGGCTCCTTCCGCCAACGCCTTAACTCTACCATGGAATCTAAATCCGTTTCTGTCAAAAACCACACTTTTAATCTTTTTGGCGATTGCCTTTTTTGCCAAATCTTCTCCGACGTTTTCAGCAATTTGAATCTTGGTCTCCTTAGTTTTTCCTTTGACGGTCAAGTCAGATGAAGAAACTAAAGTAATACTCTTCTCATCATTAATAATTTGTCCATAAATGTGCGCATTGGAACGGAAAACCGAAAATCTCGGCCTTTTAGACGTCCCCGTAATTCTTGCACGGACTCTTGCTTTCCTCTGAACGTATCTTTTTGTTTTTAATTGTAAATTACTCATAATATTAGGCGGCAGGACCTGCTTTAGCTGCAGCAGCCTTACCGGCTTTTCTCCTTATCACCTCATCTATATATTTAATACCTTTTCCTTTATATGGCTCCGGCGGCCTCACTGCTCTTATATTGGCAGCAACCTGGCCAACAAGTTCTCTGTCAAATCCGTCAACGGTAATTATTGTCTTTTCAACTTTAAAAGTAATCCCTTCGGGGGCGTTAATTTTAATAGAATGGGAATATCCCACAGTTAAGGATAAATCGCGTCCGACAAGCTCTGCTTTAAATCCTGTTCCGACAAGTTCCAATTTTTTACTCCAACCCGTGGAAACCCCAATCACATCATTATTGATAAGTGCCCTTGTTGTTCCAAAGAGGGACATCACATATTTTCCCGAACCCTTGGCACTTACAATTACCTTTCCATCGTTTACCTCTACCGCAATCTCGGCAGCAAAATGCTTCTTCAATGTTCCTTTTGGACCGGTAATGATAACCGTATGTCCATCAACACCAACAGTGACTCCGCTCGGTATAATAACTGGTTGTTTTCCTATCTTGCTCATATATTTATTTTATAGTTACCAAATCTCTGCGATTACTTCTCCCCCGACCCTATCTTTAATTGCTTTCAAAGACGAAACCACTCCTTTTGGTGTCGAAACCAAAAGAACGGAAGGACTCTTTTTTTTCTCAAGTTCGTCAACTCCCATATAAACCCTAAGACCGGGTTTTGAAATGAGTTTTATGTCCATCAGTCTTGGTCTCTTGTCTTTAAAAGTTAGCCTTGCAGTCAAAATTCCTTTTTCCTTTTTTACTTCATCCAAAAACCCCATTTTCTTAAGAGCTTCCGCAACGGCAACTATTTGATTATTGGAGGTAACCGTTACTTCCTTATTTTTTGCCATTGCGACATTTTTGATTCTAATCAAAAAGTCTCCTACAGAATAGTTTGTTACTGTTTGTTTTATTTTCATTTTTTTGCCAGGTTTACCAGGACGCCTTTCTAACTCCCGGGATTTCTCCTCTCAGGGCATGTTCTCTGAAACAAAGTCTGCAAAGACCAAACCTGCGCATATAGCCACGTGACCTTCCGCAGATTTGACACCTGTTGTGATATCTTACCTTAAACTTTAATTTTTTTGTTTCTCTAACTTCTTTTGCTGTCGTTGACATATTTTTATTTAATTTAAAACTATCAATCTTTTTGGAACGGCATACCCATTAACTCTAATAACCTTTTTGATTGTTCCTTGTCTTTGGCAGTCGTAACAATTGTAACTTCAAATCCATGGGCACTTGCACTTTTGGTCGAATCTATTTCAGGAAACACCGTATGTTCCTCCAGTCCCAGAGTGTAGTTTCCCATTTCATCAAAGGACTTTAAAGACACTCCTCTAAAGTCCCTCAGACGGGGCAAAACTATCGAAAAAAGCCTGTCTAAGAAAGAGTACATTCGTCCACCTCTTAAGGTTACACTAAGGCCTACCGGCATTCCTGCGCGAAGCGAGAAGGAGGCAATTGACACTTTTGCGTTACGAACCGATGGGGCTTGTCCTGTAATCGTCGCCAAATCTTTTTTCAAAGCATCTGTTTGTTGCTGGTTTTTTGAAAGATTTCCTATTCCTATATTAATAACAACTTTTTCAACTTTCGGAATTGCGAACGTATTTTTGGTTCCAAACTCCTTGGCTAAAACATTCTTAACCTCTTTTTCGTATTTTTCCTGTAATCTTGTTATCATTTTGTGTCCATTTCCTTTCCGCATTTTTTGCATGTTCTAACCTTTTCTTCGCCTGCAAATTTAAATCCTACTCTTGTCATTTTTTTACATTTAGGACAAACAACGGCAATTTTACCAAAACCTAATGGTCTTGGAATATCATAAATTCCACCTTTTACATCGCCAAACCCCTTAACGTGTTTTTTGTAAAGGTTAACTCCGGGAATCAAGGCTTTTAATTCGCTGGACAGAATTTTTTCAATTTTACCTTCTCTTCCTTTGTCTTTTCCTGCTGTTATTTTGACTGTATCTCCTTTTTTAAATTTCAACATATTTTTATTTACAACTTCTTAAGTTGCAAGCTTTGCTTATACTACTTCGCGGGCAAGCGATGCTATTTTATTGTAGCCTGCCTCTTTAACTTCCCTTGCAATAGGTCCTAAAATTCTGGTCCCTCTGGGAAGTCCCTGTTTATCAATTACAACACCTGCATTATCATCAAATCTGACATAACTTCCGTCTTTTCTTCTAACTTCTTTGTGGGTTCTGACTATGAGAACTTTGACTTTCTCGTGGTCGGCGACAACCCCTGCCGGATCCGCGTCTTTTACAACCCCAAGAACCACATCTCCCAAAGTGGCAAATTTACCCACTCTACCGGGAACGCCAATAATCATTATTCGCTTAGCACCGCTATTGTCTGCCGGAATCAACATTGTTCTTAGTTGTACCATTGTTTTGTCATAAATAAGATTTGCTTATTTTTTAGCCTCCTTTTTATCACCAACCACCTGCACAATTTTCCATTTTTTAGATTTAGAGTAAGGTTTGCTGTCCGCAAACTTCACAACATCTCCCACTTTAACGCCAATTTCATCATGAACTTGATATTTAGTTGACCTTACAAACCTCTTTTTATAAATCGGGTGTATTTTCATTCTCTCCACGGCAACAGTTGCAGTCTTTGCCTGTTTGACTCCGATTACTTTACCGTTAAAAATTTTCATAATATTTTATAGTTATTTAGTTTTTTTCTCCTGTCCATCCGAAATCTCGGAGGGTGAGGATTTTAGCTGCAAACTCTCAATTATTTCTTTTTCACGAACCAGGGTTAGTATTTTAGCAATTTCCTTAGCTAAATTCTTGCGCACTTTCAAATTTTTCTCTTTTCCACCAAGCATCTTCATTTTTGCTTTTTCTGCTTCAAGCTTTTTTTCCAAAGCAATTTTCCCCAACTCCTGTATGTTTTTTCCTCTTAAATCGTTAAATTCTTTTCTTTTCATTGTTTTGTCCGAAATAAGCTTTGCTTATTTTCCCTCCCTGCTGACTACTTTTATGTCGATAGGTAGCTTTGCGGAAGCTTTTCTAAATGCTTCCCTAATTGCCCCTTCTTCGGCACCTGCAACCTCAAAAAGGATAAATCCTGGTTTAACAACCGCAACATAGGTTGAGATATCTCCTTTTCCTCCACCCATTCTTTTTCCTGCAGGGCGACTTGTGATTGGTTTATCCGGAAAAACTCTGACCCAAACTCTTCCGCCTCTTTTCAAAGAATGTGTAATCGTTCTTCTGGCTGACTCAATTTGAGCAGAAGTTATCCAAGCAACTTCTTGCGCTTTCATTGCATAGTCTCCGAATGAAATCGAATTTCCACGGGTAGCAGCCCCTCTACGTCTACCTCTAAAATCTTTTATGTATTTTCTTCTTTTTGGTTGCAACATTTTCTTGATTAGACTTCAGTCTTTTTATGTATCCACACCTTAACTCCCACATATCCTCTTTTCAAAAGTGCCGGAACTTGAGCATAGTCTATATTCTCGCGCAAAGTCTGGGACGGAACCGATCCTTGATGAAATTTCTCGACACGGGATATTTCGGCACCATTTATACGGCCTGCCAAAACCACTTTTATTCCCAGGGCTCCTGACGCCATAACTCTCTCGATTGCTTTTTGAACTGCACGTCTGTGAGGAATTCTTCTCTCCAACTCGCTAACAATTCTTTCTGCAACCAAATATGCCGAAAGTTCGGGACTTTTAACCTCATTGATTCGGATATCAATTTTAAGATCTTTAACCGTCTTTTTCCTGACATCACTCATGATTCCTAAAATATATTTTTTAACATCTTCTATTCCGGTTCCCCCTCTACCAATTACAACACCCGGACGGCTTACTGTAATCGTAACAACAATACTTTTTGGCGACCTTTCAATTTCAACTCCTGTAATTCCGGCGAGTTTAAGCTTTTTAGTCAGTTCTTTTCTTATCCTGATATCCTCAATCAAAAACTGTTTAAAGCTGTTGTTATCAGCAAACCACCTTGATTTCCAAGGAAGAAATGTGCCAATTCTAAAACCGGTTGGGTTAACTTTTTGCCCCATTTTTTTCTCCTTTCTCTTTTACCTCAATTTTTTCTGTCTTTTCGACAACAACTGGTTTTTCTACGGTCGTTAACACGACCCTGATATGGCTCATTCTTCTTTTGAAGGGATGCCACATACCGCGGCTGACGGGTTTGCCTCTTTTGAGACGGGGCCCTTCACCGATTTGAATTTCTTTGAAAACCAAATCCGTATCAGAAACTCCTTGAACTTTAGCTGCGGCAATCGCGCTTTTGATCACTTTACCCAAGTCCCCCGCTGCCCTTTTTTGTACAAAAGGCAATTTTTCAACGGCTTCCGCCGGCTTCATTTTCTTGATTACCCCAACAACAAGTCTTACTTTCCTGGGGCTCATCAATAAATATTTTTGTGTTGCTTTGAATTCTTTTTGATTATTCATATTCTTCATGTTAGGTCTTGTCCATTGTGCGCTTTACAATTTCTCCATGTCCTCTAAATGTTCTTGTGGGTGAAAATTCTCCAAGTCTGTGACCAACCATATCCTCAGTTACAAAAACATCAATAAAAACATGTCCGTTATGAACCTGGAAATATTTACCGACAAAATCCGGTGAAATTTGACACCTTCTTGACCACGTCTTAATAGGACTTTCCTTAAGCCCCATTCCTTTTTCAACTTTTTTAACTAGTATTGGGTCTACAAAAGGCCCTTTTTTAGAACTTCTTGCCATATTAGCCTAGTACTGATTTTCCTCCTCTTCTTTGAATTATTAAACGATTGGAATATCTCTTTTTCCCTCTGGTTTTTCCGACTGCGCGTCTCCCGTAAACGGTCTTTGGGTATTTCATTCCGACGCTACTTCTTCCTTCTCCTCCTCCGTGCGGATGGGAATGCGGGTTCATGGCTACTCCACGAACGCTTGGACGGATTCCCTTGTGTCTGTTTCTTCCGGCTTTTCCAATGACTTCATTTTTGGACTCAACGTTTCCGATTTGACCTATTTCCGCCATACATCCCGGATCAAACCTTCTTATCTCTCCCGACGGAAGCTTAACCAAAACCCATTTGTCTTCTTTTCCAAAAACCACCGCCACACTTCCTGCCCCTTTAACTATCTGACCACCCTTCCCCTTTGTCAGTTCTATATTGTGAACCGGGGTTCCTACCGGAATGGCTTTGAGAGAAAGCGCGTTTCCCGACTCAGTAGGAGCAACTTCCGAGGCTATAACTTTTGATCCTACACTAAGCCCTACAGGGCAAAGAATATAACGCCTTTCTCCATCCTCGTATAATATCAGAGCTATATCTGCATTTCTATTGGGATCGTATTCTATTTTCTCAACAACTCCCCAAATATCCTTTTTATTTCTCCTGAAATCGATAGTACGCAAAAATCTTTTTTCACGACCACCCTGATGCCTTACGGTAACTACTCCGTGAGACCTGCCCGATTTTTTAGCTAGAATTTTTTTAAATGCCTTCATAATATTTTATTGCTTATTTCTTACCTTCTTCAAAAATATCGATTTTATCGCCGCTTTTAAGTGTTATTATTGCTTTTTTAGCCATTCCGACCGTAAATTTTCTGCCCTTGGCATTTTTACCTTTTTCAGGACCGGTTTTTGTGGTTCTGACTGCGGTTACTTTTACATCAAAAAGTTGCTCAACTTTGACAGCAATTTGTTTCTTGTTCATATGATTATCAACCCTGAAAGTGTAGTTCCCGAGTTTTGCTTCTCTTAAACTTTTTTCTGTAAAAATTGGTTTCAACATGTTTATTTTTGTTTAGCTTTCTTTTCAGTCTTTACAACCTTTACTGTTTCAGTGACTTTACTGTCTTTATTTGCCTTAAATATTTCGTTATCCATTACAATCATTCCACCTCTATAAATATCAAGTGCATTTGAATCTTTGTAAAAAATGGCTTTTGCGTGCACCAAATTTCTTAAAGCCTTGACAGCTTCTTTTGATTTTTCGGAAAGTACAAATGTGAATCTTTTGGCGCCTGTAGCCTTAGTAAGGGCTTTAACAAGTTCCTCTGCGGCCTTCGTTTTATCCAATTTTGCTACCCCAGAAACAAAAACTATCTGTTTTTCTTCCGCCTTCATTGCAAAAGCAAAAATCCTGGCTTTACTTTTGATGTCGTTTGGAAGATTTAACACCCTTCGGATAGGCCTTGGGCCGAGAGCTACTCCTCCACCGACAAAAACATTGGCACGGCGGCTTCCGTGACGGGCCCCTCCGGTTCCTTTTTGTTTGTAAAGTTTCTTGGAAGTTCTGTTTACTTCCGACCTGGTCTTTGTTTTTCTAAGTCCAACATGACCTCTTTCTTCATAGACATGAATTGCCTGAGCCAAAAGCGGAAGGTTGACTTTTTGATCAAACTCTTTGGGTAAACCTGCATCATCACTTTTTATTCCTTTAACTGTAAATGTTTGTATTTTCATTTCTTAGCCTCCTTTGCCTTCGGCGCCTCTGCTTTTGATTCCTCTGCTTTAGGAGCTTCTGTAGGACGGTCTTGGCCCTCTGCAGCTTCTTCAGTAACAGCAGCGGCCTCTCCTTCAACAACCTGTGCAACCGTCTCTTTTTCAAGGTCTTTGAGACTTCCCGATTTGATCTTTTTGATTGTTATTACCGAACCGGTTGTCCCGGGAATCTGACCGGAAATCTCGATTTCGCCGTTTTCAGAATTGATTGAAATTACATGCAAATTTTTAATGGTTACACCTTCTCCTCCCATTCTTCCCGCCATTTTTTTCCCTTTATAAACTCTTCCCGGGGTGGTTGTTTGTCCAATGGATCCCGGAGCACGCTCCCTATCGGATTGTCCGTGAGTTCTGGGACCACCCCTAAAGTGATGTTTCTTAACAACTCCAGCAAATCCTTTTCCCTTTGAAACTCCGGTTACAGCAATAACATCCCCGCGTTTAAATATATCTGAGGCATTTACCACATCTCCTACTTTAAATTCAGGTTCTTTATCAAACCTAACCTCGCGTAAAATTCTTGGAAAATTTTTGTCTTTTGATGTTTCTTTAAGGTGTCCTTGAAGTGATTTTGAAGTATTTTTTGCTCTTCTTGAGGAAAAACCGAGCTGTACTGCGAAGTATCCGTCCTTGTCCATTTTTTTAATTTGTGTCACGACACAAGGACCCGCGGACACTTTGGTAACGGGAATTCTAAACCCTCCTACAAAGGTTTGGGAACAAACTCCTTTTAATCCTAAAATTGTATTTATCATTTTGGTTTTGGACCCTGAGCGAGCTCTTGCGAGTCGGACGGGCATTAAACAACAAAATAGCGCCTTTGAGAGGCGCCAGTGGTGGGGGCCTTCCCTCAAAAACTCTAATTATCGTGGCTGATATTATTCAATACCACTATCATGTTATGCCGGAATTATAGCAGAAGTTTATATCTCACGCAAGCTGGGAAGTAAGTTCTTTAGTCAGTTGCTCCGTAACTATTTCTTCAGCCTTTCCCCAATCCTCCTTAGCTGAACCGGAAATTCCCGATTTTTGACGTTCAAGATAGAGAGAATATGCAGTTAACGCCACTTTACTATTGTCTCCGCAGTATCTATCAAATGCCAGTATTCTTTGAATAAACTCTACCGCAACAGAAGAAGGGTTTCTTTCTGGCATGCCTAATTTAGATTACACCACTTTTAGACCGGGATAAATATGCTACTTAGATAAGAACCACCAGAAGAGACAGTGGAACCAATAGATATAATAATTTCATGCTTTCCAATCTTTTGTAATAAAGGGTCCAAAAAAATGGGATTGCCGGAGCCAAATATCGCCCAAAATTTTCCAAAAAAGGCACTAAATTAATAGACAGGGTGAAAATGTAAATTCCGGTAATTATCCAAAACTCCAGACTTTTTAATTTAATTGATTTAACCCACAAGACCAAGAAAAATATTATGTAGAAAAGTCCCGAAATAAATATTCTATACCAATGCCACCTAACAGCCCGTATCAAATCCATACCAAGTTGGACCACACCAACACTAATTCTTCCTGGATGAAGTGCCTGATATGTAAAGAGTTGATAGAAGAGGTTTTCTGAACCGAAATAATGAGCATTATAGACAAGAAGCAAGACCACCGGAAAAATAAAATATGGCAAGTTTAAGAAAAAGTCTTTTGACCTCTTCATAATTAGGAAGTAAATAAATATTCCCGCTAACACCGCGGTACCCGCCAATCTAAACCATATAGAAATTCCGATTATTAAAAATGCCAGCAAAAGTTTTTCTTTTTTCAATAAATAGTATCCGAGGATTATCAAAAAAATAAACGGAAATTCCGTATCGATAAGAGATGCCAAATTTAACATAATAGGAGGAAAAATCAGTGGTAAAAAAGAGAGTTTGGATTTCGTAATTTTATGGAGAACAACGTAACACCCAACAAAGGACAACAAAGTAATCAAATATCCTGAGATAAAATAATTATTTGTAATAAAAGTTAATAAATAAATTAGTAACGGCAGCCCGGGGAAAAGACGTGATTCAAAAAAAGAAATATTACCGACAGAGCCCGGAAACATTTTGGCATATCCAACATAATTATCTTGTTGAACCACCCCTTGATTGAACCTTAAATATACCAAAAACACGGCCAAAAATAGTGTTATTAAAAACCATTTATGTGCAGTCATTAATCTTGGGAGTTTTCTCATGATTAAAGGTATTATATACTCGAACGATAAATATGATAATTGTCACCGGTGGAGATGGATTCATTGGAAGTCATTTGATCCCTTTGATCCAAAAAAAATATAAAAGTGAGAAAATATTTTTTCTAAAATTGGGAAAATATGATTTGGTAACCGGAAAGAATCTGGACAAAATCCCTCAAACCCCACGTTTAATTATTCATTTAGCAGCGGCAACAGATACCTCACTCAGAGACCAAAGATGCAACAACATTGGAACCCAAAATCTGATTAATCACTTGCCTAAAATTGGTCCGAAAACACATTTTATTTTTACCAGTTCCCAGGCAATTTTTTCGGGTAGAACTAATTGCCAAAAACCAATTGACGAAAAAACCATTCCGGCAGTAAGCGATGCCTATGGTAAAACAAAACTCGAAGCCGAAAAAATCCTTCTTAAAGCTTCAAAAGAAAAAGGATTTAAATTAACTATCATTAGACTTCCAACTGTGTGGGGAGATAATCCCAGAAAAAACAGTTTTTTGAATTTCCTACGGAAATTGGTTGACAATAATTCGATATTTTCAAGGCTAAATTGGCAAGGAAAGGTTGCACTCATTAATGTCGAGACGGCTGCAAAATTTATTCTTAAGTCTTCAATATCTGCTCCTCAAAAACCAAAAATAATTGCAATTGCGGCCGAAAATTTAACCTTGGCGGAAATTTTTCAAATTCTGACTAAAGCAAAAGGCAAGGTGTACAAACAGATTAAGGTTCCGAATAATATATGGAATATCGCGATATTTTTGAGAAAGTATTTGAAGTATTTTGAATTTCTAATGCCCGTTAACCTGTTTAATTATTTCTGGCGCGCATCAATTGTTGTAGATAGCCCCCTTTGGTGCAAAGTAAATGTAAAGGGAACTAAATTTAATTAAGAGTATAAGGCCATCCCGGCTGCCAGGAGTGAGTTTTGCGCCAGTCTTCAGCAAAGGCTTGTTCCCAAGTCTTGCCATGGAGTAGAACATCCAAGGCTAATTGAGGACCTTTGTGAGCGACTATTGCAACATGCTTGTTATCATAGTCTTTCTTTAGAAATTCAAGAAAATTAGTAATCCTTGCTTTTACATCTTCATAGCTTTCTCCATTGGGAAATTTATCTGAAATATGAGTTTCCTGCATTGGTTCGACTATTTCTGATGGTTTTCCATTAAAATCTCCATAACTACATTCTCTGAGACGTGGATCTGAAATTATTTGAAATTGATCTTTGAAGCTCAATTCTGCCGAATGTACGGCTCTTTTTAGATCTGAGCAAAAGACAACGTCAAACTTTTTGTCTTTTACTTGATCTTTAAGAGCAATTGATTGCTCAATTCCTTTTGGGGAAATATCAACATCTTTCCAACCAGAGGAAATCTCGGCTTCATTATCAAATGTGGTTCCGTGAACGAAGTAAGTTATTTCAACTGACATAGAGTTACATCTTTATTTCGATGCTAACACCAGCAGGTAAGTCCAGATTTCCAAGAGAATCAACTGTACGGGCTGGGGGGTCAATAATATCAATAAGTCTTTTGTGCACCAAAACTTCGTAGTGTTCCTGTGCATCTTTATCTGTAAATGGAGATTCCTTAATGGCCATCATAGTACGTGCTGTTGGGAGTGGGATCGGACCAACTATTTTTGCACCAGTAGCTAGAGCGGTATCAACTATTTTTGCTGCCGCTTCGTCCAGTACTCTATGATCGTAACTTTTGAGTTTTACTCTGAGTCTACTTGCCATTTAGGTTAATGTGCTTTACGCCACATTGGCGCATTACTTGATTATCTTGGTTATAACTCCGTCACCTACGGTGTGTCCACCCTCTCTGATTGCGAATCTAAACCCTTCTTCCATAGCCACGGGTTGGATAAGTTTAACGTTCATCTTGGCGTTATCTCCAGGCATAACCATTTCAATTCCTTCCGGAAGAGTAGCTTCACCTGTAATGTCTGCCGTCTTAATGTAGAATTGAGGCTTGTAGCCTGTGAAGAACGGTGTGTGGCGTCCACCCTCTTCTTTGCTCAAAATATAAACTTCAGCTTCAAATTCTGTGTGGGGAGTAAGGCTTCCTGACTTGGCCAAAACTTGACCTCGTTCAACCTGATCTTTTTCAATACCCCTTAAAAGTATACCAACATTATCTCCTGCTTGAGCCTCATCCAAGGTCTTTCTGAACATTTCAAGACCAGTTACAACTGATTTTTGGGTGGCTTTAAGTCCAACTATTTCAATCTCTTCATTAACTTTGATAACTCCACGGTCAACCCTACCGGTAACAACCGTTCCGCGGCCTTGAATTGTGAATACATCCTCAACCGCCATCAAGAAGGGTTTGTCGATTTCTCTGACTGGATCAGGAATATAGGTGTCAACCGCATCCATAAGAGCCTGTATTTGTTTTTCAGCATCCGCATCGCCTTCAATGGCCTTAAGAGCTGAACCTTTGATAACCGGTACTTCATCTCCTGGATAACCGTATTTCTTAAGAAGTTCTCTGACATCGGCTTCAACCAAGTCTATAAGTTCGGGGTCGCTTACCATGTCAACTTTATTGAGGAATACAACAATTGCCGGAACATTGACCTGTTTGGCTAAAATTACGTGCTCACGTGTTTGAGGCATTGGTCCATCCGCTGCGGAAACAACCAAGATTGCTCCGTCCATCTGAGCCGCACCGGTAATCATGTTTTTAATGTAGTCTGCATGGCCCGGAGCATCAATGTGGGCATAATGCCTTTTTGTTGTTTGATATTCCTGATGAGAAAGGTTAATCGTAACTCCTCTTTCTTTTTCTTCCGGAGCTGAATCAATATCTTCGTATTTCTTGGCAACTGCCAAACCTTGTTTGGCCAAAACCATAGTAATGGCGGAGGTTAAAGTGGTTTTACCATGATCAACGTGACCAATGGTACCGATATTTACATGCGGTTTTGTTCTTTCGTATTTTTGTTTAGCTTCGCCTGCCATATTTGTTAATTATATATTTTCTTTGAAAAAATACAAGGGCAAACAGCCCTCGTTGATTGGTATTATAACTGAGGCTAAAAAGCTATGTCAACAAGCATTTTACCCCCTGGGCATTTCTACCTTACCAGACTTTGCAATGATCGCATCACTAATATTCTTTGGAACTTCTTCATAATGAGAAGGCTCCATATAATAACTGGCCCGTCCCTGAGTTAAGGATCTCAGTTTTGTTGCATAACCTGAAAGTTCAGCCAAAGGAACCATCGCATTGATCACAGTCATCATTCCTTTCTTTTCCGTTCCCCCAACTTGAGCACGCTTACTAGAAAGATCCCCAATAACATCTCCCATAAACTCATCCGGAGTTGAAACTTCAACTTTCATAATGGGTTCCAAAAGAATTGGACTGCTGTTTTTAAAAGCATCTTCCAGGGCCATTGAGCCGGCAATTTTAAATGCTATTTCGGAAGAGTCAACTTCATGATAGCTTCCGTCATAAACCACAGCTCTCATGTCAACCATGGGAAATCCAGCCATGACTCCATTTTCCATTTTTTCTTTAATACCTTTTTCAATCGGGGCAATATACTCATTGGGGATTGCACCACCCTTAATTTCACTTTTATATTCAAATCCTTCACCACGTCCCATTGGTTCAAGCCTAATAAGAGCGTGTCCATACTGTCCGCGGCCTCCTGTTTGCCTGATATACTTTCCTTCTCCGGTTCCAATCTTTTTGATTGTTTCTTTATAGGCGACCTGAGGGGCACCAGTTGTTGCAATAACATTAAACTCTCTCTTCATCCTATCAACCAAAACTTCAAGCTGAAGCTCTCCCATTCCGGCAATAATAGTTTGCCCGGTTTCGGGATTGCTTTTGATTCTAAACGTCGGATCCTCATCTGAAAGTTTGGAGAGTGCCAAGCCCATTTTTTCCTGATCGGATTTGGTAGCAGGCTCTATTGCAAGAGAAATAACTGGCTCGGGAAAATTAATAGATTCCAAAACGATGGGATGGGAAGGATCACAAATGGTATTGCCTGTCGTTGTATCTTTAATGCCTACCACAGCCACTATTTCTCCGGCATAAGCAGTCTCGATAAGTTCTCTTTGATCGGCGTGAAGAAGAACCAATTTTCCGATTCTCTCCGGTTTTTGCTCTGAAGAATTATAGACTTGCTGTCCCGATGAAAGAGTTCCCGAATAAATTCTGACATAAACAAGGCGTCCTACGTGTGGATCGGTCATTACTTTGAACGCAAGGCCGGAAAATGGAGCCTCATTTTTTCTCTCACGGGCTGCTTTTTCACCGGTTTTGGGATCAATTCCTTCAACAGGAGGGAGATCGAGTGGAGAAGGCAAAAACTCAACTATTCCGTTAAGAAGAAGCTGACTTTCGGCAGTTCTATTATCCCCTCCAAAAACAGGGAAAAACTTACCGCTGATAACCCCTTTCCTGATTGCTCTTTTGAGAGTTATTTCATCAATTTCTTTGCCTTCCAAGAAAAGGCTAAGCGCTTCGTCATCAAATTCGGCTGCACTTTCCAAAAGTTCATTTCTATACTTCTTGGCACTCTCCAGAAGATCAGCCGGAATTTCCTCTTCGATAAGATCATGATCGGTAACATCTTTATAGGTAAAAGCTTTCATTTTAATAAGATCGACAACCCCTCTGTGCTCATGCTCCAAACCAATAGGGATAATTATCGGGGCCGCGTTTGCTCCCAATCTTTCGCGGATTGATTTGAGTGATTCATCAAAGTTAGCTCCAATCAGGTTCAATTTATTCAAAACGCAAATTCTTGGAACGTGATATTTGTCGGCTTGTCGCCAAACAGTTTCTGATTGGGATTCAACTCCGGTTCTACCATCAAAGACCATTAAGGCTCCGTCCAAAACTCTGAGTGACCTTTCTACCTCGGCAGTAAAATCAATATGGCCGGGGGTGTCAATAATATTAATTCTGTAGTGCCCCGCTTCAACCGAAGTATTATCCTTTATATCCCAAAATGCAGTGATTGCAGCAGAAACAATTGTGATTCCACGCTCACGCTCTTGAGCCATCCAATCGGTAACCGTAGTTCCTTCATCAACGGACCCCAGTTTGTAAGTTCTCCCGGTTTCAAAAAGAAGTCTTTCGGTAGTGGTGGTCTTACCCGCGTCAATATGGGCAATAATTCCGATATTTCTGATTTTCTCATAGGAAACATTACGGTCTTTTGTTGCCGTAACTACTATTGCTGCCTTTTTCTTTGTTACTTCTGCCATAGTTAGATAGTTTATTAGCTAAGTGGTTATTTGGAAAGAAGAACTTTTTAACCTACCAGCGAAAATGAGCAAAAGCTTTATTGCTTTCTGCAACTCTTTCCATGTCCGTTCTCTTCTTGACTGCCGCGCCTTCCCCTTTAGCGGCATCCATTATTTCCGTTGAAAGTTTGGCACTATAGGTGTGAAATTCTGAATTTGATTTTGAGTTGGCAGCCATTACTAACCATCTGATTGCCAATGACTCACGCCTTATTCCACGAACCGGTTGGGGAACTTGATATGCGGCTCCTCCAATTCTCCTTGGCCTGACTTCCATTGTTGGTTTAATATTCTCAATTGCCTGGTTGAAAACTTTTAGTGGATCTTCTCCGGTTTTCTCTTTGATAATGTCAAAGGCTTCGTAAATTTCATGTCTGGCAACAGATTTTTTACCGTCATACATACTCCTATTGATAAGTTTCGTCACAAGCCTGCTTCCATAAAATGGATCCGGCTGAATTACTTTTGGTTTAATTGCTCCTTTTCTTGCCATTATTTAGCTCCCCCCTGTCCTTTTTTGGTTCCATACCTGCTTCTTCCGCTTTGTCTTCCGGAGACTCCGGTTGTATCATACCTGCCTCTAACGACATGGTATTTCACACCGGGAAGGTCTTTCACACGTCCGCCGCGAACCAGAACAATCGAATGCTCGGCAAGTTCGTGTCCTTCTCCGGGAATATAAGCCGTAATTTCCTGCTTGTTTGAAAGCCTTACCCTTGCGACCTTACGAAGTGCAGAGTTGGGTTTTTTGGGCGTCATTGTACGAACCGCCAAAACAACACCTCTTTTGAAAGCCGAATGACTGTCGGAAAATTTTCTATTTTTTGCATTAAACCACCTCTTTAAAGCCGTGGTTTTGGTCTTTTTAGCAATTCTCTTTCTACCGATTCTGACTAATTGATTAATTGTTGGCATTTTATCCTTGTGACATTTGCGCCCTTTCCGGCGTAACCGGAATAAGCCTACCTATAATAACATTCTCTTTCAGTCCTACAAGATTGTCCTCACGTCCCAGAAGAGATGCCTCGGTCAGAACGTCGGTTGTCTGTTCAAATGAGGCTGCAGAAAGCCAACTATCGGTATAAAGCGCGCGTCTCGTGATACCCAAAATAACTTGCTGTGCACTTGATGGTTCTCCACCGGCTGCCAAAACTTTTTCATTTTCCCCATCAAAGCTGGCTCGTGAGGTAAGTTCACCCGGCAAGAAAGGTGTATCCCCCGTTGTGACAATTCTAACCTCGTCGCTCATTTTTCTAACTATTACCTCAACATGTTTGTCGTTAATTGGAATTCCCTGGGATTCGTAAACCTTTTGAATTTCATTAACAATATATTCCTGTGCAGCTCTAAGGCCTTTAATTGAAAGTATATCCTTAACATCCAGCGCTCCTTTAGCTAAAGCTGATCCTGCTTCGACTATCTCTCCGTCCTCAATGGCAAGTTCCAATGTCTTAGGAATAATGTATTCTTTTTCTTCCTTGGGAGTTCCCTTAGAAGTTATTGTAACTTTCCAACCTTCATCTGTTTCCGATATGCGGGCTTTACCCGTGATCTCGGATAGAGCTGAAACAACTTTAGGAAGTCTTGCCTCAACAAGTTCTTCAACACGGGGAAGACCCTGGGTAACGTCTATTGCGCCGACAACTCCGGCTGCGTGTTTCGTTTTAAGGGTAAGTTGAGTTCCGGGTTCTCCTATTGACTGAGCGGCAACCACTCCAACTGGAGTTCCAACCTCAACCATACTCTTACTTCCAAGATCCCATCCATAACATTTAACACAAATTCCATGTCTAGCCTGACATACCAAAGGAGACCTGACAAAAACTGAATTTACTCCGGATTCATCTATTTTCTTGGAGGCAGCCTCATCAATGATTTCCCCTGCCGGTACAATCACGGTTTTGCCATCTTTTGCGACAACATCCTTAGCGGCAAATCTGCCGAAAAGCCTAGTTGCAAAAACTTGAGATCTAATCCCTTTCTTGATTTCATAGCCGTCTTTTGTTCCACAATCATCAAGTCTGACAATAAGATCATGGGCAACATCAACAAGCCTTCTTGTAAGGTAACCCGCGTCTGCAGTCTTAATAGCCGAGTCGGTTAATCCTTTTCTGGATCCGCGGGATGAAGTTACGTATTCAAACACGGAAAGACCTTCCTTAAAATTGCTCTTAATGGGCAATTCGACAATCTTACCCATAGGATCAACAACAAGTCCGCGGATTGCTGAAAGTTGCTTGACCTGATCCCTGCTGGCACGTCCAACCTTAGCGTCAATTACGACACGGATCGGGTTTGTGGGCTCCATTTCATTCCAAGTCTTATCGGCCAAATCTTCCGAAACATCAATCCAAACTTCCTGGGTTAGACGTCTCTTTTCCTCAGTTGTGATAAGGCCTTGATTAAAGTTTTCCTCAATTTCGGACACTTTTTTATCAGCTTCTTCCAAAACTTCATCCTTTTTGGGATAAACTTTTGCATCAAATATTCCAAATGAAATTCCGGAAATTGTCCCTCCAAAGAAGCCCAAATCTTTGACATCGTCCACCAGCTGGGTCACCCTTTCCCGGGACACGGTCGAGTAGGCTTTGACAAATAAAGATTTAATAACGGATGACGTGACGGACTCATTAATAAAGTCAAAATTCTCCGGCAAAACTTCATTGAAAAGAAGCCTACCGACAGTTGTTTCAACAATTTCTTTACCAAGTCTGATCCGAATTTGCTGTCTTATTCCTACTTTTCCTGTCTGTTGGACAAAAATTGCTTCATCTTTGTCGGCAAAAATTGTCGGATAGGTCTCAAGTCTTGTGTCAATTGATGTAAGATAAAACGCTCCGAGGGCAATTTCCTTGCTGGAAGGGGTTGCTGCGGGTCCGCCGTCGCTGGGTTTAAGCAAATTATTAGTCGGAAGCATTAATGTTCTTGCCTCTTCAACAGCTTTCTCTGACAAAGGAACGTGTACCGCCATTTGATCTCCGTCAAAGTCTGCGTTAAACCCTGAACAGACTGCAGGATGAAGCCTAATAGCGCTTCCTTCAATAAGAACAGGGTAAAATGACTGAATTGATAGTTTATGAAGCGTAGGCGCACGATTCAAAAGAACGGGATGATCTTTTGTAATTTCTTCCAAAATGTCGAAAACCTCCGGCGGACGCCTGTCAAGCATATTTTTTGCACTTTTAACATTAGGTGCAATTCCTCTTGCAATCATTTCCTTTAAGACAAATGGTTTAAACATTTCAAGAGCCATGTCTTTAGGAAGACCGCACTGTGTAAGTTTAAGCTCAGGCCCGACAATGATGACTGAACGTCCCGAATAATCAACACGCTTGCCTAAAAGGTTTTGTCTAAACCTACCCTGTTTTCCACGAAGCATGTCTGAAAGAGATCTTAAGGGTTGCCTCCCACGGCTTTTTCTTGTTGCTTTCCTTTGGCTCGCGTCAATTAAGGAATCAACCGCTTCCTGAAGCATTCTTTTTTCATTTCTGAGAATTATTTCAGGAGCTCCCAACCCGATAAGATGTTTGAGACGGTTATTTCTATTGATAACTCTTCGGTAAAGATCGTTAAGATCGCTTGTCGCAAAGCGTCCACCGGAAAGTTGTACCATGGGGCGCAAATCCGGAGGAAGAACCGGCAAAACTTTCATCACCATCCAAGACGGGTTAACTTTGGCGCGTCTCAGGCCGTCAACAAGCTTTAGCCTTTTAACAATTTTGATGTATTTCGAGCTTCCGCCTTTGGTTGACCCGATTTCTTCACGAAGTGATTTTGAAACTTCCTCCAAGTTTACCTTACCAATTGCTTCAAGTACCGCATCTGCCCCCATTTTGGCCGTAAAGAAGTCTGTTGCCGAGTGCTCATAAAGTTCATCAAATTCCTCTTCACTCAAAATACTCAACGGACGGAGTCCTTTGATTATAATATTAAGATTGTCAAAAAGTTCACCCGTTCTTCCAATTGTATTTTTCTCTTCCTCATTTACCGCGGCTTCCTTTTTCCTTAAATTAAGCTCAATTTCAGCCGTAGCCAGAGAGGCTTGTTCTTTATCTTTAATTTTTGTGGTAATTTTTTCTTTAGCTTCGTTTTCCTCAACTTTTAAGGCATCCCGCCTGGACTTGAAGTTTTCTGCAATGCTTGTCAGATTTTCTTCCTTGGCTTCCTGAATATTTTTGAGTGCAATTTTTCTGCTTTCCTCATCAACTTCGGTAACAAGATATCTGGCAAAGTAAATTACCTGTTCAACACCGCGGGGGGCTACTCCTAAAAGAAGGGAGATTTTTGAAGGTGCGCCTTTGAAAAACCAAACATGGGCAACAGGAGTTGCCAATGTGATGTGACCCATTCTCTCACGCCTGACCCTGCTTTCCGTAACTTCAACTCCGCATTTGTCACAAATTACACCTTTGTATCTGATCCTCTTGTATTTACCACAGTAGCACTCCCAGTCTTTTGTAGGACCAAAAATTCTCTCATCAAAAAGCCCATCCTTTTCGGGCTTTAGGGTTCTATAATTGATAGTCTCGGGCTTGGTTATTTCACCACGGGACCATGCACGAATTTCCTCCGGAGAGGCAAGCCTGATAAGTAGACTCTTAAAATCTGTTAAATTTTTTAAATCAGCAAGTTGTTCCATAATCTTGGTATTTTAAATCACAACCTCCTCAACTTCCATGACATCTTTCGATGACATATCAGTTTCATCAGAAACTGTTATAGGGCTTTTGTCTTCGATCAGCTCTTTCGTTGCAACGATTTCAGCACCGGCCGCCTTAGCCAGTTCCTCACCTTCGGAAACTTCTTCAATAACTTCTTTGGCAACAACCGCACCTTTGGGATCAATCGCAAGACCTAAGGAATTAAGTTCGCGGACAAGTACTTTAAAACTTTCAGGAATTGTTGACTCCGGAATCTGGGTTCCTTTAACAATGGCCTCAAACGCTTTAGCACGTCCCAAAACATCGTCCGATTTTATAGTGAGCATTTCTTGCAAAGTATGGCTTGCTCTGTGAGCTTCGAGTGCCCAAACCTCCATTTCTCCCAAGCGCTGGCCTCCCATTTGAGCTTTTCCTCCAAGAGGCTGCTGGGTAACAAGAGAGTATGGACCGGTTGAACGGGCATGAGTTTTATCTTCAACCATGTGGATAAGCTTCATTATGTATGAAACTCCGACAACGGTTTCTTCTTGGAAAGCCTCGCCGGTGCGGCCATCGTAAAGTCTTGTCTTCCCATTAACCGGAAGACCTGCTTTCTTTAATTCTTCTGCAATAACATCCGCACCAATTTTATCAAAAACTGGAAGAGCTCCTTTAATCCCTTCGGATTTCAAAGCCCAGCCAAGATGCGCCTCCATAAGCTGTCCCAAATTCATACGCGAAATGACGGAAAGGGGTGAGATAAGAATATCAACAGGTGTTCCATCAGCAAGATACGGCATATCTGCAACAGGCATAATCTTGCTTACCACACCCTTATTGCCGTGACGTCCAGCAACTTTGTCTCCGACGGTAATTTTTCTTATCTGGGCAACCCTGACCATTACTTTCTTTATTACCCCCGGTCCCAGTTCATCGCCCTTATCGCGGTCAAGAATCTGAACATCAACTACTGTTCCACGCTCTCCGTGAGGAACTCTTAAGGATGTGTCTCTTACTTCACGGGCTTTTTCACCAAAAATTGCTCTAAGAAGTCTTTCTTCCGAAGTTAGCTCCGTCTCACCTTTAGGAGCAATTTTCCCAACCAAAATATCGTTTGGTCCGACTTCAGCACCAATCATTACTATTCCATCCGAGGCTAAGTTTGCAAGTTCTGCCTCAGAAACGTTGGGTATATCGTTTGTAATCTCTTCCGGCCCAAGCTTGGTATCTACCACCTCAGCTTCATATTCCTCAATATGGATTGATGTTAAAAGGTCGTCTTTTACAAGCCTGTCGGAAATAAGAATCGCGTCCTCAAACCCATAGCCTCCAAGGCTTGTGTATGCAATTGTAAGATTTCTCCCGAGTCCTAATTCTCCGTCCTCGCTGGCAGGGCCGTCAACCAAAAGGTCTCCTTCAGAAACTTTTTGCCCGGGTTCGGTTCTGGTTATCTGGTTATAACAAGTTGAATGTGCTGTACGCTTAAACTTGGTTAAATAGTAAACTTCACGGCTTCCGCTCTCTATAATTTCAACATCATCCGTATCGGGTTCCTGATTGCTGATCTTCTTGTCGAGTTTAACAATAACTTTTTCTCCATCCGCAAATTCAACGGTTCCTGAGTGCTTTGCCCTTATCACTCTTTGCATTCCGGCAGAAATCTCACCTTCCATTCCGGTTCCGACAATAGGAGATTCCGGATTAACAAGAGGCACGGCCTGACATTGCATATTGCTTCCCATTAGAGCCCTATTACCCTCATCATTGGCCAAAAACGGAATAAGAGAGGCCGATGCGCCAACCACCTGCCTTGGAGTAACATCAATGTATTCGACCAAGCTTGCCGCACCTTCGATAAATTTACCTTTGTATCTAAGGGGAACTCTTTTGTCAGTAATGTAGCCATCTTTATCAACATTTACTCCGGAGTGGGTAACATAGTGATCTTCTTCATCGTCAGCAGTTAAGTACTCTATTTCATCCGTAACTCTTGCTTTTTTGCCGACTTTTTCAACTTTTTTGTATAAAGTCTCTATAAAACCGAATTCGTCAACCTTAGCATAAAGCGCCAGGTAGGTAACCAGTCCGATGTTTGGTCCTTCGGGGGACCTGATGGGATCAATTCTTCCGTACTGTGATGCATTAACGTCACGAATTGAAAAACTTGCTCTTTCTCTGTTGATTCCGCCAGTTCCCAAAACAGAAACACGGCGAAGATTGTCTACCTCACTAAGAGGATTTGTGTCGTCCAAAATTGTTGATAATTGATTGCTCCTGAAGAATTCATTCAAAGATGCAATTAAAGGTCTGGCATTTATTAGAGTGGCCGGAAGAGGTCTATCGTCTGGTGAAATTAAGCTCATTTTTTCTTTAACGCTTCGCTCAAGCCTCAAAAGTCCAACCCTGAAAGCGTTCACCGCAACAAGTTCTCCAACACGCCTCAATCTGCGATTACTAAGATGGTCGATATCATCAAGCTTTCCTACTCCGTTTTGCAAACCAATGAGATAGGAAACTGCTGCAACTGCGTCTTGTCTAGTCAGTACCCAAGTAGCCTTCTCATTTGGTAGGCTAATACTTAATTTTTTATTAATCTTAAATCTTCCAACTTTACCAAGATCGTAGCGTCTACCGTCAGTAAACAGACTAGCAAAAAGAGATTCTGCATTTTCAAGAACTGCCGGCTCACCCGGCCTCATTTTCCTGTAAATCTCGATTAAGGCTTCCCCTTGTGTCTTGGTCGAATCTTTGGCTAAAGTGGCAGCGATGTATTTATGGTCTTTATCGCGATCTATATCTTTAAAAGCGTCTATTATCATCTGATCCGACTCAACTCCCAGGGCTCTTAGGAATGTTGTTGCCAAAACTTTTCTGCGCCTGTCAATCCTGGCATAAATAAGGTCTCCCCTTGTGGCCTCAAACTCAAGCCAACTTCCGTGAAGTGGACGAATCTCGGCTTTGTAGAGAACTCGACCGGATGACGGATCAAGCTCGCCTGAAAAATAAGCTCCCGGGGAACGTACAATTTGATTAATTACTGCTCTTTCAATTCCGTTGATAATAAATGTCCCAGCGTTGGTCATTTGAGGAATATCGCCCAAAAAAACATCCTGTGTAACTTCTTGGCCAGTTCTCTTGTTTATCAAAGTCGCACGGATTTTAAGGGGGGATGAAAAGGTAACACCTTTTTTCTGGGCAAATCTGGGGGATGTTGTAGGAAGTCCTAAGGAGTGATCGCCCAAGAAAAGTTGCCAATTTTTACCTGTAAAATCATCGATTGGGGAAACTGTGGTCAGCTCTTCTTTAATGCCTTCTCCCAAAAACCACTGCCAACTTTCTTTTTGAACCTGACTTAGATTAATTTTTGGTAGATTTTTTTCTTCTTTACCAAAATTTCGACGGGATGATTTTTGAGCTGTCATTATTCCTTGGTAATTATTAAAACACTAAAGGCCCGCAACATTGAAGCGGGACGAGCGTACCATTCATGTACGCCTAAGATGGGATTATATAGTGAATATATATGTTGTCAACACCCAGTTTGCAATTATTTGCCTAAATATTTAGCAATATTGGCATTGTGTTCCTCAAGTGTTTTGGCATAGTGAATTAGTCCCTTCTCATCGTGAATATAGTACCAATAATCACTCTCCGTAGGGTTAAGAGCAGCTTTTATAGAAGAAAGTCCCGGGCTGGCAATTGGTGTCGGTGGAAGTCCCTGATTTTTATAGGTATTATATGGTGATTTTATCGATAAATTGTCGAGTGTAAGAATGGGCCACCAATCCTTATAAGTGCCTACTGCATATTGTACCGCGGCATCAATTTGAATAGGCCAACCAGAATTTAATCTTTTAATGAGAATTCCCGCAACAGTCGGACGTTCCTCATCGGTTTTTGTTTCCCGCTCAAGAAGAGATGCCAGGATAATTACCTGGTCAAACGTGAGCCCTGAATTGTTTTTCAGATTTTGGGTTTTTGAAGCAAAAGTATTCGTAAGTTTTTCAGTAACAGCAACCGCCGTGACGTCCCTTGGAAACAAATAGGTGTCAGGAAAAAGATATCCTTCTTCCCCCTTTGACACTTGCAAAAAATCTGTAATAAAAGAGTCATCTTTATTTAAAGTTGCCGCAAATTTTTGAGCAATCTCCTCACGCCTTAGGCCTTCCGGGATTGTTACCCAAAGCTCAACCGGACCTTTGAAAAGCGTATCAGCCATCTGGAAAAGAGAATATGAAGGAGTTAGTCTGAACTCTCCTGTTTGAAGTCTTCCGGATTGTCCCGTAAATTGCATATAAAGCTTAAAAGCCAAAGCACTTTTTATGAATCCTGCGGATTCAAGTTTACTTCCGATTTGTGAAGCTGACGATCCCTTGGCAATAATAAAATAACTGAATTTTTCCGTAGTGGAGGGGGCTTCTGAATTTTTATAAAACCAAAAAACTCCTGCGGCTGCAATAATAATCAGAAAAAGCGGTAAAAGTAGCAACTTTTTCATAAAAAGAGTAAATTAATCAACTTCTTCAAGAAGCGCTCTTCTATATTTATCAATTTTGAGGTCATGAATAAAAATTCTCCCACACTTGATGCAGGTTACTTGTTCACCATACTTCGTCCCTTTTTTCTTTCCCTCAGTAAGGGGGGTTCCACAACCGACACATCTTCCCTGAGAAAGGAGCCAAGCCTGCATCGGAGCAATAATACTTTTAAACATTCTTACTAAAGTATACCATGAAAATCGACCAGTCAAGGTTAGTTGTCCAGATAGTTCTGAAGCATTATGCAGGCAGCGTAGGCATCTTCCATTTCATGGCGCTTTTTTTGAGAAATGCCGGCTTCTCGACTCATTCTTTGGGCGTCCTGCGTGGAAAGTGTCTCATCGGCCAGAATAATGGTTGATTGGATTAATGGCTGAATAGAAGAAGCAAACTTTTTAGACTCCTCTCCAATTTTACCCTCTGAAACTCCCACCACAATTTTTTCGATATCATTATCTTTAATTATTTTTTGCAGTTTTTCCACGAGTATCTTAGTATCCGAGTATCGAATTACTTGAAGTGGCTCCGACAGAGGCCCATTAGCAATAGCTAGACCCATCTTACTTCTTCCGTAATCGATTCCCAATATCTTCATATTAATTTTGATCCGGTGGCACTATTCTTGCCCTAACAATTAATCTCTTCGGATATCTTGGATCTCCCGGCGGGATGCAGGTAACTAGAGTTATAAACGAATCACTCGAATTCTGATCTAAAACCTGGATATCAGTGGGGAGCACTTCAAACATTTCCTCAACTTTGTAAGTATAGGAGACATCATCATAATTTATAAATACAAGGTCTCCCTTTTTCAAAGTTGGAAGCATTGTAAAAATCGAAATATAGTTTTTGGGATTATTAAAAATTGGCAGAATGGAATGTCCAAAAATTACGGCATTCCCGCGTTTACCTGGCAGTGCCGTACCAGGATATTGAATCAGGCTTTTGGAAAGATCTTCCCCTCCAATTGCAACCGTAGCCGAGTCGATTCTTAGTTTCGGAATGGAAATTGTGTAGTAAGAAACTTCCTCGGCAGAAAAATCTTCTTGGGAAGCACCCCCGGTAAACCAATTACTGGCTTTTGTATTATCAAACTCCCCTTTGGTTGAATTTGTTAACACTTCCTGAACCTGACTTCCCGGATCGGCTAGTGGCGAAATAAACTTCGTATAATTTTTGGAATAAACCGCATTGTAACTGGCAATCGGATAGATAACCCCCACTAAAATAATTATCCCCGAAATTCCTGAGATAAGGGCAGATAGACGTAAAACCATTTTCTGAGTCATGTTGATCAATTCTACTATATAAACAGGGAAATTATTCGGGTTTAACGTCTATCGAAATATTTTTCGCAATCCTGGGGATAGTTTTTAAAGGATCCGGGAATTTTATCTGTAAAAGCACATCTGCATGGTCAAATCCGGGAATCGAATTTAAGTAATCTGTGGCGACGGTTGCGGTTTTTCCCAGAATTACACTTTTAATTTTTTCTTTATCAACTTCCGGTAGAAAGTTGCCTCCAACAACGACATCATATGTATATCTGCCGCCTGTATCACTACCGGCAAGAGTAAATTTGAAATTTATCTGATCTTCGGAAAGTGTATATCCGGACGGAGCTTTGCCGGCAAGAACACCCTTAGCATATTCTAAAAGTTTAGCTCTGTCGGCAGCAAGCCCTGTTGCGCTTAGAGACAATGAAAGTTTAAGGTTATCGGCCGGGTCTCCTATTTTGTGATCAAAATTTTCACTTGTGGTTTCAAGTACCGCCAAATCAGTTATGAAAATATATTCCTCTGTTATTTTTGCCAACAAATTAGACTTCACGCTTTGACCAAGTTCACTTTTAAGATCAGTTTCCAGGCTCGTTTGATCATCCTGCCCCACTGCAGAAATTTGTTGACTGCTTCCTCCGCTAAAATCTCCCGTAGAGGTTGCAGCAACCAGAGCTTTGGAATAATTTCCAACGCTGAAAACTTCACCCTTAGCTAGGTTGTATTGGGAACCAATATCGACTGATGATACATTTACCGTTGCTGTTCCGGGAGAACCGGGTAAAAGTTGTCCTGATACAGATGCCTCCGAACTTGTTACAAATTTAAAACCCGAAGAAGAAGTTAGGACCGTTCCTGCCGCCAAATTTATTGCTGCTCCGTTTCCATTGGCAATTTGTACGCTCCCAGTCGCTTTATTTCCGATAAGCTTTGTACCCGTTGTTGATTTTGTCTTTTCTCCTGAAACCTGATCGGTCAGAACTTTGGCCGGAAGAACCCCGGCTGCCGCATCAAATTGTCCATCTGTGCTAAACGAAATTTGCACATTTTCTTCAGTTCTTTTTGGCGCAACAAAGATTGTTATTTTAGCTGTTTGCACAAACCACCACAAAATCCCGACGACAAGGATCAATAACCCCAATATGGCCAAAACTGCAACTAAAGTTTTATTTTTACTGGGAGCACCGGGGATTGACTTGGGGAAAATTTTTGCCGAAAAAGAATGAAATAAATTTTTGGACCTGGATAGATAATCTCCTGCTATTCTCATTGGATTTGATGTACCAATATTAGTCATCTGGGATGGGACGGGTTGTGGCACCACCGGACCGGATGCTTCAATCGGAACAACATTCTGGACATCCTCTTTTTTCATTGAAGAAACATCCGTTCCAACCGCAAACCCCAAATTTTCGGCCAGAATTGGCTTTGGTTCTTCACTGACCCCTTTTTCGGGATTTTCCTTTTCGGCTAATTCATTTTCCTCATCATCCTGACCGCTTACAACAGCCGTCACTTCTCCAATTTCAGCTCCGCCAGCCAAAGCAGTTGCTAAAACTTTTCCATCCGTGCTTAATATTTCGACCTGTGGAGTATGTAAAAAGTTTATTTTCCCTTCACTCCAGCTGGCTTGAATTAAAATTTGTTTTGTCTCCTCCAAATCCCCTTCCTTACCGTCATAGACAATAAATCGTGTAGGCAGAGGTGCTACTCCGTCAAATCTGGAAAGACCCTCAACAACATCATCAACCAAGGAAACGCTCCTTGAAACTTCGGTCGTTCCTACAAGACTTCCTAATTTGAACACCGAAAGTTCAAGGTTATCGTCACCCGATTTAAGAACAATTGCGTTCAGGGGAGCCCCTTCTTCAGATTTATAAAGATGGGCAATTGCCTCCGGTAAAACTACAAAACCTACTGGCGTTAAAGAAAGCTCTGCACAAAGCTTTTTAATTTTTCCTAAATTCTCCGGTGAAATTTCACCTTCTTTTACCCAAGAAGTCGAAACTCCAAAAACGGTTTTTTGAGGTTCCGGATAATTTTCAGGAAGTTTCTGGATTGCAGAGGAAAGAGCGGCGTCGGTTGCCTCAATCAGTTCTTCTTCGCTTTCCCAGGGAATACCTGCGCCTATACTGACAACTTCAGCAGTGGCATCTCCTATATACCAAATACCAGATTGTACCAACCCTTCCTCTATAACAAGCGCCCAAAAAAGTTCCGGGTGACTATCTTTATTTATTAAAAAATCTTTTAAGTTCATAGAAAATGGGGTAGGTAGTCAGTGGTGTGTAGTGAGATCGCACTACTCACATCTCACAACCTATCCTAATGTAGCATATATTCTTATAATTCCGGATCCGATTTTTTCCTGTTTAGTTATTTTAACACCACCAATCTTTCCTGTGTGGTCTACATGGGGACCTCCGCACACTTCTTTTGAAAACCAAATTCCATTCGGATCTCCAATTGTATAAACCTTAACTTCATTGCCATACTTTTCCGCAAAAAAATGCATTGCCCCCTCTTCAATTGCCTGATCTAAACTCATGACTTTAAGTGTAACCTGTAAATCTTCTTTGATCTTAAGGTTAATTAAACCTTCAATTTTATCGATTTCTTCATCTGTGAGTTTTTGTGCATGGGAGAAGTCAAAACGCAGGCGCTCTGATGTAATATGGCTTCCCTTTTGTCCAACATGTTCTCCCAAAACCTGTCTTAGAGCAGCATGTAGAAGGTGGGTTGCGGTATGAAGTTTTGTTGTAACAATAGACGCCTCGGCAAGACCGCCTTTAAACATCCCCGCCGAAGCACTACGTGATGACTCTTTGTGCTTTTCAAATTCAGATTCAAAAGCGTTTTTCTCTTCAGTTGAAAACACAATTCCATTCTGCTTAAGAATTTCCATTGTAAGTTCCAACGGAAACCCTTCCGTCTGGTAAATATCAAAAGCAAATTCGCCGTTTATCATTTTCCCTTCGGAAACAGCTTTTGTCAGCTTTGCCAAACCTCTTTTAAGAGCAGCTTCAAAACGGGTAGCCTCTGAGGTTAAGTTTTCCTCAACAAGCTCCCAGTTCTTATCAACATTCGGATAAAACCTTCTATAGTCCTCCGCCATATGGGAAATCGCTCCACCTGAAATTCCGCTTCCCAAGAGATGAAAATGGAACATTGACCTTCGAATTAATCTTCTAAGAGCATAGCCATGAAGTTTACTTCCCGAAATTACACCTTCACTAAGTAAGTTCACGGACGTTCTCAAATGATCGGCAATAATACGAAAGCTTTTATCTTTTATGGGATCCGAGTTGTACTCAATTCCTGTTTCTTTTTCAATTTTTTTTATGATACCGGAGAACATGTCTATATGAAAAACATCGGGATCGTCAAGAATCGCGGCTGCGATTCTTTCAAGACCGCCGCCAAAATCAACATTTTTTTGAGGTAATTCAATTAATTCCCCGTTTTCAGTTTTTTGGTACTGCATAAAAACCGAGTTTCCGATTTCTAAAAATTTTCCGCAGTCGCAATTAGGGTGGCAAAATTTCCCAAATTCAGACCGGTGATCAACCGAATCGAACTCATAAAAAATCTCACTATCCGGTCCGCCAATTTCTTCTGGAGGCATTTGATCAGGAGTTCCGGCACGGCTCCACCAATTTTTTTCGGCATCATAAAAATGAATATGGCTCTCGGGAACTCCAATTTTCTTCCAAATTTCAAAAGATTCCGTATCTTTAGAAACACCTCCGCCTCCACCAAAAACACTGACATAAAGCTTCTCTGGGGGTAATCCCAACTCTTTTGTATAAAATTCCCAAACAAAATCGAGTTGATCTTTTTTAAAATAGTCTCCAAGACTCCAGTTGCCCAACATTTCGAAAAAACTAAAATGACGATTGTCTGCAACTTCATCAAGATCCTGCATACGAATAGACGGTTGAATATCAACAAGCCTTTTTCCTTTCGAATGTTTCTCGCCTTTGAGATAAGGGGCAAGCTGCTGCATTCCACTACTTGTAAACAAGGTTGTTGGATCCGAATCGATGACCAGTGGAGATGGGGTAATTTCTATATGTCCCTTCTTTTTAAAGAAATCTAGATATTTTTCCCTAATCTCATCTGTACTCATGGCTAAAGTATATCATTTTTAGCCACCGTGAGTTTCAGGTTTTTTACCTTTGTGAAGAATTTCCATTACGGAAGTCAGTTTATCCGGTCTGATCAAACCTCCACCCAGAATCGAATCTTCCAAAATACTATTCAATCTTTTAACGGCACGTCTCAGGTCAACAATAATAAGCATTACTTGAATTCCGACCACAACAAGTAAAATTGTAAGACTAACCACAACTACGATTAAAAGTGTTTGAACAGAATCCATCGGTTAAAGTTAATTATTCTTGTACTTCTATTTTACGCTCTATAACTGTTTCTTTTCCAGACCTAGAAATTGCCCTTATGATGATTTTTGTTGTGTTTGGTGAGATTTCTATGTTTGTGGAGAATTTACCGTCTTTATCAACCAACACAGGTTGATTATCAACCGTAATTTTGACATCCGTTTCGGTTGACCCAAAAACCAGTACAAAATTTCCGTCTACCGCCTGCCCCTCGATCGGGCTAACAACCTCAATCCCAGGAGGCGATATAAATTTTACATATTGAAAGGTTAGATACCCTAATATGATAAGGACTACCAGCCCAACACCCAACATAAATGTAAGTTTTGGGTTCCAACTTGGTTTTGACGAAATGTCAGGGTTGGGGTTTATACTTATTTTCTTTGGTGGATAATCCCGTTTCAAAACCGCAACTGCCATTTTTTCATCAACATCAAGGGCTGAGGATATACTTTTAACAAACCCCAAAACTGTGGCAAAACCGGGAAGAATCTGCCATTCTTCATTCTCAATAGCAACTATAAAAGATGATTTTATTTTCGTAATTTCCTCCAACTTTTGATACGAATATCTTTTGTTTGTACGAGCGTTCCCGAGAATTTGGCCAATCGTTTTCATTTAAATTATTTTTATTGGGAGGGAGGATTCCCGAAGGAAGCCAAAAATTCATCAGCGTTTTGAACTAACACTTCACGCGCCTTGCTTCCACCGTCACTTGTTGCAATTACTCCCGCTCCTTCCAACTGATCGACAATTCTGGCTGCCCTTGCATATCCTATTGAAAGCCTTCTTTGTAAAAGTGATGCGGAAGCTCTGTCATATTGACAGACAACCTTTACGGCATCTTTAAACAGTTCGTCAACATTTCCACTAACACCCGGTACAGAAACAGTGCCCGCCTTCGCCATTGTGGTCACCTCATCAGTATACTGCGGGTTTACACCTTGATTCTTAAGGAACGATGTCAGGTCTGCCACTTCTTTATCTCCAACAAAGGCTCCCTGAATTCTAACAGGTTTGGCTTGCTCCGGAGGAAGGTAGAGCATATCCCCCTTACCCAAAAGTTTTTCGGCACCCTGCGTATCCAAAATAACTCTTGAGTCGACTTGGGAGGCAACAGCAAAGGCAATGCGTGACGGGACGTTAGCCTTGATAAGACCTGTAATTACATCAACTGACGGCCTTTGGGTTGCAAGTACCATATGAATTCCGGTGGCCCGACTCATTTGGGCAATTCTGGTAATGGAGTCTTCGACCTCAACGGGCGAGAAAAGCATAATATCGGCAAGCTCATCGATAAAAAGAAGAATATAAGGAAGAGCCTGAAATCCGGACATTTCATTATAAGAATCAATATTGCGAGCACCTGCCTGGGCAAAAAGTTTATACCGCCTATCCATTTCAGCCATAATCCAACGAAGCGCCGAGATAACTTTATCCGGATCAACAATTACAGGTGAAAGTAAATGAGGAATTCCGTTGTAACGCGTAAGCTCAACCCTTTTAGGGTCAACCAAAATAAGTTTAACTTCTGTTGGAGCAGCCCTGAAAAGAAGCGACGCCAAAAATGCATTTATACAAACAGATTTTCCCGAACCGGTTTGACCGGCTATTAGGACATGTGGCATTTTTGCGATATCGGCAACAATGGGTTTACCAGATACATCAAGTCCTAAAGAAACTACGAGCTTGGATTTCGCACTTTGCATTTCTTCAGACTCCAAAACCTTTCTGAGTGAAACAAACTCAGCGGAACGGTTGGGTAATTCAATTCCCACTAAATTACGTCCCGGAATTGGAGCTTCAATTCTGATCGTTCCTGTCGGGGCAGAAAGGGCAAGTGCTAAATCTCGCTCCAGTGATGTAATTTTCGAAAGCTTTGTTCCAAGCGCAACCTCAATAGCATATTGCGTAACGGCGGGTCCCAGATTAACCTCAACCACGCTTGCCGTAATTCCAAAAGATTCAAGCGTCTTTTCAATTGTTGCGGCATTACCCTTGATGTCGCCTCTGTCTGCTTTTCCGCCATCAACATCACCAAGAAGATCCATTCCCGGATATCTCCAGACGGTTTCTTCACCGGGAACGTTGCTTACAAGTTTTTGTTCCAAAGGTTCCTTGGGAACTGATGACACACCAGGAGTACCTGGTTTTGCTGCTCCGGATACAGTGAAAGCTCCCCCCCCGGAAACCCTCATTTGACCTTTGGAAAGAGTCACCCCTCCAACCTTTATTTGAGCTTTATCCCCATGGATATAAATCCCCACCTGCCTGGCAAACTCCTTAAAAAGTTTATAGACCTGATCGATTGAAGTATTGAATAAAACAATCAGACCAATCATTCCCACACCTGTAAAAATAATGGCTGCCCCCACCCCCATTACGAGGGCTGCGATTGAATCCCAAACCAAACCTCCGGCAACTCCGGCACGCCCCAGGGCCATAACCGAGATAAAGAAAAGAAGTGCCCCAACAATGACATTTGGCTGACCCAAAATAAATTTAACCTTTGACAGAAGAAAAGCGAATGATAGAAAAATAAAAGGTAAGAAAACCGATGACCAGGAAAAGTATTTAATCAATATCTCATTAAATTTAAAGAGAATTGCACCCTGACGGGAGAAAGAAATAAGGATAAGCCCTGCGATGGCAAAAAACACTATTTGAGAAATAGAGAAAACCGACTCTTTTTTAAGCTTTAATCTGAATGATTTTTTTGTAAATCTTTTTCTTCTCTTGGCCATATTCAAACCATTGTATATCGAAGTGTAGTTAAACCTCAACAACAACAGGGAGAATCATGGGGCGTCGCCCTGTTTTTTGATAAAAATATCGCTCCAAAAAATCAATTGCGATATTTTTGACAACATTTGCATTTATCGATTTCTTTTTTTGCATCGCGCGAGCCAATTCTTTTGAAGCATCCTCTAAAATTCTGCCGTATTTCTGTTCAAAAACAAATCCACGGCTCATTATCTCGGGACTGTCTATAAGTGCGCTTTCGTTTCTGTCAAAATGGATTATTGCAATTACAATTCCTTCCTTGGAAAGAATGTGTCTATCTCTTAATACAACATTTCCCACGTCTCCAATCCCAAGTCCATCCACCAAAACCTCTTTTACAGGAACTTTACCGACACGTCTTGCAGTTTGATTACCAAATTCAACAATCTCTCCGGGAAGAAGTTCTAAAACATTTTCTTCAGGAGCACCCATCCTTTCCGCAATAAGCCCGTAAGCTCTCATGTGTCTTATTGTTCCCCCTATCGGAATGTAATATTTGGGCTTGGTAAGTGCAAAAAGTGTTTCAATATCCCCTATACTTCCATGTCCTGAAACGTGAAGGTCTTCCTGCATGTCGTAGTAGTGAACATTGACGTCACCCTCGATAAGCTTGTCGACCAAGAAGTCAACATTTGTCTTACTGCCAGGCGGGGCAGGATCGGAAGAAAATATAACAACATCTCCCTTACCGATTGTCAGGAAATCGTGTTCTCCCATACAAAGCCTATAAAGCGCACTTCCCGGTTGACCATAACTTCCGGAAATAATATATAAAACTTTGTCCGGCGGAAGATGAGACGCCTGTTTGGATTTAATAACCAGATCATTCGGATAAAAGAGATATCCCAGATCTTTGGCAATTTGTGCCTTTCTTTCGATTGAACGGCCGATAAGAACCACTTTTCTGCCAAGTTTGGCGGCAATATTAATTGTTTGCTGTATTCTACTAATATTGCTCGAGATTGTAGTTAAATAAATTTTCCCTGTAACATCTTGGACTATTGCCTCGATTCTTCCCTGAATTGAAAGTTCGCTTTCTGTATAACCAGGTGTATTGGCACCTAATGCATCGGATGCCAAAGCTAAAGTTCCCTGTGAGGCAAGCGTAGCAACTTTGGCGATATCAAAAGGCCGCCCGTCGACAGGGGTCCAGTCAAATTTATAATCTGGTATATGGAATATTTTTCCTTCGGGGGTATCTATGCAAAATCCAACTCCGTCCGGAACGGAATGGCTAACCCTAAATGGAGTGACTTTGAAAACTCCTAGGGTTAAAACATCCTTTTCAGGATCAAAAATAGAGATCTTCGGGGACTGAGTATCATAATCTTCAAATTTATCCTGTATAAACCCACCCACAAGTTTCGTGGCATAAATAGTTGTTTTTACATCTTTGAGAAGAAAAGGAAGTGCACCAAGATGGTCCTCATGCCCGTGGGAAATTAAAACTCCTCTAAGTTTTGCCGCGTTTTGCTTGATATAGGAAAAGTCCGGAATAACAAGGTCAACGCCAAACATCTCACTCTCTGGAAAACCGACACCACAATCCACGACGAGCATGTCGTTGCCATATTCGTAAACGTATAAATTTTCCGTTACTCCTGTTGTTCCTGAAAGGGCGATGAATTTTAATTTATTTGAATTATTCATAAGCAGACTTTTATTGCATATCTTTGGCGAAGCCAAAACCAAATCTTGGCGACATGCTTAAACAAGATTCATTTGCTCTACTTTCACTTTATCATTTTTTTCAGAATTGACCAAGCTTTGTTTATCATTTTTAATTTTCTTCAAAATTTCTCTTAAATTAACAAAGTCTGTTTTTTCCGCCTCCATTACGTTGCCATTTCTAAGCGAAGCCGCTGGATGGTACATCGGTACGACCGCAATATTTTTTCCGTTCCAGGAAACATTATATTTTTTGCCATGTACACTTGAAATAAAGACATTAGGTAAAAATTTAGCCATAGAAAAACGCCCTAAAGTAATGATTACTTCCGGGTCAATAATTTTAATGATTTTGTCCAAATACTTTCTATAAGCTTCTATCTCGTGGAGTTCCGGATCACGGTTTTCCGGAGGTCTGTGGTGAACAATATTTGTTATGAACACCTCTTTGCGGGTGAGCCCTGCAAGCGGAAAAAGTTTATCCAAAAGTTTACCCGCCTGTCCTACGAACGGCTCACCGATTTTATCCTCATTGTATCCGGGTCCTTCCCCAATGCAGAGAATTTTTGCCCTGGTGTTTCCTATACCAAAAACAAGTTTTGTAGCACCCTTTTTAAGGGGAAGTGTATCGTCTTTCTCCATTCCCTCTTTCAATTTATGAAGTTCTTCAAATTTAGTCATCTTCAATAAATTCTACTCTATTCGAGCCTGTGTCAAAAATTGCAAAATTATTTCCTGTAATTATTGCCCCGGGACGAATAATTTTAATTTGTGTTTCTTTGCTTTCATATTTTGAATGCAAATGACCATTGATAATTAAATCAAGTTTTGTGTCCAAGAAATACTCTGTATTATTCGATGGTTTATGTGTAATTCCAATAGTTCTACCCCCAATTTCGATGATCAAAGAATTCTCATTAAATATCTTGCCTTTTATCTTTAACCTTTTACCTATCGTCGGATCGATATCAGCATTTCCCAAAACCGCATAAATCGGAATTCCATACGACAAAACTGTTTCAACAGATTCGAGATTGTTCCAATCTCCGGCATGAATTATGGAAGACACTCCATATTTTTTTGCAAAACCCATCACATGATTTAAATTCGCAATGTTCCCATGGGAATCGGAAATTATCAGGATCTTCATACAAAACTATTGTATATTACTGGGGCAAAAATTCTTTAACATTTTGTGCGGTTATATGCACACTTTGTGCCTTTCCTTCGACAATCATCTTGGCAACTTTTCTGACAACCCCATCGATATTTCGTTCCAATGTACGGATTCCGGCGTCGTAGCCTAAGGGTCTAACTATGTTTGCCCAAACTTCATCATCAATTGTCAAAATTCCTTGAGAAAGCCCCGCTGCCTTCACTGATACCGGCAGTACATATTTTTGTGCAATCGTTATTTTTTCCTGATCCGTGTAGCTTGGCATGGAAATTGGCTCAAGCCTATCCATCACGGCCGTTGCAATGTTTGTAGTGTTATTGGCAGTTGTAATAAAAAGTGCCTCGGAAAGGTCAAACGGAAAGTCTATATAGTGATCGATAAAGGCATAATTTTGTCTTGGATCCAAAAGCTCAACCAAAACTCCCATAATAGAACTTCTACCTTGGTCGGTTACCCTATCGATTTCATCAAGAAGTATTACCGGGTTTTTACTTTGTGTATCTTTTAAAGCTTTAATTATTTTTCCAGGTTCCGCCTCAGGGTGCATTCTACTTTGACCACGAAGATCAAGCGGATCTCCCATCCCTCCGAAAGGAATACGTGCGATTGGTCTACCCAGTGCCTCCGCAATCGAATAGGCAATTGTAGTTTTGCCGGTTCCGACCAGTCCCACAAAACAAAGAATTGGAGCACGATAGACATCGGCCCCTTCTCCTTTTTCTTGCTTAAGCTTCATCACACTCATATATTCCAAGATACGCGTTTTTATATCAGTTAACCCAAAGTGGTGAGTCTCTAAAATCGCCTTGGCCTTTTCAAGGTCCAGTGTATCCTGTGTTCTCTTGTTCCAAGGTAAAGTTGTAATCCAATCGATATATTTTTCCATTCTGTCGAATTCGGGTAAAAACGACGGAGAATTTGTAAGCTTGGAGAGTTGGTTCAGACGAACCAAAACCAGTTCACGAAGTTTGTCCGGCAAGGAGACACTTTTAACTCTATCAATTAAAACAGTAATTTCCTGGGCAGCAGAATCCATATATTTATATTAACACGAAGTTTACCTCTGAGAAGCCTTTTTCTTTAGAAATCTTTCTTTTCACTAACTAATCTTGAAGTTGGGAAATGGGGACCACCTGTTCCACCATTTTCATCAGGTCTTGAAAATCCGGGTCTGCTACTTCCACCCCTTGAGAATCCTCCTTCACGCCTAGGGCCACCAAATCCTCTGTCTCCACCCCTTGAGAATCCTCCACGCCTATCACCTCCGAAACCACCACGATTTCCCCCACTAAATCCACCTCTTCCACCACGGTCTCCACCACCTCTGTACCCTCCTCCACCCGATCTTGGTCTATCTTCTTTCGGTTTATCCTTTGAAGGATCCATGTTCATAGAAAGGTTAATTCTTCCCATTTCGTCTATTTTTACAACTCTGACTTTAATTTTGTCCCCAATTTTAACCACATCATTGGCATCGGCAACAAATTCTTCTTTACCCATGTCGCTTACATGAACCATTCCATCTTTACCTGGTAGAATATTTACAAAAGCTCCAAAAGGCATTATGCGAACGACCTCACCTTCGTAAATTTCACCCGCTTGGACTTCTTTTCCAAAACCGGTAATCCAGTCAATAGCTTGCTGCATTTTTTCAGGATCTACTCCTGAAACACTTACTCCGCCATCATCATTAACATCAACCTGGGTTCCTGTGTCAGCCATAAGCTTTTTAATATTCTTTCCGCCTGGGCCAATAAATTCTCCAATTTTTTCTACAGGGATTTTAACTACTTTGATTTTGGGGGCATATTCTGAAACTGTTTTTCTTGATTCAGGGAGAGTTTCAATTATCTTCTTCATAATTTGAGCTCTTGCATCTTTTGCCTGTTCCAAAGCTTTTTCAAGAATGTTCAAATTCAAATTGAGAGTTTTAACATCCATCTGAAGTGCTGTAATTCCCTTTTCTGTTCCTGCAACTTTAAAGTCCATGTCACCGTTAAAATCCTCAATACCCATCAAGTCCGTTAGAACCGCAAATTTTTCGGCGTCTTCAATGATAAGTCCCATGGCAATTCCGGCAACAGGAGCTTTAATTGGAACACCCGCATCCATTAAAGAAAGAGTAGACCCAACCACCGAAGCCATCGAAGTTGAACCGTTTGAACTCATTACTTCGGATACGACTCTTATCGCATAAGGAAATTCTTCCTGAGAAGGAATAACGGGAATAAGCGCACGTTCAGCCAATGCACCATGACCTATTTCGCGCCTATTGGGAGAGCCAACTCTGCCGGCTTCTCCTGTTGCATAAGGAGGCATGGAGTAGTGATGCATATAATGTTTTTCTTCTTCCCCCTCGGCACTTTCCAAAAGCTGTCCCATGGATTCGGATCCAAGAGTGGCAACCGAAAGAACCTGAGTCTGACCTCTACTGAAAAGTGCACTACCATGAGTTCTTGGTAAAATCCCAACCTCACCTGTCAATTTTCGAAGCTCTGTTAATTTTCTGCCATCAGGTCTTACACCTTTTTCCAAAATTTGCTCACGGATATAGTCTTTCTTTATATGATCAACTATTTCCAAAACAAATTTTCTGTCTTCGTCTTTTTCAAATTGATCCTTTATGGCTGCTATAAACTCCGCATACTCATCAGACGGGCCTTCGTGATTAGCCATATTTTTAACAAGACCAGGCATTTTTTCCCCGACTAATTTTTTGACCTGTTGTTCTAACTCAACAGAAGGTTTTTCTTCCTTATAGACGTCACGTTTAACTCCGGCTTCTTCAGCCATATCTTCAATTAATTTAAGCACTGCTTTACTTTCTTTTTGAGCAAATTCAATTCCTTTTATAATTTGGTCCTCGGTTACTTCTTTAGCCCCTGCTTCAACCATAAGAACTGCTTCTTTTGTTGAGGATACGGTTAAATCCATAACTGAAGCCTCCAAATCGGATGCTGTGGGATTAACCATATATTTTTCATCCTTCATTCCGACTGTAAGAGGAACAACAGGACCTTTCCAGGGAAGTGTTGAAAGATGAATTGCCGCCGAAGCTGCAATAGCGCCCAAAATTTTAGGATCATTTTCACCATCAACAGAAAGAACCATTACAATAAGTTGAACTTCTTTTTTATAAGTTTTGGGGAAAAGAGGCCTGATGGATCTATCAATAAGTCTTGCCGAAAGTATTTCCTCGTCTGTGGGTCTACCTTCTCTTTTGACCCAGCGGCTGCCTTTGATTCTTCCTCCGGCATAAAGACGTTCCTGGTATTCAACAGAAAGTGGAAAATAATCCATCTCCATTTTAAGAGGGGCTGCAGCAACTGTTGCCAACACAACGGTATCACCCATTCTGGCCAAAACTTCACCGGAGGCTTGCTCCGCCAGATTTCCTGTAGTTAGGGTAAGTGTACGTCCACCCAATTCGATAGACTTCTCGATCTTTTTCATTTATTAATTTATTTGTCTAATTTTAACTCTGTGAGGAGTTTTTTATAGCGTTCTTCGTCGCGCCTATGTAAGTAGCTTAGGAGTCTTCTCCTTTTGGCTACCATTGAAAGAAGCCCGCGACGGCTATGGACATCTTTTTTGTGTTCTTTAAGATGGGCAACTAATTTATCGATTTTGATTGAAAGAAGCGCAATTTGAACTTCGGGGGACCCTGTATCGCCCTTTTCCCGGGCAAATTTCTTTATTACGTCTACTTTTTCGTCTTTTGCTAATGCCATATTGTCATGTGGAACAAAGTAGGCTCATCTCAGAGCAAACCTTGTTAACATCTTGGGTATCATACCACACCTGAGTTCAAAACGCAAAGGTTAACTTACGTTTGTCCCCTTAAAAATTTTTGGTTGAAGCCAATCGGAGGGCGGGTTCACTTCGGGTGTTTCCACTCCGGTTTCTGCCATTCCGGACTCTACTTGAGTTTCAATTTGGGCAATGGGTGTGACGGGTGTTTGAACAACCGGGGTGTTGAAAGGCTTTGTCGGAATTGCTCCGGGAGGAAAACCTACCGGGCTTAATTTCACTTTCGGTATACGCTGACCACCATTTCGCAGAAGATGTGCAAAAGTCTCAAAAGTATCAGGCGTTACCTCACTTGAGGCAAAATTACTACTTCCTTCTTCAATTCCCATTACTAAATTTGTCGCCACATCAGGGTCCATTGTTAAACCGTTCCCTTTAATTAAATTTGCAACCAATTCGCTCGTTGTCGCGCCGGCTTTTGCAAACGACATTGTCTCGCGCTTTGAATCAAGAACACGGGTGCCGATGTGTACGACTTTCGCACTTGCCAAATCCGGCGTCGCAAGAATCGGAAAGTGGGCATCCGTGGCTCCTCCGACTAAAATTACCAAATCAGCAGCAGTTCCTGAATAATCCATTATTATTTGTTCTTTCTGGGGTGCCACAAAACCCGTTTTAGGAGTAACTGTAAGCTTAAACTCAGCACCATCTATATCGTAACCAACTTTATCAATATTGGTCGCCTCATAATTTACAAATCTAATCGCAAGGTTCTTTTTACCAAGCTCTGTTGAAATTTTATTAACTCCAATAAGTCTACTAAAACCAACCATCATTGGGGTTGGACAAAAAATTGAAACATCCTTTCTCTCGTGAATCGAAAGATATAAAGAAAGTCCTGCAGCAACCTGATCAAAATAAGGCTTTGTAGGCAACACAATAAGTATCGAGGCGGCAGAATCAATAAGCGAAAGAAGAGAATTATCCATTGCGCACGGATACTAACACATCACCTATAGCAAAATCAAGCTGGGGCTCAATTATTACTCCGAATTCTTCCGACTGCCCCACAGAAGCAACTTCTACTTTTTGCTTCTTAACTGAAATAGCTTTACCTTTACCCATTTCTTTTGCATCGCGGGTTAGTAGCAACATGTCTCCCTTTGTAATTCTGCCGTCAATCACTTTGCAGCCAGCAACTTTTTTGTTGTTAAACGGAAAAATGGCTAAAACTTGTGCCCGACCAAGAATCTCGAGTCTTCCTTTCTTCAAAATTTCCTCTAACTTTTGCAAAAGTTCATAGATAATCTGGAACCTTTCAACTTTGACTTTTTCCGCCTCCGCGAGTTTAACTATATCTGTGGGAATTTTGGATTCAAAGGCCATTATATAGGCGTTTCCTGTTTTAGCATCGATCACGTCCGAACTCGTTACTTCTCCTACCCCGCTTCCCACAACGACGATTTTTGGCGGAAGCGAAGCAATTATCGCCTCAAGAGATCCTGCATTATCGGCCTTAATAATCACCGGAATTTCGTCATCCTTCAAACGCCTCAGGTCAAAAACTCC
>CAZAXL010000001.1:0-121220 GCA_964489145.1 uncultured Gammaproteobacteria bacterium | reverse complement strand
AGATTGCCTCGGTGTTTATGGTGGCAGTTACATTCATTGTGACGGCGGCAAGTATCCCATTTTTTAGATATCTACATCCAGTAATACCGCTCGTATACATAATAGCGGTGGGAACATTAGTAGAAATTATTAGATTATTGATTACAGATCATAGATTATCGGGCGAACGATTAAAGAGTTCTACAATCCACATTCTAATATCTACAATCTTGGTAATATTCTTTGCGGTAGGTCCTACTTTAGGAATATTACTCCTGGATTCAAGGTTCGAGGCAAAAACTCACAACGTTGGTAAACCTCCGGTGTATCTTGAGCTATCTAAAATTTTGAAAGAAAATACAGAAACTGACGATATTGTAGTTACAAATCTTGATACATGGGGAAGCTGGTACGGTGAGAGGAGAACCGTTTGGTTTCCCATCGAACCAAAACAAATTATTGATCCGACGACGGGTAAAATTCCATTTGATGCAATTTATCTGACAAGCTACCTAATTGATGACGCAAATTATTATATGGGAGAGAGCTGGAGAATGATCTTTGAAAATCCCAATGATCCAGAAAAATGGACATGCGATGGTTGCGATAAGATCGCAAAAGAATTCACATTAAAAAACATCTATTTTGTGCCGGCCACTGATAACTACGAACGAATGGACGCCTCTGCGATACTCCTTATTAAGAAAGATTAGAGATTCTAGATTGAAGATTATAGAATACGGATAAGACGGGGATTACAGATTAAAAATTAGAGGACTGATAAACGCTTTGTACTCTTAATTAAACCCTGAAGTAGTTTTTGTGTAGTATTTAGTTGTTGGAATGTAGAATCGAAGGTATCATTTGAAATATATTCTAAATCTTTAGCAATGAATATCTGATTTTTGACTTCCACAAGTGAACCCTTGGCTAAATAATAAAACTGGACCTTTTCCTTATAGCCCTGCCTCCCGAAACCTTCTGCAATATTGCTGGTTATTGAAACCACGGCCCGTCTTAATTGATCGACTAGGGAATAAGTTTCTTCTTTGGGAAAAGTTTTTGTGAGTTTGTAGATCATAAGTACCAATTTGTGCCCTTCCTGCCACGCTACTAAATCTGTGAATTCTTCAATTTTACCTCTACTATTCATGGTTTCGTAACTTCGTTATCTATATTCTACATTTATCAATCCATAATGCACAATCTGAAGATCCATTCGATAATCTCTTATCCATAATCTATAATCTAAAGTGTGGGAAATCAGATAGTCATATATCAAGCCAAAGGAGGAGCAATTGAGTTTAAGGGAGATTTTCAAAAAGATACAATTTGGGCTAGTCTTCAGCAAATAGCTGATTTATTTGAAACAGACAAATCAGGTATCTCCAGACATATAAAGAATATTTACGGTATTGGAGAGCTTGACAGGAAATCAACTGTTGCGTTTTTTGCAACAGTTCAAAATGAAGGCGGCAGAAAAATAAAAAGAAATATTGAATATTACAATCTGGATACAATTTTATCTGTGGGATATCGTGTTAATTCAAAAAAGGCCACTATATTTCGCCAGTGGGCGACAAAAGTCCTAAGGCAGCATATCTTGAAAGGTTATACTGTAAATCGGAGACTCATCTCAAGAAATTACCAGTCATTCTTGAAGGCTGTCGAGGGTGTCAAAAAATATCTCCCTGTAAGTAACAAAGTGAATGCTTCGGATGTTTTAGATTTGGTTAAGATGTTTGCTTCAACCTGGCTGTCGCTGGATTCATATGACAAAGCAGGGTTTCCCAAGACGGGAAGTATTAGAAGACAAATAACAGTCACGTCAAATGAGTTGGGCGAAGTTTTATTGGGCCTTAAAACGAAATTGATTAGTCAGGGAAACGCAACAAACATTTTCGGACAAGAGAAACGAATCGGTGAAATAGACTCTATTATTAGAAATGTCTTTCAGTCCTACGGAGGTAAGGATTTGTATCCGACTTTAGAAGAAAAAGCTGCTAACTTGTTGTATTTTTTTGCTAAGGGGCACCCGTTTGTAGATGGCAATAAAAGAAGCGGGGCGTTTGCTTTTATTTGGTTTTTGAGAAAAGCCAGTATTTTGAATACTTCCAAAATGACACCTGAAGCGTTAACAGCCCTGACACTACTTGTTGCGGAAAGTAATCCAAAGGATAAAGAGAAAATAATCGGTTTAGTTTTAATGCTGATTGGAAAATAAATTATGAAGAAATACTTTGATTGGGGAAGACAAATGCTTTTTTCTGCAACAGCCAAAGACACGTTTGTGCTTTTTGTCGGAAATCTAGGAGCCGCTTTTTGGGGTTTTCTTTTTACATTGTTTGTTGCCCGATCACTAAGTGTTTATGATTTTGGTATCTTTTCCGCTGCACTCAATCTGGTTGTTATTCTTGCATCCCTTGCTGATATAGGGATTTCTACAGGTTCTGTTAATTTTGTATCCGTCCACTCAGCAAAAGGTGAGCATGAAAAAGTTAATGAATATATAAAGGCTTCCTTTCTGGTCAGGCTCTTTATAGTTTTAGGAACCTCGGTAATAGTTGCCGTATTCGCGCCTTTTGTTTCAAAAACTTTTCTGGCAACTCAGGATCCCAAAATTGCCATTTGGGCAGCCATCATCCCAATTTTTCTTTTTCCGGATTTGTTTTTCCCCTACATCCTACAGGCAAAGAAAAAATTTCTTCACTCAACAATTATTGATAACGCCTTTTATATTGCAAGGCTTTTATTTGCCCTGGCTTTTTACACAATTGGAGGCTTGACTATGTCTAAGGCTTTTTGGGCGTTTGGAGCAGGATTTGTAATGTCTCTTGTATTTATCTTTATCTATTTGAAACCCCATTTTTTCAGGTCACGCCCGGGAAAAGAAGAATATAAAAATCTTCTTAAGTTTTCCGGATGGATTGGGGTCAACAGAATTATTTCTTCAGTTTCAGGGAGACTTGATATTCAAATGCTGGCGACAATGGCAGGAGCTCTTGCAACAGGTCTTTATTCAATTCCTTCAAGACTTGCATCTTTTATTGTGGTTCTGTCCAGCAGTTTTTCCGCGGTGCTTGCTCCAAGACTTGCGGGGTTTGGTAGTAAAGAAAACGAGAAGAAATATATCCTTAAATCTCTTATCGCCCTTTTGCCGATTACGGCAGGAATAGTACTTTGGATAATAATTGCCAAACCTTTTATACTCACACTTTTCGGGGATAAATATATAGACTCTGTTCCTGTTTTTCAGGCTTTGGCTCTCGCACAAATTCCATTTTTATTTACAGTTCCTTCCGTATCGGCCATTATTTACGCCATGAAGAAAACCGTGTTTATAGGAGCCTATTCATTTTTCCAGATAGCAGCCATATTCCTTTTAAACTTTTTCCTGATTCCTAAATTCGGGGTTTTTGGGCCAACCATTACCCTAGGAGTTACAAACATAATCCTAGCGGTCTATACGTGGGTGATAGTTATTAAATACTACTGGGGGAGTAAAAATGATTAATTCTGAATTTAAAATTTTAAATAAAATTCGAATTCTTAAATTTATTAATTGAGATTTTATTAGTAATTAGGAATTTTAAATTAGTAATTTGCTTTATGAAATCTATTTGCGTTCACACTTTAGTCAAAAATGAAGCGCGATGGCTTTGGTATTCTGTCACCTCAGTAATTGACCATGTAGATAAACTTCTCTTGTGGGACACAGGAAGCACGGATAAAAGTATTGAGATAGAGAAAGAGTTAGAGAAAAAATACCCGGGAAAAATCGAACTTAAGCAAAGGAAAATTACTTCCCCCTCCGACTTTACAAAAACGCGTCAGGAAATGCTTGATGTGACATCCTCCGATTGGTTCATAGTTCTTGATGCAGATGAGATTTGGTATGAAGATTCTATAAAGAAAGTTATTGGGACAATTAACAATAGAGGACAAAACATTGAATCGGTTGTTGTACCGACAATTAATTTAGTAGGGGATGTCTTTCATCGACAAGCCGAGTCCGCCGGAAGATATAAGTTTGGCAGTAGAGTGGGGCATTATAATTTGAGAGCCGTAAAGCGGGACATCCCGGGACTTCATTCGGAAGGTATCCACGGGGTTTGGGGTTGGGTGGACGACGAAAATAAAATGATTCAAGATAGAGACTCGGAAAAAGTAAAATTTGTCGATGCTCATTATTTGCACGCCTCATTTTTACCAAGAGGTGGAACAAAAGGAAAGGATTTGGAAGTTGTCAAAAGATCAAAAAAACTAAAGCATGAGTTGGGAGAAAATCTTTCAAAAGATTTTTATTACCCCGAAGTTTTTTTCAAGGAGAAACCCAATTTTATTCCAAGTCCGTGGAGTACAATGTCAGCATCTTTTAAATTTAGAGCTTTTTTTGAAACACCTCTTCGGAAAATGAAAAGGGTAATTTGGTGGGGTAGAGCCGGATACTAAATACAAATTACTAATTAAAAATTTAAAATTATGAAAAGAAGAGACTATTTTTTACTAGTAGGAATTTTGTTAATACATTTGCTTCTTCTTATGGTTTTAAAGTTTACTGCCTGGCCGGAAATGAGCCTTTGGCCATACCTTATTGCAAAAGGATGGCTGCCCTATAAAGATATTGCTATAGCACACACACCTCTCATGCTGATTGACCTGGGCATCTTCTATAAAATTTTTGGTTCAGGAATACTTCAACTGAAAATATTTACTTGGCTCCTGATTCTGATTTTTGACTGCCTCGTCTTTACCCTTGTCAGAAAACTTTGGAATATAAAAGCCGCATTTATTACACTTGGGGTATTTGCCTTCTGGAACCTTTTCTACGACGGCAACGGACTCTGGTTCGATCTTTATATGGGTCTAATGGCCTTTTGTTCTTTCTACTTTGCAAGGCAGAAAAAATGGCTTTGGACGGGAGTTTTCTGGGCATTGGCTTTTATCTCCAAGCAAACTGCAGTTTGGTTTCTAATCCCCATAGGATTAGAAATGGTTAATGGTAAATGGTTAAAGGTTAAAAAGAATATCCGAAGTTTTATTCCGGGAACGCTTGCCATTATAGTTCCCTTTATAGTAATTCTTGCCGCATTTGGAATCTTGTCGGACTTCTGGAACTGGGCTGTAAAATTTGGAATTTTCATTCTTCCCAAAGCCCAGGGGCAAATTCAGCTCCCGGATTTCAAGAATCTGGCTGTGGCAATATTCCCGTTTCTGGTTTTTATTCCACTTGTTCTAAAATCCGGCCGCAAAAATCTTGATATATTACTTTGGGCAATTGCCGGAGGTCTCGGGGCGTTTCCCAGGTTTGAATTTTTCCATTTTCAGCCGGTAGTTCCCTTTTTGGCAATTGCAACAGGATTGGTGTTTGAAAAAGTCAAAAAGGAAAAAAAGTTATTCAAACCATTTGTTCCGGTTTACATTACCGTTTCAATAATTCTTTTCGCGGGCTTTTTCATGAGAAATTTTAAGGAAGGTACCAGATTTTACGAAGCCAATGTTGCCAATGTTGTGACATTTGTAAACTACAACACAAAGCCAGGGGATAGAATATTTGTTCTGAACTGGTGGGACAACATATATGCGCTAACAGATACGTTGCCGGCTACCGACCCCTGGGTTCCGCAGCTTTCCTGGTACATGGAGATTCCCGGGGTACAGGAAAAAATAGTGGAGGATCTGAAAGCAAATCCGCCGAAAATGATAATTTACAATTCCTATACAATGTCCGGTCTTTCATCATATATTCCCCAAAAGGTTTACAATTTTGTCACGGAAAATTATAAACTAAGTGGTAAGGTTGACGGGGTCGAGATTTTGATCAAAAAACAGTATGTATCACGTTAGAGAACTCAAATACCAATACGTTTACGTTTTGAGAAGTCTAAAGTCTAGTAAATGGTACATTGGTTGTACAAATAATCTACGAAAACGTTTTATTGAGCATCAAAATGACAAATCCACTTACACAAAAGGTAGAGGTCCATTTGAGTTGATATATTATGAAGCTTGTCTTAACAAGCTTGATGGATTTGCTAGAGAAAAGTATTTAAAATCGGGTATGGGAAGAAGATATTTAAAAAATAGGTTAAAACGTTTTCTTTCTCTAACGTGATGAAAATAGCGATTTTGAATAAATACCAGAATAGGGTTGCCAGAGGTGCGGAGACTTTTGTCTTTGAGCTTTCGAATCGCCTGTCCGAGCACTACAAGGTTGATGTTATCGCAGATATTAACTATTTGAACCTTCTGAAAGGCAAATACGATGTAATTATTCCGACAAACGGAAGATTCCAGGTTGTCCTGGTTAGGATTATTTCCCTACTGACCGGAGCCAAAATGGTAGTTTCGGGACAGTCCGGAATGGGTTGGGATGATAAAGTGAATTTGTATTCATGCCCCAATGCTTTTGTCGCGCTTTCCAAGAAAGCTCTAGCTTGGGCAAAGGAGGTCAACCCCCGCGTTAAATCTTTGTATATTCCAAACGGAGTGGACCTAACTAAATTTAATCCAAAAGGGAGAGCGTATAAAACAAGGATTAAAAACCCTATGGTTCTTTGTGGAGGTGCTTTTACTCCTCAAAAAAGAATGGATTTGTCGATTAAAGCTGTCGCCAAACTTCCCGGGGTAAGCCTTTTAATGGTTGGCGGGGGAGGCGAGCTTAGGAGAGAGCTGGAAAGATATGGAGAAAAGATTTTAGGTAAGGACAGATTTGAACTTTTATCGGTTCCTTTTGAAAAAATGCCGGAGGTCTATAGAGCCGCAGATGTGTTTACACTTCCCTCAAGGCCGTCTGAGTCTTTCGGAAATGTTTTAGTTGAAGCGATGGCCACCAATTTGCCGGTTGTGGCAACAAATGATCCTGTCAGGAGCGGGATTGTTGGGGAGGCAGGGATTCTCGTGGACCCGATGGACACAAAGGCCTATGCCAAGGCGATCGAGAAAGCACTGAATCAAAATTGGGAAGGCAAACCAAGAGAACAGGCAAAAAAGTTTTCCTGGGACGAAATCGCCAAAAAGTATGAAGACTTGTTTAATGAACTAAAAAAATGATTTCAGTAATAATTCCCACATACAACGAAGAAAAAGTATTATCCGATTGTATAGAATCTTTGGGGTTTCAAACTTTGACTGATTTTGAAATTATTGTTGTTGATGACGGCTCAACCGATAACACTTGGCAGTTATTATCGGAAATTCGAAATTCGAAATTCGAAATTCGAAAATTGCGTGCGAAGCACGTGGGGGCCGGTGCGGCAAGAAATTTGGGGGCAGGGCACGCGAATGGGGAAATTCTGGTTTTTGTGGATGCAGACATGACTTTTGACAAAGAGTTTCTGGGAAAATTGATTGAGCCAATAGTAACAAACTCCACTTCGCCAAGGCTTCGCGGAGCAAGGGGAACTTTCAGTAAAGAAGAAATTGTATCCAACTGGGACAATCCCTGGTCAAGATGCTGGAACATAAATGAGGGGTGGGAGGAGAAACGTCGCCACCCCAAAAACTTCCCCGATCACCAGCCTGTTTTTAGGGCAATTCTGAAAAGTGAATTTGATAAAGTCGGTGGGTTTACTCCAGGGGGATATGATGACGATTGGAGTCTGAGTAGGAAGCTTGGCTATGAAGCGGTTATGGCACCAGGTGCCGTCTTCTACCATAAAAATCCATCAAGCCCGGGTGAAATATTTAACCATGCAAAGTGGGTAGGGAAGAGGAAATACAAATTCGGAATTTTTGGAAGTTTTACTGGTTTAATTAGGGCATCACTACCCGTTTCTCTGATTGTGGGGATTTATAAATCTCTCTTAACATTAAATTTAAAATTTATGATTTTTAAATTAGTTTATGATTTTGGCATTTTTGTGGGTATTCTGGAATACATAATCACAAAAAGAGGATCAAAGTGAAAAAATTTCTTCTAAAAAACGGACTGCCACTGACTTTGTTTGTAGGTTTACTACTTCGTCTGATATCCATTAATCAATCTCTTTGGCTTGATGAGGCAACAACTGCTCTTGCGGCTAAGATGCCTTTGGCGGATATTTTTACCAAATTTCTACCGGGAGATTTCCATCCCCCGCTTTATTATCTTTTAATGAAAGGGTGGGGTAGCCTCTTTGGGTTGTCTGAAATTTCTCTCCGGACCCCCTCTGTTATTTTTGGTATTCTGACAATTTATTTTATTTATCTCATTGCCAAAAAAATATTTGATAACAAAACTGCAAGAATTGCCTCAATATTGGCGGCAACGTCCGGCCTTTTAATTTATTACTCACAAGAAGCCAGAATGTACTCTTTAGCCGCATTTTTGGCTACCCTGCTTTTTTATCTATTTCTGGAAAAGAAATGGGTGCTTTTTTCTATTTTTCTACCCATCCTGGCGATGACCGATTATGTTTCTCTTCTGATTATTCCGGTTTTTTGGCTTCTAGGATATAAGGACTGGAAAAAATTGGCTCTGGCCCACATTCCGCTTTTTATTATATTGATAGCCTGGCTGCCAACGTTCTTGAGCCAACTTTCGGGAGGGTTTTCGGTGCAGGGATCGGCCTGGTGGAACCTACTAGGTACAATCTCGCTTAAAAATATCGCATTGATCCCTGTTAAATTTATATTCGGAAGGATCAGCTTTAATAATAAAATTTTATATGGCGCGGTTTCGTTGGCTTCTGTTCTTTTGTATTCTTTCCTATTAGTTGTGCGACGACCTTTAAAGGTCCGACCCTACAAGGTGGTTTGGGCATGGCTCATCATACCGATTCTCCTGGGTATTTTGATAAGCATTAAGATTCCTATTCTTTACTATTTCAGATTTCTTTTTTGTCTTCCTGCTTTTTACATTTTGGCGGCTGGAGGAATTACAAGTTTGAAAGGTAAAACGTTTTGGATATTTTTATCCACAGCCATTTTGATAAATATTGCCTCATCCTCTCTATATTTATTTAATCCAAAGTTCCAAAGGGAAAATTGGAGGGCAGTTGCGGAAGCTGTTGGCGCAGACGCTATAATTTATCCCTCAAATTCACAAGAAGAAGCACTTACCTATTACCAAAAAGGAGGACAAATAATCTACTTCGAGAATTTCGATTCCGTAGGGAGAGACCTTGCAGAGGTTTGGTTATCGAGGTATGTCTGGCAGATATTTGATTCCAAGGACATGGCGCGGATTAAAATCGAAAATTTAGGATATAATAAAGTCCAGGAACTGAACCTGAACGGCGTTGAGTTTTGGAAGTATATAAAATAATAAATTGAAAATTGCAATCGACATCAGTCAAATTGTTTACGGAACGGGTGTTTCTGTCTACACCAGAAAGCTGATTGAGACTTTGCTTACACTTGATCGGGAAAATGAATATGTACTCTTTGCTGGGGCTTTCAGGAGGCGTCAGGAGATTTTGGAAGCGTTTCCCAACTCTAAAGTTTTTCCTATTCCGCCGATTGCAGCAGACTTTATCTGGAACAGGCTTCACACCTTTCCGATCGAAAAATTAATTGGTGAAGTAGATGTTCTCCACACTTCCGACTGGTCGGAGCCCCCCAGCAGTTCTTTTAAGGTAACAACGGTACACGACCTTTATCCCTTGAAGTTTCCCAGGCTGGTACACTCCAAGACACTGGAGGTTCACAAGAGAAGACTTTACTGGGTGATTAAAGAAAGCAAAAGGATAATCGTTCCTTCAGTTTCTACAAAAAATGACCTAGTCGACTTGGGGGTTAGGGAGGATATAATTCGTGTGATTCCCGAGGCTCCGTCTATGAAGAAGGTCGATGAAGAAAAAGTTTTGGAGATAAAAAAGAAATATCAGATAAGGGAGGATTATTTTATTTCAATTGGAGTTACACCCCTGAAAAATACCAAGAAGATAATAAAAGCATTTCACCTGGCCACTCCTGGGAAAGACCTGAAACTGATAATTGCAGGAAGACCATCGGGCATTAAAATTGAGCCGGAGAGAAACGTCAGGATACTCGGGCACATTCCCCAAAGTGACTTGGCCGCGCTTCTCAGTGGTTCAAGGGGCTTAATTTTTGCCTCGCTTTATGAGGGTTATGGAATTCCGATTCTGGACGGATTTACCTGCGAAGTGCCGGTAATTACCTCAAATATAGGTTCTATGCCTGAAGTTGCTGGAAACGCTGCGGAACTGGTCGATCCTAATTCTGTGAACTCAATTGCCGAAGGGATTGCAAAAGTGGTTCGTGGAGGAAAAGGACTTATTGATAAGGGGAAACTGCGCGTTAGAAACTTTTCCTGGGAAAAGACCGCACAAATGACACTTGATGTATACAAGGAGGGACAAAAATGATTATTGGCATCGACGGAAACGAGGCTAATGTTGAAAAAAGGGTAGGAGTGAACACTTATGCCTATGAGCTTCTGTGGAATTTCTGGAAACTACAAGACGAATGGAAAAATAACCATAAACTTATAGTTTTTCTTAAAAATGAGTCTAGAGCGGACTTACCGAAGGAGACGAAGTTCTTCAGGTACAAAGTGATTAAGGGTGGGGGGGCATGGATACTGACCAAGCTTACCCCGAGCCTGTTTTCGGGGGACCCCAGGTGCGATGTTTTCTTTTCCCCAAGCCACTACGCACCTCCTATTGCCCCAATACCCAGGTTTTGTTCAATTATGGACCTTGGATACCTCGAATTCTCGGGACAATTTCGAAAAAAGGACTTTTGGCAGTTAAAGTTATGGAGTGCCATTAGCATTTTTGTATCAAAAGCGGTCTTTGCTATATCAAATAGTACAAAAAACGACATTGTACGACACTACCCCTCAGCTAAAGATAAGATTTACGTTACCCCTCTTGCATATGACAGTATGAAGTTCAATATGAGTGTTTCCGAAAAAGATGTGCGACGTGTAAGGGATAGGTACTCCATAGTTACGGACTATGTATTATATTTGGGTACTCTCAAGCCCAGTAAGAATGTCGAAAGCCTTCTAACGGCCTTTAAGGCCGTAATTACTAATGATAAATTAAAAATTTCCAATTTAAAGCTGGTAATTGCCGGAAAAAAGGGCTGGATGTATGAATCTATTTTTGAAAAAGTCAAAAAACTAGGAATGGAAGATAAAGTAATATTTACGGATTTTGTTCCTGAGGAAGACAAGCCCGGACTGATCAAGGGTGCGAAAGTATTTGTCCTGCCTTCATTTTGGGAGGGATTTGGGCTCGATGTCCTAAATGCCATGGCTAGCGGCGTGCCTGTAGTTGCCTCAAACATAGGAAGCTTGCCTGAGGTGGTTGGGGATGCCGGGATACTGATTAACCCCAAAAGTACAGATAGTATTGCCGAGGGGATTACCAAGGTGCTTTTGGCACCCATTGCGAAGTATAATAGTATGAAAGAAGCAGGTTTAGCTCAAGCTAAAAAGTTTTCCTGGGAGAAAACAGCTAGAGAAACCTTGGAGGTAATAACAAAATTATGAATTATAAATTAAAAATTTTAATTAAAATCCCAATTTTAAATTTAGAATTAGTAATTTGAAACATATGTTTAGAGATAAAACGGGCAGGCAGTTATCAGCTAAAGAAGCATTATCGAAAATCTTGGATAGGATCAGTAATGTTATTCTTGATTTTGAGTTGATGACGCTCCGGTGGGTTTCCCATGTTCCATCCCACGCTTTTCGAAAAATAATTTATAAACTTTCCGGAATGAAAATCGGGAAAGGGTCGACGGTTCATATGTGGGCCAACTTTTTTGACCCTTCCGGTATTTCCATCGGCGAAGACACCATTGTCGGAGATCACGCTTTCTTGGATGGCAGAGCGGCGTTAACCATCGGCAGCCATGTAGACATTGCCTCATCGGTAATGATTTATAACTCCGAACACGATTTGGAGAGTGAAAAATTTTCAGCCAGAACTGAGCCTGTGGAAATTGGCGATTATGTTTTTGTTGGTCCCAGGGCAATCATTCTTCCCGGAGTTAAAATCGGAAAGGGAGCCGTTATCGCTGCAGGGGCGGTTGTAACAAAAGATGTTCCCGAGTTTACAATTGTCGGCGGAGTTCCTGCAGGTAAAATCGGAGAAAGGAGAGAAAGAAATCCTCATTACATTCTTGGTCGGGCAAGACTATTTCAGTAATGTTTAAAAAAATTCTCAATATCTTCTACGTTATTTTTTGTATAGCCGGAATTTTATACCTAGCCTTGCCGAATTACACTTTTCCTGAACCTCCACCTGATTCCATTCAATCAGAAGAGCCTGCAGATTTGGAAACCCCTTTAAGGAGAGGATATTTTACAAATCACACCAGGGCGGAAGTGCTGGATTGGTATGAAAAGCAGTTCGATCGTTCGAGCTTTCTGAATATTAAACTTCCGACACTCCTTCTTAATTACCCTCCGGAAAACGCTCAGACTATCATAAGGGACCAGACGGGGAGTACTTTCCTCCAGGAGTTTGCCCACCCTTTCAGGGAGAGTATATATATTAATGGCTTTAAGCCCCCTAGTGATAACAACCGGCCTATATTTTTTGTAGGTGGAAAGCCATGGCAGCAAAAAATAATAATACGCTACGTACCCAGTAGTATTTGGGTCAGGGAGGCGGTATTTATTGCATCAGCCTTGATGATAGCCGTAATTTACAATGCTTTTGAAAAATCATTAAGAAAAAAGAATGAGTAACACACTCGATTTATCAATAATCATAGTATCGTCCAAAAAGGATTATCTCCTCGACTGCATTAAAACCCTCAAGCCCGCTCTTGAAGGTGTCGAGAGTGAAATTATTCTGATCGACAACGCATCGTCTGATAAAATGGGCAGCCTGGTGAGAGAAAAGTTTCCTTATGTAAAAGTTTTGAGGCGGGAGGAAAACGGAGGTTTTGGGGAAAACAACAATATGGGAATAAAGATTGCCACTGGAAGGTATATTCTTCTCCTTAACGATGACACGCGGATTATTGATAAAAATATCTTCAGGGAAATGATTGCCTGGATGGATGCCCACCCCAAGGCCGGCGTCTCAAGCTGTGCCCTTCTTAATCCGGATGAAACTTCCTATCAAGGATCGGGGGGCTTTTATCCGACTCTTTTCAGGGTGTTGGCCTGGATGACTTTCTTGGACGATATTCCGGGAGTGGATAGGCTTATCAAGCCTTATCATCCGCTTCATTCCGCATCCCCCATTTATAAAGGTGAAAAATTTTTCAAAAGTGAGCATAAACAAGACTGGGTAACCGGGGCATTTTTTTTGATGCGGAGGCAGGCTTTGAAAGAAGTCGGTGTTTTTGATGAGGACTTTTTTCTTTATGTCGAAGAAGTAGAGCTCTCGGCAAGATTTGCCCAAAAAGGGTGGGAAATCTGGTATTTGCCGGAATGGAAAATAGTTCACTTTGGACAGGCAACCTCCGGAAGTGAGAAAGCAATGATTTTTGAACTTAAAAACCTGGTTTTGATGTATAAAAAACACGAACCGAAGTGGAAAATTCCCATCCTTCGTGCAATCCTTAAATTGGGGGTCTTTTTGAGAATAATTCTCTGGGGCATTGCAGGAAAAAGAGATGTTTCTAAAATATATGCAAAAGCTATTAATGCTTTCTGAAAAAATATCTAAATATTTGATTGCCGCGGTTCTGATAATAGTACCGCTTCTGCCGAAGTTTCCGCTGATTAGTGTTCCCGGAACATACGTTTCGATCCGCCTTGAAGACGTTTTAATGTTTTTCCTGGCGCTTGTCCTGGTCCCCAAGTTCGTAGTGGATTTTAAAAAGATTTGGAAAGACAAGATTCTTAGTGCAATCCTGATATTTTTTATGGTAACTTTTATTTCGCTTCTTGCCGGGATTCTTATTACACAAACGGTAGAGTTAAGATTGGGGCTTTTGCATTGGGCAAGGCGTGTTGAGTATATTATTCCTTTTCTTGCAACTTATCTTTTAATTCCGCGCGACAAAATAAAGGAAACCGTGGAATTTTATTTTAAAATTTTATTGATTGTTATGGTCATCGTTTTTGTCTATGGCCTGGGGCAGCGATATCTGAATTTTCCCGTAATCATCACACAAAATGAAGAATATTCCAAAGGAATTGCCCTGCGCTGGAGTCCCGGAGCACACATAAATTCGACTTTCGCGGGACATTATGATCTGTCGGCCTTTATGGTTTTAGTACTTCCCATATTTTTAGGAGCACTTTTTACATTGAAAGAAAAACTTTCAAAACTTTTTATAGCAATTTCTTCCGGAATGGGACTCTGGCTTTTGATAAGTTCAGTTTCAAGGACCGCTCAGGCCTCGTATCTTTTGGCGGTTACCGTCACGCTTTTTCTCTTAAAGAAATTTAAAGGTTGGTTGATAGTAATTCTTATCAGTGTCGTCTCAATGACCATGTCTTCGGGGCTTGATGCCAGATTTGGGCAGGCAATAAAGGTTCTATACGAGTATGTTACAACCGGAAAAGGCATCAGTTATGTTCCGGGCTTTGTTGTTAGGGCGGATGAGGTTACGCTGACAACGCGCGAGATTATTCAGGCAACCCCGGCTCCGGCAGCCGTAAAAGTTATCAATGACGTTTCAATTGCAATCAGGTACAACGTTGAATGGCCGAGGGCAATCAGGGCCTTTTCCAAGAATCCAATTTTAGGAACAGGCTATTCGTCAATAGACCTGGCAACGGATAACGATTATTTAAGAATGCTTGGAGAAATCGGTCTCGTGGGATTCTCCGCTTTCGTGTTAATATTTCTAAGAATCGGGAAAGTTTTATTAAAAACATTTTCATTAAAAGATAGGTTAAGCAGTTTTGAGAAAAGTTATCTATTTGGAATTATAGGCGGACTTATCGGAACTTTTGTTACGGCACTCCTGATTGATTTGTTTGAAGCGTCGAAATTTGCAATAATATTCTGGTTGCTTTTGGGTAGTTCCGTAAGTCTGATTAAAAGTAAACTAAATGAGAACTAAAATTATTCAATTTACAAAAGGTAAATATTTTGAGTACATTTTATTATCAATCGTGCTTGTTTTGGGTTTTGTGATACGCCTTTACAAAATAAACAATCCAGTCGCTGATTGGCACAGCTGGCGCCAGGCGGATACGGCATCCGTGAGCCGGGTGTACCTTGAAAACGGGATAAATTTACTTTTACCCCGCTACCATGACATTTCAAGCATTCAAACCGGAATGGATAACCCCATGGGCTACCGTATGGTGGAATTCCCTTTCTACAATGCCCTAAATGTTGTCCTGGCTAAATCTTTTACCCCTATTTCTCTTGAGGTTTGGGCAAGACTTATTAATATAAGCATTGCCGTCACCTCCGCATTTTTCCTGTATCTTATTGGGAAAAGATTGATGGGGAATTATATGGGGCTTCTTTCCGCGTTTTTCTATTTGTTTATTCCCTACAACATTTATTTTACAAGAGTGATTTTGCCTGACCCGATGGGAGTGATGTTCGGAGTAATTTCCCTTTGGGCATTTTTGGAGTTTGCTCACGGCAACAAAAAAGCTTTACTTTTTATCTCCTCTGTTTTTTTTGCAATGGCTCTTCTTATCAAGCCTTATCTGGGATTCTATCTTTTTCCGATAATATACTTAGCAATTAAAAAATATGGAATTAAAAGTTTCTTTAAGGAAAAACGCGTTATTGCGGGAACTCTTGCCTATCTGGCAATTGCTTTTATACCTTTCCTTCTTTGGAGAGGATGGGAGGCAAAATTTCCCGAAGGAATTCCTTTTTACGAGTGGGCATTTAACGGAAACCTGATTAGATTTAAACCCTCCTGGTGGTACTGGATTTTTGGAGAAAGGTTGGGCCACCTTATTCTGGGTTCTTTGGGACTTATTCCCTTCACTTTCGGAGTTTTAAATACAAAGGTTAAAAATTTATTTATTCAGGCATTTTTAGGAGGCACCCTTTTTTATGTTGCTGCCGTAGCCAATGCCAATGTTATGCACGATTATTATCAAATACTTTCCATTCCGGCTATAGCCCTAGCGGTAGCATCCGGAACAGTTTTTCTTTGGGAGGGGAGAATATTTAATAAAATTCTGACAAGGATTATCGTTGTGATTTCAATTGGGGTTATGCTCATAACCGGTTGGAATCAAATAGTGGGAAACTTTAATATCAACCATCCGGAAATAATGGAGGCGGGAGATGCAGTTGACAGAGTTACTCCAAAAGACGCCCTTATTGTTGCACCCTACAACGGCGACACAGCCTTCTTGTATCAAACTAAACGCTTCGGTTGGCCGGCAATTGATAACTCGATCGATAATATTATTGAAGAAGGGGCAGACTACTACGTATCCGTGGATTTGGGTAGCAAGGATACCAAAATGATCGAGGCGAGGTTTAAAACAGTAGAAAAGACGGACAAATATATTATTATTGACCTTAACAAACCTATTAAATAACTGTGAAGATATTAATGTTGACCCCCTACTTACCCTTTCCGGATTCGTCCGGCGGGCAGATACGTTCTTATAATTTAATTAAGGGTTTAAGCAAGAAACATAAAATCACCCTTTTTTCCCTAATTAAAGATGACTCTGAAAGAAAGTTTATTCCGGAACTTGAAAAATATTGTGTAAAAGTAAAAGTTTTTAAACGCTCGAAATCCCCATGGACTTTAAGGAATATTCTTTTAACCGGTTTCGGGCCTTACCCCTTCCTGGTTATCAGAAACCTCTCACCCCACGAAACAAAAGCTGTTCAGGAAGAAATTGCCCAGGTTGATTACGACTTAATCCACGCGGAAACATTTTATGTTATGCCTCATATTCCCGAAACCAAGACTCCGATCCTTTTGGTCGAACAGACGATAGAGTACTTGGTCTATAAACATTATGTGGAAGGGATAAAAAACCCCATATTACGCTCTCTTTTATCAATTGATGTCGCAAAGCTTAAATATTGGGAGACGAAGTTTTGGAAAAAAGCTGACGGGGTAGTCGCGGTATCCGAGTCGGACAGGAAAGAAATGCTGAAATTGGTCCCCGATCTTAAGGTCAACCTTGTTCCGAACGGGGTAAATCTGGATTTCTTTAAAGAAAAGGATAGCTGGCGCTCACCGGAACCCAAAATTCTTTTTATTGCCAATTTCAAATGGCTGCAAAATGTTGAAGCGGCCGAACTTCTTCTAAAAGAGGTTTTTCCGCGGGTACATGCCAAAAGTTTCAAGGCAAAAGTTTGGGTTGTTGGTCAGCATATACCTGAAGAAATTTTAAAATATAAATCTGAAAATATAATTATCGATAATTTAAGCGAAGACGATCAGGAAGGAATAAGAAATGCTTATTACGAATCCTCAGTTTTTGTTTCACCCCTTAGAGGACCCGGAGGAACCAGGCTTAAACATTTGGCGGCAATGGCTGCAAAGCTGCCTTTGGTTACGACATCGGTGGGCGCTGAGGGCCTTGGTGCGGCTGATGGCAGGGAAGTAATAATCAGGGACACTTCCAAAGAAATTGCCGATGCGACTTTACGGATTCTGGAAGACGAAAAATTGGCAAAAGAGATAGCGGAAAACGCCAGAAAACTGGTTGAGCAAAAGTTCAGTTGGTATAAAATGGGGGAATATTTGGACAAAATATATGAAAAAACCGCTACTCACGATAGTAATTCTTAATTACAATACCAAAGAGCTATTGGAAGACTGCCTTAATTCGGTCAAGGCGCACATTAACGAGGTGCCTTTGGAGGTGATAGTGTCTGATAATTCTTCGGCCGACGGGAGCCCCGAAATGATCCGGAAAAAATTTCCCTGGGTGAAGTATACCGAAGGACCAAATGAGGGATTTTCCAAAGGCAACAACCGTGCCAAGCCATTAGTTGCCGGAGAAATGGTTCTTTTTTTAAATCCCGACACAATTGTTCACAAAAATGTTTTTGCAGAGACAGTCAGATTTTTAAAAGAGCATCCTGATGTTGGCGCGGTAACCTGTAAACTGGTACTTCCGAACAGCAAAATGGATAAAGATACCAGGCGCCGTTTTCCTACTCCTAAAATTGCCTTTCAGCACTTAATTTTAGGTAACGGCAAGGCTTATTGGTATGAAGACATTTCCGAAAATATAACCCATGAAGTGGAAGCAATTCAGGGTGCTTTCTTTTTGACCCGGAAAAAGGTGTTGGATGAAGTGGGTTGGTTTGACGAAAAATATTTTTTTGATGGGGAGGACATTGACCTTTGCTACCAAATACACAAAGCCGGCTACAAAATTTTTTATTATCCGGAGGTAACAGTAACTCATCTTAAAGGCGTTACCAAAGGCAAAGTTTCGGAGTGGAAACATAAAGTCAGTCCCAAACAGCGTAAAAAAATCCGTTTGGCAGGGGTTACTTCCATGGAAAGGTTTTTCAGAAAGAATTTGTGGAAAAAATATCCACTGGTTTTCGATTATTTTGTTGTTTTCGGGATAAAAGTATTTAAAGTAATTAGGTATATCAAGGTGGTCCTATTATCCTCATACTAAAAAATTTATGATAAAAATATTATTGGATGCCCGTCTTTATGGGCTTGAAAATGCAGGTTTGGGGAGATATTTAATTAACCTTGTAGGCGAACTTTCGAAGCTGGATTTAAAGAACGAATATGTTATTCTTCTCAGGAAAAAATATTTTGATTCTTTGAAGCTGCCGGATAATTGGAAAAAAATATTGGCGGATTATCGGCATTACAGTTTCGCGGAACAAATCATGATCCCCGGGATTATTAAAAAAGAAAAGCCCGACATAACTCACTTTCCGCATTTTAATGTACCCATATTTTTCAGAGGTAAATTTATTGTGACGATTCACGATATGCTGATGCATAAAAGCGTGGGGCTTGCGGCGACAACACTCCCCGCACCGATTTATTTTATTAAAAGACTGGGGTATAGATTTGTATTCGATAACGCGGTTAAAAAGTCAAAAATGATTCTAGTGCCAAGCCATGCAGTCAGGGATGAACTGACGGAAGAGTACAAAGTGGATTCCGATAAAATAAAGGTGACTTATGAAGGATTTGATAGAAAAATCTCCGAGGGATCTGAAGTTGAAATGTCAAAGCCATACTTTGTATATACAGGAAACGCATATCCCCACAAGAATTTATCAAGGCTAATCGAGGCCATAAAACTATTGAACACAAAAAGTAACCAAAAGGTGTTTTTGGCAATTGCATCATCGAGGAATATTTTTACCCAAAGAATAGAAAAACAAGTTCAAAAGTGGGGTGCAAACGGATTAGTAAAACTCCTTGGATTTGTTCCGGATGAAAAACTTGGAAGTTTATATAAAAATTCCGTAGGATTTGTTTTTCCGTCTCTCTCTGAAGGATTTGGTCTTCCCGGACTTGAAGCAATGGCCTCCGGAACTTTACTTTTGGCATCAAATATAAAGGTTTTTAAAGAAATATATGCCGAACACGCTTTATATTTTGATCCACTTGACGTCAATTCAATTGAAAAAACAATGGAACAGGCTATTTTCCTAAAGGAATCCGAACGGAATAACATGATTTCGGAATCAATTGGATTTGTAAATAAATATTCTTGGGTTAAAATGGCGAATGAAACTTTGGAAGCCTACGCAAAAAGTTGCGATAGTATACGACAGGGTCAATAAGTGGGGAGGCGCTGAACGCGTTCTCCTGGCACTTCATGAAATTTTTCCCGACGCACCCCTTTATACTTCCGTATATGATTCCAAAAAAGCTTCTTGGGCAAAAGCTTTTCCGGCAGTTGTGACATCATTTTTGCAAGAGGTTCCTCTTGTTAAGTCACTGCATGAACTCTTCGGCTGGTTGATGCCTGTCGCCTTTGAATCATTTAATTTTGACAAATTTGATCTGGTGGTTAGCGTTACGTCGGAGGCTGCTAAGGGTATAAAAACCAAACCCGGCACTTTGCATATTTGTTATTGTTTAACGCCAACCAGATATCTCTGGAGTTTAAATGACTATTATTTTAAAAACCCTCCGGTTTACTTTAAAATATTTCCTTTTTTTCGTGTAATCTCAAAACCTTTTGTCGGATACCTTAAGACATGGGAGGTAAAAGCTGCAAAACGGCCCGACAAAATGATTGCTATTTCGACCGAAGTAAAAAGGAGAATAAGAAAATATTACAAACGCGACTCAGAGGTAATATTTCCTCCGGTTGAATTTAAAAGTCCCAGGTCAAAAACTGCCGGCAAACACGGATATTATTTGGTTGTAAACAGACTGGTTCCTTATAAAAAAGTTGATCTTGCAGTTTCCGCTTTTAATCAATTGGGGCTCCCATTAATAGTTGTTGGAACGGGAAGTGAAAGAGTGAGGTTGAAGCGCAGTGCCAAGGAAAATGTAAAGTTTGTCGGTGAGGTTTCCGAAACAAAGCTTGCTAAATACTATCAAAATGCCAAGGCTCTTATTATGCCCCAGGAAGAAGATTTTGGTATAGTTGCCGTAGAGGCCCAGAGTTACGGCGTACCCGTCATTGCCTATAAAAAAGGAGGATCACTTGACACTGTTATCAATGGAAAAACCGGAATTCTTTTTGATAAACAAAATCCCGAAATGCTAATTGGGGCAGTCAGAAAATTTGAAAAAATGAAGTTTGATAAAAAACGACTTACCGAAAATGCCCGGAAGTTTTCAAAAGCTAGATTTAAAAAAGAGTTTCTTGACTTAACTAAAAAGATGTTAAACTAATAGCTAATGAAAGTTTTCGGATTTTTGTCTAAAATACAAAAAGTGGAAAACGGCAACTACAAAGATCATCTTTATGCATTGATTTTAGCGGGCGGTGGTGGAACAAGACTTTGGCCCAGGTCCAGACAGAAAACCCCAAAACAATTTTTAAAACTTTTTGATAACCAAACCTTAACCCAGGTTGCTGTAAAACGTTTTGCTGAAATTCTTCCCTGGGAGAAAATCTTTATTGTCACAGTTTCACCGGAATATAAGAAAGAAGTTCTCAGGGAAAATCCAAGGCTTCACCCCGAAAATGTTATTGTCGAACCGGTCAGGCGCGAAACAGGGCCGGCTCATGCACTTGGCGCCCTCTTTATTGAATCAAAAGATCCCGACGCGGTTATTATGACCGAGGCGGCAGACAGGGTGGTCAAGCCGATTTCAAGATATTTGGAAACTTTAGTCCGGGCAGCAAAAGAAGCTTATGAAAAGCATGTGCTTATTGCTATGGGGGTTGAACCAAGATATCCCCATACGGGTCTGGGACACATCAAAAAAGGAGATAAGGTTAGGGTAAAGGGAAACGTGGATTTTTATAAACTGGACGGATTTGTCGAAAAGCCCCCCATTGAACTGGCCAAGGAGTATACGGCATCCGGAAAATATCTTTGGAATGCGGGCCAATACGTGTGGAGAGCGGATGATCTTTTGAATTCTTTTAAAAAACATCAGCCGGGAATCTATAAGAATCTTCAGGATATCAAGCCGCATATAGGCAAAGCCGATGAAGCAAGAGTCATGGCATCCGAGTATAAAAAAATGCCTGCGATATCCGTTGATTATGCGATAAGCGAGAGGGAAAAGAACTTCCTGGCTGTCGCCGGCGACTTTTTTTGGACGGATATAGGGGATTGGAGAGAAGTTTGGGCGAATTCCAAAAAAGACAATAAAAGCAATGTAATAATTTCAGGGGATGAACCCGGCGGAGAAGTGTTAACCATCGACACGACCGATGCCCTGGTACACTCCGACGGTAGAATGATTGCCGTAGTAGGCCTTGATAACATCGTAGTGGTTGATACAAAAGACGCGCTTTTGGTTTGCTCCAAGAGTCACGCGCAATCCGTCAAAAAAGTTGTGGAACAACTTAAAGAAGAAAAGAATGTAAATCTTCTTTGAAAATATGTTATACGAAATTGTTAAAAGAGGTATGGATATTGTCTTATCAATATTTCTTTTGGTTCTTTTTTCTCCATTAATGCTTGTTACCGCTCTTGTAATCAAACTAACTTCTTCCGGGCCTATCCTGGTTGAAAAATCAAATATTCATATGAAAAGAATTGGCAGGGGGGGAAGAATTTTCAGGCTTTACAAATTCCGTTCGATGGCAGTTAATGCCGATTATCTTTTAACAAAAGATCCCAGATTCAAAAAACTTTACAGCGAATATAAAAAGTCCAGTTTTAAACTTCATGAGGACCCACGCGTGACCAGGTTCGGAAAATTTATCAGAAAATATTCCATCGATGAAATGCCCCAATTTTTAAATGTTTTAAAGGGTGAGATGAGTATAGTAGGACCCCGTCCGTATCATGCCGATGAGCTTGCCGAGCAGCAAAAAAGATATCCCGGGACGGAGCCGTACGTAAAAGAGACTCAAACGGTAAAACCGGGCATCACCGGCTTTTGGCAGGTAACCGGGAGAAGCAATATCAATTTCGACAAGAGAATAAAAATGGATGCGGACTATGCCAGAAAGAAATCACTCTTAATGGACTTGGCCATTATCCTGAGAACCCCAATCGCAATGATTAGCGGTGTCGGAGCCGTCTGATTTGTTGTATTATTAATGCATGGAAAATGACTCGATATTGGTTCCGAAAATCAATGTCGCCGAAAATGACATAGTGCAAAAACCTGCTCCGGAGAAACAGGCTAAAGAAATAATAAATCCCGTAAAGCCCAGGAAAGTGTGGGTAAAAATAACCCTATGGATCCTATTGGCAGCCGCAGTCCTCTTAGTTTACAATGTTATATCGGGACTTCTGATTTATCAAAAAACAACCAAACTGGTAAATGGTGCCAAAACTTTGTCTCAAGCAGCCAAATCGCAGGATCTTGCGAAGATAAAGGCGGAAGTGGGCAACACGAAAAAATTATTAAATAGCGTTTCGGGTACATATAAACTGGTAGCCTGGGAAAAATTTTTACCGTTTATCGGTGCCTACATTGCCGACGGAAGCCATGCGATTGCTGCGGGACAGGCAGGACTTGATGTCGGGGAATCACTTCTAACGGTAATTGAACCATATGCGGATTTGCTTGGCTTTGCCGGCGGCCAGAATGTTTTGGGGGCAAAAACAGGAGAAGAGACCGCTGAGGATAGAATTGACTTTATTGCCAAGACAATTCCGGATCTCATTCCCCAAATCGATACAATTTCAGGAAAAATGAAAACGGTTCAGGGCGAAATCTCACAAATAAACCCGAACAGGTATCCCGAGAAAGTCCAGGGAAAAGCCGTCAGGGCGCAAATTAAAAGTATTGTAGACACGGTAAATGAAACATCGACATTTCTGGTTAACGGAAAGCCTTTCCTGGAGTCTGCCCAGTATCTTTTGGGTATGGACTCTCCAAGAACCTATCTTCTCTTGTTTCAAAATGACAAGGAATTGAGGCCCACCGGAGGGTTTATGACGGCTTATGCTATCTTGAAAGTCGATAAGGCAAAGGTGAGCACTGTCACAAGCAATGATATTTATGCTCTTGATGCGGTTTATAAATCTTCCGTAGACGCACCTAACCCGATCATTAAATACATAAAAGGGCCTTACATTTTGTCGAAGAAATGGAGATTGAGGGATATGAACTGGTCGCCGGACTTTGTCGAAAGCATGAAAATTGTGGTTCCCGCGGCCGAGAAGGCCGGGGTGGGAGACATTGACGGCGTAATTGCGGTTGACACACAAATTTTGGTAAATATACTGGACGTCATAGGGCCGATCGGGGTACCAGGGTTCGGAAATTTCAGTACGGAGGTGTCCCCCGAATGTAATTGTGCCCAGGTGATTCACGAACTCGAAGCCTTTGCCGATGTCGAGGGCCCTGTCATTTGGGATCCCATAACCGGAAAAATTATTCAGAGGCCTCCGAACTCCGACAACAGAAAGAAAATAATAGGGCCCTTAATGAATTCGATTTTGGCAAACTCCATGGGTCAGCCAAAGGACAAAATCCCGGGTCTCCTGCAGGCAGGATTTAAATCTTTAATGGAAAAGCATGTCCTTTTCTATTTATTGGATGACAATGTCCAAAAAGCCGTTGCAGATTTTGGATTGAGCGGAACGATAAAAAATTATGACGGAGACTATTTGCATATAAATGATGCAAACCTTGGAGGTAGAAAATCCAACCTTTATGCTTATGAAAATGTCGAACAGGATATTCAAGTCGCCGGGGACGGAAGTGTGACAAAAACGGTCACAATAACATACCAAAATCCCGAAAAACAGGACGGCTGGCTGAACTCGGTTCTGCCCACCTGGGTAAGAGTTTATGTTCCCAAAGGGAGCGAGCTTATTGCCGCTGAGGGATTGGAGTCAACGGCAGAACCCTATGAAGATTTGGGAAAAACAGTATTCGCGGGTTTTTTCCAGCTTCGTCCTGAGGGGGTTGCCAAAGTCACATTTAAATATAAGCTGCCTTTCAAAGTCGGCAAAGAATATAAACTCTTTTTACAGAAACAGCCGGGTACAGACGGATTTTTGTATACAGTGAACCTTGGCAAGCATTCCGAGGAATTTAAGCTGACAACCGACAAGGAGATAAAAATTGGATTATGATTTTTTACGGTACAACTGTAAAAAATCCAATCAATTGTAGATTAATTCTTGTAGATTGTAGAATGCCTCCACGACATATCGCACAATGATACCCAGAAGCTACACGTCGGAAGGAATAATACTGGGGAGAAAGAATTATGGGGAAGCCGACAGAATTCTTGTTGTTTACTCTGAAGATAAAGGTAAATTATCGCTTCTTGCCAAAGGAATAAGGCGTCCGAAGAGCCGTAAAAGGGGACACCTGGAAATTTTCACCAGGATTCGGTTTCAAGCTGTCTCGGGCAGAGGCCTTGGAATTATAACCGAGGTCGAAGCAATTGATGATTATGAAAGTATCAGGCAATCAATAAAGAAAGTTTCTCTGGCATATTATTTTGTGGAAGTTTTGGGAAAAGCCATTCATGAAGGCGAGGCAAACCCCGAAGTGTACTCTCTCCTTGCGATTTCCATGGAGAAGCTAAAAACCGCAAAAAAACTTAAGGAGCTGAGAATGGAGTTTGTTGTTAATTTGTTAAAATTACTTGGTTATTGGCCGAAAGATATGAAATTGCCTCTCCCTGATGAAAAACTAGAAGAAGTGCTGGAAAGACAAATCTATTCGATAAGAGTTGGAAAGATAATGTTAGAATAAATTATGCAGGAAGATATTTTGACAGTTTCCGGATTAAGCGTTGAATTTGACAATCATACTGTGCTTGATGACATAAGTTTTGCAGTCAGACGCGATTCAACCATGGCAATAATCGGACCAAACGGCGCGGGAAAATCGGTTCTTTTCAGATCGCTCCTGAATCTGATTCCTTACAAAGGCACGGTTTCTTGGAGTGAAGATACCCGAATCGGGTATGTTCCCCAAAAACTGGCTGTTGATAAGGAGTTGCCGTTAACCGTATACGAATTTTTGAGTTTTAAAGAGAAAAGTAGGACTAAAATCCTTGAGGTAATGGGGGCGGTTGGCTTTTTGAAAGAAGCGAACCATATTCACAATGACACAAGAGTTCTAAAAACCCGTATGGGAAACCTGTCAGGAGGGGAATTACAAAGAGTTCTCATCGCCTATGCACTTCTCGGAAAGCCTAATGTCTTGCTTTTTGACGAACCAACCGCCGGGGTTGATATAGCGGGCGAAGAAACTGTATATGGGCTTATTCATAAACTAAAAGCAGACAAAGACCTGACAATTATTTTTATTTCCCACGAATTGGAAGTTGTAAATAAATATGCCGACTCGGTCCTTTGTCTTAATAAGGAAAAAGTTTGTTTTGGTCCGCCAAAGACAGCAATTGATAAAGAAAGTCTGGAAAAAATGTACGGAGAGGAAACTCATATATACCATCATCATGACCACTAACTTACTACTACTCCTGGCAGTCGGTGCCCTTTCCGGAGCGGTTTCGGGATATCTTGGAAGCTTTATGGTTTTAAGAAGAATGTCTCTTGTTGGAGATGCTCTTTCCCATGTGGCACTGCCCGGAATTGCGATTGCCCTGGCAATAGGGGTCAATCCCATGCTGGGAGCCCTTCTTGCGCTTGCCCTGGCAGCTGTCGGCATTTGGTACCTTAGTGATCATTCGGAAATTTATCCGGAAGCCCTGGTGGGAATATTTTTTACGGCCTCCTTGGCAGCCGGAATTTTGATTACTCCCGAGGTGGAGCTTTTGGAAGCTCTTTTCGGAGATATAGACAAAATCGGCCCGATAGACGGAATATTTACCCTGATCGGTGCTGTGGCAATTTTTGCGGTCACGATGACAATTTCCAAAAAGCTTCTTTTGATGGTTGTTTCAAAGGATTTGGCCAAGTCCCAAAAGATAAAAACGTCAAAAATAGACTTAATTTACTTGCTTTTGGTTTGCGGTGTTGTTGCTTTAGGAGTTAAGTTTTTGGGAACCCTTTTGACGGGAGCCATGGTGATAATCCCTGCAGTTACCGCCAAAAACATTGCCGGAAACATCAAGGCATACCAAATCCTTTCTGTAGTTTTGGGAACTCTGGCAACAGCTGCCGGAATCCTGATTGCCTCATATTTCAAATTCCCCTCCGGCCCCACGATAGTTCTTACCGCAATTTCCTTTTTTATCTTCAGCTTTGTGTTTAAAAAGAGGTGATAAAACTTCAGCTTTGAGGTAGAATATTTGTTGCCCATGAATTATTTTGAGGTAATTTTTGATACCGAGACAAAGAAATTTTTCGGGGATATTGAAGGGGATGATCCAAGCAAACTCGGCGTGTCAATAACTTCGGTCTATTCAAGAACTCTCGATGAGAATTTGAAAGAAGTTGAGGGAAAAATGCAAAGCTTCTGGGAAAAGGATTTTGGAGAAATGTTCAAGTTGTTTGAAAAGGCCGACAGAATAATAGGATTCAATTCGATAAGCTTCGATATTCCGGCACTTTCACCCTACCTTCCGCCCCATTGGCCGAAACTAAAACATTTTGATATTCTCTCCGAGATAAAAAGGATTGAGGGTAAAAGAATGTCGCTGGACTCATTGGCTAAAGCGACTTTGGGGACAAAGAAAAACGACAGCGGTGAAAATGCTATCAAGTATTGGAACCAGAGAACTAGTGAAAGCTTAGCCAAGCTTAAAAAATACTGCGAAATGGATGTGGCTATAACCCGCGATATTTATGACCACGCATTGAGGAATAAAGTTTTAAAATATATCGACTTTTGGAATGAAACGCATGAAGTAACACTGGACTTTTCCTACCCACAACAAGACACATCAAAAACCCAAGGGAGTTTATTTTAAGTTTTAACCATCACTTCTCGGCTTTTTCAGCGCGCATGGCATCCTCTTTAGTGTCATGAACAGTTCCGTCCGGATGATGTGCGGGGGAATAAATCGTATACAGCTTCAATTCCTTTTCCTGGGAAGTATTGACCACATTGTGGTAGTTACCCGCCGGTATTATTACGCAATCTCCCGCCTCTCCTGTAAATTTTTCACCGGAAATTTCTGCCATCCATTCACCCTCCTCAAATCTCAAAAATTGATCATTATCCGAGTGGACTTCCATTCCGATTTCCTCTCCGGGCTTAAGACTCATTAATACCAACTGTGAATGCGGCGCAGTGTAGATTACATGCCTAAAGTGAGTATTTTCTAAAGCGTCTTTTTCGAGACTTCCTTTGTATCCTGCCATTTTTATCACCCTCTTTCCTGAGAAAGAATCCTGTGCACCAGTCGAAGGACCCTTCAATACATTGTATACTAAACCGGCATGAAGTTTGTATCGAAAATACTATTGATTATACTGTCGGTTCCCATTCTTGTCCTGTGTGTTTTGTCGATAAATGTCAGGCTCCAATTTTTATCATCCGACTTTTGGATAGGAACTTTTGAAAAGGCTGACGTCTATACTCAGATTTCAACATCCTTGAGCAGTCGGCTTCTTGATAAAGTGGTAGCCGGAGGAGGAAAAGGCAGCGATGTTGCAGTTCTTTCCAGCTTAATTTCTCCAAACATATTAAAGATATTTTTTGAAGAGAATATCAAAAGCATATTGCTGTACGCCAACGGGAAATCTTCCGAAATTGTTGTGTTTACACCGTTTTCCACCGACAGTATCCTTCGGGGTGTAAAGGCGGAAGACCTGGGTAACTTTTCGGAGAAGATGACTTTGAACGACTTTTTGAAAAAATTTAACATAACGGGAATTGATGAAGAAAATGTCCAAATAGTTTCAAAATTTGGAACTTGGTCTTGGCTCTTTGTAATCGGGTCATCATCGCTTCTGGCTTTAGTTTTGGTACTGACATATCTTCTTACCGGAACCGGGAAACGCCTAACTACGATGGGGATAGAGTTAACTTTATCGGGGATTTGTGTGCTTGCCGTGAATTTCCTGGCGGATTTTATAGTAAAAAGTTTTACGGAAAATTTTGCGGGAAGCGCCAATGTGGGCACTTCGCTTGTTGCCATTACCGCCCCTCCGATAATTCAAAACGTTACTCAAGTCTGGATTTGGTTTGGTATTTCCTCACTGATCTTGGGGGTTTTGCTGTTTTTTATCAAAAAACCAGACAATAGTATTCGCCGTAAGGGATGATGGTATAATTATTTGAAGTGAAATATTTTGTATGAAATACTTTAGTACAGCTTTTGTTACTGCTGTTATAGTCTTTCTCGGGGCGACAATTTATTATAAGGGTTTGCCCAGCTTCGTTAGTCCGAGCGGAGTTTCAGTTACCTCTACCGAAGTGGCTATAACAGATGCTCTATCTCCTTCACCGGCACCGGTTGACGAAACCGAAGCTTTGACTCTTGCAGTTAAGGAAGCTCTTGTTGCAAAGTACGGGTCGGCTGCGGCGTCCTTAAGTGTGAGTGTTTCCAAAATTGAAGGAAATTATGCCGGAGGAACAGTTTCGGAGCAGGGCGGAGGCGGCGGATGGTTTGCCGCCAAAACAGGAACAGAGTGGAAGCTTGTTTGGGACGGAAACGGGCAAATCGATTGTAAAAATATTTCCGGCTACCCTGATTTTCCGAAAAGCATGATTCCGGGATGTTGGAACTCGGTTTCGGGTAAACTCATTACACGCTAAAATTGCTGTATAATTAGCCATGGCCATTGATGAATATTCGGCGACATGGGTTTCCCACTCTTCAATATCGGATTTCCTCAAGTGTCCGAGAGCGTATTACCTGAGAAACGTTTATAAAAATCCAAGAACAGGGCATAAGATGACCATAGTCACACCACCTTTAGCACTCGGACAAGCGGTGCATGAAGTTATAGAATCTTTGGCAATTCTTCCGGTAGAAGAGCGCTTGAAAATATCGCTTGTCAAAAAGCTTGACCCTGTTTGGTTGAAGATTACCGGTAAAAGGGGTGGGTTTAAAAATCATAAAGAGGAGATAGAATACAAGCAGCGGGGAGTACAAATGCTAATTAATCTTCAGGAAAACCCCGGTCCCATTTTGGAAAAAGCAATAAAAATAAAATCAAAAATGAACCTGCCTCACTTTTGGCTCAACCAGGATGACGGGATTATCCTTGGCGGCAAAATCGATTGGCTAAAATATAACCAGACGGATGATTCGGTGCAAATCATTGATTTTAAAACCGGCAAGAATGAAGAAAAAGAAGACAGCCTGCAACTGCCGATATATCTTTTGGTAGCCACCAACACTCAAAGCAAAAAAGTAGATGGGGCAGCCTATTGGTATTTGGACAGGGACGACGGCATTGTTGAAAAAAAGCTCCCCGAGGCACGCGAGGCCTACGAAAGAGTTTATAAGATTGCAAAAAGAATTCAGCTGGCCCGCAAAATCAACCATTTCAAATGCCCTACGGGTGGATGTTTTGCCTGCAGACCTTTTGAAAAAATACTTAAAGGTGAAGGAGAGTTTGTGGGAGTAAGTGATACCCGGCAGGATGTTTACATGCTTAACGATTAAATGTTTTGGGAAATGTAGCTTTTAATATCCGTAAAATTAAACATTCCGGCTTTGGGGATCAGAATATATTGTCCGTCGCTACTTTTGCTTTCATTTAAAACGTTATCCGTTGTTAATTGAACTTCTGTTTTTGAGTAAGGGGTCAGGTCTCCAAATATTTCAATCAAACTTTTAATTTTCCCCATAGTCAAATCGGTTTTGATCATGTTTGATAAAGCATCGATTGTCGAATCAAGTTTTCCAACTGACTTGAGAGATATTAATTTTTTGGCGATGCCGGCAATAACTGCAAATTGCCGTTTGCTTCTGCCGAAATCGCTGTCACCGTGGCGCGAGCGGACGAATTTTAGAGCCTCGCTCCCTGTAAGAACCGCAGGGCCCTGATTGTAGCTAATTTTTTCATAGCGGCATGTAAATTGTTTTTCCAGCTCAAACCCGGAATATTTTGCTTTAAATTCATTGATTTCGTTTTCGGTAAAGCCGCAAGTCTCATTTTCAAGACCGGGAATTGGATAAAAGGAGTCTGTAAATGCATTCGGGACTTCGACACTAATACCTCCGAGGTTGTTGATAATTTTGGAGTAATTTGTAAAATCCACCGAAATAAAGTTCTCAATCGGAAGGCCGGTTATAGCTTGAAGCGCAGGCCCAACGCTTTGAAAGCCATTTACCGAAGCCTCGGCGTTTATCTTGCGGTTTGCCTGTGTCCATAAATCCCTGGGTATGGAGATGAGCGCGTATTTTTTTGTGTTGGTATCGATGTGAAAGACAATTAAACTGTCGGTAAGGCCTCCTCCTGAGTGGCCACTGCCGCCGTAGCCAAGCAGAAGGATATTAAAAACTCCTTTGGTGGCATCAATTGGCTCCGGGGCCGTGTTCGTATATAAATTGGTAGTCGGATTTAAATCCTTTTTAACAAACACATTGGATATTTTTAAACTAAGATAAGTGATGCCGAAGACCAGAAAAAAAATCGCAATGAGAGCCGCGCCAAATAGAACACCATCTTTTGAAAATTTAATTTTTGGCAGCATATTGATACCAATTATACATATGTGGTAGCCTAAAAGAATGAGTAAACTGCTCAAGTTATTCGCTTCTATCCTGGTGTGTTTTCTGGCTGCCGGACTTGGAACTATATTTACTATTCCTGCAATTCCGACTTGGTACGCGGGTCTTAATAAACCATTTTTCAGTCCACCCAACTGGCTTTTTGGTCCTGCCTGGACAATCCTTTATTTATTAATGGGAATTGCGCTTTTTCTTGTTTGGCGAAAAGGGACGAAGGATAAAAAAGTACGGGAGGCCATAAAACTTTTCGGAATTCAGTTGGTATTAAATGCTTCCTGGTCGCCTATATTTTTTGGAGCAAAAAATCTTTTTCTGGCTTTGATGGTAATTATTTTTATGTGGATTTTTATACTAAAAACAATATTGGCTTTCGCGAAAGTAAATAAAACCGCCAGTTACCTGCTTTATCCATATATTGCTTGGGTAAGTTTTGCTTCCGTATTAAATTTCTCCGTTTGGTTTTTGAACCGTTAGATAATATAATTCTTGTTATATGGATGCGAAGGCTTCGTCGGTGATGGAAAAGATTACTTCTTTGGCAAAACGCCGCGGCTTTATCTTTCAGGGTAGTGAAATTTACGGTGGATACCAGGGATTTTGGGATTATGGACCAGCCGGGGTTGAGATGAAAAATAACATCAAGAAAGAATGGTGGAAATATATGGTTTATGACAGGGAAGATGTGGTCGGAATTGATGCGGCTATCATTATGAACCCCACAGTCTGGGAAAAATCCGGACACCTTAAAGCTTTTACCGACCCCCTTGTCGAATGTAAGGTTTGCCATAAGAGAGTCAGGGCGGACAATGAGGAAGCCGTTGCCGACCACGAAAAAACACACAAAGATAAAAAAGATATTTGGACGGAGCCAAAAACCTTTAACTTAATGACCGAAGTCCTTCTCGGAACCACGGAGCCTAAAGAAAAATCATATCTCAGGGGAGAGATTACACAAGGAGCCTTTGTTGATTTCAAGAATGTAATTGACTCTACCCGAGTCAGGATTCCTTTTGGAATCGCTCAAATAGGGAAGGCCTTCAGAAATGAAATTACTCCGGGTAATTTAACTTTCCGCTCCCGCGAGTTTGAGCAGATGGAGCTTGAATATTTTGTAAAGCCGGATGAGGAGGACAGTAAAAAAATCTTTGAATACTGGAAAGAAAAGAGAAAAAGGTGGTATGAGGATTTGGGAATTGATCCTAAAAAATTAAGATTCCACGATCACGAACCCGAGAAGAGAGCTCACTATGCCAAATATGCCACCGATTTGGAATATGAAGCACCTTTCGGCTGGAGTGAATTTGAAGGAATCCATCACAGGGGGGACTTTGATTTAGGCAATCACAATCTTTCCTATAGAGACAACCTGACCGGAGAAGAGTACACGCCTTGGGTAATCGAAACTTCGGGCGGGGTGGACCGGGCAATGCTTTTCTTCCTTATTGACGCATACCGTGAGGATGGAGAAAGAATTTACCTTAAGCTTAATCCCAAAATTGCTCCCTACAAAGTTGCTGTTTTTCCTCTTTTGGCCAATAAGCCCGAACTTCTGGCTAAAGCCAAAGAAATATACAAAAATCTTAAGCAAAAATTTAACGTTGTTTGGGACGATAGGGGAAACATCGGTAAGCGCTATTACGCACAGGATGAGATAGGGACCCCGTGGTGTGTAACGGTTGATTTTGAGTCCTTAAACGACGCTACAGTGACCGTACGCGATAGGGACAGCGCCAAGCAGGAAAGAATTGCCATTGACAATTTGACAGAATATTTTCAAAATAAGTTAGCAGCATGAAAAAAACTTTACCGATAATTGTTGGAGCCCTGGTTTTAGTAGTTCTTGTAGTTGGATTTGTTATCAAAGGTAAAAACAAAGCTTCAAATACTTCCGAAAATGATGACATCTCAAATGTCCCCGTTCTTTCCGAGTCCGAGTGGCCGGCCATTAGCCTTACCCCAACCAACAAGCCCGGAGTTTCGGGATCCGACGGACACTGGCTGAATTTTAAAGTTGAAAAAATCAACGTTTCCGGAGCGGCCTCGATGGACTACCTGATGGTCTATAGCACCAGCGATGGAGGCCAACAGGGCGTGCCGGGGACCGCTAAACTAACAGATACCAGTATAGAAAGAATGCTCCTTTTGGGCTCGGAGTCATCCGGAAAATTCAGGTATGATGCGGGAGTTGAGCAAGGCACAATGACTATTACTTTCAGGGACGGGAATGGAAAAATGATAGGAAAGCTGACCACGGATTTTCATCTCCAATCTGGTGTCACGGAACTAACCTCCGTTGACGGGATTTTTAAGTATACCCTGGATAAAATTGCCAAAAATGTTTACTTTGTAACAATGAAAACATACAAGGAACCCTCCGTAGCCCCAGTTGTTTGGCAGAACGGCTATGGAGTTTTTGCTTCAGATGATCTTGCCCACACAGGGGAACTTGGCCAGTAATCTTCATTCAAATATTCCGGTAATAACCATATAAAGATCTTCCGTGAAGCGGGTCTTGACAGCACCGTGAAAATAATATTAAATGGTTGTTAATGGTGAGAAATGGTAATTACTGTTTCTAACCACATCTGCCCAGATGAAAAGAAATGTTTTTAGGTACATATTTGGTGAGCGTGACTTCGGGGAAGAGAATCTCCATTCCTTCTGTCTTTCGGGAAAATCTGGGAAAAGAATTGATTTTGTCGCAGTGGTACGAAGAATGTCTGGTTCTTGTTGGTAAAAGCTCTTTAAATACACTTTTAGGGAGGGTCACGGGGGATCAAAGAACAATAATTGAACCCATAAGAAAGACCGAACATTTCATTTTTGCGTCTTCTTATGAAGTTGTTCCCGATGATCAGGGCCGGATAGTAGTACCCGACAGGCTGGTGGCTTATGCAAATCTGAAAGATCAGGTTTACTTTTTGGGAGTTGGCGATCGGGTAGAAATTTGGAATAAAGAGATTTGGGAAGAGCGGGAAAAAGAAGTGGCCAAAGATGCAGCCAGTTATATTGAAGATCTGGCAAAAAGAAATGAAAAATGAATTTCACGAATCAGTATTAGTTAAAAAGGCCATAGAGGCCTTGCACATTGAAAAAGGTAGTAAATATATTGACGCAACGCTCGGAAATGCGGGGCATACTTTGGAAATCTTGAATTCGGGAGGAATGGTTTTAGGAATAGAGATCGACCCCAAAATGCTTGAAATAGCCGAAGGAAGGCTGAAAACTGCTAATAAAAAGGATTTCAAGCTAGTTGGAGGGAACTTTACCGAGATTGACAGAATTGCCAAAGAAAACGGCTGGTACCCTGTTGCCGGAATTCTTTTTGACCTTGGTGTAACAAATTTACACTTGAAAGATCTCGAAAGAGGGTTTTCATTTGGTAATTCAGAGGCACCTTTAGACATGAGAATGAATCCGGAAACTCAGGGAGTAAAAGGATCCGATCTTTTAAATGTTTTAAGAGAAGATCAGTTGAGAGATCTTTTTGAGGCAACAATGGAGCCTGGGGCGGCGAAATGGATTTCAGGCCGGGTTATGCATTCGAGAATGGATAAACCCATAGAAACGGTCGGAGACCTTTTGGAAATTTCCGAGGGACTTAAAATCGGTAAGCCGGGATTAAATGAGGCAACTTTACCGTTTTTAGCCGTCAGGGTTGCGGTCAATAGCGAGTTGACCAATCTGGAAGAGGTTTTACCTAAGGCGTTTGACTTGATTGAAAAAGGTGGAAGGCTGGTTGTTATAAGTTTTCATTCAAAGGAGGACGTTTTGGTTAAGAACTTTTTTAAAGAAATGACAAAAGTGGGGGCAAAACAGATAACTTTTAAACCCATCATGGCTGAGGCTGATGAGATTGGAATTAATAGAAGAGCAAGGAGTGCAAAGATGCGGGTTTTAGAAAAATAGTGTTTTTACAAAAATAAAAATTATGATAATGAGAAAAAATTTTAACAGTCACGACAAAGGAACGTCGGCTTGGAAAATAAAGAAATATACTTTATTTGCCGTAGGGGCAGTTTTGGCAATTTCATCCGTTTTTATGACTGTTGAAACAGCAACCTCAGGGGTGGAAGTTTCCAGCCTTAGGCAAAAACAGGGCGAACTTTCCATGGAAAAAAGAAATCTGGAAAGCACTCTTGTCCGTTCACTTTCCATAAACGGTTTGGAAGAAAAAAGCGGTGAGATGGGTTATATAAAACCAAACACGATGGTATATGTTTCTCAATCTCAGGAGGCTATGGCTAAACTTCCATAGATATGCCCGTAAAAATTCGTTTACTTTCGGTCCTTTTTATAATACTTTTTCTGGCGCTGACGGCAAGGCTTTTTTACTGGCAGGTTATTAAGGGCAAATCGCTTGCGGATCAGGCGAGAAATCAGCATAGCACCTCGACAGTGACCACTGCTCCCCGTGGAAATATTCTGGCTTCAGACGGGACTCCTTGGGTTGCCAGAGCTCCTTCCTGGAATCTTTGGGTGAACCCTCATCTTTTGAACCTTTCGGCGCCGGAGGTATCAGGTAAACTCGCACCGCTTTTGATGGATGAAGAAGGGGATACTGACGCGCTTACAAACGAAAAAGAAAGACTCCGAATCCTTTTGGAAAAAAATTCGAATTGGGTTTCATTAAAGCAAAAAATAGATGACAACGTCAAAATAAACATTGAGGCTTTGGATATTGACGGGATCGGGTATGACGCTGCAGAAGCTTCGTTTTATCCCGAATCGTCCTCTGCGGCACAGCTTTTGGGATTTGTGGGAAAGGATAATGACGGGGCTGATATCGGCTATTTCGGATTGGAGGGGTATTACAACCTTCCTCTGAGCGGAAAACCGGGTTTTGTGGGCGGTGAAAAGGACGCAAAGGGTTCGCCAATACTCCTTGGCGGCACTACCCGGATTTCGGCAGTTTCCGGTGTTGATCTTTTGACCAGTATTGATAAAAGAGTCCAGATTGTTGTCGAAGACGAGCTTGCAAAAGGAATTGAAAAATATGGAGCCGCCGGAGGCAGTATTACAATAATGGATCCTAAAAGCGGGAAAATTTTAGCAATGGCAAGCCTTCCTTCGTTCGATCCTGCTGATTATGGTTTATACAATGACTCTCTTTTTAAAAACCCCGTCATCAGCAACACCTTCGAACCGGGATCGATCTTAAAAGTTGTGGTAATGGCTGCCGGACTGGATGCGGGCGTGGTGGAGCCGGATACACCTTGTGATATTTGCAGCGGCCCCTTGAAGCTGGATAAGTATTTTATTAAAACCTGGAATGATAAATATACGGCAGATATATCCATGACAGATGTAATAGTGGAGTCGGATAACATCGGAATGTCTTTCGTTGGCCAAAAACTGGGGACAGATACCCTTTATGATTATTTTGTTAAATTCGGAATTGGACAAAAAACAGGCATAGATTTACAGGGTGAAGTAGCACCCAAACTGAGAGAAAAAGGAACCTGGAATGTGGTGGACCTGGCAACAGCCAGTTTTGGTCAGGGAGTAGCCGTTACCGGAATTGAAATAGTGAGGGCAGTATCCGCCATAGCCAATGGCGGCTATCTTGTCACTCCGAGGGTTGTAACTGCCGTAAACGGAGACGGTTGGGAGGAAAAAATAGAGGCAGACCCGCCCACCAGAATAATTAAACAGCAAGCCGCGAAAGAAATTACCCAGATGATGGTTGAAGCGGCTGAGCGCGGTGAGGCTAAATGGGTTAAAATCCCGGGCTTTAAGGTTGCCGGAAAAACGGGTACGGCCCAAATTCCGGTTGCGGGGCATTATGACGCAACAAACACAATTCATTCGTTTGTCGGTTTTGCTCCTGCCGGCAATCCTAAATTTGTAATGCTTGTCACGCTCAACTCCCCACAGAGTTCGCCCTGGGCCGCGGAAACCGCGGCTCCCCTTTGGTTTGCAATCGCAAAAGATCTTTTCCCATATTTTGGGATTCAGCCTGAGGGGTGATACAATACTTTTATTGTTATGTCGAAATTTATAATAGTCGGCGGCAACAAGCTTGAGGGAAAAATTAAGCTTTCCGGTAATAAAAACTCGGCTTTGAAGTTAATTCCCGCCGCACTTCTTGCCGATTCCCCCACGACCTTAACTAATGTGCCTGAAATTTCCGATGTTTCAGTAATGCTTGACCTTGTTTCAAAGCTTGGAGTTAAGGTTACAAAACGCGATCATGAAGTAACAATTGATCCTCAAGGTTTAGATTCTTTTGATCCGGATCCTGATTTGTCTGCAAAATTCAGGGCTTCCGTGGTTTTAGCCGCACCTCTTTTGGTTCGGTTTGGGAAGGCAATTGTAACTCCTCCCGGAGGAGACCAGATCGGGGAAAGACTTCTTGATACCCACTTTGCCATGATGCAAAAGATGGGAGTGGAAATTAAGCGCACTGACGGGAGATATTTTTTGAACTGGAAGAAAAAAGTGTCCCCTGACATTTTTTTGGATGAGCCATCCGTTACGGCTACAGAAATGGGGCTTATAATGGCATCCTCTCTGCCTGACGGTATAACGATTGACGATGCCGCAACGGAACCGCATGTTCTGGATTTGGCAAAAATGCTTTCCAAAATGGGCGCGGACATTTCAGGCATAGGATCTAATGTCTTAAAAATCAGAGGTGGCAAACTGCACGGAGTTGAGCACAGAGTCTGCCCGGATCATATTGAGGGCGGCACTTTTGCGATAGCCTCGGCAATAACCGGCGGAAAAATAGAAATAGAAGACTTCGATTCCAGGCAGTACCCCATGATGCTAAATTACTTGGGCTATATGGGTGTGAATTATAAATCCGGAGAAAATTCTCTTACGGTACTGCCTTCCAAACTGGTTTCTACTCGTGGAAAGTTTCAGACAAGACCATGGCCCGGTTTTCCGACTGATTTAATGAGCCCTTTCATTGTTCTTGCAACGCAGACTAAAGGCACCGTTGTCTGCCACGACTGGATGTATGAATGGAGAATGTTTTTTGTGGATGATCTTATTTCGATGGGTGCGAAAATATTTATTGCTGACCCCCATAGGGTTATAGTCAGCGGCCCGACGCCACTTATGAGTGACAGGCTTTTTTGTAAAGACATAAGAGCCGGCATTTCGGTAATTTTAGCTGCTCTTGCGGCTTCGGGCAGAAGTGAAATAGAAAATATAGAGGTTGTTGCCAGGGGCTATGAAAATATTGGACAAAGACTTCGTTTGCTAGGAGCGGAGATTTTTGAAAAGAATGAGTAAAATTCCCCACGTTGTTATTATTGGAGGAGGGACAGGTTCGTATGTTGTTGCTTCAGGATTAAGCCGTGCTCCTGTTCACATTACGATGTTGATGACGATGGTGGATGACGGAGGTTCAAACCGAATAATCCGCGACGAATTTGGTTTGCTTCCGACATCAGGCATTAGACAGGCAATAGTTGCTCTATCCGAAAATAAAACCGTTTTGAGAAAATTGTTCACATACCGCTACAGTAAAGGGGGAGCGGGTCTGGACGGAATGACTTTTGGGAATCTATTTATGGCTGCAATGGCTGACATAATGGGTTCGCAAAAAAGAGGAATAGAAGAAACCTGCCGTCTTTTACAGGTAAAAGGAGATATTATTCCGATTAGCTATGACAATGCCAGATTAATGGCTAAATATGAAGACGGTTCCGAGGCTGTCGGCGAACACAATATAGATATATCCAGAAGTGCAGGAGTCAGAATTAAGAATCTGAAGATTTTACCGGCTGTGAAGCTGAATTCCAAGGCAAAAAAAGCAATTTTGGAAGCAGACCTCATAATTATCGGGCCGGGAGATTTTTATACCAATACAATTGCCAACCTGGTGGTTGACGGTGTCGTAAATGCTTTAAAAAAATCCAAAGGAGAGATTCTATTTATCGCCAATCTAATGAATTCACGCAGTGAGACTCCGGGATATGCGTTGTCGGACTTTTTTGCCGACCTGAAAAAATATATGCCGCTTGGGCTTGTGAAAAAAGTCCTGGTTAACAGCAACAATAATTTTCCAAAGCCCGCCCTTAAAGCTTATGCACTTGAAAACACATTCCCTGTAAAGGATGATTTAAAGACTAAAATTTTTGGTAATGGAGTTAAAATAATCAGAACAGACCTCCTTTCCGATAAAATTCCGGAGAAAGAAAAAGGGGATGCTCTCAACAGAAGTATGATACGTCATGATCCGGATAAACTTCGTGCGGCAATTTTGAATAGTCTTTAAAAAATATGTGTGGAATATTTGGATATGTTGGTAATAGAAATGACGGACAGAAACTGGTTTTTAGTGGTTTGAAAAGTCTTGAATACCGCGGATACGACAGTTGGGGAGTTGGGGTGATCCCCGAGGGAAGTAAAAACACAATAGTTATAAAGAAGAAAGTTGGTAAAATCGGAAACGCCAATGTCAACGATTTGCCGGGGGGCAGTCTTTCATTCGGCCATACACGCTGGGCAACCCACGGCGGCGTGACGGACGCAAACGCGCACCCACACCTTGATTGTAGTGGTACCATTGCCGTTATCCATAATGGGATTTTTGAAAATTATGAGGAGATAAAAAAGGGATTATTGAAGAAAGGTCATAAATTTGTTTCTGAAACGGATACGGAAACTTTGACGCACCTCCTTGAGGATTTTAGCAAAGACAAACCCTTTGCTGAGGCGGTAAGAGCGGCATTTAACCGCATGGATGGGCTTAATGCCGTGATAGCCGTCAGCGCGAAGGAAAACTTACTGGTAGCCGCCAGGAACGGATCCCCTCTGGTAATCGGGTTTGGTAAGAATGAAAATTTTTTGGCAAGCGACGCGTCGGCACTTCTTCCCTACACAAGAGACGTTTATTTTCTTGAAGACAATGAAATGGCCGTTCTTGCCCCCGGCAAGGTTACTATTTTGAATGTAAAAACCGTCAAAGAGATTACTCCTAAAAGAAAAAGGCTGGATTGGAAAATTGAACAAGGTGAAAAGGGAAAATATGAGTTTTACATGCTTAAAGAAATTTTTGAGCAGCCTCAAATTATTACGGATATTGCCGTTTCCGGAGCTTCTCAGGCTGAAGAAATAGCAAAAAAGATCAAAGACGCGCGGGGAACCTATTTGGTAGGCTGCGGGACGGCTTCATATGCCTGTCTTGCGGGATCTTATTTGTTTTCCAAACTGGCAAAACGGCACGTAAACTTTGCGATAGGCAGCGAGTTTGGCTACAGTTTGGATTTCTTAAATAAAGATAGTCTGGTGATTGCAATTTCACAGTCCGGAGAAACGATGGATATTCTGGAATCGGTTAAAAAAGCCAAAGATAAGGGTGCGAAAATTCTAAGTCTGGTAAATGTTCCCGGTTCATCCCTTTACAGACTATCCGATTATAAGATGCTGATTGGAGCCGGCCAGGAAAGGGCCGTTGCGTCAACAAAGGCTTTTACCGGCATGGTTGCGCACCTAGTGCTTTTGGCCAATTCATTAAACGGCGGAGTAAAAGAAGGTCAAAAATCACTGATGGCAGCAGTTAAGTCGGTTAATCAGATATTATCCCCCAAATCTCTAAGAAAAATTAAAGAACTTACATCGCTCATCGTAGACAAAAAACATGTCTATGTAATCGGACGTGGGCTTTCTTACCCGGCAAGCCTTGAAACAGCACTTAAAATTAAGGAAATTTCATACATTCATGCCGAAGGCCTTGCCGCGGGCGAACTTAAGCATGGCCCGCTTGCTTTGATTGAAAAAGGTACTCCGTGTATCAGTTTTCTCCCCAACGATGAGACTTACGGATCAAATCTTGCCGGAGCCATGGAAATGAAGGCAAGAGGAGGCTATATTATCGGGATTTCTCATAAACCTCACGAGGTTTTTGATTATTATATACATGTTTCCGATGCCGGGGAGTCCAGTATTATTCCCGAGGTTGTTGTTGCTCAGCTTCTTGCCTACTACCTCACAATAAAGAAAGGACTTGATCCGGATAAACCCAGAAATTTGGCCAAATCCGTAACTGTTAAATAACTTGCCAAAACTGGGCAGAGCTTGCATATACAGTATATAATAGTATATATAGTTTATAGTTATAAGCTATAATTAATATTATGTCTACGGAAAACATGGGTGAGTTTATTAGAAGCCTTCTTCAGGAGAACGATTCTTTGACGGGTCTAAACAATTGCCGTAATTCTACGTCAAAAATAGGGAAAGAAGTAAAAGACAAATTCCCCGAAGCTAAAGCGGAAGTTTTAGTTTATCCGGAACCTCGCGCAGGGTATGGCGTACACTATTCGCTTTTAATTGCCCAAGGTGATGAAAAAATTCTGGTAAACGCTGTAGCCGCTCCAGGATTCCCGGAGTATATTGGAGATCCTAAAACTGCTCCTCCAACATTTACGGCAATGAAGGTAACTCCAGAGATAATTTAGTTTTTTTCGAAAAAGAGGTTAACCCCTAAAAGTGTAAATAATTCGGTTTTCTTTCAAGTCCGCAATTTTCTTAAATCCGTAGTTTATATAAAGTTTGTTCGCAGGGATGTTATCTTTCGCCGTGCTAAGCCAGACCCCTTTTTCATTGGATACACAAAAATCTTTAAAAACAATATACATAAATTTTGATGAAAGTCCTTTGCGGCGGGCCGGAGGATAATTTCTTATCGCAAAAGTGTAGCCACAATTAGATGTCTTTAAAACTTTGGAAACACTCGCCGGTGCGGCTTTGCTGCTAAACCAAATTATTCCGAGGAGTTTATTTCTACGCCCGACCATTACATAAATTTTTTTTCCACGCTTTTTCCAGGAAATAAAGGCCTTGAATGAGCTGAAACGTTCCCTGTCATGTGTAAATTTTTTGATCAATTTGTCTTTGCCGGTTGAGTGAATTAGTTGTTCAATTTGGGGCTTGGAAATTTCTCTTAATATAGAAATATTTTCTTTTATATTCCTTTGAGACAAGATGCCTACGAAATTTTTCAGATAATGAATAAGATTTTCGGAAGAATCCGTTTCGTAATCAATCGACATTTTATCCTTTGGCAGAATATTCTTATATTTTCCAAACCTGAACCAGACAGTAATGCAGCCCGGATCAACTCTTTTAGCTTTTTCCAGAAAATCGGCTCTATCATCCACCATTATTATTTGGTTATAGCCGGACGCTTTGAATTTCAGAATTGTACCCCCGATTGCGGTTTTTTTATTTTTCAGAATTACAATATTGCTTTTGCCTATTAATTTTTCGATTCCGCTCCCTTTTATTTTGGTGGGTTGATAATGGGCATCACCCAGGGAGTAGAGAATTACTTTCCCTCGATCTTTCAATGTTTTTATTAGTTTGTCCGAGTGCTTGAAAACGAATTTTTTAAACTCTGCTTTCAAAAACAAGTCCTCAAAATCTTCTACCGAACCGTCCCCGAACTTTTTGTGTAAATCTTTGGAAATTTCTTTAATATCAACATACCTCAAAGCTTTAATTGATTCGGCGTAAGTTTTCCAAAACAGGGATAAGTTTTTATCGCTAAATCTTTTTTTGAAATTTTCGGAGATGGATCTTTTTAGGGCATCGGTATCAAAAAGGGTGTTGTCAAAATCGATCAGATAAACTCTTTTGGGTTCCCTCATTGTTATAATTCTGCCCTCGCCTCAATTGGAGTCGGGCTCGATTGCTGATATAATATACCACAGATGATCAAAAATCTTGAGGAATTAACCGGAAAGCTTTCCGGTTACAAAGGTTTGACCGACGACTCGAGAAAGGTTGAAAAAGGCTATATTTTTGTTGCCGTCAGAGGCGTCGGACGTGACGGCCACGACTACATTGAAGACGCTTTCAAAAACGGCGCTTCCCTGGTGGTGGGCGAAAAGGATATTAAAATCGGGAATTATCTTAAAGTTACGGACAGCCGTGAAGCCCTGGGGCAGCTTGCGTCCGTTTGGTTTGGCCGTCCTTCCGAAAAACTTAAAGTGATCGGGGTTACCGGAACGAAAGGAAAAACCACGACCGCGCACATTATTTATCACATCTTAAATTCCCTTGGAAAAAGAGTTGGAATTTTATCCTCAATTTCAGTACCCGGCCTTCATGTTACAACTCCTGATGTAATTTCTTTGCACAAATTCCTAAAGAAATTTGTCGATGATGGGGACGAATATGCAGTTGTCGAAGTCAGTTCTCACGGGATCGACCAAAAAAGAATTGCCGGGGTTCACTTTGACGTTGGGGTATTAACCAATATAGCGCCGGAGCATTTGGATTATCACAAAACCTTCAAAGAGTATAAAAGGGTAAAAAAGTCATTTATAAATTCCTGTAAATGGAAAGTTATTTCTCCTAAAGACACCTCCATAAATGTATTGCCGGGAAAATACAATAATTTGAATGTCGAGGCGGCTATCTCAGCGGTCGAAAAATTTGGCATCTCACGGAATAGTGCCCTGAAAGCGCTTAAAGATTTTAGACTGCCGGAAGGAAGACTTGCCGAAATAAAAAACAACATAGGCGCAAACATTATTATAGATTTTGCGCATACTCCGGATTCGCTTGAGGCGGTATTGACCCATCTTCGCGGGACTACTCGGGGAAAACTTATTTCCGTCTTCGGGTGTGCAGGGGAAAGAGACCCAAGAAAAAGATTTAAAATGGGCAAAATTTCGGCAAAGCTAAGCGACGTTTCCGTTTTTACCGCGGAGGATCCGAGAAGCGAGAATGTCTTTGACATCTTGTCAAAAATGTCGGAAGGAGCAAGAAGTGCAAACGCCAAAGAAGATAAAACTTTTTTCAAAATTGCGGAGCGTGGTGAAGCAATTGCCTATGCCCTTTCTCTTTGTAAAAAAGAAGACACGGTCGCAATTTTAGGAAAAGGCCACGAAAAAAGTATGGCATACGGATCTTACGAACACCCTTGGAGCGACAAGGGAATAGTTGAAAACTTTCTGGGCAGAAGTAAGGACATATCTGCCGTGATTCTGGCTGCTGGAAAAGGAACGAGAATGAAATCCACTCTACCTAAAGTTATTCATAAAATTTGTGGCCGGCCGATGATTGCCTACACATTGGAAAATTTAAGATCCGCAGGAGTGGGAAGCGTTACCGCGGTGATTTCTTTTAAAAGGAATCAGGTGGCAAGGTACATTAAAGGTGCCATTGATCTTGCTATACAGAAAAATCCCAAGGGAGGAACTGCGGATGCGGCCAGAGCGGGTTTTGTAAAAATACCCCCTTCTTCAAAAATACTGATTGTTATAAACGGAGATGACAGTGCCTTTTACAAGCCGGAAACAATCAGGCAAATTATTAAGACCCACCTTGAGAGGCAAAGGGCACTGACATTTGTCTCACTTATGAAAAATAACCCAACCGGGCTTGGCAGGGTTATCAGAGGTAAAAACGGTCTTATTACAAAAATTGTTGAAGAAAAAGATGCTACGCCCGAGGAAAAGAAGATTAAAGAGGTTAATGACGGCCTTTATGTTTTCGATAAAGGCTGGTTTGCCAAAAACATTAATAATGTCAAAAAGAGCAAGCAGGGCGAATACTATTTGGTAGATTTAATTAAGATGGCAATTGATCAGGGGATGAGGATGGCAACCTATACTTTGCCGGATGACAGTGAATGGCAGGGAATAAATACTCCTGAGGAATTGGAAAAAGCCAGGATAAAAATGGAAGAAAGATTGGGAACTTTCAATGAATAAATTAAAAAAGATCCACATGATGGGAATCGGCGGGAGTGGAATGTCGGCCATCGCCCTCCTTGCCTCCAAAATGGGCTATGAGGTTACGGGCTGTGACCTGGAGGAGCAGACCGCATATGCTAAGAATTTTTTTAAAGGACACGATCCAAACCACCTGGAAGGAATAGACTTTCTTATAGTTTCGCCTGCAATTTATTATCAAAATAAAGAAAATCCGGAGCTTGTCGAGGCGGAAAAAAGAAAAATCGTAATGACTTGGCAGGAGTTTCTCGGAAAATATTTAACCGAGGGTAAGAAAGTAATTTGCATTGCGGGCACCCACGGCAAGTCCACAACAACAGCAATGGTAGGTAAGCTTTTAGTTGATGCAGGTTTGGATCCCTCAGTTGTTGTCGGCGCAAAAATACCGGAATGGGAGGCAAATGCAAGGTTCGGCAAAGGAGAATATTTTGTAATCGAGGCAGACGAATTTAATAATAATTTCCTAAATTACCATCCCGACATAATTGTGATTAACAATATTGAGTTTGACCACCCCGATTTTTTCAAAAACGAAGAGGAAGTGCGGGAAGCTTTCAGAAAATTTGTGAATAATCTTAAAGGAGAAAAAATTTTAATTACGGAAAAAGACAATCCTGGGGAAAAGTTTAATTTAAAAATTTTTGGAGAACACAATCAAAAGAATGCAAACTTGGTTTATGTTTTGGGTAAAAAGTTGGGAATAGCCGAAGAGACCATTGTTAAATCCCTAGAGAGCTTTTCCGGAATCGGGAGGAGAATGGAGCTTATCGCGGATCGCGGTGGCGTAAAGATTTTTGATGATTATGCTCACCATCCGACAGCCATAAAAACAACGATTGAAGGTTTAAGAAAAGAATTTCCCGAATCAAGAATTTGGGTAATTGATGAACCGCACGGGTTTGCGCGGACCCACACACTTCTTCCGAAATATGATGGAGTTTTTAATGCGGCGGATAAAATTATAGTTGGACCGATTTTTAAAGCCCGTGACAGTGAAACTTTTGGGATAACTCCGGAAGATGTTGCCCGTGCCACCGGCAACAAAAACGCGATTGGGATTAATTCTTTTGAAAAAATTAAGAAAATGTTATCGGAAGAAGTTAAACAGGGAGATGTTATTTTGGTAATGGGAGCAGGAAAAAGCTATTTATGGGCCAGGGAAATTGCCGAGTTGATATAATTAGTTCTATGAAAATAATTGAAGACAAAAAATTTAAAGATTTAACAACTTTTCGCATCGGCGGGAAGATAAAATATTATGTTGAAGTAAAAAGTGAGGGCGAGATGAGAGAGATAATTCGGTTTGCAAAAACCAACAACCTGCCGATTTTTATAGTCGGTGACGGAAGCGATTTTTTGGCCAGCGACAAGAAGTATGAGGGCCTGGTAATTAAATATACAGGCGATGGTTTAAAGTTCGAAGTTCAAGATTCTGAGGTTTTTGTAACGGCGGGGGCGGGATTTAATTGGGATAAATTGGTTGAAGAAACCGTAAAAAGAAACCTTCAGGGACTGGAATGCCTTTCGGGAGTTCCCGGGACAGTAGGGGCAGCTCCGATTCAAAATATGGGCGCTTATGGGCAGGAAGTGTCGGACACTTTTTACAAGCTGGAGGCCTATGATATCAACAATGAAGAGCATCAAACTTTTACTAAAGAGGACTGCAAATTCGGCTACAGGGAAAGTGTTTTTAAGGATAAAGAAAACTGGCAGAAATATTTGATTATCAGTGTAACTTTCAAATTAAGTAAAGACGGGAAACCAAATATAAGATACGAGTCGTTGAAAAATTCTGTCGGCGAGGGAGCAACACTGCAAGAGGTTAGGGAAGCGGTTTTAAAAACCAGAAAGGAAAAATTGGAGGATCCAAAAGAGGTTGGCAATGCTGGATCGTTTTTTAAAAATCCCGTGATAGATGTCGATGAGAAAGTCAAAATTGAAGAAAAGTTTGCCGATGCAAAAATCTTTCCGTTTAAAAATATGTATAAAGTTTCTGCTGCCTGGCTGATAGAAAGAGCCGGATGGAAAGGAAAAAGCGAAGACGGGGTTGCGGTTTCGTCCAAACACGCGCTTATTTTGATAAACAAAAGCGGACATGCATCTGCCGAGGATGTCTATAAACTTTCGGAGACGATAATAAAGGATGTTTCCGAGAAATTCGGAGTTAAGCTTGAGAGAGAAGTTCAGTTGGTCAATTTTTAACTACAGCGCATTAATGCACCATAATTTATGAATAATAAAATTGCAATTTTGGGATATGGTCTTGAAGGTCAGGATGCAGAAAAGTACTTCAAGGATCTTGGAGACGAAGTCACTATTTTAGATAAGAAATTTGATGAAAATTATCTTAAAAACCTGGATGACTTTAATATTGTTGTCCGTTCTCCGGGTGTTTACAGATATCTGCCCGAAATTGTAAAAGCCGAAGAAAACGGGGTTAAAATAACATCCTCTTTAAAAATATTTTTTGATAATTGTCCGGGAAATATTATCGGCGTAACCGGAACAAAGGGAAAAGGAACAACTTCAACTTTGATTTATGAAATTCTTAAGAATGCCGGAAAAGACGTTTATCTGGTAGGGAATATTGGGAAACCTTATTTGGAACTTCTTCCAAAACTCACAAAAAACAGTTTTGTAATAATGGAGCTTTCTTCTTTTCAGTTAATCGATTTAACCAAAAGTCCGCATATTGCGGTAGTTTTAAATATCACCCTTGATCATATGGATTGGCATAAGAGTAAAGAAGAATATATAGAGGCCAAGAAAAATATCGTGAGTCACCAGAGTCCCGACGATTTCGCAATATTAAATGAAGAATATGAAACATCAAAAAGTTTTGTAGAAGCTGCAAAAGGAAAAACAGTTTTTTTCTCAAAGACCGAGCTTGAACAGAAATACAAAGAGAATCTGCTTCTTCGTGGTGAGCATAATCTGGAAAATATTGCCGCTGCCGTTGCTGCCACAAAAATTGTCGGTATTGACGAGGAGACGATTCTGGAAACTGTGAGGTCTTTTAAAGGGTTGGAACACAGACTTGAGTTGGTTGACACGATAGAAGGAATAGCCTTTTACAACGATTCTTTTGCAACCGGCCCCCAGCCGACAATTGCGGCGATAAACTCGTTTACCGAACCTGAAACCCTGATTCTTGGCGGAAGCGATAAAGGGTTGGATTATCAGGAATTAATGCGCGAGATAGAGAAAAAAGAAAACATCAAAAATCTTATTTTGATTGGCGACGTCGGAAATAAAATTGCCGACACCCTTAAGGGTTACACCTTTCAAGGCAATGTAATTAACATGGGATATTCATCGATGGAGGAAATTGTCAAGAAAGCTTTTGAGACAACCCCCAGAGGCGGTATTGTAATCCTGTCGCCGGCAGCAGCCAGTTTTGATATGTTCAAAGACTATAAAGACAGAGGAAATCAGTTCAAAAATTCAGTTTTAAAACTCAGAGGTTCAGCTGTATAATCTCCATTCATGACATCAACGCAGCCAATCCTAAGTTTACGTTATTTTAAATTTAAAAAGAATAAACTTGCCGAAGGCATTAAACGTTTGTTCTATCTTTCCTGGGAGGATGCTTTCTGGGATATTCTACTCAAGAAACAAGTACCCAAAGGATCATTTGTTTTACTTCCCGATTTTTTTTGCGGCGACGTTGAGAATAACATCAGGCTTCATGGCTACAAGCCGGTTTACTACAAGATCAATACTAACCTGACGGCAGACAAAAAATCCTTTAAGTCAAAAATCGACCAGATTAAGCCAAGTGTGATCGTAATATTTCATCCTGTCGGGATAAAAAGCAACTTGGTGGACGACCCAAAGTGGCTTAAAAAAATAACTGGAAGCTCAATCCTGATAGAGGACTCTGTTCATAGAATTGTCGATCCCGAAGAAATTAAAATTTTTAAAAAAGACCATTTTATTATCGATAGTCTGAGAAAGGTGGTTCCCCTACAGGGATCGAATATTTACGGAAGAGTTGAAGATTTGAATTTTTCGGTGCCGCCTTTTTACCAATCGTTTTTTTATTCAATCAAAGTTAGTCTGCTTTGGGCTTTAATGGTCCTCTCCTGGTCGTTAAGATTTGGTCGAATCGCAGAAGGATTAATGCTAAAGGGGTATTCCACAATAGGGGATTCAATGCTGCCAGCGCGGGGACCTTTCCTGCCAAACCTTTTAAGTTCCAGAATAAATATCGGAAAAGTTCATGACATTAAAAAACGTCAAGCTATCTATTACGAAAAAGAACTGGGAAAATTTTTCCCAGTAAGAATAAACCTTTCCAGTAAAGACAAGGCCAACCTGCGCGCTTATCCCGTAATTTTAGGCAAAGAATATGCCGGCTGGATTTTAAAGTTTTTAAGAACAAACGGTCTTTTTGTCAGGTTTGAGTTGAATGATTCGGGTTGGTCCAGGAAACAAAAAATAATTTACTTGCCGCTTGGAATTCAAATTACCAAAAGGGAGCAGGACGCGGTCTGTGTTTTGGTTAAGTCCGCGCTTTTAGGCTATCGGGCATAATTATCATATAATACCCTTATGCAAAAGGAGCAAGGCAAGCCTATCGGGGTTTTTGACTCGGGCCTTGGGGGCTTAACGGTAGTTAAAGAACTAACCAAAATTTTACCGCACGAAAACTTGGTGTATTTGGGCGATACCGCCAGGGTTCCTTACGGCCCGCGCGGAGTAGAAACAATTAAGCGATTTTCCGAAGAAAATACCAGATTTTTAATAGGAGAGAATGTTAAAGCGGTAGTAATTGCCTGTAACACATCTTCGGCAGTTGCGGCGGACTTCCTGAAAAGTACTTTTCCAAAAATTCCGATATTTGAGGTGATAAGCTCGGCTTCCAATGAAGTTTTGCGAGGCACCCGTTCGATCGGGGTTATCGGGACATACGGAACCGTAGGGAGCCATGCCTACGCTAAAAATATCTCCAAAAATTTGTCCCGGGCAAAAGTTATTGAAAAAGCGTGCCCCCTCTTTGTCCCTTTTATTGAAGAAGGGGAGATAGAGGGTAAGGCGCTAAAGATTATTGCAAAAGGGTATTTGTCCGAACTTAAGAAACAAAAAGTAGATACCCTAATCATGGGTTGTACTCACTACCCCATCATCAAAAATATTATTAGTGAAACAATGGGTAAGGGTGTTACCTTAATCAATCCCGGAAAATCTGTCGCAAAAGAAGTTTTTGATTTTTTTAAAAAAAATAATTTATTGAACAGGCAAAAAAAACAGGGAGCTGCTGACTTCTATGTTACGGATCTTACGGATAGATTCACAAAGGTTGCGGAGATGTTTCTGGGGAAAAAGATAAAAAATGATTTAAAAATTGTAGAACTGGCAAAATGAAAAAGAAACTAAAAATAGCAGTACTAATGGGTGGCAAGTCATCGGAACATGAGGTATCAATAGTGTCCGGCAAGGAAGTTATAAAAAACTTAAATAAGAAGAAATATCTGGCTTATCCTCTGGTAATTTCGAAAGACGGAAAAGGACTAAATAAAATTGTCAAAATTGATCCGGATGTCGCCTTTTTAGCCCTTCACGGAAAATATGGAGAGGATGGAAAAATTCAGGGTTTCCTTGAAGCAATGGGTATTTCATACGTTGGTTCGGGCGTGCTTGCGTCTGCCATTGGAATGGATAAGGAAGTTTTCCGGGAGTTAATGAATTTTCATAAAGTACTCATTCCCGAATATGTGTTTTTAAAGAAGGGTGAAAAATATCAAAGTGTTTATAAAACATTGGGTGCTCCGCCTTACTTTGTGAAACCGGTCGAGGGAGGTTCCTCGATAGGTGTTTCGCCGGCAAAAAATTTAAAGGAGCTTAAAAAATCCATGAACCTGGCGTTTAAGTATGACAACAGAATTTTAGTGGATAAATATATAAAAGGAAGAGAGTTTACCTGTGCTGTTATAGGCAACGATAAACCGATAGCACTTCCGGTCGTGGAAATTAAACCCCTAAAAGGAAGCTTTTTTGATTATGAATCAAAATATGCCGAAAGCGGGTCGGAAGAAATAGTTCCGGCTAGAATTTCGAAAACCCTTACGGAAAAAATCCAGAAAATTGCGCTGGAAGTTTACAGGATTGTCGGATGCCGTGGCTTTGGAAGAGTTGATTTTATTTTAAAGGACGGCAGGATTCCTGTTGTTTTGGAAATCAATACAATACCTGGACTTACGCCGATGTCTCTTTTTCCCAAGGCGGCAAAAGCAGCGGGTATTTCATATCCCCGTCTGCTCGATATAATCATCGACTTAGTCAAGTCGTAGAATCATCAGCCTTGCTGATGTAAAATGATTAAAGATGCAATCGAAAAAAATTAACCCCGTCCTCAAATGGTGGGTAACTCCAAAGCTTCCCCCGGAAGATGTATTTGCCAGGCATAATTTTGTCTCCCAATGGCTGACGCATCCGATTAAAAGAAGACTTGCCAGAACCTACTTGAAGTATTTGCAAAAACACACAAATATTAAAGTAATTGGCATTACAGGTAGTACCGGCAAGACCACCACCACCGAAATTTTAGCGTCAATCCTTAGTAGAGTCGGTAAAACGGTTTGGTCGGCGGAGGGGGTAGACCCTGTTTATAATATCCCCAACACGATTCTCAGATCAACTCCGGATACAAAATATTTAATCCTTGAAATGTCGGTGGAATATGTAAACGAAATGGATTATTACCTCTGGCTTGCGAAGCCCGACGTTGGAATCATAACCAATATCGCTGCTACCCACACTCAATTTTTAGGGGACGAAAAAGGTGTTGCTTGTGAAAAAGGAAAACTAATCAGGGGACTATCCGTTGATGGTATAGCCATACTTAACAAAGAAGACAAACTGGTATGCTCACTGGGGAATGGCGAGGCGTGTAAAGTCGCATTTTTTGGTAACACTGCCAATATTTATGCAAAAAATATCAGATTGAATCCTGATTTGAGTACTAATTTTACCCTAGTAATTAATGAGAGTACAAAAACTGTTCATATGAAAGCATTGGGAAGCCAATTTGTGAGCAATGCCCTGGCTTCTGCCGCCGCAGCCGACAGTCTTGGTATAGGCATTAATCAAATTGTCCGGGGAATAGAACTTTTTAAGCCTCCGACTCATAGGCTTAATATTTTTAGAAGTAAGTTGTACGGAATTATATTTGATGACAGCTATAACAGCAATCCTAAAGCGGCGAATGAATCCCTGGATACTTTTGAGATAGTTTCCAAGGGTAAAAAGAAAATAGCTGTAATTGGAGACATGCTCGAGCTGGGTAAATTTGAGGAAAGTGCACACAGAGAACTTGGTAAAAAAGTCGGAAAAATGAAATTTGACTGCGTTATCGGAGTCGGCAATGCCGCAAGATTTATGGTAGACGAAGCCTCCCGTGAGTGGGGAAATAAAAATTGCTTTTTAGTGGCGGATTATCTTGAAGCTTTGGAGATTGTTAAGCCAATTTTGGACAAAAATTCTGCCCTTTTTGTAAAGGGTTCACGCTCCATTCATCTTGACAAGCTTGTTGATGCCTTAAAATGAATGCTGTTATAATCTAACTGGTCCGTATGACAAACTATTTAACTCTAAATTTGGGGCTTATAATTTTCTCCTTTCTTATCTGCGGTGTATTGATAGTCCCCTTTATTAATTTGCTTTATAGGTTGAAGCTTACAAGAAGGAAAGAGGCTCCGGAACATGGAAAAGTGCCTCTTTTTGATAAACTTCACGATATTAAAGAAGGCACTCCTGTAGGGGGTGGAATTTTGATTATTGCTGTAGTTACAATACTTTTTGCGATTTCTTTCCCGCTGGCATCATTTTTAGGACTTTTTGTCAAAAGTTCGTTTTCGCTGAGAGCGGAGCTTTTTGTAATATTTTTTGCTTTTATTTCTTTTGGGCTTCTTGGATTGTCCGATGATCTTTTGAAAGTTTTCAGCAAGCCCACAAAAGGCGTTTTAGGACTTTGGTTTGGCCTCAGACGCAGACAAAAATTCATTTTACAGTGGATCCTTGGTCTTCTTTTGGGTTTTTTCATATATAAATATTTAGGAGTTCATATCGTCAACATTCCCGGCTTTGATATGGTTTGGGATTTGGGTATATGGTATATACCGTTTTCGGCTTTCGTTATCGTCGCGTTTTCAAACGCCTTTAATATTACCGACGGACTTGACGGACTCTCCACAGGGCTTTTGCTGATCTGCCTTGGCGTATTTGAAGTAATTGCAATCGGAAATCTGGATACTCCGCTTCTCTTCTTTATTTCACTCTGGGTGGGTGCTCTATTCGCGTTTTTATACTTTAATGTCTGGCCGGCAAGAATTTTTCTGGGGGATGCCGGAGCCCTTTCTTTTGGGGCAATGCTGGCGGTAATAGGTCTTATTACAGGAAAAATCTTGGCGCTTGTTGTCGTCGGGGGAATTTTTGTCATTGAAGCCACCACTTCTCTTATTCAAATTTTGGGTTGGAAATATTTGAAAAGACCCATCTTTCCTTTGGCTCCAATTCACCACACTTTTCTGGCAAGAGGCTGGAAAGAGCCCAAAATTGTTATACGTGCATGGATTCTGGGCCTTCTTTTGGGAGTGTTCGGACTCTGGCTGGCGACAATGTAAGTTTATCTTAAGTGAGAAATAGAAAACTGACACTTTCAAAGCAAAACAAGTCTTTTGACAATAAATTATTTTTTCTTGTCATAGCATTCGTTGTCCTGGGAATAATTGCGGTTGCCGATGTTTCGGCTCCGCAATCCTTAAGCAACTACGGAGATAAATTTTATTTGTTGAAGCAGCAAATTCTCTCAGCCGGTATCGGGATGGCGGCTTTTTTTGTTGTTTCGAGAATAAAATATACTTTTTGGGAAAAAATAGGAACACCACTTTTCTTTCTTTCTTTAATACTTCTTGTTCTGGTTTTGTTGCAGCGCTTTGGCATTTCGGCGCTTGGAGCCAGGCGCTGGATCAGTTTTGGCCCCGTTAACTTTCAGCCCTCGGAACTTGTGAAATTTACGGTTGCAATATATCTTGCCAAAGTTGCCGCAAGTAAAAAATCCCCGCTTGCGTATTTTATTCCACTAGTGCTAATCGCAGGGCTCATTATGCTGCAACCCGATTTGGGGACAACACTTGTGGTCCTGGTTATAGGATTTTCCCAGATTTTTGTGGCGGATGTAGGCCTTCTTTATGTCATAGGGGCGGCAGCGGCCGGGAGCCTGGCCACATTCTTGTTAATTCTGGCCTCTCCCTACAGACGCGCCAGATTATCGACATTTTTGGAAAGTACAGCCGACCCTTTGGGTAAGTCTTATCATATTAGACAAGTTCTTTTAGCGCTTGGTTCGGGAGGAATTTTCGGGGTTGGTTTTGGCGCATCACGCCAAAAATATTCATTTTTACCTGAAGCCTCAACAGACTCTATTTTTGCCGTAATTGCCGAGGAATTGGGTTTGGTAGGCGCCTCGGTTATCATATTCCTTTTTGTGTTTTTTGTGATTAGAGGGCTTCGAATTGCCAAAAACGCGCCGGATAAATTTGCTTCAGTCCTCGCCGTCGGAATTTCGGCATGGATTGGCGGACAGGCGTTTTTAAATATTGGCTCGATGGTTTCACTGGTCCCTTTAACCGGAATCCCTTTGCCGTTTTTTTCCTATGGGGGAAGCAGTTTGGTGATGATACTTTCCGCTTGCGGTATACTACTAAATATATCGAAATTTACGACCCATGAGCAAAAATAGACTGGTTCTTACCGGCGGACATGCCGCAACAACCGCAGTTGCAGTTGTTGAGGAAATAAAATCGCAGAATAAAGACTGGAGGCTCTACTGGATTGGGGTAAAAAATGCGATTGAGGGGAAAAAAGTTGTGACGCTGGAATCCGAAGTTTTGCCTCGGCTTGGCGTAAAATTTTTGCCGTTGACCACAGGCAGGCTTCAGCGAAGGTTTACCGTGTGGACTATCCCATCGTATTTAAAAATTCCGATAGGCTTTGTTCAGTCCCTCTATTACCTGGTGAAGATCAAACCAAAGACGGTGCTTTCATTTGGCGGATTTGCTTCTTTTCCTGTCGTATTTAATGCTAAACTTTTGGGAATCCCGGTTATTATTCATGAACAAACTTCAGCCGCCGGACGGGCAAATTTGGCCTCCGCAAGGTTTGCCGCCAGAATTACTCTGGCCAGGAGTGAAAGTAAAAAGTATTTCCTGGGCTCCAAGTGCGAAATTACGGGAAACCCTGTAATGAAAGATATAAGAATGGTTAAGCCGGCCGAAAAACCGGCGGACCCGCCTGTGATTTTTGTTACTGGAGGATCGCGTGGTTCGCAAAGCATCAATCTGGCTCTCGAGAAAATTCTAAGGACACTTTTGACCAAATATAAAATAATTCACCAAACCGGAGGCATTGACTATCTGAAGTTCTCCGATATTAAGCAAAAGCTCCCCCAGGCCTTAAGGGATAATTATGAAGTTTTTATACGCGTTAATCCTTTGGAGATTTCGAAAATTTATTCTCAAGCCTCAGTTGTTGTCAGCCGGGCCGGAGCCAATACGGTGTCCGAGATAATGCTGGTCAAACGTCCCGCAATTTTGATCCCTCTTCCCATAAGCTTCCTTGATGAGCAGACCGAGAATGCAAAAATTGCCAAAAAATGGGGGATTGCCGAAATAATTCCCCAGGACAAGCTAACCCCCGAAAAGCTCCTCAGCGCAATCGAAAACAGGATCATCAAGTTTCCTGAAATTATCAAGAACGTAAAGGGAAAGATAAGCCCGGATTTTGGGGCATCCAAGAGTCTTGTAAATTTGGTCGGAAACTATATGAAGTGAAAAAAATTATCCTGCCGTTAGCCCTGTTTTTACTGGTTTTGGTGATATTTCTTCCCAGATTTTTTATAAAAATCCGGATAGATTGTAAGACCCAATTTGGGGCTTGTCCGCCGGCAATTTCCGACCGATTAACCCCTCTAAACGGAAAAACAATGTTTTTTGCCGAAAGAGAGATTAAGAAAAATTTAAAATCAAACTTTTTGGTTTCAGGATTTACGATTCAATTCAAGCTTCCGAACATCTTAAGGGTTGACTTGATTATAAAAAAACCCGTATTTGCCCTAAAAAACAAATCCTCTGAGACTTTTGCCCTTGTTGATAAAGACGGATATGTACTTAATGTATCCGGTGAAACTTCTCTACCCAGGGTAATTACGGGCGGCAGTTTGCCTAAAGAAGGGGAAAGAGTTAATGATAAAGATTTTTTTGCTTTACAACTTACCGACGGTGTATATAAAATGTATCAAATAGGATCAAGTACTATCGAAGGAGATACTTTGCTTGTTGATCTGACAGGCCCTATCAGAGTAATATTTCCTTTAGTGGGTGCCGATAGGGAGATCCTCTTAGGTTCCCTGAGGCTTATATACTCGAATATTCAAAGCGGAGAAAATAAAACTTTGTATTCGCAGATTGACTTGCGTTACAGAAATCCTGTATTAAGATAAGTAATCAAAGTGATCTAATTAAAAAAATGAGTAAACCAAGAATAGTTGCTGCTATAGACATGGGGTCGAGTAAAATCGCGACCCTCGTAGGTCAAGTAATCGGGGATCCTGTGACGGGTGAAACTTCAATTAATGTGGTTGGTGCCTCACAGTCGGAATCCAAAGGAATTAAAAAAGGACAGATTGTGGACATTGAAGAGGCAGTCGAGGCAACCATTACCTCAATAGAGGCCGCCGAGCGCATGGCGGGATACAATCTTGAAACGGCTTACGTTTCCATAGGAGGTGCCCATATCCATTCACAAAATTCACATGGGGTTGTGGCCGTGTCGGACCCTAATGGTGAAATAACGGAGAGTGATGTTGATAGGGCAATCGAAGCCGCATCCGCGATTTCTCTGCCGGTATCCCGTGAGGTTATTTTTGTAGTTCCCAGAGAATTTATTGTTGACGGAGAGTCCGGTGTACGCGACGCTGTCGGCATGAGCGGGGTAAGGCTTGAGGTTGATACCCATATAGTTTCGGCAGCCTCGGCCGCTTTGAAAAATGCCAAAAAAGCCATAAACGAGGTTGGAATAAAAATTGAAGAAACGGTTTTTTCGGGACTAGCCTCAGCCGAGGCGGTACTAACCCCCACCGAAAAAGAACTGGGATGTGTCCTTATAGATATCGGAGGAGGTACCACTTCTATTGCCGCATATATGGAAGGCGCAATTGTTTATTCGGGAGTTATCCCGATTGGAGCCAGAAATGTGACCAATGATTTGGCGATTGGCCTTAGGGTTTCTCTGGAAACAGCTGAGAAAATCAAAATAGCTCTTTCCGATGAAAAGAAAAAAGACAAAGAGGAAAGCGATGAACTGGATCTGGCCGGGCTGAATATTACAGAGATCAGGAAAATATCCAAAAAGACTCTAGTTGAGGGAATAATCAGGCCGCGATTAAATGAAATTTTTTCCATGGTTAAGTTAGAACTTGAAAAAGAAGGAGTTGTCAACAGGATTCCTTCAGGGGCGATAATTACCGGAGGCGGAGCTGAAACCGCGGGGGCAGTCGACTCTGCCAGACGCGTTCTTTCCGTTCCGGTAAGAATTGGCGTACCCAAAGGCGTGGGAGGGCTGATTGATGACGTCATCACCCCTTCATTTTCAACTTGTGTAGGACTCTTGCGTTATGGGGCAAAAGCGAGGCCTGCGGAGAACTTGACAAGTTTCTCAAAAAAGATGAAACTACCCTCGGTTGGAGTTTTTGGTAAACTGATTGACAACATTAAAAATCTTTTACCATAGTTAGCCTGCCAGTAGGCAGGCTTGTGTTTTCCTTCTGCCCAAGGTACAATTCTGCCACGTATAGTTTTTTATTATAAATTATAAAATATAAATTTTATGGCACTTGTTAAACCGGATTCCGCAAGAATAGCAAAAATCAAAGTAATTGGCGTCGGTGGTGGAGGCGGAAACGCAATATCTTCAATGATAGAATCTGGCACGGTCAACGGCGTGGAGTTTGTCGCCATAAATACGGACGCGCAAGTTCTTCTTAACAATAAAGCCCCAACAAAACTTCAAATCGGTGAAAAGTTGACCAAAGGTTTGGGAGTTGGGGGCAATCCTGAAGTTGGCCGTCAGGCAGCGGAGGAATCCGTTGAAAAAATTAAAGAACTTCTTATTGATACGGAGATGGTATTTGTTACCGCGGGAATGGGCGGGGGAACCGGAACTGGAGCGGCTTCGATTGTAGCCCAGCTTGCCAAAGAGGCGGGAGCTTTGACTATAGGAGTCGTCACAAAACCCTTTGCTTTTGAGGGAACAAGAAGAATGATCGCAGCGGAGGACGGCATAGAAAGACTAAAAGAGGCGACGGATACCCTGATAGTAATCCCAAATCAGAGGCTTATGGACGTGATTGACAGGAAGATGACTCTTCTTGAGGCTTTTAAGGTAGTAGATTCGGTTTTGGGACAAGGTGTCGGGGGAATAGCCGATATTATTACAACCGCTGGACTTGTTAACGTAGACTTTGCCGACGTCAAGGCAATTATGAAAGACGCCGGAAGTGCCCTTCTTGGTATCGGAACCGGAGTCGGGGAGAATAGAGCCCAAATGGCAGCGAGAGCGGCAGTTTCCTCACCACTTCTCGATCTTTCGATTGAGGGTGCGCGCGGAGTTCTTTTCAATGTTGCCGGAGGCAATGACCTTACAATGTTTGAGGTAGATGAGGCGGCAAGAATTATTTCCTCGGCGGCCGACCCGGATGCAAATGTAATTTTTGGAGCCGTTATAAAATCTGAACTTTCAGATCAGGTCAAAATTACCGTTATTGCCACGGGGTTTGATGAAACGAGATCCCATCTTGCCCAGATGAGCCAGACGGCGGTTCAAAGACCAATAGTTTCCGGCGTTGTCAGCGAGCCGACTGGATCAATAACTGAAAAACGGGAAGACGAAGACGAAGGTGACGAGCCACCGGAAAATGGCGGAAATTCGGGAAAAGATGAAGATGTTTTTGGAGAAAAGTTCGAGATCCCAGCGTTCCTCAGGAAAATCCGCTAATGCCCGAAAGAAATCCTTGTGTAAAATCCGGTTGTCCGGGTTTTTGCTGTCAGGATATTGATATTGAGATCACAAAATCGGAAAAAACCAGAGTTTTCCCCACAGCAATTCACGTTGATTCGATGAAAGAACTTGCACAAATTAAGAAAGATAACCTGCAGAGTTTGTATTACACAGAATATTCCAGAAAAGGTCTTGAGGGAGGAGATTTTTACGTACTTGTAATAAACGGCCCTTGTCCGAATAGACTTTCTGATGGATCTTGTCTGAAACATGATGAGCGCGAATATGCCGCTCGCAACTTCGCAATCGGATGTTCCGACTGCAACATTATCAGGAAAGAAAATGGATTATCTCCGATTTTTATTGAACCGGTCGAGTAAGGTATAATGTATTAATGCTATTTAATAGGCGAGGTTTTTTGCAAGCTCTGGAAGTTTTCCTTTACTGCGCCCTTGTCGGACTTATATTTTGGAAAGGGAACGAGATTTTCGGTAAAGTAAACTCGTATTTCGCTCCGGTTCTTGTCCTTCTTCTTTTTTCCACGTCGGCACTCATCTGCGCGGCAATAGTTTTATACAAACCCTACAAGCTTTTTATAGCTGACAAGAAAAAGGAAGCATTGGATACAGTAATTTCAACCACCATTTGGCTCTTTGGATTCCTCCTGGTATTTTTTGGAGCAATGCTTATTTTTTAAGGGTCAGAATTTGGATTTCAATTCCAAAGCCCTCTCCATTATCCGCTCCCCGACAACTCCCCAGTTAAAATATCTTTTGTAATCTTCGGGATCGATAAGTTTTATTTCGGTAACGCTTCCCGCGGGGTCTTTTACAAAAGGTCCCAGAGGATTAACTTTACAGGCATATCTGAGCTGGATTTTGTAATCTTTTCCGTGAGATACCTCCTGATAGCCTATTGGTAGAAATTCCAGAACTTCCATATTGGATTCTTCGACAATTTCCCTCTTCAATGTATCTTCAAAAGTTTCCCCGTCCTCAATTGTTCCGCCGACAAGTCCCCAATTTTTCTTTTTTCCTCCGTGGGCGATTACCATTTTGTCCCCATAAAAACAAACTCCGTAGGCCTGAGTGGTTTTTGCAGGATCAACTTCGTCAAAACTATCCGCGTCATGGTAAATTATTTTTGAGGTCCTCCCCGCAACTGTCATTGAAGAGTTTATAGTTTTAAGCATACGCAAATTATATATGATTGGTGTAGAATCTGGAGGTGAATCTTTTTCCTATGCCTCAGGCGACCAAATTTTTGAAGGAGAAATTTTGGAAATAGAATAGCCTTGATGTGTGTCTAAATCTTGAAGAGTATAAACACACAGCGTGGAAAGTGGTAAAATGCCGCTATGACAGTAGATAGAGAAAGGTTTATAGCTTTCCCCGAAGAAATTAAAAAATGCCTTTTGGACTGCAATGTGGAAAACGTTGAGTTTAGAGCTGGTTTTTCCGATAAACTCCTCGAAAAACCAATTAGCGAGTTTCTTCCGGCGATAGTCAGCGAATTAACCGACAATTGCATGGACAAGGGAGCCAAGAGCATTCACATTACCCTGTCAGACAACTTTCTCCGGGTTGAGGACGACTTTATTGAACCCAATCCGGAAAGAACCCTTAAGCTTATCAATAAAATTAAAGAGTCCGGCAAAATAATGACCACCAAAAACTCCGGCGGGGGAATGGGTATAGCCAAAATAGTCATGGGCTACCTCAATCGATTTGGTGGAAATCTCAATTATTACATCCGTGACGGAAAGATAGTTGCAGAGGCCACTTGGGAATGATTACTCTAGGGTTTTTTTGGTAACATCCAGCCTATAAATGCCGGGTTGTAGCCTTTTCCATTCGTTGGAAGAACCCACCACAAACCCCATTTCAAGTGCTGTTGAATTAAAGCCCTCCACCTGCATAAATAATCTTTTCTTTTCTCTGACCAAACGGATAAAATAGCTCCCGATTGGTTGTTCGGATTTGTCATCTTTCAGATAGACAGGAAGTACTTTTCCGGGGTTGTTGGCCAATATCACGGTGACGTCACCCCAAAAATCAGGTCTGGCCATATCCAGCGGTTCAAGCTCGTTTTCCAGCTCCTTTTTCATTATCAACGGTATTTTAAGCCTAGGGATATCTAAAGTCAAAATAGGTATAATATACTTCATGGAGAATTTTTGGACGAAATTGCCGAAGCCTCTTACGGTTCTGGCTCCGATGGACGATGTTACGGACAATGTATTCAGGCAAGTAGTGCTCTCGGCAGGGCGTCCCGATGTATTTTTTACGGAATTTTCCAATGCCGACGGCCTCGTACATGGCGCCAACGGAATTCCATTGCGGAAACTAAATTTCACACCTGACCAGCACCCCATTGTTGCCCAAATTTGGGGAACCGACCCTGTGAATATGGAAAAGGCGGCAAAAATGGCGGCGGGGCTCGGATTTGACGGAATAGACATCAATATGGGCTGCCCCGTAAAGGAGGTTGTTAAAAAAGGCGCCGGGGCGGGACTTATTGGGAGTTATAGCCTTTCAGAAAAGCTGATAGATGCTGTCAAAAAAGGTGCCGGGGGGGTTCCTGTCAGCATCAAAACAAGGCTTGGCAGGAATGAGAATATAGCGCAGGAATGGGTCACGTTTTTACTTAAAAAGAATATCGCAGCATTGACTGTTCACGGCCGGACTGCCAAACAAATGTCAAAAGGTGAAGCCAACTGGGAGGAAATCGGAAAAATTGTAAAAATCAGGGATAGAATCGCTCCGGAAACCCTGATTATCGGGAATGGCGATATTAAAAGCTATGCGGAAGTTTTAAAAATGCAGAAAAAACACGGAGTCGACGGGGTGATGATAGGACGCGGAATTTTCGGCAACCCATGGGTATTTGTTAAAGATTTGAAGCCGGTGGAACACCCCAAAAAAGATTATATTAACTTACTTCTCAGGCATATTGATCTTTTCGAGAATACCTGGGGAGAAAGTAAAAATTTTGCCATACTCAAAAAGTTTTTCAAAATGTACGTTAAGGATTTTAAGGGAGCAAATAGCCTGCGGATAAAACTGATGGAAGCAGAAAATTTTGAGGAAGTAAGGGGAATTTTATGGAGCTTGGACTGATTTCGCAAAGATGTTAGAATAGCTTCATATGGCAAAAAAGCCTTTTTTTGATCCGGTGGACCAGCAGGTAAACTTTCCTGAGCTTGAAAAAGTGCTTTTGGAGAAGTGGTATAAGAGTGGGATTGTCAAAAAATACCTGGCGCGCAATAAAAACTCCAAGAAATATTTTAGCTTCATGGACGGCCCAATTACGGCCAATAACCCCATGGGAATACACCATGCCTGGGGAAGAACCTATAAAGATCTTTGGCAGAGATTTAAGAATATGCAGGGCTATAGAGAGCGCTTCCAGAACGGCTTTGATTGTCAGGGGCTGTGGGTGGAGGTTGAAGTTGAAAAAGAACTTGGTTTTAAGACTAAAAAAGATATTGAAGTTTTTGGCATAGATAAATTCGTTCAGCTTTGTAAAGACCGGGTCAAAAAATACTCCGGAATCCAAACCGAACAAAGCAAACGCCTTGGGTACTTCATGGATTGGGATCATTCGTACTACACCCTGAGTGATGACAATAACTATATGATTTGGCATTTTTTGAAGGTTTGCCATGAAGCCGGATGGATTTACAAAGGACAGGACGCTGTAGCCTGGTGTCCGAGATGTGAGACCGCCATTTCCCAGCACGAAATGCTGACGGAGGATTATAAAGAACTTACTCATGAATCCGTGTTTTTGGCGTTTCCCGTCACGGGACAGGCAGAAGAATATCTCCTTGTCTGGACAACAACCCCATGGACAGTGCCGGCCAATGTTGCCGTGGCACTTGATCCTGATTTGGATTATTCGCTGGTCGAGATTAACGGCAAAAAGTACTGGGTTGCCAAAGGAGCTAAAGATAGAATTTTTACGGGAGTTAAGGCAAAAGAAATTAAAACTGCTAAAGGGTCGAAGCTTATGGGCCTTAGATATAAAGGTGCTTTTGACCACTTACCAAAAGTAATTGAGGCTTCCAGAAATGACAAATTTCACACGGTTGTGGCAACCGACGATTTGATTCTTCCCATAAATACGGAAGAAGGAACGGGAATGGTGCATATTGCAACATCATCAGGATCGGAAGATTTCAGGCTTGGAAAGAAACTGAATTTGCCTGTAATTGAGATTATCAAGGACGATGCTTCGTACATGGAGAACTTAGGATTTTTATCCGGAGAAAATGCCAAAAAACATCCGGAGCTGATTTTGGACTTTCTGAGAAAGCTTGATGAAACAGGAAAACACTTTTTCTATAAAACCGAAAAATATACCCATAGGTATCCGGCTTGCTGGAGATGTAAAACCGAGCTTGTTTGGAAAGTGGCAGATGAATGGTATATAGCAATGGATAAGCCATCACAAATCCCAAACCGCAAATCCCAAACCTCAACATTGGAGAAGTGGAAAGACGATGAGGATGAAATTAAGACCCCTCCTGATATAAGAACCCTTAGGGAAAGAATGAAAACAGTAGCGGCAAAAATTAGCTGGATTCCGGGTTTCGGCCTTGACCGCGAAATGGATTGGCTGACCAACATGCATGATTGGTTAATCAGTAAGAAAAACAGATATTGGGGTCTGGCCCTTCCCATCTGGGAATGCTCTAAATGCCACAATTTCGAGATAATCGGATCAAAAGAGGAATTAAAGCAGCGTGCAGTTTCGGGTTGGAAAGATTTTGAAGGCAAGAGTCCCCATAAGCCCCAAATAGATTTAATTAAGGTTAGGTGCGCCAACTGCGGTGCGGTAATGGACAGAATTGAACCCGTGGGTAATCCCTGGCTTGATGCCGGAATTGTACCTTTCTCCACAATTAGTGCGAAAAATGAAGCCTGCGGTTTTGATGTGACTAAAACCAAACCTATGTATGCCGAAGATAGGGACGAATGGCAAAAATGGTTTCCGGTAGACTTTATTACGGAAAGTTTTCCTGGACAATTCAAGAACTGGTTTTATGCAATGATTGCCATGAGTACGGTTCTTACGGACGTAAATCCATATAAAACCGTTTTGGGATATGGAACTCTCCTGGCCGAGGATGGACGGGCCATGCACAAAAGCTGGGGTAATTCAATTGAGTTTAACGAAGGAGCGGACAAAATCGGAGCCGATGTTATGAGGTGGATGTTTGCTAAGGCAAATCCGGCTGAAAATGCACTTTTTGGATATAAGGTTGCCGACGAGGTCAGGCGAAGATTCCATCTCAAGCTCTGGAATGTCTATAATTTTTTTGTGACATATGCCAATCTCGATGATTGGCGCCCGGGAGTTCACAAAAAACCCGGCAGAAATTCGAACATTTTAGATAAGTGGATACTTGTCAGGCTGGGTCAGACGACAGAACTCGTGGGGAGTGCCCTGGAAAAATTTGACGCGGCAAGCGGGGCTTCCGAAATTGAAAAATTTGTTGATGACCTGTCTCTTTGGTATATCAGGCGTTCCCGCGATAGGGTGGGCCCTGTCAAAGAGTCCGAAAAGGACGCAAACGCATTTTATTCAACAACTTATTATGTCCTTTATATTTTAAGTAAACTGATGGCCCCTTTTACACCGTTCCTTTCGGATTTTATTTACACAAATCTTACAAAAGAGATTTCGGTGCACCTTTCCGACTGGCCGGAGGCGCCTTCCGAGCCAAATGCCGACGAATATGAACTTATAAAAGAGATGCAGGCTATGCGCGAGATCGTTGAAAAGGTACATGCAAAGAGAAAAGAGTTGGCAATTCCGGTGAGACAACCACTTTCAAAAGTTAAAGTATATGGTCAGGAGAAAAAAAGCATCAGCTCCGAGGTTTTAAAGATTGCAGAGAGCGAGCTGAATATCAAGACGGTTGACCTTCTCGGTGGAACGGATAAGATTGAGCTTGATACAGTGATTACACCTGAGTTGAAGGAGGAAGCCGGCATTAGGGATATTGTTAGGAAAATTCAGGAAGAAAGAAAGAAATTGGGATTAAATCTTACTCAAAAAATTGATGTTAAGATTGAAAAGTTACCCGTGAGTAAAAAACTTATTCAGTGGATGTTGAAGAAAGCGCAAATTTCTCATCTTGAGGAAGGAAAATTTGAAGTAAAAAGATCCTCCTAATATGCGTTCCGTTACTAATTTTTTGTTTAAAGATATTACCCTAAGCCTGTCGATACTATTCTTACTGGCTTTTAGTGTTGTGATCTTAAATTCTTTGGAAAAAAATCTTTTTCCTCTTTATTTTGTTTATATTTTTACAGCGCTTCTGGTTTTTTGGATTTTTTCCATGATTGATTTCGAAATTATTTCTTTATTTTCCAAGTATTTGTACATTATAAGCATTGCGCTTCTTCTTTTAACTTTTGTCATAGGAAGCGTTACCAGAAATACCGTCAGGTGGATTCAGCTGGGGCCAACAAGTCTTCAACCGGCGGAAATTATCAGACCGTTTCTTTTGGTATTTTTTGCAAATTACCTGGGTAGGGGAGAAGTAACCTTAAAAAAGATTAGCAAAGCACTTCTTCTTCTCCTTCTTCCGGTGGTGCTTATCCTGGCGCAGCCTTCTTTGGGAGTTTCTATTCTAACCATTGTCGGATTTGTCGGTATATTAATGGCCTCTAAATTTAATAAAAAATACCTAATTGTCGGGCTCTTAATTGGTGTAGCGATTTTACCGATTGCCTGGCGTGCAATGGCTCCTTATCAAAGACAAAGAATTACCTCTTTTTTGGAACCGGCTAAGGATCCGAGAGGGGCAGGTTACAATAGTATCCAGGCAACAATTGCGGCGGGATCGGGAAAAATTTTCGGAACGGGGCTCGGAAAAGGAGTTCAGACACAGTTGGCATTTTTACCCGAAAAACAAACAGACTTTGTCTTTGCAGCAACCGCGGAAGAGCTTGGCTTAGTCGGGGCTGGATTTGTTCTTCTTACTAGTTTTTTAATACTTATAAGACTTACCTTTTTTATGGAACACGCTGTTTCTCCTCAGGCACGGGCGTACCTTTCCGGGTTTTTCCTGACCTATCTGATACAACTTTTTGTGCATGTTGGCATGAATATGGGTATGCTCCCGGTAACGGGGCTACCCTTTCCACTTCTTTCGGCGGGAGGATCCTCCCTCCTTGCCACAACAATGGGGTTGGGAATTGCGCTGGGAGCCTATCATAAATAAACAGATAGGTTCAGTCTGTTTAGTAAGTATAGGCTTGTAGAGTCACTGAATCTGTTATAAAATACACGATATGTCAAAGTACGCGGTTGTGAGAATTACCGGAAAACAATACAAAGTAGAAGAGGGGCAGGAGATCCTTGTAGACAAACTTATTGACCCCAAGAAAATTTCGACCGAGGTTTTACTTGTTGCCGACGGAGAAAAAGTAAGCGTAGGGAAACCTGTTCTTAAAAACGAAGTTAAACTTAAAGTCGTAACGGACCTGGAAAAAGGAGAGAAGCTAGAAATCTATAAATTTAAAGCTAAAAGCAGATATAAAAGACATACCGGGTTTAGAGCACAATATACAAGACTTCTGGTTGAAAAGATCAGTTAATATATCAAACTATAACTTTCTGTCCTCTTGACAACTGTGAAAACATCGATTATATTGTTGCTTAAGTTCAAAATAATATGTCAACACATAAAGCAGGAGGAAAAGCTTCACAACATGTAAGTCCGGCAGGAAAACGATTAGGTGCTAAAGTTTCTGATGGTGAAAAGGTTGTAAAAGGGCAGATTCTGATTAGGCAAAGAGGAACAAAATTTTCAAAGGGAGCCGGTGTAAAGGAAGGCCGCGACCACACCCTTTATTCAATTTTAGACGGGAACGTAAAAGTAAGCAGAAAAATAGGTAAACAGGTAATGTCTGTTATTTCTAAATAATATGGCGGAAGAAATAATACAGCTCGATATAAACCAACTTCAGCCAAACCCTCTTCAGCCCCGCGGTGCCATTACTCCGGAAAGCCTGGTAGATCTTGTAGATTCAATTCGTGAACACGGAATTTTAGAACCCCTTGTTGTTGCCAAGACTCCGGCAGGTTTTCAGATTATTGCAGGTGAAAGGCGCTGGAGAGCATCTAAGCTTGCAGGACTTACCCATGTTCCTGTTATTGTGAGGGAAACTTCACCCAAAGGAATGCTTGAGATGGCCCTTGTGGAGAATGTCCAGAGAGTCGACCTTAACCCGCTTGATAGGGCAAAAGGATTTGAAAGATTGATGAACGAGTTTGGCCTTACCACCAGTGAAATTGCAGTCAGAATAGGGAAAAGTGTAGCCTATGTCAGTAACTCCTTGAGGCTTTTGTCCCTTCCCGATGCCCTTAAAGACGGACTTCTCTCGGGGCTTATCAGTGAAGGGCATGCTAGGGCTCTTGCAGCGATTGACGACAGCGGTCTAATGATTGAGGCCTACAAGATCGTTTTGAAGGAAAGCGGATCAGTGAGGCGCGCAGAAGAGCTTGCAAGGCGAATGAAAGTTAAGTCGAACCAGGAAGTAAAAAGAACGGACGAACACGTAAGAATAGTGTCTGAAGAGATTGACAAAATGCAGAGCGACATGGAAAAAGCATTGGTTGTCAGAAACAACGATGGTGTAGAAAATATACGTAAAAATTCAGTAAAGTTGATAAGGTCCAGACGCGAAACAAGAGTTGTCTTTATTCTCAAAGGGGGACTAGACGAGACGGAGAACACACTTCAGAGGATATACAAGTCAGTAACTTCAGAATAATTAGTTATTCGAAAGAATAAGCGGGTGCGGGGACTACTCCTGCGAGTTTCAGAGGTAAATAAATAACCCAAGCACGGCCGCTGATAGTGTTTTCAGTGATCGGGCCCCAATATCTTGAATCCGAAGAATTTGGCCGGTTATCTCCCATTACAAAATATTCTCCCTCGGGAACCTTATATTCTTCACCTTCCGCAAGGAAAGTTCCGGCTTGTGTCGGAGCGGAGTCGTCAATATAGGGCTCATTTAAAAGTTTGCCATCGATGTAAACACGCCCACCCTTGACCATTACGGTTTCACCCGGTACCGCAATTATCCTTTTGATATATTCGTCCAAATTCGTAACGGGTGGGGTAAAGATAACAACATCGCCCCTTTCTGGATTTCTTAGATAATATGTAACTCTTTCCGTCAGAAGATATTCATTATTTGGAAAATTCGGCATCATTGAAAGACCATCTATTTTGTGCGGCCGCATAACCAGAAGATAGATAAAGAAAAAAATGCCTACGGCAAAAACTATAACTTCGAAGACGTCCCAAAAAAAGGCGCCTAAACGCTTGATCATAATTCATTATAGAGAGGTATGGGGGACTGATTCAAGGGGAGATAAACCTTATTTAAATTCGGTTATTATATCGTGAGACTTACTTTCCCTTTGTCCCATTTCCGTGATTTGAATAAATTCGGCTTTTTTCCAGAGGTCTTTTATGGTCGCCACTCCCGCATAGGAAAACCCGGATCTTATATTAGCTTCCATTTTTTCAACAATTTTAGTAACCTCACCTTTGTAGGGAACGATTCCTTCTATTCCCTCTATGTGCTTGGAATAGTTTTTATCAAGCTCACTTTTGTTCCTTTTGATATGGTTTTCTTTTTCCATGAAAGACGTCGATCCAAAATACTGCTTATAGAGAAGTCCTTTTATTTTTACTTTCTTGCCGGGGGCTTCATCCGTTCCCGCAAATATATTTCCCGCCATAATGGCAGATGCGCCGGCCGCCAGAGCTTTTACGATGTCTCCCGAGTTTTTAATACCCCCGTCGGCAATGATAGTTTTTTTGAAGTATCTCGCGGCACGCGCGGCATTGATTACAGCGGTAAGCTGGGGGACACCAAAGCCCGTTTCAACCCGTGTGGTGCAAATAGAACCGGGTCCGATGCCGACCTTGACACTGTCCGCACCTGCTTTAAACAGGTCAAAAGCGGCTTCATAGGTGGCCACATTTCCTGAGATTATGTCGACACTGTTTCCAAATTTTTGTTTAAGACTTTGCGTTGCCTCGACTGTTTGCAGCATGTGGCCGTGTGCAACATCCAGAAAAAGGGCGTCCGCACCTGCTTTTACTAAAGCTTCCGCGCGGTCAAACATTCCATTTCTTAAACCAACGGCAGCAGCGGCCAAAAGACCTTTCTTTTTGACGGCAAGAATCATATTTGCTTCTTCACCGGCCGTCATGAAGCGCGGTAAGACACCAAGCCCTCCAAGTTGACCCAATTTTATGGCCATTTCCACTCCGGTAACATCGCTCATATTGGCGCTGATTAATGGAATATTAAGCTTTAGACGAGGGGTGATTGTTGTAACCAAACTGACATCCTGCCTGCTTTTTATTTCAGAGTGCTGGGGGACTAAAAGAACATCGTCGTAGGATAGAGCCAATTCTATTTTGAATTTCATAATTTGCAGACAACATGAACCACTTTATGTTTAAAAGGGAAGCGTGTCAATATTTTTAAGTGAACTGCTGAGTGGTATAATCTAAAGTTTAAGGAGCAATCACCAGGTCGCGTAGCTCAGTTGGTTAGAGCGTTGCATTCACATTGCAAAGGTCCCTGGTTCAAGTCCAGGCGCGACCACTTGAAGAAAATAATATTTTTTACAATCTGGTTTGCACTTTTTCCAATAGCGTTTTTAACTCTAACCGGAGTTACTCCGTTATCTTTCGCATTGAGCAGTTCCGCAAGATTGGCAAATTTTATTCAAAGAGGACTTGGGCTTTTTGCTTTTAGTATGCTTTTTGTCCAAATAATTCTCGGTGCTTTCATGAGCAAGATTTCGGAAAAACTGGGAAACTGGGTTTTTAATTTCCATGTTTTTGAAGGCACACTTGCTTATATTTTGGTGTTTTTGCATCCGATTTTCTTTTTACTTTCAAATTACTTTTCGGGAGCTAAATTTGATCCGTACGTTGCCTTTGTTAATATCTGCTTAATTTGCAAAACCCCAACAGACTATTACTATACGATCGGGAGAGTTTCCTTTTGGCTTTTGACGGTTGCAGTTTTTGCCGCTCTTTTCAGAAAGACAACCCCATGGCTTAAAGCCAATTGGAGAAAATTCCACGTCTTAAATTATTTGATCTTCTTATTAGTAGGTGCTCATGGCTTTTTACTTGGAAGCGATTTTAGATCTCAACCATTTTTCACTTTTGCAATTTTGGCCTATGTAACCATTTTGGGAATTGTGGTCTTTATTGAGCTTCCCCGCCTTTTCAAAAACTTCAAGAACTGGGTAAATAATTGATTCCGCAAGTCCATAAGGTCTCTCCCTACGGAATCAATTAGTCTTTAGTCTTCAATAATTAAATTAGATATTGTAGTATTTGGAGCATTTAGATTTTGAATATATTCTTTATACGAAAGTTGCTTATGAAATGATCTGGAATGCTTTTTTGTGAAGAAAGACAAAATTGGTTCTGTATGTAGCCAAACAGTTTTTGATTTATTAATGTAATCTGATAATGAAGATGGCTGATTATACAAACTACCTTTATAATTTTTTGATATTTGTGATTTTAGCCTTAACTTTATTGGATTAGTATGAATATAAGCGGAAAGACATAGAAGTTGTTCATCTGATTCTACTAAAACTGCTTTATATACACCCTGAAATAATGAGCCAACTCTTTTATACTTTTTATTAAAATACATGACGTATCTTGTACATAGAGAGCTAATAAATGAATCTATGGAATTTGGCTCGGACTGTTTAATAAGCATATGGAAATGATTAGGCATAAGACAGTAGACAAGTAGTTGAATATTTTCAGAAAAGTTATTACGGTGAATAGTGTTTAATATTTTGTCTTTTTCGCACCAATTTATTGATGATGATAGACGTTCTTGAAGTGAATAAATATCCTTAGGAAGAAGATATTCCTTAAGATAAGATAGAAAAACGCCATAATCCTGTTCATCTTGAAAAATTAGTCTTTTTTCTACGCCCCTATTGTATATGTGGTAGTACCCGTTTTGAACATATCTTTTAATAGAGTTTTTTGCTGGCATTTGATTCCGTAGGGAGAGACCTTACGGGATTAAAATATCTTCCTGTGGATTTTGGAGATCAAATTTGAGTGTCTTGAATTTTGGCCCAAAACCCTTGAAATTGTATTCTTTATATTTTACATCCCCATTTGGTAAAAATTGGGCTACGATTAAAAGTGAATTGTTTGATTTTGGTAAAAGTTTCAACTTGTATGATCCGGATTTTGGATTTGTAAAGGCTACCATGCCGTCTTTATCTTTCTTCGTGTTGCCATCTTGATCTGTTACCAAAAGATTCGAAGGATAGCTGATAATAACCAATGCTGACTGTGGATCTGCTGAGGCGGAGCTGCCGATATCTGACAATGGGGTTTCAAGAAACTTTAGGATTTCGGCCATGCCATCAGCTGAATTTACGAGGCCGGAATGTGTTTGTGCGATTGTTGTATTATGTTCGTCATCAAACTTGCTACTTTCAAGTAGTACAGTACCATCCCCTTCATTGGAATAAATTTTTTCCTGGGGTTTTCCGTCTGACCAATTTGCCAATAAATCTTTTTTGGTTTTACCCTTTGTTAATATTTCCGAAAGCGTATCTTGGCCGTTTCCGGTAAGTGTTCCGAATTTTACTCCCCAAAAATCATTCACAAAAATTAATGGTAGCCATCGATTTTGCGACAGAAGTGAAGGTGTGGATTTAAGGATACCTGTTTTTGAATCTCTAAGGTAATCAAATGTTGGTAGTAAATTTTGTACGGATGGAACGAATTGATGGATTGCTTCTCGGTTGCTTAATAAAAGACCACAATGTTTGAGGTAGAGTGTCGTTGCCACTTTGGATATGAAGTTATCTTCCCAGATATCTCCTCCTGCCCACGCAGGGTATGCCTGGACGGCACCTTTCAGAGGGGAACCAACCGCGAGAAGACTATTGGTCTTTGTTCCTTGATCGTGGTTGGCCAAATAGTCTGATGCAACGAGACCTCCCATACTGTGACTGACGATATTAACTTTTTCATCAGATACAGTGGAACTATTTATTTTGTCTGATAACGTATTCGAGTTAGAGGGAATTTGTTGTCGCCAGTCATAGTAAAATGGTATAACTTGCCAGTTTGATTCAGATAGGGTTGTAAGAATAGGGTTATAAACATCTTCGGCGTAGGAAGCTAGTGACCAACGTGTCGGATCGTTATCAAAAGAGCAGCTGGCGAATGCGTCTGCATTCCAGCTGGCCCCAAAACCCGGAACAAAAACAACTTTTGATACAGGAGGCTGTGGTGGGTCGATCGAAATAACCTTGACATTATCAAACCAAACCTCTGTTGGATAAGAAGCCCCGGTTCCAACCGAGAGTGCAATTCGCCCTGTTAGTATGGCATTCTCATTATCGAAATAATTAACTGCTGGAATTGTTTCATTATTCAAAAATACCTGAATATGATTATCCTCTAACCTGATTCTAAAGTGGGTTACTTCATTGTCGCTGAGAGTAATTGATGTACTGATGAGTTCAGAACCGCCTGTTGCTGTCCTTTTCTCTAACCACAAATGGTTTGGATACATGTGTAGCCCATAGCTAACCGAGTAGTCATACCATGAGCAACAAGTTGATTTTTGATTATTAACCCTGAAGAAAACATTCCTATCAGCTCCGGATACAGGTAACATGTCGAATGAAAATTCATAATTTGTCCAGTTGAAGCTACCAGCTTGTGACTCTGTTATGGTAGATCCTGTATTAAGAATCATGCCATACCGATAGCTGTTTTGAACATATTGTCTTGCCCAGTTTCCGGAAACTATATTCCATTGTAAACCACTGTCTTGTTCGAAATTGTCTTGAAAAAGAATAGATTGAGCTGTAACTGTTTTTGTAAAAGACAAGAATAAGATAATTACAGATATAAAGAGTTTCGAAGTGGAGAATATTTTGTCCACAATTTACTTAATAATTTATATGATTGTTTGTCAAGTAGGAAATTGATAAACTTCCCATATGAAACTTTTTGAAGCAGAGAAATTGCGACATGAACTTGCGATTTTTGGTAACTTGAGGAGGTTTAAAAAAACTTATGAATTTAAAGAAGAGTTGAAGAATCTAAATTCTACTTCATTTTGGAACACAAAGACAAAAAAAGACCAAAAAGATTTGACAAGAAGTCCCATTTATAAGGATAAAATTTGCATAATCTCGAATTTCTTAAAAACAAAGAATGGAAAGTTGCTAGATGTTGGTTTTGGGTTGGGATATTTAGAAAAAAAACTCACTGGGTGTTTAAAATTGTCACTTTTTGGAATAGACATTTCAGAGGTGGCAGTTGATAAAGCACAAAAAACATTGAGAGGAGAATATAGGGTTGCTGGAATTTTCAAAATACCCTACAAGTCTTCATTTTTTGACATTGTTTTAATTTTGGATGTAATCGAACATATTCAAACAGATAAAACTCTAAAGGCCTATGGGGAAATAGTTCGGGTTATGAAAAAAAACGGAATTTTAGTTGTTTCGATTCCTTTAAATGAAGGGCTGGAGGAGATGATTAAACATGGTAAAAATCCAAATTCACACATGCGGAATTATACGCCAGCAATATTAAAAGCAGAATTGAAATTATTTGGATTTAAGATCATAAAAGAATCCTACCTTTATGCGTTTCAAAATAACTATTGGTTGAAGTCCTTTTTTTTACGATTACTACCATTTGAGATGAAAAAACCCAATTTAATGATTGTGTTTGCTCGAAAATGAAAATACTATTTATCGCCCGACTTTTTTATCCCCATGTGGGCGGGGTGGAGAAGCACGTTTTAGAAATAAGTAAAAGCTTGATTAAAAAGGGTAATGACGTAACGGTTATTACAGAAAAATACAATAAAAAATTAAAGAAAACTGAAGAGATTGAGAGTATAAAGATCATTAGATTACCATACCCTAAAGTTAAGTACATTGGGCTTATGTCTATTTGGTTATGGTCTTTCAAAAACCGCAAACTTATTAAAAATGTAGACATAGTCCATTGTCATGATGTTTTTATTTGGTATTTGCCTTTTCGTATTCTTTATCCTCATAAAAAAGTGTTCATTACAGTTCACGGATTTGAATGGGATAATCCCTTATCCAAAATATCTCTTTGGCAGAAACGTCTGGCGGTAAAATTATCTACCGGCTCGGTTGGAGTAGGAAAGTTTTTGGAGAAATATTTGAACATTGATTTTAGCTTGATTATTTATGGCGCCGCCAGCAAATTGAATCTAAGACTAGCTAAAGATAATAAGAAAATTGTTTATGTAGGGAGACTTGAGGAAAATACGGGACTACTTAAATTTATAGACTGGTTAAATGTGCACCATGGCTATAAGGTAGACTTTTGCGGAGATGGAAAATTTAGAAAAGTATGCGAAAACTATGGTATTGTTCACGGTTTTGTGGATCCCATTCCTTTTTACAAAAGAGCCAAGTACTGTGTTCCTGGTGGCTATTTAGCAGCACTGGAGGCATTGGCTGCAAATTGTGAGTTAAAATTATTTTGGAACAATAAAGTAAAAGAAGACTATTGGAAAATGTCGCCGTTTGGAAGGAAAGACGTTAAGATTTGGGCAAAAAAGCAGACTTGGGACAAATTAACCAATGAATATCTCGATTTGTATAACAGTATTTAACGAAGAAAGAACGATTTCGAGGCTTCTTGATTCTTTGGTTAACCAAAGAAAAAAAGCGGACGAAATTATTATTGTTGACGGAGGTTCTACCGACAAGACGCTTGAGATAATCCGCCATTATCAAAAGAAATATCCATATATAAAATCTATTTCTGAAAAATGTTCCAGGGCGCACGGAAGAAATCTAAGCATTGAACTAGCCAAAAATGAAGTCGTAGCCATAACCGATGGAGGTTGTGTTGCGGATAGAGACTGGATAAAAAATATTTCAGCCCCGTTTGCCACAGGTAAAGTTGATATTTCGGCAGGTTTTTACCACATGGTCGGTAATTCCAGGTTTCAAAAAGCGGAATCTGTTTTTCTAGGTGTAACACCACGAAAGTTTGATATGAATTTCTTACCTTCCACTCGGTCTATGGCATTTACCAAGAGCGCTTGGGAAACAGTGGGGGGATTTCCCGAAAGCAAGGTCAATTCTGCCGAAGATACGGACTTTAATTACAAAGCAGTTAAGCTTGGCTTAAAGTATTCACGCGTGAAAAATGCAACAGTAGAGTGGGGGATGCCTGAAGACCTGAAAGAATTCAGTTATAAAATCCGCGAGTATGCAAAGTGGGATATTAGATATGGAATCTGGTGGCATCCCAGTCAAGGTTTAATGTCGCACAATATTAAGGTACTTTCTGTCTTTGGAAGGTATGCCCTGGGTATTTTGGTTTTGACCCTGGGGTTAATTGGTTTTATCTCCCCCATCTATCCATTAATTTTATTTTTAGTTTATTTTTTTTGGGCTTACAGAAAAATATATTTGGAGTTTGGAGATTGGAAGATTTCTCTCTGGGGACCAATTCTTCAAATAACTTCGGATATGGCTGTGATGGCTGGATTTTTGTCAGGTATAATCAGATAAATGGGATACTTTAAAGATGCCTTAAAGGGAATTTCCTGGATGACCGCTTTTCGTGTGGCACATAGGCTTCTGGGAATTGTCAGGATTTCAATCATTGCACATATTCTTTCCCCTTATAATCTTGGGGTATTTGGAATAGCTACCATTTCTCTTGGATTTTTAGAAATTATTACCGAGACTGGTATTAATATATTTTTGGTTCAGGAAAAGGGTGGTGTTGAAAAATATATCGATTCTGCGTGGGTAGTGTCTATTTTCAGGGGTTTTTTGATTTCAGCGGTAATTCTGGCTACAGCTGATGCGGTTTCGAGTTTCTTCAAATCTCCAGAATCGCGAATTTTGCTTTACTTAGTGGCAGTAGTACCATTGATCCGCGGTTTTATTAATCCGGCAATAGTTAAATTTCAAAAAGATCTTAACTTTAATAAGGAATTTTTCTATAGAGTCTCAATGTATTTGGCAGAAACCATTTTTTCGATTGCTGGAGCATTAATTCTAAGAAATCCATTGGGATTGATTTTCGGTCTGTGGGGCGGTGCTCTTTATGAGGTCGTATACACATTTATTGTAGTCAGACCATTACCACGTTTTGTAATAGATTTTGAAAAAGTCAAAAAAGTAATAAAAAGAGGTGTGTGGGTTACCGCCTTTGGCATCTTTGATTATATTTACACACAAAGCGACAATATTATAGTGGGGCGAATTCTCGGAGTGACTTCTTTGGGAATTTATCAAAACGCATATAAAATATCAACGATACCACTTTCTGAAGTTGGTGATATTTTCTTTAGGGTAACGTTCCCCATTTTTTCTAAAATTTCCGAAGAGGCCGATAGATTGAAAAGGGCATTTTTTAAAACGCTTGCCATTAACGGTTCACTAATGATAGCTGCTGGGGTATTGGTTTATCTTTTTGCCTCTCCAATTGTAAAGATACTTTTTGGTCAAGGATGGGAAGCTGCCATACCGGCAGTTAAACTATTATCAATTTTGGGGGTTACTCGAGGAATTGCCGCTTCAACGAACTCTTTGTTGGTAGCAAAGAAGAAGCAGAAATACTCAGCCATTGTTACCTTGGTTAGCGCCCTGGGTCTTTTAACAACAATCGTGCCTTTGACCAAAACTTATGGTATTATTGGAGCCGGATTATCTGCGATTATTGGAACACTAATATCCTTGCCCCTGACAATCTATTTTGTAAGAAAAACACTCAATGAAAAAAGTAAAGACAAACCTATTTAAAAACAAAACAATTCTAATTACCGGAGGAACGGGTTCCTTTGGTGGATACTTCGTAAAAGAGATTTTAAAACAAGATCCGCAGATGGTTACAGTTTTTTCCCGCGATGAGGATAAACAGTATTCGATGCAATATGACTTGTCCAAGTACAAAAATAAACTTAAATTTGTAATCGGGGATGTTAGGGATAAAATTTCCTTAGAAAAAGCCTTATCTGAAAAAACAGATTATCTTATTCATGCGGCTGCGTTGAAACAGATCCCCAGTTCCGAATACAATGTTTTTGAAATAGTTAAAACAAATGTAATTGGCGCTCAAAATGTTGTAGATGCAGCTATCGCAAATGGTGTTTCCAGAGTGTTATCTATAAGTACGGACAAGGCTGTTGAGCCGATAAATGTTATGGGTATGACAAAAGGCCTTCAGGAAAGAATTTTTACTCTCGGTAACAAAGCTGGTAAGAAAAGCGGTACCAGCTTTGCGTCGGTGAGATACGGTAATGTAGTTGCCTCAAGGGGGTCAATAATTCCTCTGTTTCTAAAGCAAATTGCCCTTGGGCGTCCACTAACAGTTACGGACAAAAGAATGACAAGGTTTATATTGACTCTTGATCAGGCAACAAAGCTTGTATTTACAGCACTGGAAAAGATGAGGGGAGGGGAGATTTTTGTACCCAATATAAAACCACTAAATGTATACGACTTAGCAGTTGCTATGGTTGACGAACTAAAACCCAAAAATAAAAAGATTTTAGAAATCGGCATACGTCCTGGTGAAAAACTGCACGAGACTTTAATTTCTCCAATTGAATCAATAAGGACAATTGAAAAGAAAGATTACTTTATTATACTTCCCCAAATTGATCTATCTGACATTGGTTTTAGCTATAAGGCGCTGACCCACAAAGCAAAAGAATTTAGATATTCTTCGGATCTTGGAGTATTAATGGCAATAAAAGAAATTAAAAGTCTTTTGAGAAGTCAGAACATCTTTTAAAGTAAGCCATATCTTCCTCCAAATTTATATTTACGTCGGAAGGCACAAATGAATTAAAAGGTCTTTTTGCTTTATTCTTGGAATTTTTAAAAAGTGTACTTTTAATTAATCTACTATTTAAATTAAAAACCTTGCAAAACAAAAGAGCAAAATCGTATTTAGATATTTTTTTGGATGAAAACACATCTAACAGTCCAACATCATCTTTGTGTCTATTAATTTCCTCAGCCAATCGATAGATGGATATAGGATTGAAATAAGAGTTGGAAAAAGCGTCCACTTTTTTATAGTTAATCAGATTTTTGAAAAGATCATACCCTTCGTAATAAAAGCTTGTTCTAATTATTAAAGACCTTTTGTGATTGAAAGATTCTTCCATTAATCTCTTAGATTTTCCGTAAACATTTGTAGGAAAACATGCATAGTTAGATGAAATCTGAATTAGCTTTTTACCTACTGCGAAACATATATTTTCTAAATCTTTGACTGCTTCGGTGTTTACCTTCATACATTCTTTGGGATTTTTTTCGCACCACTCGATGTCCGTAATTGCTGCACAATTAAGTACGTATTTTACCCTATTTGAAGAAAGAACCGACATCACTTGATTCCTATTTTTTATGTCGCAGGAAACTTTTTCTAAAGAAATACAACTAGTGGGATGCATCTTTTGAAATGTTTTTGCGAGTCGCGAACCCCCGCCCAGTATCAGAAATTCTTTCATAACTGTGATTATATATTAATCTTTGGTAAACTTGGCGGTACTAGAATGAAAATTGGCAAATTTAAAACAAAAACAACCTGCCGCATCTGTGGTACCTCTTCATTTAAACTTGTTATTGATATGGGTTTTATGCCTCATGCCGGAGATTTTTTGACAAAAAAAGAAATCGGAAAGGAACTGTATTATCCACTAAAAATATGGCAATGTAAAAAATGCGGTCTTGTTCAGATTTTGGATGTTATACCCCCCAGAGTTCTATTTAGAAACTATCATTATTTGTCCTCTGTAACTTTAACAAAACATTTCACCGAGTACGCGAAAGAAATGTATCGAAAGTATCTACGTGACAAATCGTTTGTGGTAGATATAGGCAGCAACGATGGTGTTTTACTCTATCCACTAAAGAAAATGGGGGTCAAGGTTTTAGGAGTAGATGCTTCAAAAAGCGTTGCCGATGTAGCAGCCAAGAAAGGTATCGAGACAATGGTGGGTGAATTTGGGAAAAGTATAGCCGAAAAAATTGTCAAAACTTCAGGTAAGGTGGATGCAATCTTTGCAAATAACGTTTTGGCACACATAGATGATGTAAAAACTGTTTTTAGAGGAATTAAAATTTTACTTAAGGAAGACGGAGTTCTGGTAATTGAATTACATTATTTACCAGATTTGATTAAAAAACTTCAATATGACTTCTTTTATAACGAGCATTTGACTTATTACACACTAACAACTCTTTCAAGATTAATGAAGCGGTTTGGAATCGTTCCTTTTGACGTAAAAAAGATTCCAATTCACTCAGGATCAATACGTGTGTATGCGAAATTTATTGGAAATCGTAAACATGGGAAAACAAATAGATTAAAGAGATTTTTGAATAAGGAGAAAGATGTAAATCGTTTGTTGGCTAAAAATATTTTAAACTTTTCAAGAAAAGTTGAGTGCCATAAAAAGGTATTTCTGAATAAAATAAACAATATAAAATCGGGGGATATTAAAATTGTGGGCTATGGCGCTTCAGGGCGTGCGAATACTCTTTTGAATTATTGTAAGTTAGGGAAAAAACAAATCGACTACATTGTTGACGAGTCTCCGGAAAGATATGGGAAATTTACACCCGGTACACACATTCCAATAATTAACCCTGAGTTTTTTAGAAAGGACAAAAATGCAAAGTATGTATTGCTTCTTGCCTGGAACTATAAAGAGGAAATAATAAATAAGGAACAAAAATATATAAATAAGGGAGGAAAGTTTATAGTACCATTTCCAAAAGTTTCAATTTTTCCATAAATATGCAAAAAAACAATAAATTATCTGTGATAGTGGTGCATTACGGCCATGGAAACGAAATCTATAAATGTCTGAACAGTTTGAAAGATATCAAAAAAAAATATAAAGACACAGAATTTATTTTAATTGATAATAACGAGGATAAATCTAAAAAGCTTGAGAAAAAATATAAATGGATTAAATATGTAAAATCACCCAGGAATCTGGGCTGGGGCGGAGGAAGAAATTTGGGGTTAAAGTATGCAGGAGGAGAATATTGTTTGTTTTTAGACTCCGATATGGTAATTGATTGTAAATCTTTTGCAAGACTTTACGACTTTATTAAGAAGAATAAAAAAGTTGGTCTTGTTGCACCTAAAATGATAAACATTTCAGGGAAATTTGCTCCAAGTGCAACACTGGAGCTTACACCATTCCGTGGAATTTGTTATCTTTCTTTTATCAATAAATTTTTGTATAAATTCCCAGTAATTCAAAAATATTTGATGATGGATTGGGACAGAAAAACCACGAAAGAGGTTGATGTGGCGCAGCTTGGGACATTTCTGATCCGTAGGAAAGCACTTACATCTGTGGGTGGTTTTGATGAAAATATTTTTTTATATTTTGAAGAAAACGATTTGTCAATGAATCTAAAAGAGAAAAAGTGGCAACTATTTATTTTACCTGGTGCTACCGTAACTCATTTAGAATCAAAGGGGACACCAAAAACGACAAGTGAAATCAAAAAAATTTTTAGAAAAAGTAGATTTTACTATTTTAGAAAGCATTACGGAATTTTGTTAAGTTTATTGGTCGAATTTTTCACAAATATTTCAAAAGAGTCATCTCTTATTTTCCTAATTTTTCTCATAGGTATATTTTTACGATTTTATAGATTTTTGCCAAACTTAATTTTAAATGGCGAAATGGGGACGGATTATATGAATATTTGGAATATTATTCACGGGACACGGACATTTTTGATAGGTCCCCGTACTTCTCACGAATGGTTTTTTATCCCCCCGATATCTTATTGGATTTATACGGTTCTTCTTTTTCTCGGAAGATATAATCCGGTAATAGTTAATACTTTCTGGGCTTTTGTCGGATCTTCGGCAATTTTGGTTTGCTATTACTACATTAAAAAGCTTTTTGGTGAAAAAATTGCACTAATTACATCATTTTTATTGGCCGTTTCCCCTGCTTGGATCTATTACACAAGGGCATCCCGATACAACGCCCCTGCAGGGATAATATTTTTCCCTTACCTTTACTACCTTGCAAAATCAATAAAAGATAATGGAAAAAGTCTGGGCATTCTTGGATTTATATTGGGGCTCTCCATGAGCTTTTTCCCAAGTCCGTTTTTGTTAATTCCGGCGGCAATTGTGTGTTTTGTTTTTTTTAAAGTTAAACCGCGCTTTAAATATATTTTATATTCATTCGCAGGATTCCTGATTCCAAATATAGCATTTGTCCTGTATGAAATATCTGATAAATTTGCAATTACTACTCAAATTTTGAGCTGGATTCCATACAGGATATTGGGGTTTTTTGGCTTATATCACAAAAATACCGTCAGCTCGCAGGTTCTATCGCAAAACATTCTCTCGATTTATAATTTTTTTGAAGAAACATTTGTGCCGAGTTCCGTATTCGTATCAATAATAATATTTACCTTTGTCATAATTGGGTCAGTTGTTTGGTTTACAAAATCGCTAAAGAATAAAAACAAAGAAATGGCTTTCATTTTAGTTTTTATAAATCTGGCTGTTTCGTATTTGGGGTTGTTTGTTCACGGGGATCCTCCTCCGCATTACTATTTAGTGATTTTTCCGATTCCCTTGATCCTTGTCGGATACGTCTTGGCCAAGACTTTCAAAAAGACTTCCGTCTTGATTCTTTTTACTTTATTACTTGGTGGTTTGGGAATTTGGAATTTAGGTGTCACTAATTGGTTTTATCAGGACAAACCCCTCAGTAGTTATTCCGAAAGCCTACCTCCCTATACTGTCCAGATCGCGGCCGTAAATGAAATTTTACTAAATTCAAAGGGCGCGGAATTTTCGGTTGCCAGAATCGGGATGTATGACCAGTTTGATAATAATTTTGCAAATAATTACATTTATCTTCTTACAATCCGCGGAGCAAAAGTGAAAAGCGGCGCGAAAATACAATATACAATAGTGGAAGATGGTAGTGCCGGGAAAACGGCGTTGGGAAAAGAAATTTGGACGAGTGGTGGGTTGCAGATATTTAAGCTTACAAAATGGTAAATTTCTCGTTAGTTACTTTAAATAAAAAGAACATTGCAGATTTTGCGAAAGAACGGAATATTCTTTTGGGAAAGTCAAAATCTGATTGGGTTTTGTTTTTGGATTCGGATGAGAAATTATCAAAGGAACTGATAAAAGAAATATCGGATTTGGATGCATCAGGTTATTCCGGATTTTTTATAAAAAGGAAAATTATATTTTTGGGCAGGGAAATTGGGGAAGATGTGGTTTTAAGATTGGGTAGGAGAAACTCGGGAAAATGGAAAAGGAGAGTTCACGAAACCTGGAATATAAAAGGTAAAACAGGCCGTCTTAAGAATTATATTATTCACCATACTGCCGATAATCTACATGAGTATATTGAAAAAATAAATCGGTATTCCGATATACACGCAGAAGAAAATATGCGTGAAGGTAAAAGATCCAATATTTTAAAAATAATTTTCTATCCTAAAGCAAAGTTTATTCAAAATCTATTTCAAGGACGGGGCTTTGTTTTCAGTATGTTACAATCGTTTCATTCGTTTTTGGGATGGTCAAAACAATGGGAATTACAAAGAAAATCAAATTAGATAGTTTATTTTCGCTGCAAAGCGTATTTCTTTTTTTGTTTTTGGTCCTTTTTCCTTTCGGACAAATTATCAGATTGAGTTTTGGTATTGGCAGTTTAAATATGCCTCTTCAGCCTATCGACGTTGTGGTTGGATTAGGGGCGCTTTACTCGATTTTATTTGAAAAAGAAAAACCAAAAGTTTACAAATACCTTAAATATTTTTTGGTAGCCGCGGGTTTCTCATTCATTTTATCGGTATTCATTTTTAAGTACCAAGTTCTTTACGGTCTATTTTATCTGGTCCGTATTGTCGCTTATACATTCTTTTTAAATTATGTTTGGAATTTTGCTAAAAAAAGTCCTACCAACGGCCATTTACTTTCAAGCAGTCTTTTGACGATCTCGGTTATTTCAGCAGTTTTTGGTTGGATTCAACTTTTTGCTTTTCCGGATATTAAACCATTTTTTGTTTACGGTTGGGATATGCACTTGTTCCGTCTGGTGGGTACTTTCCTGGATCCCACATTTTTGGGCCTAATTATAGTTTTCGGATTGTTGCTATCGATCAATCGATTCATTGATAGTAGAGAAAAAAAGTATTTATTAATTACAGTGTTTCTTTTGGTGTCTCTGGCATTTACCTATTCAAGAGCCAGCTATCTGGCATTTTTAGGGGGTATCTTTGTTATCGCTTTTGCGGAAAAGAAGTTTAGAAAAATGATGGTTTTGGCGGTTACTTTTTTGATTTTTGCTTTACTCTTGCCGACGGCAAAAAACCATAGCATAGAGCTGACACGTTCATTTAGTATTATTGCCAGGTTGGACAATTATAAGGAGACCATTGAGGTGTTTAAAAAATTCCCAGTATTTGGAGTCGGGTTTAATAATCTTTGTATCGCAAGAAATAAATATATAGGAGTGGAATCTTTTACCTCTCATGCATGTTCGGGGTCCGACTCAAGTTTGCTTTTGATCCTTGCAACAACCGGCACGATCGGTCTGATGGTATTCGCGGGAAGCATCCTTGGAGTATTCAAATCTCTACCCAAAAGCCGTGAAGCACAAACCGTAATTGCGGTATCTATGGCACTATTTATTCATAGTCTGTTTTCCAATTCTCTGTTTTTCCCTTGGATAATGGGATATGTTGTAATTCTTCTTGCAGTTAGCGTTAAGGAGTAAAGTTGAGGCTTATATTTTTTTCAGTGGTGTTTCCTGCCTGATCAGTGGACTTTACATTAAAGGTATTCGAGCCTTCATTTAGGGTTGTTGTATATTGAAAAATTCCGGAATCGTCAACTGAAATAATTCTGTCATTAATTGTAACTTTGGCGTCAGTTTCGGTTTTTCCTGTAATTGTGATCTGTCTTTGGTTGGATCCAAAATAACTGGAACCGTCTGAGGGTGAGGTTATTTCCAAATCAGGTGTTTTCTTGTCAAAAGTTATTTGATGGTCATCCGATTTTTGGCTTTGGTTTCCCGATTGGTCGGTTGCGGTTGCCGCAAAAGTGTTTACTCCGTCCTGTAGGGTGACGCCAAACGAAAATTGTCCATCGTTGTCAGCCAAGACCTCTTGGGGATTTCCATTAAAAGTAAGTTTTACCGAGGCTCCCGACTCTGTGTTACCTGCTAATGTCAGGGTTTGTTGGTTGGTGAATTCCGAAAAATATTTAAATTTGGGGGGTGGAGGTGGGGTAATGTCGGAGCTGCTGATTTTATTGTTATTACCTCTAAGGCTGGAAACAAGAGAAGCAAGCCTGCCAAGAGCCGGTATCCCGACAAAATAGAGTATCGCAATGGCGGCAATTGTCAGCAATATATAAAAAGTAGCGCTTCTTGTGTTTTTTCTCTCCTCGGAATTTATAAACCTTCTTGTAAACTTTTTCATTTTATTTTTGAGCCGAGAGTGGGGATCGAACCCACGACCTGCGGTTTACGATACCGCCGCTCTGCCAACTGAGCTACCTCGGCTTATGTGCTCAATTATAGCATTTCTGGGCGTGAGCGGGTGAGCGGAGTCGAACCGCCCTTTCCACCTTGGGAAGGTGGCGTTGAGCCGATCAACTACACCCGCATCGGCACAACAAAGACACACGAATTATATCATTGATTCAGCATATCCGCCTTCCAAGGCTTCATTATCTGGGTAAAATTAGAATGTTTCCCGTATGAATTATATTTGGGTTATCTAATTCGTTTACCTCTGCAATTTCAGTCCATCTGAAACCATCGCCATAGGCTCTGACTGCTATATTCCACAGGCTGTCTCCTTTAACTACTGTGTAGGTCTCGCTTGTTATAGGCGATTCTTGTAAAACAGTTTGAGATTCCTCTGTTGTTGTAGGTTCGTTTGGTGCGACATCATCAGGTAAGATTAATTTTTGTCCAACCTCAATATTATCTGTCTCTAAATTATTGGCACTTTTTATGTCTACCCAGTTATATCCGGAACCATATGAATTTTCTGCAATCGACCATAATGTTTCACCTTTTACCACAGTGTGTTCGTTAATAGCTGATGTTTGAGTTGAGTCTATCGTAATACTGCCGTTTCCCTTGTCTTTAAAGTAATTTACAACCAAGACTCCAACTATAACAAGGACTATTGCCCCTAAAATCATGCTAATATTTTCCTCGTTAAGTTTTATTTGTTTGAGAAGTTTTTTTAGTTGAAAACTGTTATTTTGATCAAATTTCAAATTTATTCACCTTCTTTCCGAAGGGCAGAGTTAGGCTGAATGTAGAGGAAGAAACGAATGAAGTCAATAGGAAAATAATAATATTATTGGGCGGGATCGACGAGATTCGGACTCGCAACCTCTTCCGTGCACCTTTTTGTTTTCAAAAAGTTTGGACTATCTCATCATCCTAAAAATAGGAGCCAGGTATATAGTCTCTACACATTTACTACGTTCACATAAACTGAACGCAGCTTTAGCTCGGGATTGCCATTTTAAAGGTTTCCCCGAATTAGCCTGGTTTTACATTCCAAATTACTCTGGAACGCTGCCACAATCGACAGGGAAGCGCTCTAGCCAGTTGAGCTACGACCCCAGAAACGTAATTATATCAATTATGTTAAGATTAATCTAGCTGTGGAATCGAAAAAAATCTACACCAACCTCCAAATTGCGGAGCTTCTAAGAGATGTGGCCGCATCATATCAGTTGAGAGATAAAGATAAGTATAAATTTCAGATAATTGCCTACGAACGAGCGGCCGACGCAGTTGAACACGCCAGTTCCGAGCTTAAAGACCTTTGGGATGATGGGAAACTTGAAGATGTTCCCGGCATTGGGCCGAGCATAGCTGAACATTTGGGTGAACTCTTCAAAACAGGACGCTCCAAACATTTTGACAGTCTGATGAAAGATATTCCCACCGATGCCTTTAAGCTCATGGAACTACCCGGAATTGGAATCAAAACAGCCATGAAAATGATTAAAGAGGGAAACCCTAAAGAAGTTAGGGGAAAATTAAAAGAAATTGCCGAAAAGGAGAAAAAGGGAAAGCGTCACCTTTTGCCCTACGCCGCCATGGTAGCCCATGAAGTAATGGAGTATTTATCAGAAAACCCAGCCACTGTGCATGTAGACCCTCTAGGAAGCCTCAGACGTCAGGCATCTACCATTGGTGACATTGATATTGCCGTAGCCACTAATGATCCTGTAGCGGTGATTGATTATTTTACTAAATATCCAAAATCTCAAAAAATAATAGAAAAAGGTGAGCACACAGCTTCAATTCTCCTTCCGGGAGGGATTCAGGTTGATTTAATGATCCAACCAATTGAATCTTACGGCTCACTATTACAGCATTTTACAGGATCAAAACATCACAACATAGCCCTACGTGAACTGGCTCTCAAAAAAGGGTTGAGCCTTTCCGAATACGGCATAAAAACAATTAAAAATTTAAAAATAAAAATTAAAAATTTTGAAGACGAAAAAAGTTTTTATAATTATTTGGGATTGGATTATATCGAGCCGGAATTGAGGGAAGATACAGGGGAAATTGAATCAGCCAAGGAGCATAAATTACCAAACTTAGTTGAATTAGGGGAAGTCAAAAGCGATCTTCAAATTCACTCAAGTTTTGATATAGAAACAAGCCATGATCTGGGCGAAAGCAGCATGGAGGAAATTATAAAGAAGGCTAATGAGTTAGGGTATGAATATATTGCTTTTACGGAACACAACCCCAGCCAGAAAGGACATAACGACTCCCAGACCGTGGAAATACTTAAAAGAAAGCGTGAAAACATTGATGAAATTAATTACTCATTAAAGAATAGGCATGTAGGTAGTATACAAAAAGTATTCAATAGCCTTGAAATTGATATCCTGTCAGACGGTAGCCTACCTGTTCCCGAACAAGGATTGGAACTTTTAGATTTTGCCCTTGTTTCCATTCACTCAAATTTCAATTTGGAAAAAGACCTGATGACAAAGAGGGTTTTAACTGCTCTTACTCATCCTAAAGTACGCATATTTGCCCATCCAACAGCCAGAAAGCTTAACGAGAGGGAAGGAGTTGAGCTTAATTGGCCTGAAATTTTTGACTTTTGCCTCAAAAACAATAAATGGATAGAAATAAACTGCGATCCGATGAGACTGGATCTGCCGGATAATCTAGTTCGTGAGGCTGTGAAACTTGGTGTGAAAATGACTTTTGGTACCGATGCTCATCATAAAGACGGAATGAATAACATAACTTTTGGAGTTTCTGTTGCGAGACGGGGTTGGTGTGGGGCCCGTGATATAATAAATACTCGAAGCCTTAAGGATTTTGAATTGTTGTTAAAACAATTCTAAGAAGGCTTGCCTCTCCGAAGCCTGAATGAGGATTGAAACCCTCCTTCGCATGAAGCTACGGAAGGGCGAAGGGAGGTGAATAAACGATGATGTATGTACCTGTAGCAATTTTAATAATATTAGTTTTTTGGGTAATCTCTGTTTACAACTTTTTTGTCAGCACAAAAACTAGAGTCGGTGCGGCAATTCAGGAAATTGGCAATCAACTTAAAAGACAATTTGAACTTATTCCGAATTTGGAATCTTCCGCTAAAGGGTATTTGACCCACGAAAAAGGTATTTTTGACGAATTAACAAACGCGAGAAAAGCAATTTCTTCTGCGATGAACTCGGGTGACTTGAAAAAAATGACTGATGCCGGAAAGATGCTTTCTGACCTCTTACCTAGAATTCAGGTGGTGGTTGAAGATAATCCTGAGATAAAAGCCAGCGAGGTGGTCAAAAACTTAATGGATGAGCTAAGGGACACGTCGGATAAAGTCATGTATGCAAGGCGTCTTCTTATAGATTTGACGGCAGATTATAATGTCAAAATGGTTTCATTTCCAAGTAACGTAATTGCAGGCATTTTCCGCTTTGAAAAATTAAAAGGATTGGAAACACCTGTTGACGGGGATGAGTTAAAAGTTGGAAAAGAGGAAATGAAAACCCCAAAAATTAATCTTTGATTAATTTTGAAATTCTAATTGATCTGTGAGAAATATTTACGAAGTTCAAAAGTCCAATAAGATCAAGAGTGCGGCTGTCGTCGCTCTTTTTGTCGTGTTTGTTGCTTTAGCCACCTACGTTTTGGCCAAAGCTATGAGTATTTATTTTGGATATGAACCGGGCCAGCTGGGATTTGTGGGCGTTGCCTTGATTGTTTCGGGAATTTCCAGTTTTGTCGGTTATTATTTTTCCGATCAGATTGTTTTGGGAATTTCAGGAGCAAGACCCGCAGACAGGAAAAAGGACTTTCTTTTTTATACAGTTGCCGAGAATATCGCCATAGGAGCCGGGATTCCGGTTCCCAAGCTTTACGTGATAGCTGATTCTGCGCCGAATGCTTTTGCGACAGGTAGAGACCCGGCTCACGCTGCGGTTTGCGCAACATCCGGGCTTTTGGAAAAATTAAACCGAACTGAACTGGAAGGGGTAGTTGCCCATGAAATAACCCATGTCAGAAATTATGACACAAGGCTGATGTCGGTTGTTTCTGTAATGGTCGGTCTTGTAGCACTTCTGGGCGACTGGCTTTTAAGGGCAACTTGGTTTGGTGGAAGAAGAAACAATAACGATAGGGATAGCGGAAGCTCAATTTTTCTGGTTTTGGGGATAGTTTTTGCCATTCTGTCCCCGATTATCGGACAACTCATTCAATTAGCAATTTCCAGGCGTCGTGAATTTTTTGCAGATGCGGGATCAGTTGAGCTAACAAGGCAACCTAGCGGTTTAATCTCTGCGTTAACCAAAATTTCAGCTGATAGCGAACCTTTGGAGGTTGCAAATAAAGCCACAGCACATCTTTATATTTCCAATCCTTTTAAAGGTAAAAAACAAGGGGGCGTTTCATGGTTTGCAAATCTTTTTAACACACACCCGCCGATTGCAGAGCGCATAAAAATCTTGAAAGGGATGGCTTAACTTCTTGTTAAAAATTCTATTTGGCGATATTATTACGAGAGTATGGTAAAGCTCACAAAAGAGGACGTTTTACATGTTGCCAAACTCGCAAAATTAGACTTAGTAGAGGCAGAAGTTGAAAGATTTACGCCGCAACTTTCAAATGTAATTAATCACTTCAGCGAACTTTCGGAAGTTGACACAGTAGACACCGAACCGACAAGCCAGACAACAGGACTTGAGAATGTTTACCGTGAGGATAAAGTAACTGTTGAAGGGTCCTTAAGCGCTGAGGAAGCAATTTCAGGATCCGACAAAATTCACAACGGTTATTTTAAAGTCAAAGCTATTTTGGAGGGAAGAACGGATAAATAGATTTTATTTATGAAAAATATGAAAGACATCCCGCTGACAATTAAGGAAACACAGGAAGGCCTTTTAAAGAAAAAGTTCTCGGCAACGGAGCTGGTTGATACCTATCTTGGAAAAATAAACGAAGAGAAAGACCTGAACGCGTACATAACAGTTTGTGATGATGAAGCTTATAAAAAAGCCGGAGAGGTAGATAAACTTATTGCGAATGACTCTTTAGCTCTTTCGGAAAACTTTCCTCTTTTCGGTGCGACGATAGGCCATAAAGATTTATTTTTAACTAAAGGAATAAGAACAACAGCAGCCTCCAAAGTGCTTGAGAGTTATGTTCCTGCCTATTCCGCAACCGCCGTTGCCAGAATGGAAAAAGCGGGGGGGATAATTTTAGGGAAAACAAATTGCGATGCCTGGGCGCATGGAGCAAGCGGAGAAAATTCCGATTTCGGACCAACCAAGAACCCGTGGAATAAAAAGTTTGTTCCGGGAGGATCCAGCAGTGGCTCGGCAGTCTCCGTTGCAGCAGGTCTTTCTCTGATTGCCACAGGAACGGATACAGGAGGCTCCATCAGACAGCCTGCTAACTTTTGCGGAGTGGTTGGCCTCAAGCCTACTTACGGAGCCGTTTCAAGGTATGGAATAATTGCTATGGCCTCTTCCCTTGACTCGGTTGGGAATTTCGGTAAGAGTGTGGATGATGTTGAAACGGTTTTTAACGTAACCAAAGGAGAGGATGGACGAGACAGCACCGTCAAAAATGCAGAGTTTGTCAAACCCAAGGCTAAAATAAAGATAGGCATCCCTAAAGAATATTTTGTAGAAGGAGTGGATAAAGAGGTTGCCGAAAGCGTAATTAGAGCATCCAAAGTTTTTGAAAAAGCAGGAATTGAACTGACTGAGATCAGCCTTCCTCATACCAAATATGCCATATCTGTTTATTACATCGTTCAACCCGCAGAGGTTTCCTCGAATCTTGGAAGATATGACGGAATAAGATACGGAAATCCCCGTGCGGATTTCGGAGCCGAGGCAAAAAGAAGAATTATGCTTGGAACTTATGTTTTATCTGCAGGCTATTACGATGCCTTTTATCTTAAGGCTCAGAAAGTCAGGTCTAAGCTGATCGGGGATTTTGAAGCCGTTTTTGAAACAGTTGATGCAATTTTGGCGCCCGTTTCGCCCACCCCGGCATTTAAGCTCGGAGAAAAGGCCTCGGATCCTCTTAAAATGTATTTGGCCGATATTTTTACGGCACCAGCCAACCTTGCCGGAATTCCGGGGCTTTCCATTCCCTCGGGTTTTAATGAAGAAGGACTTCCATTAGGATTTCAGCTTTTGGGTCCCAGATTTTCAGAACCTGTTCTATTCGAGTTGGGAAAACTATACGAGAAGGAAATTGATTATAAAGCGATATTGCCAAATCTTTAAATATGCTACGCGATTACAAATCTGTAATTAAAAATAAAAAATTCAAATATATCTGGATTTCTCAGATTTTTTCTCAGCTGACTATAAACATTATGAACTTTGTGCTTTTAATCCGGCTTTTTGAAGTTACGGGTTCGGCAATCTCAACATCGCTTTTATGGGTAGCTTACGCGCTTCCCGCAATTCTGGTGGGGCCTTTTGCCTCAGCCGTGGTTGATCTCGTTGATAAAAGAAAAGTGCTTATTTTTACAAATCTTTTCCAGGCCCTGATAATACTAATTTTTGGCTTTGCCGCAAATTCCAGCATTTTCTTTCTATATGAAGTAGTTTTCCTTTATTCCTTATTGAACCAGTTTTATGTCCCGTCCGAAACGTCCACTCTGGCATTCGTTTTGAAAAAGGACAAATTAGTTCATGGCAACAGCCTTTTCTTCATAACTCAGCAGGGCTCTTTAGTTGCAGGCTTTGCCCTGGCGGGACTACTCAACGCACTTTTGGGGTTCAATAACACCATATTTTTATGTTCCGCATTCCTTTTTATAGCTTTTATTAGCACGTTGTTTTTACCGAGCTTAAAATCCGAGAATGAAATCCCCAAAGGATTTGAAACCGCCGTTTTCGGTTTCTTTAAACATATAGGCGACGGCTACGCTTTTATAAAAAGTGAAAGAAAAGTACTAACTCCAGTACTCCTTCTCATCGGGTTTCAGGTTGCACTGCAGGTTGTGATTGTTCAATTCCCAACCTTGGCAAAAAATATTTTGAATATTCCTCTAAACAGCGCCGGAATATACATGCTGGTGCCTGCCGGAATTGGAGCGGTTTTTGGCGCTCTTTTTATACCCAAAATTTTGAAAAGAGATGTAAGAAAGAAAACACTCATCGATGCCGCCTTATTGACAATGGCCATATCACTTCTGTTTTTGACTTTTATTGTTCCACTTTTTGCATACATTTTCAGATTTATACTTTCGTTCCTTACGCTCGTAGCTATAGGATTCGGCTTTGTTGCAATACTGGTTCCTTCACAGACATTCTTGCAGGAATCAACCCCGCCTGGCCTTAGGGGCAGGGTTTTCGGCAATTTTTCTTTCCTAGTCATAACAATATCCGTATTGCCGGTTGTATTTTCCGGATCGATAGTTGAAATATTCGGCATTAAGTCCCTGCTGCTTTTACTATCCGTTTTTATTTTTACGGTTTACGGATTTTCCAAAAGGTTTGGTGATAGATTTTTAGCAGGATAAAAGAATAAATAATATATGAATAAATACACACCAATAATTGGTCTCGAAGTGCACATTGAACTTTCAACGAAAAGTAAAATGTTTTGCGGATGTTCCTCCGATCATTTTGGAAAAACTCCAAACACGCAGGTTTGTCCAGTATGCCTGGGGTTACCCGGAGCGCTTCCTTTCGCAAACAAAGAGGCAGTCACCGCTACCATTAAATTCGGTCAGGCTTTCGGATCCCGAATAGGCAACTTCAGTAAATTTGACAGAAAACACTATTTCTACCCCGATTTATCAAAAAGCTACCAAATTTCGCAATACGACCTGCCGCTTTGCGTCGGCGGAGTCTTTGAAGATAAAAGGATAAGACGGGTTCATCTCGAAGAGGACACCGGCAAGCTGGTTCACGAAACCATAAATGGAGAAAAATCGACACTGATAGACTTTAACAGAAGTTCAGTTCCTCTAATGGAAATGGTAACTGAGCCTGATTTCCACGACACGGTTTCAATTATCAGATTTTTGAAGGAGGCTCAGATGGTGGCGAGGTACTTGGGGATTAGTAATACCGATATGGAAAAAGGTTCCATGAGGCTTGAAGCAAACATATCTTTAAGTGGAGAAGAGGGTATTAAAAAAGGAGAGCTTCCCAACTATAAAGTGGAGCTGAAAAATATTAATTCATTCAAGTTCTTGGAAAAAGCAATAAACGCTGAGATTGAAAGACAGGAAGAAACTTTGACTGACGGAGGGACTATACATTCGGAAACCCGGGGCTATGACGAAGTGAAGCAAACCACATACTCGCAGAGAAGCAAAGAGGATGCTAAAGATTATAGATATTTCCCGGAGCCGGACCTTCCCCCAATGAGATTTACCGATGGGGAAATAGAGGAAATAAAAAACTCTCTTCCGGAACTTCCCAAGGATAAAAGGAAAAGGTTTGCTGATAAATATTCACTACCCAACGACTATATTGAGATCCTTATTTCCGACCCCGGAAGATCTTCCTATTTTGAAGAGGCAGTTGGCCTTGGAAAAAATTGGAATCTGTCGGCAAAGCTGATTGCGGACCTAATGATAAATAAAAAGCTTGATTTACAGTACCCTGAACCTGCGGGACTCATTAGAAGAGTCGTAGAAATTATCAAAGTGGAATATTCAGGCGGCAGTGATGTTGAGATGGCCGTAAATAAAGTGGTGGCAGAGGAATCAAAAGCGGTGAAAGACTATAATAATGGCAAAGGGGAAGTTGTCGGATTTTTAATGGGCATGGTTCAGAAAAAGCTGAAAGGCAAGGGAAATCCGTCCATGGTACGCGAAAAACTCTTAAATAAATTAAATGAGCGATAAAATAACTGAGATCCCGATTCAGATAGAGAAGCCTTTCCAGCGGGAAGCGGCTAAGGAAGCTAATGAAACAATAGCGAGTATCCCCGGCGGAACTGCTGTTTTGTCAAACCCGGACTTGGGTGCCGAGATTCTTACAAAGTACGAAAAAGCAGAAGAATTAAAAGCGGAGAATGTCAGAGACCCCCTCACGGGTGCCTTTAACAGGCGCTTCCTTGACCAGCAGCTGGAGCATAAACTTCAAAGCGGACAAAAGATTTCTTTAATTATGGTGGATGTAGATCATTTTAAAGAATTTAACGATACCTACGGCCATAAAAACGGCGATAGGCTCCTAATTGAACTTGTGAGAACTTTATCCGCCCGCTTAAGGCTTACCCGCCTGAACGGAGAAAAGGATTTCATAGCCCGCTATGGGGGAGAAGAATTTGCAATAATACTGTCCAATCTAAATGATCCGGATATAGCCGAAAACGTGGCCGAAAATCTTAGGCAAATGATCGCTAACTTGAAATTTAATATCGATGAAAAAACAAAAGTCGAAAAAACAGTAAGCATGGGGGTGGCAGTCAGCAGAGATACTGATACCCCTGAAAATCTAGTGGTCAGGGCAGATAAAGCTTTATATATAGCAAAAGACAATGGACGTAATCGTGTTGAGACAGAGCCAGTTTAATTATGTATGCCTAAATTTACACATCTCCATGTTCACACAGAATATTCTCTCCTTGATGGCTTAAGCAACATTCCCAAACTCTTGGCGTATGTAAAGGAAAACGATATGGATTCTGTGGCAATTACCGATCATGGAGTAATGTACGGCGAAATTGAGTTTTACAAAGAGGCACAGAAACAGGGCGTCAAGCCGATAATCGGAATGGAAGGCTATATTACATCGGGAGACTTGAAAGATAGACCCGCAAGAGGACGGGTTAAAAATTATCACGTCATACTTTTGGCAAAAGACCATGAAGGATATCAAAATTTAATGAAAATTTCTTCGGTTGCTCACATCGACGGTTATTACTACCGGCCGCGAATGGACAGAGATCTTCTTAAAAAATACTCTAAAGGAATAATCTGTTCTTCAGCGTGCCCCATGGGAGAGGTCGGGCAAGCTCTTTTGGAGGATAATTTTGATGAAGCTAAGAAAATCGTTTCCTGGTATTCAGATGTTTTTAAAGATGATTATTATCTGGAAATTCAAAGGCATGAATATGAAAAATGGATTGATAAGGCGGGAAACCAGGAAATTAAAACGTATCTTACCGAAATGAGGGATAGTGAGAAAAAATGGAACGATGGAATTATCAAGTTAAGCAGAAACCTGGGGATACCGCTTATGGCTACAAACGATGCCCACTATATAAAGCCTGCGGACGCTACTGCACAGGACGCTCTTGTTTGTATTTCTACAGGCAAAACAATGAATGATACAAAAAGAATGAGGTATATAGATGCCCCCACTTTTTATCTAAGAACTCCCGATGAAATGAAAAATCTTTTCCCTGATGTTCCCGATGCATTGGAAAATACGGTAAAAATAGCTGAAAAGTGTAATTTAGAGATTACGCTTGGTAAATGGTATTTTCCAAAATTTGAGCTCCCACAAGGAGTGACCGCCGATGAAGAACTAAGAAAACTGGCGAGAAATTTTTTGTCCGAAAAAGCTCCGGATACGGGTAAAGAAGGAAAAGAAAGACTGGAATATGAACTGGACATCATTTGCAAAAAGGGATACGCCCCGTATTTTTTGATAGTTCGCGACATTGTTCATTGGGCAAACAGCAAAGGAATTATTACCAATACAAGAGGGTCTGCCGCCGGAAGTTTGGTTTCTTATGTTTTGGGTATTACTACGGTTGATCCTCTTAAATACTACTTGCCTTTTGAAAGGTTTCTAAATCCTTTCAGGCCATCTCCGCCGGATATAGACTTTGATGTGGCTGACGATCGCAGAAGCGACATTATTGGATATATAACGGATAAATACGGTAAGGAAAAAGTTGCCCAAATTTGCACTTTCGGAAGAATGTTAAGCCGCGCCGCCGTAAGAGATGTCTCGAGAGTTTTAGGTTATCCATATTCTGTGGGAGACAAGATATCAAAAATGATTCCTCCGCCCAAGCAAGGTTTTCCGATAACAATAGACAAAGCACTTGAGGAAGTTCCTGAATTGCGGACCATGTATGACACAGATTCTGATACCAAAAAGGTTCTGGATTTGGCGATACAGATTGAGGGCAATGCCAGACATGTTTCGGTTCATGCTGCCGGAGTTGTCGTTTCACCGAGTGAAATTACCGATTTTTCTCCAGTGCAAAAAGAACCTTCGGGAGACAAGATAATTACTCAATACGAAATGCATGCCTGTGAAGATGTTGGTTTAATTAAATTTGACATTCTTGGAATCAGAAATTTATCCATACTTGGCGCAGCCGTAGATATTGTTAAAAAAGAGGTCGGAGTCAGTGTTGATCTGCATAGTATTCCTCTTGATGATAAAAAAACCTTTGACATGCTCGCAAGCGGTGAGACAATGGGTGTTTTTCAACTTGCCAGCGGTGGAATGACTAAGTACTTGGTTGAGCTTAAACCCACAAGGATAGAGGATCTCATGGCTATGGTTGCGCTTTATAGACCGGGTCCGATTTCTCAAATTCCCGAATACATCAAAAGAAAACATAATTCCAAATTGGTTAAATATTTGGATCCTAGAATGGAAAAATTCCTTGGAATGTCTTATGGACTCATCGTCTATCAGGATGATTTACTTTTCTGTGCCCTTGATTTAGCCGGATATACCTGGGAAGAGGCTGATAAATTCAGAAAAGCAGTCGGTAAAAAAATTCCTGAAGAAATGGCCGCACAAAAGGAGAAATTTATTAAAGGTATTATTTCCAACGGTCAAACGGAGAGTTTTGCAGAAAACCTTTGGAAACTTTTTGAACCTTTCCAATCGTATGGTTTTAACAAGGCTCATGCAGCTTCATATGGAATGATTGCCTACGAAACCGCATATATGAAAGCAAATTATCCTGTTGAGTACATGACAGCCCTTCTTACGGCAGAGTCTGACGACAAAGAAAAAGTTTCGGCTGCGATTAACGAATGCAGGCGCATGAAGGTAAAGGTGCTTCCGCCGGATATAAACGAATCCGATATAGGATTTACCATTACAAACGATAAAGATTCATTGAACGGAAAAGCCATAAGGTTCGGACTTTCTGCTATCAAAAATGTGGGTCAGGCTGCAATTTCCTCAATTCTTTCTGCCAGAGCTGAAGGCAGGTTTGAATCTTTTGCCGGTTTTTTGGCAAGAGTTGATGGAAGAAAAATTAACAAACGGGTATTGGAAAGCTTGATCAAGGTCGGTGCAATGTCCGCTTTCGGCGGCAGAGCAGCACTTCTTTCGGCAATGGACTCAATTCGTGACAAAGTTAGCGTACCTAAAAACGATGACTTACAGCAAGGTCTTTTTGCAACAGGGGAACTTAAAAAAACCGAGGCCTCGACAGTTATAACAATCGCAAACATTCAGGAGTTTCCGGATGAGGAGCTTGAGACTCTTGAAAGGCAACTTCTAGGATTTTCCCTGAGTGCTAAGCCGATTAGTGAGATTATCGGTCCTTTGGAGTTCCAATCTACCCATAAAATAATTGAAATCATGGGCACTGAGACACACGTGGATACTGTTCGGGTTGCTGCTGTTGTTGCAGGCGTTAGAGTTATTACGACTAAAAAAACAGGTGCTGAAATGGCTTTTGCAAAGCTGGATGACGGAACCGGAACTATTGAGGTTGTTATTTTCCCTAAAACTTTCAAAGAAACAAGAGATTTTTGGAATGAGGGGCAGCCGCTTTTGGTAACCGGTAAGATTGATGTTCGTGACGAGACCCCGGGAATTATAGTTGACGCAATTGAAACGATAGGCAGCATCGGTGAGAAAAAATTCAGAGAAGTATATATAAATATTCCAAAGGATACTGATATAAATAGTCTCAAAAGGTTAAAACTGTTGCTGACTGAAAATATTGGGGATAAAGACGCCTACCTTGTTTTTGACGGAGGGCGAAACGTTAAGTTGCCTTTCAAAATAAACTGGAACGAATCTCTTGCTCAAAAAATTAGCGACATCCTTGAAAACAAGTCTTCTTGAAGATAAAGCCGATTTCTTGTACAATATCAATCTATGGCATTAAAAATTTCGATTAAAGAGACAGAGTTTGGTGTTGGAGATAGAATTCGTGTTGTTCAAAAAGTAAAAGACGGAGATAAATTCCGTGAATCTATTTTTGAAGGGATGGTTATTTCTATAAAAGGTCGAGAACCCGGAAAGACTTTTTTGGTCAGGAGAGTTGGTGAAGCCGGAATTGGAATTGAACGTATTTTTCCTGTTAACCTTCCCTCCATAGACAAAATTACCGTAGTTAAAAGAGGGACAGAAGGGGTTAAAAGATCCAAACTTTACTTTACAAGGTCTAAGTCTCCGACTGAGATTGAGATGATTTACAAAAAAGCCGGTAGTAGAATTAAGAGTGGTTCCAAAAACAACAAGTAAGACCGGTCAAAGTGGAGAGGACTTCGCGGTACATCTTCTATCATCAAAGGGCTATAAAATAATAGACAGAAACTTCAGAAGTAGATTTGGCGAAATTGATATTATTGCTACCAAGGATGATTTTTTGATTTTTATTGAGGTTAAGACCCGCTGGAGTACTAAATTCGGAAGACCCGAAGAAGCTGTCACTCCGGGAAAAATCTGGAAAATTACCAAAACGGCAGAATATTATTCACTCTTACATCCGGAGCTACCCAAAAAATTAAAGATTGAAGTTGTGGCTTTGCTAATCAAAGACGGCAACTTAACAGAATCAAGAATTATCTTAGTTGATTAAATCTTCTTGCACACATGTTCCAGATCGTCTACATTGGATATATGAAGCTTTTAAAAGGGGGTGACACTAGATAATGAATTCATACTGGAATGGATATACAGGTGCTTTTGTTCCCGGGGTTTTGGCAGGCTGGCTCAGTATGTTTGTAATTCCAATTGCAATCTGGAGTCTTTTTTGGATGGGTATGGCACTTTGGAAAGCTGCCAGAAACGGAAGTAAAGCTTGGTTTGTAGTTTTACTCTTGGTACATACATTGGGAATTTTGGATATTCTTTATATTTTTGTGTTTTCCAAAATGGGTGAGGCTAAACCAAAGCTTAGTAAAAAATCAAAATAACCCTTTATTGGACGTTTTTTCGATCGGGCAGGATTACTGTCACTTTAAACTGATTTTTAGTTTAATTGTGATGAGTGCCTGCCCGTTCTATTTCTTCTAATCCTGTTATAATGTAGCTAATGTTAATTTTAGGGATTGATCCCGGTACAGCTACAACCGGTTTTGGGCTTGTCAGACTTAACGGAAACGGAAATGAAGTGGTTGAGTGGGGACTCATCGAAACAGATAAAAGTCTCCTCAAAGAGACACGCCTTGACTTTATTTTTGAAGAAACAATAAGCCTTATTAACAGACACAAACCCGATGTTTTTGTCTTTGAAAAAATCTTTTTCTCCAATAATGCCAAAACTGCAATTGCTGTGGGACAGGCCCAGGGTGTAATGCTTTTGGCAGCCTCAAAAACCAAGGTTAGAGTTGAAGAATATGCACCCGGTACAATTAAAAAAATGATTACGGGAAGCGGCCGTGCAAACAAAAAGGATGTCCAAGCTTCAATCAGAAAGATTTTGGGAAATCGTGTTAAAAGTGAGAAGCACAAAAAAACTCATTTTGACGATGCCGCCGATGCACTAGCCATTGCCCTAACTCATGCATTTAAAATTGGTGAAGGAAAGGGGGTGAGTAAAGCTGTTTAAAATCGGTCACGTAGTCCATTTTTACGATAAAATCGGTGTAGCCATAGTTGAGCTTGATGGCACTCTTGCTGTAGGAGACAAAATTAAATTTAGCCGAGAAGGGGAAGATTTGTTTGAGCAAAATGTCGATTCTATCCAGATTGAACATGAAAAAAAGGATTCCGCAGGGAAAGGAGATGTGGTAGGCCTCAAAACACAAGAAGTCGTAAGGGAAGGAACGGAAATTTTTAAGGTGTGATTTCGAGTCCTCCACAAGAATTTATATAGGAAGTTGCTAAATCTTGTGGTAGGATTGAAGACTAATGAGGAGGTCAAAGAAGGGGTCGAGGTTTTCAAAATTTAATTGGCAGGAAGCTCCTGATATTAAAGCGCGTGTTTTAACCTTAATGGAGGGGCTTCAGCTTGATTATCTTCTCGGAGAGAGACTGTTTTTTTACCGTTCTCAAGGATCAAAAGCCAGAGCGTATGCCAGGATTTGGGGTTTGCCTAAAATCTGGCAACATGCGTTAGGAACAGAGCCTGCTTATATAATTGAGGTAATTTCGGGGTATTTTGATAAACTTTCTCCAAAAGAGCAAGATAAAGTACTTCTTCACGAAATAAGCCATATCCCGAAAAATTTTTCAGGGGCTTTGGTTCCTCACACCAGACACGGGAAAGGAAGTTTCAAAGGTAAACTTGAAATTTTAATTGATAAATATTTTGAAAGTTATCACTAAATGAAAATAATTATTTTACATGGGGATGATATCGGAAAAAGTTATCTGCGCCTTAAAAAGTTTATCGATGTGGCAAGAGAGAGATCCTGGGAGGTCTCCTACATCGACGAATCCAATCAAAACTTTGAAGAGGTTTTATCGGCATCATCGCTTTTTGGATCTGAACAGTTTTTTATTTTGAAAGACATAAAAAAACTTGGTAAAAAAGAATTTGTTTGGCTAAACAAAAAATATAAAGAACTTCCGGGAAATTTAATAATTTATTTTGAGGGCACGCTAAATGCCACCATACTTAAAAGTTTTCCGAATGATTCAAAAATTGAGGAGTTTAAACTTCCGGTACTTCTTTGGAATTTTCTTGATAATCTTATTCCGGGAAGATCGGAATACTCAGTTAAAACTCTACACAAAATTCTGGAAAAAGAACCGGTTGAATTTGTTTTTTCCCTAATTGCGAGGCATTTTAAAGATCTTTACTGGGTAAAGGTAGATGCTGCCTCAACCGGATTCCCTTTTTGGAAAATGAATAAGCTAAAATCCCAAGCATCAAAATTTACCTCGGAAAAGTTACGACAGTTCATTGACCTTTTGAGTAAAATGGATATCGAGGTAAAAACTTCAAAGGCAAATCTTGAAGATGAACTTGACCTACTCATTATTAAACAATTAGAATGATAGCATCTGAAATGACAATCGATTCTTCAATTTTTAAAGCATACGATATTAGAGGAATTTATCCCGGCTCCATTAACGAAGACATTGCTTACGCCATTGGCCAGGGCTACGCCGATTTTGCCAAACCTGAAGGGGAAGTAATGATCGGTATGGATATAAGACTTCATTCCGAGGCTCTCAAAGATAGCGTCATCAAGGGGCTTACAGATGCCGGCATCGATGTGGTGGATGTGGGCTTTATGTCAACCGATATGCTTTATTTCGGCGTCGGAAACTATAAATTCGGAGGGGGACTTCAATCTACTGCTTCACACAATCCTCCCGAGTGGCACGGCTTAAAAATGGTTGAAAAAGGCCCTACACCAATGACACTGGAGCACGGAATCGGACAGGTTCGCGACTTTGTGCTTTCCGGCAAAAAATTAAACTCCGATAAAAAAGGCAGTGTCAGAAAAATGGACATCTGGGAAGACTACTGCAAGCACATTTTAAGTTGGATCGATGTAGCTAAGATAAAACCCATGAAAGTTGTATTAAATCCCAATTTTGGATTGGGAGGAAAAATATTTGAAAAAATTGTTGAAATGGGGAAACTTCCTCTAGAACTAATCAAACTAAACTTTGAGCCCGATGGTAATTTTCCTAAAGGACGCCCTGATCCTTTCATCCCTGAAAACAGAGTGGAATTTTCAGAACTTGTCAAAACTAGCGGTGCTGATTTGGGAATCACTTGGGATGCCGATTCCGACCGAGTATTCTTCTGTGCGGATGGCGGTCTTTTCGTTGAGCCGTATTTTTTGAACACAATACTTATCAAACAAATGTTGAAAAAGCATCCTAATGAAAAGATTGTCTATGACCCCAGATATACATGGGCACTTCTGGATGCAATCAAAGAAAATGGAGGTACACCCACCATTAGTAGGGTTGGCCATTCCTACATTAAGGAGATTTTAAAGGGACAAAATGCACTTTTTGGGGCAGAAAGTAGCGGGCATACATACTATCGTGATTATTGGTATTCGGATTGCGGCATGATCCCTCCGATGCAGGTTTTGGAGTATTTAAGTGAAACAGGAGAGAAATTGTCGAATATTATGGCGCCGGTACTTTCCAAATATTTTATATCCGGTGAAATTAACAGTGACGTATCCGATAAAGAGGGAAAAATGAACGAAATAGCCCAGAAGTATTCAGATGCCGAAGTTTCCAGGTTGGATGGAGTGGCCGTTGAATATTCAGACTATCGTTTTTGCGTGAGGCCAAGCAATACAGAATCTCTTTTACGTCTGACTTTAGAAGCTAAATCAAAAGAATTGATGGAACAAAAAAGAGACGAAGTTTTAGCAATAATCAGAAGTTAATATGAAGGATTCTCTTGGAATTAAAAAGGCACTGGAATTGTTTCCTGAACAGTTGAAAGAGGCGTGGGGCCAGACAACCTCGGGTGAGCTGCCAAAAATTACCTCCCAAAAGATAATAATTAGTGGAATGGGTGGCTCTTCACTCGCCGGAAGGATCATTTCTTCCATTAATGAAGGTGGGGGTAATACCGAAATGGTTGTTTTTAATGATTACGGACTTCCCGGTTATGTTGATTCTTCCTGGACACTTATCGCTAATAGTTATTCGGGTAATACCGAAGAGACTCTCTCGGCAATCGATGTAGCTAAATCCCGCGGAGTAAAAATTTACGGTGTATCAACCGGTGGCAAGATTGGAGAAATGATTAAATCCGGTGAGATTTACGGAGCAATTCTTTATCCCACCACAAATCCGTCCAATTATCCTAAATCAGCGTTGGGAATTTCACTGGGCGGCCTTCTTGGCCTTATGTCTAAGGCAGGTGTGATTAACTTAAATGACGAAGAATTTCAAAAATCGATTGAGGAACTGGTACAGATTAGGGAAAATTGGGATGTAAAGTCGGTGGCTCAAAAAATGAATCAAAAAATTCCTGCGCTTATTGCCGCACGACCCCTGCTGGGTTCTCTTCATGCAGGAAGAAATGTGATAAATGAGATAGGCCGTACATTTGCATCTTTCTTTGACCTACCCGAACTTGATCATCATTTGGTTGAGGCGACAATGTTTCCCAAAAATTTATTCAAAGATATTTATTATTTATTTTTTGTAAGCGATTTATATTCTGAAAGAATCAAAACCAGAATCAAAATTACCAAAGATTTATTTATGGAACAGGAACTAAATTTCGGTGAAATAAAACTTGCCGGTTCGAATTCTTTAACCCAGGCTCTTGAGATACCCCATTATTGCGCCTGGTTGGCGTTTTACATTTCCGAACTGAACGGGGAGGATCCCGGCCCCGAACCCTGGATTTTAAAACTTAAGAGTGAACTTTCTCAACCTGTACATTAAGCACCTCTTTACCTTTTAGCGTTTACCTTTTACCATGTATGTAGTATGTCCAAGCTGCCTATTGTTGTAAACTTCCGCGATATTGGTAAAACCGATACCCCTCTTGTCGGTGGAAAAGGTGCTAATTTGGGAGAAATTTATAATGCAGGTTTTCCCGTTCCACCCGGGTTTGCCATCACAGTCGTCGGATACGACTTGTTTTTGAAAGAAAACGACTTAATCAACAAAATCTACGGTACCTTGAAGCCTCTTGATGTCAATGATCCGGCACAGCTCGAACAAGCTGCCGGGAAAATCCGCAAACTAATTCTTAACGGGAAAATTCCGGATGAAGTTGCCCAAAAAACAATATCTGCCTATAAAAAACTATCCGGTTTTATGAAAAACTCTCTGGTTGCGGTCAGATCATCGGCAACGGCTGAAGACATGGCCGGCACAAGCTTTGCTGGTCAGCAGGAAACTTTTCTTGACATCAAAGGAGAGGCAAACCTCCTTAATGCGGTAAGGGGTTGTTGGGCATCTCTATTTTTAGGCCGTTCCATATATTATCGTGTCGAAAACAAAATTCCACACGAGAAAGTCAAAATATCCGTGGTTATCCAGAAAATGGTTCAAAGTGAAGTTTCCGGTGTTATGTTTTCTATAGATCCTGTTAAAAACGACAAAGACAGAATAATTATCGAGTCGGTTTGGGGACTTGGTGAAATGATAGTACAGGGCTCGGTCGTACCTGACACATACGTGGTTCAAAAGGATACTTTTGCAATCCTTTCCAAAGAAATTTCAGATCAATCCATTCGGCTCGTCAAGGTAAAAAATAAAACCAAAGAGGTTGAAGTGCCAAAACGTCTAAAAGACAAACAAAAAATTACGGATAAAGAAATAGTCGCTTTGGCAAAGTTTTCCGATAAACTTCAAAAACATTATTATTTTCCACAGGATACCGAGTGGGCCCTGGAGGGTGGAAAGCTTTACATAGTTCAAACCAGACCGGTAACTACAGTCGCACAAACCGCCAAGTCTGTAAAATTAAATAAAGGAAATATTAAGATAGCAGAGGCCCCAATCTTAAGCGGAAGTCCGGCCTCTCCGGGTACGGGAACCGGTCCTGTGAGGATTCTCAAATCTCCCAAAGAAATCGATAAAATTAAAAAGGGTGACGTATTGGTAGCTCCCATGACCTCTCCGGATTATGTTCCTGCCATGAAAAAATCTGCCGCGATTGTAACCGACCAGGGCGGACAAACGTCCCATGCCGCCATTGTTTCAAGAGAACTGGGAATTCCTTGCGTGGTAGGAACCGAAAACGCAACTAAAACTTTAAAAGATGGCCAAATAGTAACGGTTGATGGAGAGGCGGGTAAGGTCTTTTTGGGAGCGGGCATAAAGAAAACGGAAGAGGAAAAAGCCGAGGCGGTAAAGCCAAAATTCTCAAAAGTTAAAACAGCAACAAAAGTGTATGTAAATTTGGCTCAACCCGAAAGGGCGGGGGAAATAGCTAAAATGAATGTCGACGGAGTCGGACTTCTCAGGGCCGAATTTATGATCGCCAACATCGGAATTCATCCTAAAGAGGCAATTAAGAGAAAGGAACAAGGTAAATTTATTACAAAATTATCAAACGACCTTTCGGCATTTTGTAAAGCTTTTTATCCAAGACCCATTATCTATAGAGCAACTGACTTTAAAACCAATGAATATAGAAGCCTTGCGGGTGGAAAGTTTTGGGAACCTGTGGAACCTAATCCAATGCTTGGTTTTAGAGGGGCATTCAGGTATGTTGCAAACCCTGAAGTTTTCAACCTTGAACTTCAGGCTATTAAAAATGTCAGGGAAAAATATGAAAATTTACATTTGATGGTTCCTTTTGTCAGGTCTCCCGAGGAGTTGTCGCGCGTAAGGCGTTTGGTTGCAAGCGGCGGACTTTTTGAAAAACCCACTTTTAAGTTTTGGATGATGGTCGAAATTCCTGTGAACGTTATTCAAATTGAGGATTTTATAAAAGTTGGAATTGACGGAGTTTCTATTGGAAGCAATGATTTGACAATGCTTATTGAGGGAACGGATAGAGATAACTCTGAAGTTGCCAGTGAATTCAACGAAATGACCCCCGCTGTCTTGTGGGCTCTAAAGCGAGTAATTACAAAATGCGATGAAGCCGGTGTTACATCTTCGATCTGCGGTCAAGCACCCAGTGAATATGAAGATTTAGTTAAAAAGTTGGTTCGTTGGGGAATAACTAGTGTTTCGATTAACCCCGACTCTGTCGATAGAGTTCGTGGTATTGTCGCTGAAGCGGAAAAAGAAATATAATAATTTTAAAATGAGTAAGATAAGCAAAGCTTTTCATACGCTATTTATATAAAAAACAGATGAGTAAGATTAAACATATTTGGGCAAGGGAAATTTTGGATTCCAGGGGTATACCGACGATTGAAGCAGCATGCTTGCTTGAATCCGGTGAAGTTTCCGTATCCTCAGTTCCCGCAGGCGCCTCAACCGGAACCCATGAAGCACTGGAACTTAGGGATACACAAAATCCAAGGTATTTGGGTTTGGGCGTACTTCAAGCCGTAAACAATGTAAATACAATTCTTGGACCGGCACTTGTAGGAATGGATCCGACCGATCAGGAATCTATAGATAAAAAGTTAATAGAACTCGACGGGACGGAAAACAAAACTAAATATGGTGCGAACGCTATTCTTTCTATTTCTGAGGCAGTTGCAAAATGCGGTGCAATGGTCACACACCAACCTTTATATTCGTGGATTTTTGCATTGGCCACAAAATACAGTATTTGCCAAAGTGTAAAAATTCCAACACCGCTTTTTAATATGATCAATGGAGGCAGACACGGCGCGGGCAATCTGGATTTTCAGGAATTTTGGGTAATCCCCACCAGCTCAAAGAATTTTTCCGAGGGTCTTCAAATCGGAGTTGAAATATACCAAACCATAGGAAAAAATTTAAAACATCGCGGTGCAATTCATTCTGTCGGAGATGAGGGTGGCTATGCGCCGGATCTTTTTACCAACGCGGACGCGCTGGAGGTTTTTGTAGAATCCATCCACCAAACCAACTACTCGCTTGGCCGCGATGCTCTTTTGGGACTGGATCTTGCCTCAAACAGTTTCTATAAGGACGGAGAATATTTCATCAAGGATCATTCCTCCGCTATGAGCGACTTACAGCTTTCGGATTATTATAAATCGCTTATTGAACAATACAAACTGGCCATAATGGAGGATCCTTTTCATGAAGACGCCTGGGAGACTTGGACAGCTTTTACCGGTCAGGTTTCTCAATCGACCCTAGTTGTTGGTGATGACCTTTTGGCTACCAATCCAAAGCGCGTAGAGAGAGCCATCAAAGAAAAATCCTGTAACTCGATTCTCATCAAACCAAACCAAATTGGCACCATTACGGAGACTTTGCAGGTTATCAAGATGGCTAGAGAAGCAAATTGGAAAATAGTTGTTTCTCACAGGTCAGGAGAGACAAACGACAGCTTTATCGCAGATTTTGGAGTTGGTGTTTCTGCTGATTATGTTAAGTTTGGCGCTCCCGCAAGAGGTGAGAGAGTAGCCAAATATAACCGCCTCTCTACTATTGAAATAGAATTAGGTAGAATTAAATAATGCAAGATGAATCTTCAAAGACTGTGCTCTTAGTTGTTTTGGATGGCTGGGGACTTGCGGCTCCCGGGCCGGGAAATCCTATTTCTCAAGCAGATTTACCCAACATGAGAAAGTTCATGACAGCATTCCCACATACACAGCTCCAAGCGTCGGGTGAGGCGGTTGGACTTCCCAGGGGAGAAGTCGGAAATACGGAAACGGGACATCTTAACCTAGGTGCCGGCAAAATCGTTTACCAGGATCTTCTAAGAATTAATATGAGCATTGCTGACGGAAGCTTTTACGATAGCCCGATACTAATCGGTGCGGTAGACCATGCCAAAACTTTTAACAGCAACCTTCACTTGATGGGGCTTATTGGTGCAGGAGGAGTTCACAGCAATATTGAGCACCTTTATTCCCTGATTGAACTTGCCAAGCGGCATCAATTTAATCGGCTTTTTCTGCATTTGTTCACCGACGGCAGAGATTCCCCTCCTACTGCAGCCAAAACTTATATAAGCCAACTTAGAGGGGTCCTTAACAAACGTGGTATTGGTCAAATTGCCTCAATTACGGGCAGATATTGGGCAATGGACAGGGATATGCGCTGGGACAGGACTGCCAAAGCATATTTTGCCTTGACCAAAGGAGAAGGACATCTTTTTAAAACCCCTGAAGAGGCAATCGATACATCCTATGCCGAGGGAAAAACGGATGAATTTATTGAGCCCTGCATAATGACTACTCAGGAGGGCAAACCGGTAGGAACTATAAAACCCAACGATGCTGTAATATTTTTTAATTTTAGAATTGACCGGCCCAGACAGCTTTCGAGAGCCTTTACTTTTCAGGATTTTTCTAAAGCAAATTTACCTGTCGGATTTGATCCCTACCTGGTTAAATATCAAAAGTCCCACCTTGCAACTCAAATCGCCGGTTCCACAGAACCTTTCATCAGAGGTCCGAAACTTGATAATCTTTATTTTGCGACAATGACGCAGTACGAAAAATCCATTGAAGAATCCGGTGCTAAAGTTGCATTTCCACCCGAAGCTGTAAAATTACCTCTTGGTGCAGTTATTTCCAGCGCAGGCTATAAACAACTTCGCGTATCCGAAAGCGAAAAGGAAAGGTTTGTAACGTTCTATTTTAACGGTCAGCAGGAAGTGGCATTCGATGGTGAAGAACGTTTAATTATTCCTTCTCCGAAAGTAAATACTTATGATCTTAAACCCGAAATGAGTGCCAAAGAAATTACGGAGAATGTTTTGGAAAAACTAAAAATTCAGGGTCAATATAGATTTGTTCTTATTAATTTCGCTAATCCGGATATGGTAGGACACACCGGTAATATCGGAGCTGCAGTTAAAGCGTGTGAGGTTGTAGACGAATGTATAGGTAAACTGGGGGATTGGGTAATGGCTTATGGGGGATACATGATTATAACAGCCGACCACGGAAACGTAGAAGAAATGATTGATCAGGCAACGGGAACCATAGAAACCGAACATAGCGCCAGTCCTGTTCCTTTCATAATTGTTTCACAAAAATTGATGGGAAAGCCCGTCACTCTTACCTCGGGAATTCTTGCAGACATAGCACCAACTATTTTAAATATCATGGGAATTACCGTTCCCTCCAACATGACGGGTCATAATTTACTGGATTCACAATTTAAATTCTAGCCTGTATACTTTTTAAATCATGGATAACATTATGCGAGTGCTTGCAGAGTTTTTGACATCTTTCATCTCCTCCTATGGATATTTTGCTGTATTTATTTTTATGACCGCGGAGAGCGCCCTAATTCCCATCCCGTCTGAGGTAACAATGACTTTTGCGGGGTTTTTGAGCGGAATCGGAATAATGAATATCTGGGTTGTAATACTAATCGGCGCTTTTGGAAATCTTGTCGGTTCTCTTCTTGCTTTTTGGCTGGGACAAAAAATGGGTGAAGAATGGATAAGGATAGCTATCAGAAAATGGGGGAGGTGGGTTCTCATTCATGAAAAAGACTTTGATAAAGCACTCGCCTGGTTTGGTAAATATGGTCAGGGTATAACTTTCGGGTCACGCCTCCTTCCGATCGTCAGAACTTTTATTTCACTCCCCGCGGGAATTGCCAACATGGATATTAAACTTTTCAGCTTGCTTACTTTTATCGGTTCTTTTATTTGGTCTGCAATTTTAGCCTTTATTGGTCTTGAGCTCGGTCAAAACTGGCATGCAATTGAGCCGATCTTTCGAAAATTCCAGTACTTAATAGTTGGAGTCTTTTTTGCCTTAGCAGTTCTTTACATCTGGAACCACCTTAGAAAGAACAAAAAGGAGTAGTTAGTTTTTTGGACTGATGCAAAAACTTTAGTTTTTATATCTCCGTATCAACCCAACGACCCGCCCTTGAATGCGAACATTTTTAACAAAAATCGGCTGCATTGTAGAATTGGCCGGCTGAAGTCTGATGCGTGTTGCCTCTTTATAAAATCTTTTCAGAGTTGCCATGCCGTTATCAAGCAGGGCAACAACAACATCTCCATCTTTGGCATGTTCCGTTTGTTCAACAATAACATTATCTCCGTCCCTAATTCCGTCTTCTATCATACTTTCGCCTCTTACTTGCAACACATATGTTCTTTTGCTTCCGCTTACAAACGATGCCGGAATATTCATTGAAGCATTGGGATCGGTATATGCCTCGATGGGTAAACCGGCCGCAATATAACCTAAAATAGGAGCGTTAAAGTTTTCACCCTTTTCAAGACTGGTATCCCCCTCAACCAACTCAATCGAACGGACTTTTCCCTGTTTTCTTTTAATAAGTCCTTTTGCCTCAAGCGACTGAAGATGTTCGTGGACCGTGGCCAGTGAAGAAACACCGATAGCCTCCGCAATTTGTTTGAGAGTGGGGGCTGACCCATTTAATTCAATATACTGTTTTATAAAGCCTAAAATTTGCCTTTGTTTTCTGTAAACTATTAGTGCCATACCTTAGATTAATTTACAAACATTACCCGAACATTGCAACTGGATCTTTCTTGTTCAAACCCAAACATATCCCAAACGTATGTTAAAATAACTAAATGAAATTCAAGCTTAATTCAAATTATAAACCGATTCCTGATCAAGAAACTGCTGTTAACTCTCTTAGCGAGGGAATTCTCTCCGGCGAAAAATATCAAACATTGCTCGGGGTAACGGGAAGCGGAAAAACTTTTACAATGGCCAACGTTATTGAAAAAGTTCAAAGGCCGACTCTCATTATTTCGCACAACAAAACCCTGGCAGCTCAGCTCTATCAGGAAATGCGCGATCTCTTTCCGAAAAATGCAGTTTCATATTTCGTTTCGTACTATGATTATTATCAGCCGGAGGCATATATTCCCTCAACAGATACCTACATTGAAAAGGATGCCGATATAAACGAAACAATAGACAAGCTTCGTCTTGCCGCAACAACAAACTTACTGACCAGATCCGATACTATAGTGGTTGCTTCCGTATCCTGTATTTACAACATTGGTTCTCCCCGTGAATACGGTCATTTTGTTCTTGAAATTACTGAAGGAATGAAAGTAGGAAGAGAACAGATTATCGACAGAATCGTGGATTTACAATATGAAAGAAGCGACTTCGGATTCAACCGCGGAACTTTTAGAGTTAGAGGCAACGCAATCGACATTTATCCGGCCTATCTGGATGAGGGAATCCATATTGAATTTGGTGAAGATAAAATTCAGAAAATAGAAATGATTAACCCTGTTACGGGAACTGTAACCAAAAGCAAAAATGAATTCGACCCAACAACCTTTGTTCTTTATCCTGCTAAGCATTTTATGACCAATCCGGATAACTATAGCGAGGTTTTTGCAAAAATAATGTTCGACCTTGATAAAAGAGTGAGAGAACTAAAATCCGAAGGAAAAGAACTGGAAGCACACAGAATTGCCCAAAAAGTTACCTATGACATGGAGATGATTAAGGAAGTGGGCTATGTCAAAGGTATCGAGAATTACTCAAGATATTTTGACGGCAGGAGCCCTGGAGATCCTCCTTTTTCTCTCCTCGACTATTTTAATGAACCATACAAAGATAAGTGGCTGCTTCTTGTTGACGAGTCTCACATGACTTTTTCGCAGATAAGGGGAATGTTTAACGGAGACCTGGCAAGAAAACAAACTTTGATTGACTATGGTTTCAGGCTTCCCTCTGCCTTGGACAACAGACCATTGAAATTTGAAGAATTTATGAGAAGAATTCCGAATTTTATAGCCAGTTCGGCAACACCCAAGGATTGGGAAGTCAGCATGAGTGGCGGCAAAATCACGGAGATTTTGGTTAGGCCCACCGGAATTCCGGATCCGTTAGTTGAAATAAAACCCGTAAAAAATCAGGTAGCCGACGTTATCGAAGAAATCAAGAAAGTTACTTCAAAAAAACAGCGTACTTTGGTCACAACTTTAACTAAAAAGACCGCGGAGGACTTGACTACATATTTGAATGAACAAGGACTAAAGGTTCAATATCTGCATTCAGATGTAGCTACACTCGATAGAACCGACATTCTGGATGATCTTAGGAACGGAAAATATGATGTCCTGGTGGGAATTAACCTCCTCAGAGAAGGCCTGGATCTACCCGAAGTGAGCCTGGTAGCCATACTTGATGCGGACAAAGAAGGATTCCTTCGAAGTGATGTAACCCTTATTCAAACGATGGGTAGGGCCGCCAGACACGTTGAGGGCCGCGTTATTATGTATGCCGATAAGATAACAGGGTCAATGGAAAGGGCTCTCTCCGAAGTTAAAAGAAGGCGTGCCTACCAGCTTGAATACAACAAAAAACACAACATTACGCCCGTGAGCATTAGTAAACCAATTCGGGAGCGCATAATTGAGAACCAACAAGGCGAACGGGGTTCCTGGGTATTTGGATCAAAAGAGCCGGTTTATGATAGCCTTCCTCATTTGGAAGTTGACGCAATGACGCCTATGGAAAAGAAACGTCTGATTAAAAATTTAACAACCGAAATGCGCATAGCAGCTCAGGATCTGAATTTTGAACTTGCTGCAGAGATTAGAGACAAGGTAAGGTCTCTTCAGGAATAACAAATTTATCCCCCCGAACCCGTATGTTATAATTTCAGCGTCCACCGGATAAAACCGGCGGGTACTTTGTATGGAAAACGTCATCAAAATCAGGGGCGCCAGACAGCACAATCTTAAAAATGTTGATCTTGATATCCCCAAAAACAAACTTGTTGTTTTAACAGGAGTTTCGGGGTCAGGAAAAAGCTCATTGGCCTTTGACACGCTTTATGCCGAGGGACAAAGAAGATATGTTGAGTCCCTTTCTTCCTACGCAAGACAATTCCTGGGTATTATGGAAAAGCCTGACGTGGACTCTATTGAAGGCCTGTCTCCCGCAATTTCCATTGACCAAAAAACAACATCCCACAACCCCAGAAGCACAGTGGGAACGGTAACTGAAATTTATGACTATTTGAGACTTCTTTTTGCCAGAATCGGACACCCGCACTGTCCGGTTTGCGGCAGAGAGATTTCCCATCAGACCCTCGACCAAATTGTAGACCAGACAATGAATTTGATTGAAACCACCGCCAAAGCAGATAAAAAAGCCTGGTTTTTGGTTCTTTCTCCGATGGTTGTAGCCAGAAAAGGTGAATTCTCGCAGCTTTTTGAAAATTTAAAAAGCAAGGGCTACAGACAAGTAAGAATCGACGGATTTATTCACGATTTGTCTGAGGACCTTATCCTTATCAAAACAAACAAACACACCATTGAAGCCGTTACCGATAGGATTGCGCTTTCGACAGACAGCCTCAAGGGACAGTCCTCCAAAACGGAGCTAAAGAACAGACTTGCAGATTCTATCCAACAGTCTCTTAATTTGTCCGAAGGAATGGTTATTCTGGCACATGTCCAGGATAAAGAGTTCACTATGCCGACAAATCCTAAAAAGTTTGAGGACCATCTTTTCTCGGAAAGATTTGCCTGTCCGGTAGACAATATTAGCCTTCCTGAAATCGAACCCCGAAGTTTCTCTTTTAACTCTCCTCAAGGAGCTTGCCCAACATGTACGGGTTTAGGAAAAATCCTAAAAGCCGAACCTGAACTTATATTTTCAGAGGAACTTTCGATCATGGAGGGTGGAATCCTGCCTTTCTCAAACATGTTTGAACATGAAACCTGGTACGGACGTGTAATTAAGAAAATGTGTGAGGAAAACTCAATCGATATGCATAAAGCCATTAAAGATTTTAGTGAAAAAGAAAAAGATATTTTATTAAACGGTACGGGAGATAAAAAATACCATGTTTACGGAACAAATAGATTTGGCAGGGAAACTTATATCTGGCAGGATTTCTATGGATTTATTGCGGAGCTGGAAAGAAGATACGCAGAATCCGAAAGTGACTGGGTAAAAGAGGAGATCAAAAAGTATATGAGAGAAAAGCTTTGTCCTGAATGCAACGGCTTAAGGCTTAAAAAAGAGGCGCTTTCCATAACAATCGGGGGTCTGTCTATCGCCCAGGTAACTGAAATGTCTATCGTCAAAGCTCTCGAGTGGGTTACTTCATTAATATATATCAATGAAGTGAATGGTAGGGAAAAAGAAATCAGCAGGTTGATTATTAAAGAAACTCAAGGACGGTTGAAATTTTTACTTTCCGTAGGACTTGAATATCTGACTTTGAATCGCGTTGCGGGATCTCTTTCTGGAGGTGAGGCTCAGAGAATCAGACTTGCCAGTCAAATCGGATCGGGTTTGACCGGAGTGCTGTATGTTCTTGATGAACCGACAATTGGCCTTCACCCCAGAGATGATCAGAAACTTATTGACACGCTCAAAAATCTCAGAGATTTGGGGAATACCGTAGTTGTCGTTGAGCATGACGCAACCATGATGAAGCAAAGCGACTGGATTGCCGATTTCGGTCCGGGTGCAGGCAAGCACGGCGGAGAGGTTATCGCCACGGGAACTCCCGAAGAAATTGAGAAAAGTGCAAAATCAATCACAGGTAAATATTTATCGGGCAAAAAGAAAGTTGAGTTGCCGTCTCAGATTTCAAACCTGAAATTACAAAGTGAAGCCTCAAAACTAAAAATTTACGGCGCAAATCAATACAATCTAAAAAATATTGATGTAGAATTTCCTTTGGGAAAACTTATTTCCATTACCGGAGTTTCGGGATCGGGCAAGTCCACGCTCCTGGTTGAAACACTGTTTCCGGCCCTTCAGAAAGAGTTGAATTCAAATTACCGTGGGGAATCCGGCGGATATAAAAGAATTGAGGGATTGGAAAATATTGATAAGGCAATTTTAATCGATCAGAGCCCGATAGGTAGAACTCCCAGAAGTAATCCGGCGACGTATACGGGACTTTTTGATCCAATCCGTGACGTTTTTACAGCTACCCACGATGCTAAAGCCGCGGGGTTTAAAAAAGGAAGATTTTCTTTTAATGTCAGGGGCGGCAGATGTGAATCTTGTGAAGGCCAGGGGCAGATAAAGATTGAAATGCAATTTATGAGCGATATCTGGGTTACTTGCGATGTATGCCACGGAAAACGCTACAATGCCCAAACTCTGGAGGTTGTATATCGGGGTAAAAATATCGCAGAAATTTTAGATATGACTGTGGACGAAGCATTGGAATTTTTCCACGCACACTCTCAAATTGAACAGAAACTTGAAACATTGTCGTTGGTCGGTCTTGGGTACATGGAGCTGGGACAGCCCGCAACAACTCTCTCGGGAGGGGAAGCACAAAGGGTAAAGCTGGCAACGGAGCTTTCCAAAAGGGCAACCGGCAGAACAGTTTACATCTTGGATGAACCGACCACAGGACTCCATTTTGCCGATGTTGAGAAATTAATGCGGGTGTTAAAACTACTTGTTCAAAAAGGTAATTCAGTTTTTGTAATAGAGCATAATTTAGATGTTATTAGAAACAGCGACTGGGTTATCGATTTGGGACCCGAGGGGGGAGACGCAGGAGGAAAAATTGTAACAACAGGAAAACCAAGCGATATAGCCAAGGTTAAGGCTTCATATACAGGAGAATATTTGAGATAATTTCAGTTATACTAATTACATGAAGTTTTGGAAGTTTCTCGTTTTTCTTTTGCTCTCTGCTTTTTATTTTTTACCATCTTCCGTATCGGCGCAGGATGAATTTTTTGTTGATGCAAATGTTATCTACAGTGTCCAGGAATCCGGAAAAACACTTGTCACACACAATGTAACTTTGGAAAATAACTTTTCCAATTTATATGCCACCACCTATACGCTCGGTCTTGAAAACATTGACGCAACAAATGTTAAAGCAGAAAGCGATAAAGGGGTAGGATTCCCCACGGAAATTTCAAAAGATGGAGACGTAACCAATATAAAAATAACTTTTCCTGATTCGAGCGTTGGAAAAGGAACCCAAAGACATTTTACTATTACTTATGAAAATTCCAGCTTTGCCGTAAGGACAGGTGAGGTCTGGGAAATTTCAATTCCAAGACTGGGAGATCAGACTAATTTCAGAAACTATCAATTAATACTCAAAATACCAAAAAGTTTTGGGCTTGAGGCCTATATTTCGCCAAAACCTGATTCAAGTGAGCTGGGGGAGTCGGGATATGTTTATTCTTTTGGACGAAATAGTTTGATACAAACAGGGGTTAGTGCCGGCTATGGACAATTTCAAATTTTTTCTTTTAACCTTTTGTACCATCTGGAAAACCCTCTTTCCAGACCCTCAAGTACTCAAATCGCACTTCCCCCCGATACCGCTTTTCAAAAGGTTTACATACAAAAAATTGATCCCAAACCAACAAATGTCAGCGTGGATTCGGACGGAAACTGGCTTGCAACATATGATCTTGACCCAAGACAAAGAATCGACATTGCAGTCTCCGGAGCCGTTCAAATTTTTGCAAGTTACAGATCTTTCCCGAAGGCAACAAATCAGGAACTTAACGACAGCTTAAAAGAAGATGGATATTGGCAGGTGAGTGATCCAAAAATCCAAGAATTGGCCAGAGAGCTTAAGACGCCCAAAGCCATATATGATTATGTTTCGCAAACCCTAAAATACGATTTCAGTCGTGTCCAGCCCAATGTACAAAGGTTGGGTGCGGTAAAGGCGTTGCAAAATTCAACCCAGGCGATATGCATGGAGTTTACGGACCTTTTCATTGCCATTGCCAGGGCTGCAGGTATTCCTGCCCGTGAAGTAAATGGATTTGCCTATACGGAAAATCCCGAACTCCAGCCTCTTAGTTTGGTAGCCGATGTTTTGCATGCATGGCCGGAATATTACGATAAAGAAAAGGGTATTTGGATTCCTGTTGACCCGACTTGGGGATCAACTACGGGGGGCGTGGACTATTTCAACAAACTCGACCTAAGGCATTTTGCATTCGTAATACACGGAAAAAGTTCAACCCTACCTTATCCTCCGGGATCATATAAACTCGGACCAAATCCGCAAAAAGATGTTTTTGTTTCTTTCGGTCAACTTCCTTCTACCCGAATTAGCGTCCCGACTGTTTCCATTAAATCCTACAGAGTTCTGCCATTTTTCAGTTCAATCTATACGACAACAATATCAAACCCCGGACCGGCGGCTCTTTATTCGGTATACCCAACAATTTATTACGACTCTTCTGAAAAAACCAGAGATGTCATAGAAGTACTGCCTCCGTATTCGAATAAGCAAATTCAGATCACTCTTCCCCACAGTTTCCTTGGAAAAGATATGCCGAATGTAATCAAGGTGCAAGTTAATTCCAGTCAGGCAGAAATAATGACAAACAAAAAGCAGATTGTCGTCGACAGCCTGCTGGTGGTCACCGCCTTTTTGATATTTATTACTGTTTTTATTCTTGTTAAGGTCAAAAAAATTAAAATATTTTCTGTATTTGCTAAAATAAGAGCTTCTATAAATAAAAATAATGCAAAACCTATTGACCAAACTCCCGAAAATAAGAATAACACCTAAGATTTATCTGGATCTTCCCGAAAGTCCCGGAGTTTATATATACTTCAAAAATCATTTACCGATTTATGTTGGAAAGGCTATTAACTTAAAAAGGAGGATCTCTTCATATTTTGGCTTAAACCTTGAACCAAAAACAAAAAGGCTGATGGACGATGCAGAATATATTTCTTATATTAAAGTTTCAAGTGAACTTGAAGCGCTTCTCCTGGAGGCAAAACTTATTAAACTATACCTACCCAAATATAATATTATTGCCAAGGATGATAAACATCCTTTGTATATCCAAATAACGGATGAAGGGTATCCCAGAGTCATAACCGCCCGAAAATCAAACTTGAAAAATACCCCCGATATTGCAACATACGGTCCTTTTCCTTCTTCAGGCAACGTTAGGGGAGTTTTAAAAATGCTAAGACGTATTTTCCCATACTCCGAACACAAAATCGGAAAAAGAGCATGTCTATATTCACAAATAGGACTTTGTGATCCGTGTCCGAATAGGATAGAGGGAATAAAAAACGAAGATTTAAAATTAAAATTTAAAAAACAGTACCACAAAAACATAAAAAATATTAAGTCGCTTCTGAACGGAAATATCGACTCTCTCAAAAAAGATTTAGAAAAAGAAATGAAGAGTCTTTCCGATAATCAGAATTTTGAGGAGGCGGCGACATTGCGCGATAAAATACAAAAATTGGAGTACATCACAAAATCAAAAACTCCGGTTGAGTACTACATAGAAAATCCTAATCTGTATGAAGATATCAGAAATAAAGAGTTAACCGACTTTAAAAAGATCCTGAATTTGTACAAGATGTCTGTCGGTTCTTTAAAAAGGATTGAGTGTTTTGATGTTGCCCACATTTCCGGTTCAAATGCTACTGCTTCCATGGTCACATTCATTGAAGGCGCCGCTGAAAAAAGTTTATATCGTCACTTCCGAATTATTCAAAAAAAGGGCAATGATGATTACGAATCAATGCGGGAGGTGGCAAGAAGACGAAAGAAACACCTGTCCGACTGGGGTAGACCCGACTTAATAGTAGTTGACGGGGGATGGGGACAGCTCTCGGTCTTTTTGAAAGAGTTTGAAAAAGACAAGATACCTGTTGTTGGTTTGGCAAAAAGGTTCGAAACACTGATCATACCGGTTAAAAATTCAGGAACGGCTAATATCAAAGAACATAAATTCTCAAAAGGTCCCACCTTAAACCTAATGCAGAGGATCCGCGACGAAGCCCATCGATTTGCACAATCATATCATCACAGGCTTTTTTCAAGATCATTATTTGAAAGCTAAAACTACATGTCATATACTTAACTTATGATACGACATGCTTTGAAACACTTCCTCATTAACGCCGTATCTTTATATCTTATTTCATTGGCAGTTTCGGGAATGGTGTTTACCAACGGAACAAACACGGTTCTTTTGACAGGGGTTGCTTTAACCCTGGCATCTCTTGTTGTAAAACCCATCATTAATATTCTTCTTCTGCCTATAAATTTAATAACATTTGGGCTTTTTAGGTGGGTGGGGTACGCGATCACCCTCTATATTGTCACCCTAGTTGTACCCGGATTTAAAATTGTGGACTTTGCGTTTAAGGGTTTTTCCTCTTATTGGATATCAATCCCGCAGATTTCCTTGGGCGGGGTAGCAGCCTTCATTGCGTTTTCATTTATTATTTCTATAATATCTTCGTTCATCGATTGGTTACTAAAATAAGGGTGGGGTGTTATAATTAGACTTGGAATGAAGCAAATTTTAACTATTGTACAGATAATCGTATCAGTAGCACTGATTGGTTTGGTGTTAATTCAAGCCAGAGGAACCGGTTTTGGCAGGTCGAGTGGTATAGGTGGCGCTTCTTTTACAAGAAGGGGGTTGGAAAAACTGGTTTTCCGCTTAACTTTTGTCGTTGTCTTTTTGTTTATTGCCGTATCCATCCTGCAGCTTGTTTTTTAATTATTAATGTTAAATCTCCGCTATATTTTTAGGTTAATTGGAGCATTTTTTTCCAGATTCAAAATTTTAATTTTTCTAGGAATAGGGTTGGGTGTTGTTTTCTTCTTTTTATTAAATTTTTTACTTCCTGCCATCGGGTTGAACCAAACAATAAGAATCGGGGAAACAGGGAGATATGTCGTGAGCAACTTACCTGCTTCAATTTTAAGATTAATCGGTGACGGTTTGACAAAAATCGACTCTGACGGAAGCGTTATTCCCAATTTAGCCTCTTCATGGGAAACAACGGACAAAGGAAAAACCTGGACATTTACGCTAAAGGATAATATTTATTGGCAGGACGGAGAAAAGCTAACAAGTAAAAATATTAATTACCAATTCTCTGATGTAACCATCGAGCAGCCGGATAACAAAACAATTATATTTAAGCTCCAAAATGCCTACTCTGCTTTTCCTGCTGTGGTTTCGCGCCCGACTTTTAAATCCGGTCTTTTGGGAACAGGCGAGTGGAAAGTTTCCAAAATTTCATTGAATGGCTCCATTGTTGAGCAGATAGATCTTATTTCAAAAGATAAAGAAAAAATAGTTTATAAATTTTATCCCACAGAGGAACGTACCAAGACCGCTTTTGAGCTTGGACAGGTAGACAAACTTGAGGATTTGTTTAGTATCTCACCTTTTGACGCCTGGCCGAAGGTTAAAATAGATAGCATCACAGATACCGGTGAATTTGTGGCTGTATTTTTCAACACAAAGGACAATACTTTGCAGGAAAAAAACCTGCGCCAGGCATTATCCTACGCAATAGATAAAACAAAACTCGGCGGAGTGCGTGCTACAAGTCCCATTTCAATGGATTCATGGGCCTATAACCCCCAGGTTAAACCCTATGATTATGATCCGGCCAAAGCTAAACAGATGATTGATGATTATAAAAAGACAAACAAACTCGATGAGATTTCAATAAATTTATCAACTTCGCCACTGCTTTTAAGTAAAGCAGAATTGATAGCAAACGATTGGCGGGCAGTGGGTGTAAACATAAACTTGCAAGTTATTTCTACCATACCTACCGATTTTCAGGCTTTTTTGGCAATTTTTGACATACCGGATGATCCCGATCAATATTCCATTTGGCATTCGACCCAGACATCGACCAACATTACCCGGTACGAGGATCCCAGAGTTGATAAACTTTTGGAGGACGGGAGAAGCCAGATTGACTTGGAATCACGAAAGAAAATTTATTTGGATTTTCAAAGGTTTTTGGTGGAAGATTCTCCGGCTGCGTTTCTATACTATCCGACAATTTATTCGATCTCCAGAAAATAGTTATATACCAAGCTCCGTCCGAATTAAGTTTTTAAGCTGGTTTGGATCTCCCGAAAGAGTAACTTTCTTGCCGTTAATATAAAAAGTGGGGGTTTCGTTCAGTCTCACTGTGTTTCCGTCATTCGTGTCTCTTTGTACAATATTTTTTACTTTTTGAGAACCCATGTCCGAAAGAAATTGATCCGTGTTTAACCCCAAACCCTTGGCATATTCAACAAAAAGACTTGTCGGATCGGATGACTTTACCCAATCGTTTTGGGTCGCATATACTTTTTCCTGCATTTCCCAATATTTACCCTGAACTCCGGCTGCTTCTACCGCATACGATGAAATGGAAGCATTTTTGTGTTGAGGCAGGGGATAGTTTCTGAATACATAAGTTACTTTGCCGGCAAATTCGGTTAAAACTTGTTTGACAAAGGGAGCGTAAACGGCACAAGCGGGACACTCGTAATCCCCAAATTCAACCAGAGTAACGGTGGCTGAAGGGCTTGCGGCAAGATATTTTCCATCAACAAAGCCCGACGTTTCATAAACACCTGTTGGAACCAGAATTGAGGAATTAACAGCAGTAAAATTTGTCTGGGGAGAGCTTCCACCATCCATAAGAAATATTCCTCCCACAATCACGGCGAGAGTAGCCAGAACTACTATTATGAAGACTTTATTTCTTTGAAAAAACTCCTTCATTTTTTTGAGTAGAGTAAATTATAACAGGTGACTTACCATTCGGCAAAATAGCATGCCTCGTGGTAAAATATAGATGTTCTCCGTAAAATTAGACAGTAATACTGAAAGGGGGATCGGAGGAACGGTGTGGTTAGATCGCCTGTTCTTGCTGAATGATGCCCTTTGACATTATAATTAATCTAGATGCCAAATGCACTTTGTGAAATTTGTGGTAGGAATTTTTATGCAAAACCTAGCCATCAAAAAATGGGGTGGGGTAAATATTGCTCAGCGTTTTGTAGAAGTAAGGCACAATGTAACGGTAAGGTTGTTGATTGCTATATTTGTGGTAAAAAAACATACAGATCGCTTACCAGACAGAAGAACTCGGTTAGTGGAAAGTTTTTCTGTAGTAAATCATGTCAAACCAAGTGGAGAAATGGATATTTTATCGGGGAAAAACATCCAAATTGGATGGGTGGAATTAGTGTCTATAGAGAAATATTAAAAGGACTGGGAAAAGTTCCAGTTTGTGAACGATGCGGATTGACAGATGAGAGAATTTTGAGCGTTCATCATTTGGATCACAACAGACGAAACAACAAAGAATCGAATTTAGTCTGGGTTTGTTATAATTGTCATTTCTTGATTCACCACGATAAAAATACTGAAGAAAGTTAGGTGGGATTATTTTAGAGACATAGTTTTAAATTATACATGGTGGTTGTAGCTCAGTTGGTTAGAGCGTCCCCCTGTGGAGGGGAAGGTCGGGAGTTCAAGTCTCCTCAACCACCC